>NZ_AP025637.1:4042761-4762015 GCF_022846615.1 Roseomonas fluvialis
GACCGCTCCGGATTATAGGCCGGCGGCGGCGTCATGCTGACCGAAACGGCCAGCGGCCCGGTATTCGTCACCAGCAGCGTGTAGCCATCCGGCGCCGCGGCCGCGACCTGCGCGGTGCCCACCGCGCCGCCCGCGCCGGGCCGGTTCTCGACGATGAAGGGCTGGCCGAAAGCGCGCTCCATGCCCGCCGCCAGGTAGCGCATGACGATGTCCGACGTCCCGCCCGGCGCATACGGGTTGATGATGCGCACCGGCCGGTTCGGCCAGGCCCCCTGGGCATGCAGGGCCGACGGCGCGGCCAGCACGGCGGGTGCGGCGAGAAGGAGACGACGACGGAGCATGGGCTGCCCTTTCCGATGGCGGCTGGCGACAAGCATGCCTGCGCGCCGGGCAGCCCGGGCACCACAGGCGCTGGCAGCCGTGCGATAGCACGACCTGCCGCGCGGCGGAGCAAGCACCGTGCCGTCGGGCTGGCGCGGCTGGGGCCAGTGCCCCGCCGGGCGATCGCGGCTCAGCGCCGGGTGGTCGAAACCGGACGCGGCACCGGGCGCGGCAGCGCGGGCGTCGTGGCGCGGCTGCCCTGTTCCACGCGCGGCGCGGTCGGCGCGGTGCGGCGCGACGCGGCCGCCGCGCGCGGGGCCGGTGCGCGCGGGGCGGTGCTGCGCGCGACCGGCGCGCGCACGGCCTGGGTTGCGGCGCGTGCCGCTGTCGTGCCCCGCCCGGCGCCGACGCGGGCCTGCGTGGCGGCGGCGCGCGTCGTGCCGGCGCGGCGGTCGGGCACGGCGGCGCGCGCAGCGGTCGCGGCGCGCGCCGTGGGCACCGCCGCGGCCATGATCGACGACGGCGGGCGTGGTGCGACGCCCATCTGCGCGAAGCCCTGGTCGAGCAGCGCGCCCATGTGCCGGTCGCGCTCCACCCAGGACGACCCGCCCATGGTCACGCCCACCAGCCGCACGCCGTCGCGCAGCGCCGAGGTCACGATGTTGAAGCCGGAATCGCGGATGAAGCCGGTCTTGATGCCGTCCGCGCCCTCGTAGTCGCCCAGCATCCGGTTGTGGTTGCGGATCATCGCGCGCCCCCACGAGAAGTGCACCGTGCTGAAGTAGTGGTATCGGTTCGGGAAGTCGGCGATCAGCCGCTGGCCGAGCGTGGCCATGTCCCGCGCCGTGGTGATGT
The DNA here is from genome assembly GCF_022846615.1 of Roseomonas fluvialis. NCBI lineage: Bacteria > Pseudomonadati > Pseudomonadota > Alphaproteobacteria > Acetobacterales > Roseomonadaceae > Roseomonas > Roseomonas fluvialis. Next base: position 4,043,938 of record NZ_AP025637.1, read on the forward strand.
TGTCCGGGTCCGGCAGGCCGGAGGCGTTGCGGAAGGTGGTGCGCGTCATGCCGATGGCGCGTGCGCGCATGGTCATGACCTGGCCGAAGCGTTCCTCGCTGCCAGCCAGGTGTTCACCCACCGCGGCGGCGACGTCGTTGGCGCTCTTGGTGACCAGCGCGTAGATCGCCTGCTCGACCGACAGCGTCATGCCGGCCGGCAGACCGAGCTTGGACGGCGGGCGCGAGGCGGCTTCCTCGCTCATGCGGATCGGGGTGGTGAGCTGCACGCGGCCGTCGCGCAGCGCCTCGAACAGCATATACAGCGTCATCATCTTGGTGAGCGAGGCGGGGTAGCGCTGTTCATCGGCATTGGCGGCGACCAGCACGCGGCCACTGCGGGCTTCCACCACCATCGCGGCATAACGTTCACTGCCGATCTGTGCAGCCGCGGGTGCTGGCGCCAGCCAGGCGGCCAGCAGCGCCAGCAGGCCCGGCAGCAGGCCGTGCGCGGCGCGGAATCGGACGCTCGCGCGCAGTTCGGCGCCGGTCTGCGGCATGCGGAATCCCCCTCGAGCCCGGTCCTGGCGGACCCGGCAGTATCACCCTTGGTCCAGAATAGCGACGGCGCGGTGCCGCCGTCCAGCCGAAACGTGCAACGACTTCCTTATACCGCAATGGGTTACAAAGTGGTGTTGCGACATTCCGCCATAGTCCCCGGCCCTGTCCGCCGTCGGGCCTTTGCAAAGTTATGGTGCGGTGCAAAAAAAATGTTGCGAGGGACCGTCCCGATCAGATAAACCCCGGGTCATGTTGCAGCGCAGCAAACCGACCCGGAAGCCCGGGCTACCAAAGCGGACCGCGCCCCCCGTGGTCCCAACCCCCAATATGGAAGAGGACCAGGCCATGGCCGAGACCAAGACCCCCGACGTGAAGAAGATGGCCGCCGAGGGCGCGGCCCAGGCGCAGAAGATCGTGACCGACGGCGCGGCGCAGGCCCGCGTCGCGATGGAGAAGGGCATGGAGCAGATGACCAAGGGTGCCGAAGGCGTGATGAAGGCCGTCGAGGAAGCGACCGAGTTCGGCCGCGGCAACATGGAGGCCTTCACCAAGGCCGCCCAGACCTGGACCGTCGGCGCGCAGGACCTGGCCCGCCAGATGATGGCGCTGGCGCAGGGCCTGACCGACCACTCGCTCGAGGGTGCGAAGGCTCTCTCGGCCGTGAAGTCGCTGAACGAGGCCGCCGAGATCCAGGCGAAGTACGCCAAGGCCGCGCTGGAGAAGGCCGTTGCCGAGTCGGCGAAGATGCAGGAAGCGGTCTTCAAGCTGACCGAGCAGGCCGTGGCGCCGATCTCGGCCCGCGTGACCGTCGCCATGGAAAAGATGGCCAAGCCGATCGCGGCCTGAGCCACGAGACCCGAGGCCCCTCGGCGCGATCCCCCTCCCCCAGCGCCGGGGTGGCCCAACGGCCCGGACCGGGCCGGCCTGTCGCATCCGCGGCGGGCCGGTTCCGGTCCGGGCTTTTTTAATGACCTGGGGAACAATCTGGCACGTCGGCGCTCTCGGCCCTTCACGGCGGGCCGCGCGCTCCGATATCCTGCCATGCGGCGCGGGCCGTTGCCGGTCCGCCCAAGGGAAACCACTTCTTCGGCCATGAGCGATCAGGACAAGCGCCCGGGCGGCGGGCAGGGCGGCGACGGACCCCAGACCGGGGTCGTCGTCAAGACGCGTCCGCGCACCAAGAAGCCCGCCATGTACAAGGTGCTGATGCTGAACGACGACTACACGCCGATGGAGTTCGTCGTGCATGTCCTCGAACGCTTCTTCCAGAAGAACCGGGAGGAGGCGACGCGCATCATGCTGCACGTGCATCGGCGCGGCGTGGGCGTTTGCGGCGTCTTCACCTACGAGGTCGCCGAGACGAAAGTGACACAGGTGATGGACCTGGCGCGCCAGAACCAGCACCCTCTGCAGTGCACGATCGAGAAGGAATAGGGGCAGGGGTCGCAGAACCTCGGGGGGAAGCCTACATCACCTACACCGGATACCTGGTGCCGCGCCGACCCAATGAGGCTGACGCGCCACCGACAGGGGAGCGTCACTGACATGCTGTCCCGCAACCTCGAGCAGACGCTCCACCGGGCCCTGGCACTGGCCAGCGAACGGCGCCACGAATACGCGACACTCGAACACCTGCTGCTGGCCCTGGGCGACGACCAGGATGCCGCGACGGTCCTGCGCGCCTGCGGGGTCGACCTCGAGCGCCTGAAGCGCGACCTGTCGGAGTTCCTCGACAAGGACCTGGCCGGCCTGGTGACCGAGCGCGGCGGCGATCCCAAGCCCACCGCCGGCTTCCAGCGCGTGGTGCAGCGCGCCGCGATCCATGTGCAGTCCTCCGGCCGCGACGAGGTGACCGGCGCCAACGTGCTGGTCGCGCTGTTCAGCGAACGCGAATCGCATGCCGTGTATTTCCTGCAGCTGCAGGACATGACGCGGCTCGATGCGGTGAACTTCATCTCGCACGGCATCGCCAAGGCGCCGGGCCGTTCGCAGCCGCGCCCGGTGCAGGGTTCGCCGCAGGCCTCGGCCAACAACGGCGAGGAGAACTCCGAGAAGGAGGAGAAGCCGCGCGGCGGCCGCGGCCAGGACGCGCTATCGAACTACTGCGTCAATCTCAACAAGAAGGCGCAGGCGGGCAAGATCGACCCGCTGATCGGGCGCGACTCCGAGATCGAGCGTACCATCCAGATCCTATGCCGGCGCACCAAGAACAACCCGCTCTATGTGGGTGATCCGGGCGTGGGCAAGACCGCGATCGCCGAGGGCCTGGCCAAGCGCATCGTCGAGGGCGACGTGCCCGAGGTGCTGCTGAAGTCGACCATCTACGCGCTCGACATGGGCTCTCTGCTGGCTGGCACGCGCTACCGCGGCGATTTCGAGGAACGGCTGAAGGCCGTAGTGACGGAGTTGGAAGCCCAGCCGGGCTCCATCCTGTTCATCGACGAGATCCACACGGTGATCGGCGCGGGTGCGACCTCCGGCGGGGCGATGGATGCGTCGAACCTGCTGAAGCCGGCGCTCGCGCAGGGCACGCTGCGTTGCGTGGGCTCCACCACCTACAAGGAATACCGCAACTACTTCGAGAAGGACCGCGCGCTGGTCCGCCGCTTCCAGAAGATCGACGTCAACGAGCCGACGCTCGAGGACGCGGTGAAGATCCTGCAGGGCCTCAAGACCAACTACGAGAAGCACCACAAGGTCCGCTACACGCCCGAGGCCATCCGCGCCGCGGTGGAACTCAGCGCCAAGTACATCCACGACCGCAAGCTGCCCGACAAGGCGATCGACGTGATCGACGAGGTGGGTGCGTCGCGCATGCTGCTGCCCGAGGGCAAGCGGCGCAAGACGGTCACGCTCAAGGATGTCGAGGACATCGTGGCGAAGATCGCGCGCATCCCGCCGAAGTCGGTCTCGACCGACGACCGTGAGCAGCTACGCACGCTTGAGCGTGACCTCAAGGCGATGGTGTTCGGCCAGGACAAGGCGATCGAGGCGCTCTCCGCCGCGATCAAGCTGTCGCGTGCGGGCCTGCGCGACCAGGAGAAGCCGATCGGCAACTACCTGTTCTCCGGCCCGACCGGCGTCGGCAAGACCGAGGTCGCGAAGCAGCTGGCGAAGACGCTCGGCATCGAACTCATCCGCTTCGACATGTCGGAGTACATGGAGCGCCACAGCGTCAGCCGCCTGATCGGCGCACCGCCCGGCTATGTCGGCTTCGACCAGGGCGGGCTGCTGACCGATGCGATCGACCAGCACCCGCACGCCGTGCTGCTGCTCGATGAGATCGAGAAGGCGCACCAGGACCTGTACAACATCCTGCTGCAGGTGATGGACCACGGGAAGCTGACCGACCACAACGGCAAGACCGTGGATTTCCGCAACGTCGTCCTCATCATGACGACCAATGCGGGCGCGTCCGACATGGCGAAGGCGACCATCGGCTTCGAACGCCCGACACGCGTGGGCGAGGACGAGGAAGCGATCAAGCGACTGTTCACGCCCGAATTCCGCAACCGTTTGGATGCGATCGTGCCCTTCGCCGCGCTCACGCCCGAGATCGTGGGCCGCGTGGTGGAGAAGTTCGTGATGCAGCTGGAAGCCCAGCTCGCGGATCGCAACGTGACGATCGAACTGAGCAGCGCGGCCAAGGAATGGTTGGCCGAACGTGGCTACGACCCGCTCTATGGCGCGCGCCCGCTCGCGCGCGTCATCCAGGAATTCATCAAGAAGCCGCTCGCCGAGGAACTGCTGTTCGGCAAGCTGGCCAAGGGCGGTTCGGTGAAGGTGGGGCTGAAGGACGGCGCGCTGTCCTTCGACATCATGGAGGCCACGCCACCGGCGCTGCCCAAGCCCGAGGAAGGCGAGGGCGAACCCGACCGCGAGCCGGAGACGGCCGAGTAGCGCTGCACGCCGCCAGGCGCGATGATGAACGGGCGCGGAGGGCAACCCTCCGCGCCCGTTTTCCGTTCAGGGGATGAAGCGATGAGCGCGATCAAGGACTGGAACGCCTACTCCGCGGCGCTGCGCGACCGCGGCAAGGAGCTGGGGCAGTTGCACCCGGAGATCGTGAAGGGCTTCGTCGCGCTGTCGAACGGCGCGGCCAAGACGCAGCACCTCGATGCCAAGACGCGGGAGTTCATCGCGCTGGGGGTGGCGATCACCACGAAGTGCGACGGCTGCCTGGACGCGCATGTGCGCAAGGCGATGGCGGCGGGGGCGACAAAGGCGGAAATCGCGGAGGCGCTGGGGGTGGCGATCGCGCTGAATGCGGGGGCGGCGTTTACCTATGCGCTGCATGCGTTGGATCGGGCGAACGAAACCTAACCCAACGCCGCCCGCGCGCCCTCCAGCGCCACCTTCTGCGCCTTCGTCACCTTCGGATAGTGCAGGCCCAGCCCTTCCAGCGCCTGCACGATCGCCGCCACCACCGCCAGGCGCGTGAACCACTTCGTATCCGCCGGCACCACAAACCACGGCGCGTGCTCCGCCGCGGTGCCGCGGATGGCGGCTTGGTACGCGTCCATGTAGGCGTCCCAATGCGCGCGCTCGGCGACGTCATTCGCCGAGAACTTCCAGTTCTTCTCCGGCTCCTCGATTCGCGACAGGAAGCGCTTCTTTTGCTCCGCCTGGCTGACGTTCAGGAAGAACTTCAGCACCACCGTACCCTGCCGCGCGAGGTAGCGTTCGTAGGCGGCAATGTCCTCCAGCCGTTCGTCGAACACCGCTTTGCCCACCAGGCGCGGCGGCAGCTTCTGGCCCGCCAGGAACTCCGGATGCACCCGCACCGCGAGCACTTCCTCGTACCAGGACCGGTTGTGGATGCCGATGCGCCCGCGTTCGGGCAGCGCGGTCGAATGCCGCCACAGGAAATCGTGGTCGAGTTCGGTCGAAGTCGGCGCCTTGAAGGAATGCACCTGGCAGCCCTGCGGGTTCACGCCGGAGAACACATGCTTGATCGCACCGTCCTTCCCCGCCGCGTCCATCGCCTGGAAGATGCACAGCACCGACCAGCGATCCTGCGCGTAGAGCATGTCCTGCAACTGCGCGAGCCGATCCACCCCCTGCTTCAGCAACGCCGCGGCGTGGTCCTTCTCGATGTCGAGGCCACAGGTGTCGCCCGCGTCGTGGTCCTTCAGGCGGAAGCCCTTGGCGCGCGTGACGCGCAGCCGGTCCAGGATGGCCTCGGTGCGCTTGGTGATCATGTGGCCCTCCCCTTCGGTGCAACCACGATCCACGCCGCCGCCAGCGCCTGCAACAGGAACGTCACGCTCAGCGCCACCGCGTAGCCGGCCGGGTCCCACCCGCCATTCGCCGTCCGCGGCCACAGGTCCAGGATCGCGCCGATTCCGGTCTGCAGGATGAACACCAGCACCAGCATCGAGAAGTTGATGGCGGTCGCCACACGCCCCTGCAACTCCGGCGGGAAGCCCTGCCCCATCGCCGCATAGCCCGCCACGCCGACCGACCCGCAGAAGGAAAACCCGAACCAGATCGCCGCTGTGACCCAATAGCCGCCCGGTGCCGCCACCAGCAGCGCCTGCGCCACCAGCACACCGCCGATGCCCAGATACGGGACGAACATCGGCGTGAAGCCGCGCGCCTGCGCAAACGATGCTGCCTGGCCGGTCACCAGCGACCCCGTCACCAGCCCCATCGCATAGATCAGCAGCGCGATCGCGCGCGGCCCGTCATCGAGGCCACCCACGTCCCGCAGCCATGGCCCCGCCCAGAGGCCCTGGAAGGTAAAGTTCAACGCCGAAAGCACCATGATCGCCGGCAGGAAGCGCAGGAAGGGGCGGTCGCGGAAGATGCGCCCGAACTCGCCGATCTCCCGCACCATGCTGCGCCGCTGGGGCGCCGCGGCCGGACGGTCGGGCACCCGCGTCCAGATCCAGGCCGCCGCGCAGACCGCGAGCCCCGCCAGCAGCACGAAGATCCCGCGCCAACCCAGGTACGGCAGCGCCGACTGCACCGGCACCGTGGCCGTCATGCCGCCCATGCCCGCCAGGAATAGCCCCGCGCCGGTGACGGCCGCGACGCGCTCCTTCGGATACCATTGCGAATTCGCCTTGAGCATCGCCATCAGCCCGGCTGCAAGCCCCAGGCCGCACAGGATCCGCCCGAGCGCCAGCACCATCACGTCGGGTGCGACCGCGCACAGCACGAACCCCGCGGCCGAGACCAAAGCGAGCGTCGCCTGCACCTTGCGCGGTCCATGCAGGTCGAGCGCGATGCCGATCGGCAGTTGCGCCACCGCATAGGCCGCGAAGAAGCACGCCGCCAGCAGCCCGAGCCCCGAGGCCGACAAGCCGAACTCGATCGCGAGCAGCGGCCCGATCGTCGCCACCATCCCGCGATTGCACTGGTTGAGGAAATTGATCGCCGCGAGTGGCAGCGTGATGCGCGCGAAGCCTGGCGAGGCGGACATCAGCGCGGGTCGAGCCGCACGCTGATCGGGCAGTGGTCGCTGATCCGGTCGCGCAGCGCCGGGTCGCGCTCGACATAAACGAGCACGCGGAAACTGTCGCGCACCAGCCAGTCGCGCGCGGCGCCACCCAGCAGGATGTGGTCGACGAAGCCGCGCGCCTGGCGGTCGCGCGCCCAGCAGGGGTTGGCGAAGCCCTCGGTCGGGCGGATCAGCGGCGCGGCCTCGGCCAGCGTGGCCAGGAATTCGTCGTTGCGCTCGATGCGCCGGTTGAAGTCGCCCAGGACGGCGAAGGCGACACCCTCGCGCCGGCGCTCGGCGATCCAGTCGCGGATGATCTCAGCCTGGCGGCCGAGGTTCTGGCAGTCGCGGCTGTCTGGCTGGCGGATCGACCCTTGCGCGCAGCCGCCATCCAGATGCACCGACAGCAGCCGCAGCGGCGGCCCATCCCCGCTGCGCACCGTGATGTCCGCCCCGCGCCGCAGCGACCGCCGCGCATTCGGCACCAGGTCGAGTGCGGCGACATCCGGGTTGCGCGTGACGTTCAGACCGCGCCGCCAGGCGAAGCCGGCGCGCTGCGTGTCGGTCTCGCTGGGGAAATGGAACTCGAAGCGCGTCGCATCAAAGACACGCGCAGCCGCGAGCGGCCCGTCGATTTCCTGCAACGCGACCACATCCGCCGCGAGCCGGTCGGCATAGACGCGCAGACGCGCCCAATCCTCGGCCGTGCGCGTGGGCAGGGAGGATGGCAGGTCCGGATGCCCGGCCGGCTTGGTGGTCAGCCAGGCGATGTTCCAGGCGGCGAGCTTGATCTCCTGCGCCGCCACGGGCAGCGCGAGAAGGGCGAAGACGGCGATCAGCAGCGGGCGCATGGCGGCCTTCATAGCAGTGTCGAGGGTTCGGCGCGCGCGGGCAGCGCGGCCGCGGTATCGAGACGGCGGGCGCCGCAGGCGATCAGGAAGTCGGCGATGGCATCGTAGGTCGCGGCGTCGCGCGTGGGATCGTGGAAGGCATCGTCGCGCGGCGATCCGCGCGGCACCCAGATGACTGCCTCGTTGCGCGCGCGGGTGAGCAGCACACGGTAGGTGTTCAGCACGTAATGCGCCTCCGCGCGCTCCGCGAGCCAGCGCGTGCCCGCGAAGCGCCGCGCCCGCCACTGCCCGTCGCCGCGCACCAGGTCACCGCCCCAGGCCAGGCCCGTGACGTCCAGTTCCAGGCCCTGGCAGGCATATTCCGTGGCCGCCGCCTCCAGGGCGTCCGACGCACGCACGTCCCGCGCCGCGGTGCCAGTCGGATGCAGGAAGTCGTTGAGGAACCAATCGGCCACATCCTCGGCCGGCACCTCGGCCGCCAGCCCTTCGCCGCGCAAGCGCTTTGCGCCCGACGACCGCAACAGCCCCACGCGCCGCCGCCCGCGTGCGAAGCCGCGCAGCGCCGCGCGCACCGCGTCGATGTCGCGCGAGACGAACACCGGGAACGCCGCCGCGCCCCGCGCGATTACCGCCGCCCCCGCCGCATCATTCGCCAGCACCGCTTCAACCCAGCCCGCGACCGAGGCATCGCGGACCGCTCGCAGCGGCACCGTGAGGTCGAGCGCGTGGTCGATGACGAGCCACGGCGGCTGCGTGGGCGCGAGCCGCTGCAGAGGGTCCGCCGCCGCCAGGACACGCGGCGCCGCAATTGCTCCCCAGCGGGGATCGGCGGCAATCACGCGTCCCCATTCGCTGAGCCCGGCTTCGCCGGTGTTGATCTCCTGGCCGTTGCCAATCAGCGCCACCACCACCGCCCATCCGTCATGCCGGCCCATGATGTCGAGCGCATGGGCGGGTTCACTCATGGTCAGCGTGCCGGGGCGGTTCTGCGTGCCGCGGCGCGCCTTCGCCTCGTCCCAGGCGCGCTGCGCCTCGTCGAAGACGATGATGCGTTCGGGCGGCGCGCCGGCGCCCGGTGCCGCGCCGTCCTCCAGGAAGCGGTGCACGTTCTGGATCGCGGCCTTCACCTCGCGCAGCGCCTGCGCCTTGGCACCGCCGCGGCGCGCCACCGCGTCGCGCGCCAACGCCTCCCGCAGGACCGCCACCAGCGGGGCATTGCCGGTGAGGAAGGCCGCGCCATCCTGCCGCGCGGCACCGAACACGGCGTTCAACCCGCACAGCGTCTTGCCCGCACCGGGAATGCCGGTGACGAAGACCACGCGCTTCACATGGTCGCGCCGCGCCTCGGCCACCGCCCGGGCAATCGCCGTGGATGTCTCGCGCAGGTTCGCCGCATCGGCACGCGCGGCGGCGATCTCGGCCACGCCGTGCCGTGCGAACAGCATCGTCGCCGCTTCCACGATGCCCGGCACCGGGCGATAGGGCGCATTCAGCCACGCGGGGCCGTCCAGCGCCGCCACCGGTGCAGTCGACTGCACCCAGCGCATCAACGCCGCCAGCCCGTCCGGCCCGCAGACCATCGGTGGCAGCACGCCGTGCCAGATCAGCGGCGCCTGGCGCGGCGGTGCGAAGCCCGGCACGCCGCCGCTCACCAGCACCGGGACGACCGGGTGCGCGCGGCTGCCGGCGTGGAAATCCCGCAGGTCGAGCGCGTAGTCCTCCGCCTCGGCCAGCGCGGCGGCCGAGGCATCCGCCTGCTTGAATTCCAGCACAAGGATCGCGCGGTCGGTCAGCACCACCGCATCGGCGCGCTTCTCGAGCCGCATCAGGTCGTATTCCAGCGCCACCGTCCATGCGTCGCCACCGGCCGCACGCAGCGCAGCGCGCAGCGCCACGACCGCGTCATGCCACGCCGCCTGCTGCTCGGGCGTGCCAGGATACCCCCGCGTCGCCTGGGCGGCAGCGAGCAGGCCCGCGGTCACGGCCGGTTCCTCCGCCTGCAAGTCCGAACCTGTCCGCGCCAGCCACGCCCTCATGAACGGCCCCGCCGCGGCCAGGTCGCCACCGCCACGCTGCCCATCATCAGCACGAACCCCGCCGCATGCACCGACGTGAACGCCTCCCCCAGCAGGCTCACCGCCACCAGCGCCGCCGTGCCGGGCAGGAAGGCGGTGAACACCCCCGCCATCCCCGCAGGCACGCGCTTCAACCCGGCGTACCACAACAGCAGGCAGATCACGCTCGCGGTCAGGGAATGGAACACCAGCAGGGCCGCCAGCGACGCATCCGACAGAGCGGCCACCGCGCCGAAGCCGGGCGCCGCGAAGGGCAGCAGCACCAGCGCCGAAAAACCCTGCATCCACAGGCTCGCGGTCACCACCGGCACGCGCCCCGCGATGCGCCGTGCCAGCAGCACATACGCGGCTTCCCCCAGCACGCCGCCGAACACGAGCAGGTTGCCGAGCAGCGACCCGCCATCCCCGCCCGCCGCGCGCGCCACCGTGATCGCCGCCATGCCGCCCGCCGCCAGCGCCACCGCCGCCCATTGCCGGCCCGGCAGGCGTTCGCGCAGCAACACCGCGCCGCCGATCGCCACCACCGCTGGCAGCGTCGCCAGCACCAGGCCGCCCTCCAGCGCCGTGGTCAGCCGCAGCCCCGCGAGCAGCCCCGCATTGTAGATCGCGGTGCCGAACACCGCCTGCAACGCGAGGTTCCAAGCCACATCGCGGGGCACCCGCACCGGCCCATCCATCCAACGCGCCAGCGGCCACAGCACCGCCATGGCCAGCACGCAGCGCAGGAAGGCAATGAGTGCGATCGGCAATGCCTCGGCCAGCAGCTTCGCCACCGCCACGTTGGCGCCGACCAGCGCCATGGACAGCGCCAGCTGCAGATAGGCCAGGCGCAAGCGGGATCAGCCCCGGCGCGCGGCCACCTGCGCCATCAGCTCGCCCAGTTCGCGGTTGAAGCGCGCCGTGTCCTCCCAGAAGGGCGCATGGCCCACGCCTTCATGGATCGACAGCCGCGCGCCCGGCACGACCGAGGCCGTCCAGCGCGCCATCGCCGGCGTTATCAGCTGGTCCTTGTCGCCATTCGTCACCAGCGCGGGCACCTGCAGCGCGCGCCAGGCGGCCTCGTAGTTGGTCGGCCGCCCGCCCATCGCGATGCGCACATGCCGCGGCGTCAGCATGTTCATGGCGAGCATGTCCTGGAACTCGGCATCGGTCGGCTGACGTTCGAAGCAGGCGCGCAGGAAATCGATCGTGCCGCGGATACGCGTGGCCTGGTCCGCCGCCGTGCCGGCGCCCAGGAAGCGCACGCCAGGCCCGAAGAAGGCCGCCGGATCAGCGGCCGAGGTCGTCGCGTCCACGAAGTGGATGCCGCCCACCGCGGCATTCCCGTGCACGGTCAGGTAGTCCCCCATGACGCGCCCGCCATAGGACCAGCCAGCCAGGACCGGCCGCTGTAGGCCAAGCGTGGCGATCACGGCCGCGACGTCGTCCGCCCAGGGCTTGGCCGGCTTGTAGAAGGCATCGCCCTCGGGCTTCGAACTGTCGCCGTGGCCGCGCAGGTCGAAGGTCACCATGCGGTAGCGCTGTGCCAGTGCCGGGTCGCTCACCTGCCGCGCCCAGGACAAATGCGACTGCCAGGACCCGTGGATGAACAGGATCGCAGGGCCTTGCGGGTTGCCCCATTCCTGCACCGACAGCACCACGCCATCCGGGCTGGTGACGGTGTGCGGACGGTAGGGCAGCGTGGGTGCGGCGGTCTGCGCCTGTGCCAGCGCCACGCCCGGCAGGCGCGTGGCGAGTGCCAAGCCTGCCGCGCCAAGGAACGCTCCGCGTCGTGCGACCATGCCCGCTTCCTCCATCCCGTGGCGGAAGCCTAGAGCAATATCCGATCAGCCGGAAACGGCCGATCGGGTGCCCTGCTTCAGAAACCCTTGAGTCTGCAGCACGAAATCCGATCACACCGGGTCAGCGTGACTGGGCCGTGCCGTAGGGCACTGCCGTTCGGGATGGGATCACAGGCTGCCGCCCCAACACGGTGGCGCGACGGCGACCGTCGCGCCGGCGCAGGCGGGACGCTCGCTCACGGAAATGGCGGCTGGCAGGCCGCGTGTTTCGACGCAGCCCTCAGCGCCGCCCGCGCGCCTCCTTCGCAACCGGCTGCCGCGCGCGCCGCGTCGCGACCGGTGCGTCGGCGGGACGCACCTGCCTCGCCACGCCGTGCGGCAGGTCCGCCACGGCGATGCACCGCGCGACGAAGTCGGTGATGCGCCCATCCGGATCGAAGGCCGCGCCCTCCGCCGCCAGCAACGCGCGCTGCGGCGTGCCATCCGCCCCGGCCTTCGGCACACCCAGCGTCCCGCCCGCCGCCACCGCGCGATGCCACGGCAGCGTGGCGGCCTCGACCGGGTCGAGCATCGCCAGGATGTACGCCACGTGCCGCGGCGCGACATCGAGATGCGCGCCAACATCGGCGAAACTCACGACACGCCCCGCCGGCACGCTCGCGACGATGCGCAGCACATCGCCTTTGATGCGCGCGAAGAAGGGCGACTTCGCCACGCGCTACGCCTCGCCCTCCGCGCGGAAGGGCGACAGCGTGGCCAGCGCCTCCATCTCGCGCCGCATCGCCGGGCGTTCCCGGTCCAGGAACTCCGCCACCGCGCGCGACAGCCCTGGATGCGCGATCCAATGCGCGGAAAAGGTCGGCACCGGCAGGTAGCCGCGCTGGATCTTGTGCTCGCCCTGCGCGCCGGCCTCGACGCGCGGAATGCCGTGCGCGATCGCGAAGTCCATCGCCATGTAGTAACACAGCTCGAAGTGCAGGAACGGCACGTCCACGGTCGCGCCCCAGTTGCGGCCATAGATCGCGTCGCGGCCCACCAGGTTCAGCGCACCGGCCACCGGTTCGCCGTCGCGCTCGGCCACCATCAGCACCACCGCATCGCCCAGGCGTTCGCCCAGCAGCGGCCAGAAGCGCCTGGTCAGGTACGCGCTGCGGCCCCATTTCTTGTCGGTGGTGCTGCGATAGAAGCGGTGGAAGGCATCCCAGTGGCGCGGCGTGATCTCGGCGCCGCGCAGGCAGCGCAGGGTCAGCCCCGCCGCCTGCACGTCGCGCCGTTCGCGCCGCAGCGCCTTGCGCTTGCGCGACGCCAGCGCACCCAGGAAATCATCGAAGCAGCCATAGCCCTGGTTGGCCCAGTGGAACTGCGTGCCGATCCGCTGCAGCCAGCCGGCCTGGCCCAGCGCGGCCCATTCGCCCTCGGTGCAGAAGGTCACGTGTACAGACGACGCGCCCACCGCCTTGCACCCCTGCACCAGGCCCTGCGCCAGCGCGGCGTAGGGCACCCCGGCATCCGCGCGCAGCAGCAGCCGTGGCCCGGGGACCGGGCTGAACGGCGCGCAGACCTGCAGCTTCGGATAATAGTCGCCGCCCGCGCGTTCCAGCGCATCGGCCCAGCCATGGTCGAAGACGTATTCGCCCTGGCTGTGGGATTTCGCGTAGCAGGGTGCGCAGGCCACGAGGAGTCCGCTGTCGTCGCGAAGGGCTGCGTGCTGCGGCAGCCAGCCACGATCAGGCGTGGCGCTGCCGCTATCCTCCAGCGCGCTCAGGAAGGCATGGCTGACGAAGGGGTTGTCGCCGCCCGCGCAGGCATCCCAGTCGGCTGCGGGGATCTCCGCGATGGCCGGGTGGAGGCTCAGCGACAGTTCGGCGGATCCGTCGGGCATGGGGGCAATGTCGCGCCGTTGCGCCGAAGCGCAAGCGCCCGGCGACGCCTCACGCCAGTTCGAACATCCCCTCCACCTCGACCGCCGCATCCGCCGGCAGCGAGGGCACGCCGATCGTGCTGCGCGCATGCCGCCCGGCATCGCCGAACACCTCCACCGCCAGGTCCGACGCCCCGTTCATCACCGCCGCATGCTGCGTGAACGACGCCGGCGCGGCGATGAACCCGCCCAGGCGCAGCACCCGCGCCACGCGATCCAGGTCCCCACCCGCCGCGGCCTTCAGCTGCGCCAGCAGGTTGATGAAGCACAGCCGCGCCGCGTCCTTGCCCTGTTCGGGCGTGACCTCGGCGCCGACCTTGCCGGTGAAGGCCACGGCACCGTCGCGCATCGGGATCTGCCCCGAGATCACCACCAGCTTCCCGCTGACCGTGAAGGGCACGTAGTTGGCGATCGGCGCCGCCGGCGTCGGCAGCGTGATGCCGAGCGCGGTCAGGCGCGCCTCGATGCGTCCGGCCATGGGTCAGTCTCCTTCAGGCAGCGTGGCGATAGGACCGCCCGCGCCGCGGCGCCGGCTGCGCCGGCAGGTCGAGCGGCAGTTGCGGCGGCGCGGCGCTTGTCGGGACGGGCGTCTCCTCCTCGACCGGGTCGGGCAGGTCGCCGCGGCCGAGGTAGTCCAGCGCCAGGCGCCGAAACGCCCAGTCGAGCACCGAGGTCGCGCGGCCGATCGCGCCATCCCCTTCCACCACTCCGCCCGCGCCGGGGCTGTAGGCATAGGCCTCCACGAAGGCCGCGAGCGGCACCCCATGCGCGAGGCCGAGCGACACGGCCTGCGCCAGCGCCTCCAGCAGCGCGCGCGCAGACGCACCTTCGCGCGGCAGGCTGAAGGCGATCTCGCGCAGGCGGCCGCGGTCGTCCTCGGTCGCGCGCAGAGCCACCCGAAGCCCGCCCACGGCGACGCGCCAGGTGCGCGCGGGCGCGGCCGAGACCGGGCGCGGCGCGGCACGTCGCGGCGCCTGCGGCGGGGCCGCCACAGCCATCGGCGCCGGCGGGGCCGCATCCAGGAAGGGCATCACGGCGGCTTCCATCGCGGCCCGCGCGCCGGGTGCGGGCGGGGCCAGCAGGCTCGGCGCCTCCTCCCCCGCGCGTTCGGCGGCGCGGGTCGGACGCAGCGCGAAGCGGCCCTCGGCATCGCGCACCGGCACCAGGGGGCCGGCCGCAGGCGCAAGGCCCGCGCTCTCGGCCCCGAGCAGCGCCTCGACCGCATCGGCCGGGGTCAGCGCCACGCAGCCCTCGTGCCGCAGGCCGGGCGAGGCCGCGGCGGCATCCAACGCCGTGCGCGCGGCAGCGGCCAGGCCCGGCACGACGGTTTCGCCCGGCGGCTCCGGCCAGATCAGCGCGACCGGGTGCAGCGCGCCGTGGCGGGCCGCGAGACGGCCGGATTCAGCCTCAGCCGCGCCGCGCGTGAGGGCGGCGATGGCGGCGGCGACAGCCTGCGCCTCCGCGCCGCCATAGGGCAGCCGGAAGGCCGCCAGCAGCCCCGCCAGGTCGGCGAAGCCCAGGCGCAGGCGCGGCGCGCGCCCCTGTCCCAATATGTCCAGCACCCGCACGCCGACCGCCGCGGCCGCCGCATAGCCCGGCGTATCGAAGCCGCCATCGGCATCGAGGAAGGCGGGCAGGTTGAGCACGAAGCGCGCCTCCTCCCGCCGGTCGCGCCAGACCTCGGCGCCCGGGGCGCCGCGGCGGGCCAGCAACAGGGCGCGCAGCCGGCCGGCCAGCTCGTCGGCCTCCTCCGGGCTTTCCAGCAGGCCCAGGCGGCGCCCGCGCGTGGTGACGCGCCGGATCCAGCCCTCGGCCAGCGTCGGCAGCGTGACCGGGCCGGTGCCGGGCGCGAGGCCCGCGATCGCCGCCGCCGCGCCGCCCTCCCAGGCGGCCGGGAGTGCCACCGCGCGCGGCGGCGCATCGGGATCGGCGCCGATCCTCTCGCGCCGAAGTGCCACGCCATCCCACAGGGTGCCGAGAATGCCTGCCATGGCGCGAAGGCTAGCGGGACTCGGCAGGGCACGGAAGCCGCATCTTGTGGGTCGGGCGTCGCTTACCCCCAATATCCTGTGGATAGTCCCGCGGCCCCCTGGCCGGGCGCCGTGGCGCAGGCCGCACTTTGCGCCCGCCCGCGCGCTGTGGCATCACCACCCCTCCCGGGATGCCCCCAAGGACGTGGCCATGGCCTTCCTCGACGCCTTCTTCATCCGCCTGAGCAGCCGCCGCGTCGGGCAGGACCGTTTCGGCAACACCTATTGGGAGGCGAAGGGCAAGCGCGACGTGCAGGGCCGTCCGATCCGCCGCGTGCTCTATGCCGGCGTTCCGGAAGCCAGCGCCGTGCCGCCCGAATGGTGGGGCTGGATCCACCACACCACCGCCGCCCCGCTGCCCGAGGACGCGCCCCGCCGCGCCTGGCAGAAGGAGCACCGCCCCAACCTGACCGGCACGCCCGAGGCCTGGCACCCGCCCGGCCACGATGCCCGCGGCGGCCAGCGCCCGACCACCGCCGGCGACTACGAGGCCTGGACGCCGGGGCGCTGAGCCCCGACATCTGACCATCATGCAGAAGCGCAGCCTCGCCGAAATTCTGACCGGCGCCGTCATCCTGGTCGTCGCCGGATGGTTTCTGGTGCATGCCGTGACCGGCAGCGGGCGATCGCTGGCCGGCGGGCCGGGCATCACCCTCACCGCGCGCTTCGACCGGATCGATGGGCTCGGCGCCGGGGCCGATGTGCGCCTGGCGGGGGTGAAGATCGGCCAGGTGGTGAGCCAACGGATCGACCCGCAGACCTTCCTGGCCGTGCTGACGCTGCGCGTCGACGCCGGGCTGAACCTGCCCTCCGACAGTTCGGCCGAGATCCAGAGCGAGAGCCTGCTGGGCGGCAAATACATCGCGCTGGTCCCGGGCGGGTCCGACCGCTTCCTGCGCGACGGCGGGGAGATCACCATCACGGCCAGCGCGGTCAGCCTCGAAAGCCTGCTCGGGCGCTTCATCTTCTCGGTCACCGAGATGAACCAGCAGCGTGGCGGGGATGCGCCCGCGCCCCCGGCCACGCCGCAATGACCGCCCCGACCACCTGGCCCGGTGCCGACGGCACCCCGGTGTCGTGCCGCGAGAAGCTCAAGACCCTCGCGGAGAACCACGCCGAGGCGCGCCAGGTCCTGCAGGACGCCTTCGAGGACGCGGTACTGATGGGCGTGGACGAGGCCGCGATGCGCCGCATCCTGGCCGACCTCGTGGCCGGCCTGGTCAGCCCGAGGCGCGCGTGATGCGCCGCGCACTGGTCGCCCTGGTACTGGCGTCGCTGCCAGCGGCCGCGGTGCTCGCGCCGATTCCCGCGGCGGCGCAGGACTGGGTGCCGATGCGCGCCGCGCGGTTGCAGGCGCTCGACAAGGTAACGGCGCGCATCACCATCCTGGAAGCCCGGGTGAACGAGAGCGCCACCTTCGGCACGCTGTCGATCGCGCTGCGGTCGTGCAACGGCCGCGGGCCCGACGACGTGCCCGACGCCGCCGCCTGGATGGAGATCACCGACAGTCGCGCCGCCCCCGGCAGCCCGCCCGCCTTCCGCGGCTGGATGTTCGCGAACGCGCCAGGTGTGAGCATGCTGGAGCACCCGGTTTACGACATCCGCGTCCTGGAGTGCCGCTGAGTCTTCGGCGTGCCCTCAAACGCCGGGCGCGGCGTCCCGCGGCTTGGCTGCGCGCCATGCAGTGTCGGGCCCGGCGCAGCTGACGGTCTGGGCGCGGTCGCGCCGTGCGCTCCCGGATCGTGCAGTGCACGATCCGCGTCGCTTCCGGTGGTGATGCGGCGCGCCGCTACCTGATCGCGAAGAACGACTTCAGCCGCGCCAGGATGTCCTCGCGCGTCGGCGCCGCCGGCACGGCGCGGGTGCTGCCGGGCGGGGCGCGGTTGCGCGCCTGGCGCGCCGCCATGATGGCCGTTAGACCCTCGAGCAGCGCCGGGCGCGCGCGCAGTACCGGGTCGATATCCTCGCGCGTCAGCCGGAACGCCAGCGCGTCGGTCACCGCCAGGATGGTCGCGCTGCGCGGCTGGCCGGTCAGCAGCGACATCTCGCCGAACACCGCGCCGGGATGCAGGCGGTCGACCGGCACCTCCGTCCCGTTCACGTCCGGGATGCGCACCTCGAGCACGCCCTCGGCCAGCAGGAACAGGCTGTCACCCTGCTCGCCGCGGCGCATCACCACGTCGCGCGGCGCCAGCACCACTTCGGCCATCGCGCGCGCCAGGCCCTCGCGTTCCTCGGCGGTGAAGGGGCGGAACAGGTCGATGCTGCCCAGCAGCAGCTCGGGCGAGGCCGGGGCGGGCGGCTGCCAGGTGCGGCCGGGGCCCACCTCGCGCCCGGGCCGGGCGAATTCCATGCCTGCGCGCTGCAGCGCCGCTTGCGCCGCGCCCGCCACGGCGTCGCGCCAGCGCATCTCGGCCCCGTAGTCCGGTACATGGAAGCGCACCGCGTACATCGCCTGGCCCTGCGCGACATCCACCAGCACCACGTCGGGGTCGAAGTCGGGCTGCGCGCGCCCGGCCTCCATCGCCGCCCCCAGCAGCAGGCGCCGCGCGCGCGCCGCCGGCACCGTGGCATCGACCGGCACCATCACCTGCGCGCGGTAGCGCCCAGCCGCACCCGACCCGTAGACCGCGATGCGATGCCCCGCGATCAGCGAATTGGGCACCACCACCGCGACGCCGTCGCGCGTCACCAGCCGCGTCGATCGCCAGGAGATGCCGGTGACGCGGCCTGCGCAGCCCTCGGTCGCCTCGATCCAGTCGCCGATGGCGTAGGGCGATTCCATGCCCAGCGCGATGCCCGAGAAGATGTCCCCCAGCGTGTTGCGCAGCGCGAAGCCCAGCACCGCGATCAGCACGGATGACGTCGCGATCAGCCCGGTCGCCGGCAATTCGAAGACCAGCTGCGTGACCACCACCGCGGCGGCGAGGAACAGCGCGGCGCCGATCAGGTCGCTCAGCAGCTTCGGGTGATGCGCCAGCAGCAATGCGGCGAGCCGCGCCGCGGTCCAGGCGACGCACAGCCAGAAGCCGGTGCCGGCGGCAAGGCGCAGCGTCGCCCATGCGCCGTCGGCGGGCAGCAGCACATGCGGCACCAGCATGGCGCAGGCCAGCGCAAAGGGCGGCATCAGCCGATGGAACGGGATGCGGGTCAGTCGTGGTTCCCCTGCGCGTCTTGGCGATGGCCCGGTGCGCGATGCTAGAGCAGCCGCCGGCCGAGCGAAACCGCCCCGCCTGATGCCGCCGCGCCGGCTTTCTCACGGGCTCGACGCCCGCGTTCTCCGGCGGGCTCGACGCACGCCTTCTCTCGCAGGCTCGACGTCCGCCGCAATTCGCGCGATGCCTGCGCCACAGCACCACGCCGGAGCCGCGCACATGTCCACGCCCAATCCCCGCATCCCCTTCCGGCTCGAGGGTGACAGCGCGGCGCTCGCGCCCTTCCGCGGCAAGCGCGTGGTGGTGAACGTTGCGGTGAACGTGGAGTATTGGCCCTTCGACCAACCCATGCCGCGCGCCATCCTGCCGCCGCCGCACGGCATCCGCGCCGTACCGGACGTGCCCAACTTCACCTGGGTGGAATACGGGCTGCGGGTGGGGATGAAGCGGCTGCTCGACCTGTGCGCGGCCCTGGGCATCCGCGCGTCGAACCTGTCGAACGCGCAGATCTGCACGCATTACCCGCGCCTGGCGGAAGCGATGCTGGCCGCAAACTGGGAGTTCGTCGGCCACGGCCTGTACCAGAAGGCGCTCGCGACGGTGGAGGACGACGAGGCCTGGGTGCGCGAGAGCCTGTCGATCATGCGCGGCTTTTCGGGCCAGCCCGTGCGCGCCTGGCTCGGCCCGGGACTCAGCGAGAAGGACACCACGCCCGAACTGCTGCGCCGACACGGCATTGACCTGCTGCACGACTGGCTGGTGGATGACGAGCCGGTGTGGATGAGCACCGCCGATGGCCCGATGGTCGCGCTGCCCTATACGGTCGAACTGAACGACGTGCCGGTCTATGTGGTGGCGAACCAGGCGTCGTCGGCCCTGGCGGACCGCATCCGCGACACCCTGGCCTTCTGGTCGCGCAGCGGCTTCGACCGCACACGCGTGATGACGATCGCGCTGCACCCGCATGTGATCGGCGTGGCGCACCGAATGGAAAGCTTCGCCGCCGTGATGGCGGAGCTCGCGCGGCATCCCGAGGTTGTCTTTGCGACATCAAGCGAGATCGGCGACTGGTTCACGGCGCAGCGGGCCGCGCCTGGCGCCTAGGCGCCCCGGCGAATTCAGAGATGCGAACCGCCATCGACCAGGATCGTCGAGCCCGTCGTCAGCCTGAGGTGCGTCACGGCGGCCAGCACGGCGATTGCCACTTCGTCCGGCTGACAGATGGTCTTCAGCGGACTCTGCGCGATGTGGCGAAGGAAGCCCTCCTGCGTGCGCCCTGGAATGAAGTCGGTATCGACGCCGGCCGGCGCGATCCCGATGATCCGGATATGCGGGGCGAGGGCCCGCGCCAGCGATTTCCCCATCGTGTCGAGCGCAGCCTTGGACGCGGCATAGGGCACGCTGCTGCCCTGCCCGCGCAGCGCGGCGAAGGAGGAGATGTTGACCACGACGGCGTCGCCACCGCGGCGCAGCAGCGGCAGGAACGCCCGGATGGTGGCGAAGGGGCCGCGAACATTGGTGACCAGGATGCGATCGAAGGTCTCGTCATCCATGGCATCGAGATCGCCATGAGGCACGGCGCGCGTCGTGCCGGCTGCGTTCACCAGCACGTCGACGCGGCCGAAGCGCTGCTCGATCTGGCCGGCCGCGGTGCGCAGCGCCGCGCTGTCGGTCGCCGGCCGGAAGATCGGCAGGTGCCCGCTTCCGGGCAGACGTCCCGCGAGGGCCTCGGCTCGATCCTGGCCGGTGTTGTAGCCGATGACGAGGCGCGCACCATGTTCGGCGAGCCGCCGTACGGTCGCCGCGCCGATGCCGCTGCTGCCGCCCGTGACGACGGCAATGCGTCCTTCGAGGGCGTAGGGCCCGAGATTTCCCGGCCTCAGATCACTCATCACGCGGCTCCTCCAACCTGCCGCGCAGCATTTCCTGCCCGCGCGCGGGGGCGCAGAATCTTTCCGGCCAGCGCGAGGCACCGCGCGAGCGAAGCAGTGCAGGCCACGGCCTCGTCCGCGCCGCCCGCGTGGGGTCTCAGTCCAACAAGACGGATCGCGCTGCGCGCGGTCCGAGAGCGCTAGGCGCGACCGTGCCCAACCTGCCCGCTGTACCCGGCGCAGCGTGGACGAGCCAAACCGGCTGCTGCCGGCGCCGGCGCTCGCGGCAAGCTAATCCAGCGTGACGTTCGCTTCCCGCGTCAGCCGCTCGAGCAGCGCCCGCTGCTCCGTCACGTATGCCGAAAAATCCGCCCGGGCGCTGCCCACCGGCACCATGCCGATCTGGCGCAACCTGTCCTGCGTGGCGGGGACCGCCAACGCGGCGCGCGCCACCTGGTTCATCCGGTCGAGGATCGGCGCCGGCGTGCCGGCCGGGGCGAAGATGCCGCCCCATTCGATCCACTCATAGCCGGCCATCCCGGCCTCCTGCAGGGTCGGCAGCGCGGGCAGCTGCGGCATGCGCGCCTGCGTCGTCACCGCAAGACCCTTCAGCCGCCCCTCCTGCGCGAGCAGCGAGGAGGACGCCGCAGTGCCCATGTGGAACTGCACCGTGCCGGACAGCAGCGCCTGAACCGCCGGCCCGCCGCCGCGGAAGGGCACGTGCGTCGCCTCCCACCCCGCGCGCTGCAGGAACAGCACCGCCGCGTAGTGGGAGGAGGAGCCGTTCCCGGCGCTGGCATAGGTCAGCTGCTGCCCCGCCGCGGCCCTCGCGCGGCCGAGCGCGAGGAACTCCTGGATGGTATTCGCCGGCACCGACGGGTGCGCCACCAGGATCAGCGGCACCGAGGTCAGCTGCGTCACCGGTTCGAAGGCGGTCGCGTAGTTAAAGGGGAGATTGCGCACCAGATGGGGTGCGGCGGAATGCGACGACGCGTCGAACAGGAATGTCGTCCCGTCCGGTGCGGCGCTCGCGACGGCCGAGGCCGCGATGGTGCCGGTCGCACCCGGCCGGTTCTCGATCACCAGCGGCTGGCCCAGCGCCTCCTGCATGGCGGGCGCGATCAGGCGCGTGACGGTGTCGATGGCCCCACCCGGCGGGAACGACACGATCACGCGGATCGGCCGGCTGGGCCAAGGCGCCTGGGCCAAGGCAGGGGCCGGCAGCGCGGCCGCGGCGGCGGTCAGCAGCAGGGCACGGCGCGGGGGCGCGAAACTCATGCAGAAGTCTCCCGAAAGGGCCGGTCTGGCGCCGGCGATGCACCGGCTACGATATGGTCTGCGCCGCGGCGGCGCCAGGGCGGCACGTCTTTAAGGAATATTTAGCCCCGTACTAAGAATTTTATCTTGATCTTAGGACTGATCGGCGATACAAAGGGTAGGCCAGCGCAACGGTTTGCTCCGAACCCGCTGGACGGCAGGGTTCCCCAGCCCCGTCGTACAGGACTGACCACCCAACACCCCACGCGGCGACCCTGGCTGCCGCTTCCTCTCCCAACGGCCCCCCGGGCCAGCCCGACGAAAGGTCCCCCCCGATGTCCAACACCCAGACCCAGACCCAGTCCCCCGCCACCCTCCCGGCCCTGCCGGCGCTTCCCGGGGCCACCGCGCTGCCCGCGCTGCGCCTGGGCGGCCTGTCGCCGCTGTTTCCGCCGGCCTGCGTCGCCGATGCCGGCACGCTGCGCATGGGCGGCCTCTCCCCGGTCTTCGCCCGCGGCTGATGCCGCCCGCCCGGCCTGCCGCGCGCGGCAGGCCGGGTGCCTTCGCTTCCCATGCCCGGACTCGCCGCCATGACCGATGCCGAACCGCTGATCCGCTTCCACCAGGTCACCCCCGGCGGGCGTGCGCCCCAGCGGGCGGATCGCGCCGCCGGCGGCACCCTGCCGACCCGCGCCTTCCGCTACTGCGAGTCCGCCACCACCGCGTCGGGCTTCGGCTGGCTGGTGTTCCCGCCGATCGGCCTGGCGCTGGTCTGGGACGGCAGCGAGATCCACTGGACCTGGGACGGTGCCGATGCCTGGCACCCGCTCTCGGTCGCGCAATTCCCCGGCTTCCGGGACCAGTTCGATGGCGCGGCGCCCGAGGGCGTGCGCGGTTTTTCCCCGCCCCTGGTCGGTGCCCTGCCCGAACCGGGACTGGTGAACCTGTGGTCAGGGCTGTTCGCACGCTCGCGCCCCGGCTGGAGCCTGCTGGTCCGCCCGCCGGTCAACCTGCCCCGCCAGCCGGGCTTCGAGGTCTATGAAGGCCTGGTCGAGGCCGACCGCTGGTTCGGCCCGCTCTTTGTGAACCTGCGGCTGACCCGCACCCATGCGCCGGTGCGCTTCGACCCCGACCTGCCGATCTTCCAGGTCCAGCCCATCCCGCGGGACGCCTATGACGATGCCGCGCTGAACGCCTTTCCGGTGGCCGAGGGCCTCGGCGCCATGACGCCTTCCGACTGGGCCGACTACGAACGCTCGGTCGTCGCCCCGCGGCGCGGCGGCCAATGCCCGCTCGGCCGCCATGCCACCGAGGTCCGCCGCCGCCGCCGCAGCGCCGTCGCCTGAATGACAGAAAATGCGCGGATCGCGCAGCGATCCGGGAGCGCGCATGCGCG
This sequence comes from Roseomonas fluvialis, assembly GCF_022846615.1. Taxonomy (NCBI): domain Bacteria; kingdom Pseudomonadati; phylum Pseudomonadota; class Alphaproteobacteria; order Acetobacterales; family Roseomonadaceae; genus Roseomonas; species Roseomonas fluvialis. The sequence continues at coordinate 4,067,259 of NZ_AP025637.1, forward strand.
AGCGCGCCCAAACCATCCGCCGCGCCACGGCATCAGCCCACGGCGCGAAGGCAAGCGGCCCGGACGGGCCGCGCCCGCCGACTGAGGGCGCACAAAACATTCCGCGCCGCAGGGGGGTGGACCCTGCGGCGCGGCTCCCGGGCTCCGGACCAGGGCCGCCCCACCGGCCCCGCGCCATGCCCGTTCCCGGGGTTCGGCTGCGGCTCAGTCCATCAGGCCAAGGCCGCGCAAGGAGGCCGGCGCACCGGCACCGACGACGACGTGGTCGCGCAATTCCAGTTCGATCACGCGCGCCGCACCGGCCACGCGCTGGGCGAACAGCACGTCGGTCGCGAGCGCCGTCGGGTCGCCCTCCGGCGCGTGGCGCAGTAGGATCACCGACACGGCGTTCACCGCCACCGCCCGGCGCAGCACCCGTGCCGCCGCGCCGTCATCGGCCGCGCCCATCGCTTCCTCCGAGATCACGCGGTCGCGTGAATCGAGGAAGATCGCCCGCAGCCCCGGCGGCATCGCGCCCGCGGCGCGCAGATGCGCCAGGATGGCGGGCAGGCCGCGCAGCACCGGGCGCTCGGGCGGCTGCAGTGCACCCAGATGGCGCGCCGCGGCGGCCAGGCCCTTCAGCGTCGCCGCCCCCGCCTCGCCCAGCGGGCCGAGGGCCGCGAGTTCCCCCTCCGATGCCGCGAGCGTCCCGGCCAGGCCGCCGAAGCGCCGCAGCGCAGCCTCCGAAGCTTCCGCCGCCTCGATCCAGCCGAGGCAGGGGGCGAGCACGCCGAACAGCACCTCGTGCTCGGTCGCGTCGATGGCGGGTGCGGCGGCACGCGGCGCGGCGGCAGGCCGTGCGCGGCGGCGCGGCGGCGATGCCGGGTGCAGGGCCGGCGGCGGGACCTGCGGCGTGCCGATCTCGACCAGGTTCACGACGGGGGTGTCCTTCATGAAAAGCAACCAATGCGCGGAAATCAGTCTTGATCTTTCGCCGTTTCGTGCATGAGGGTACGGCGTCGGTCGGCGTCGGAAATGCGTCGGCGCGGCACGCACTGGAGAGGTTCCCGTCATTGCATAGCGTCGGCCCCGCGCCGCCTTTGGCCGACCTGACCGCCCCACCGGCGCCGCTGCGCCTGCGCCTGGGCGATACGCTCCAGGTGCTGGCCGCCGACGGGTCGTCCCTGCTGCCGGGGGGCGCGCGGCCGCGGGCGTTGCTCGCGTTGCTGGCGCTCGCACCGGGCCATGTGATGCCGCGCCGGCTGGTCGCTGGGCTGCTCTGGAGCGGGGCTGAGCTGCGCCAGGGGCTGGCCCGGCTGCGCGACGTGCTGCACGACCTGCGCCATGGCCTGCTGGCCGGCGATCTCGACCCTTTCGGCGCCGACGCCTCCTCGCTCTGGCTTCGGGCCGACCGGGTGGCGGTGGAACACGCCCCGCGCACCGAGGGCTGGCCGCTGCTGCCCGAACTGCGCGGCATCGACCCGCAGCTCGATGACTGGCTGTCACGCGCCGAGACCGGCGCCGCCCCGCCCGGCGCGACCGAACCCCGCGCGCCGGACCGTGGCGGCCCCGCGGCGCGGCGCCCGTCGGTGCTGGTCATGCCGGTGCGCAACCTGGCCGGGTCGCGCGTGGGCCACCTCGATGCCGCGGTCAACGATGCGGTGCTGGCCGCGCTGTCGGCGCTGCGCTCGGTCGCGGTGGTTGTCGAGGTGCCTGGCCGCCCTGTGCCGGCGGCCGACTACCTGCTGACCGGGAACATCCATTTGTCCGAAAACCAGCCCCAGGCGGTGCTGCGCTTCGTCGATGCGGCCGGCGGCGGCGCGGTGCTGTGGTCCCTCGCCGCCGCGCCGGACGCCGCGCGCCCGGCCGCCTTCGCCGAGGAAGTGGCGGCACTGGCCTGCGCGCGGATCGAACACGAGGTCCTGCTGCTCGAGGCCGAGCGCGCCGCGCTGGTGCCGCTGAACGAGGCCACCGCGCAGGAGATGGTCCTGCGCGTGCTGCCCGACATCTACCGGCTGGAACGCGACGCCTTCCTGCGCGCGGGCAAGATCCTCGGCATGGCGGTCAGGCGGGACCCGCGCCTGGCGGCCGCGCAGGCCTGGCTGGCCTACTGGAACATCCTGCTGGTCGGCCAGGGCTGGGCAACGCAGGAACGCGAGGTGCTGGCAGCGGCGGCGGCGGCGGCCGAACAGGCCGTGCTGCTCGACCCCAAGGATGCGCGCGGACTGGCCATCGCAGGCCATGCGCGCGGCTTCCTGCACCACCAGGTGCCCGACGCGCTGTCGCTGTGCCGCCAGGCGCTGGCGATCAATCCGTCGCTGCCGGCGGCCTGGACCTTCTCGGGCATGGCGCATGCGTATTCGGGCGAACTCGAGACCGGGCGGCGGCATCTTCTGCGCGCGCTGCAATTGCTGCCGCGCAACCCGCACGCCTTCTTCACCGAGGCCGGGCTCGCCACCGTCGAGATGCTGCTCGGCAATCACGAGGCCGCGGCCGAGATGGCCCGCGCCGTGCTGCAGATGCAGCCGCGCTTCACCGCCGCACTTCGCGCACGCATCGCAGCCCTGGGGCATCTGGGGCGCGAGGGCGAGGCCCGCCCGGCGGTGCGCGCGCTGCTCGAGATCGACCCGGGCTTCACGCTGCAACGCTTCCGCCGCGCGGCCCCCTATGTGCGGCGCCGCGACATCGACCATTTCCTGCGGGGCTTGCGCCTGGCGGGCGTTGCCTGACAATCCTGCGGCAAGCGGCCACGAGGCCGCCAAGACCACGCTTCGCCGGAGACAACCAGATGTCGCTTCACCGACGCACCCTGCTGGCCGGGGGCGCTGCCCTCGCGACCGCGCCCGCCCTGGCGCAGGGCAACCCCCACGCCCATCACGGCGGCCAGTTCGAACGCCTGGCCCAGCCCGGGCGGATGGGCCTGCCGGACCTCGCGCAGCAGCATGCTGTGACGGACAGCCCCGCGCCGCGCGCCGCGCGGCAGGGGGCCTGGCGGGCGCTGTCGCCGCTGCCCATCCCGCGCACGGAAATGGCCTGGGCGGTGGAATATCGCGGCCGCATGCACCTGATCGGCGGCTACGCCGAACAGCGCGTCGACCGCCCCTACCACCACGCCTACGACCCGCGCACCGACCGCTGGGACGAACTGGCGCAACTGCCACGCGGCGCCAACCATGTGGGTGTGGCGACGCTGGGCGACCGGATCTACGCCTTCGGTGGGTTCCTCGAGCAGAACCGCACGCCGCATGACGGCGCCTTCGCCTTCGACGGCACGCGCTGGCACACCCTGCGCCGCCTGCCCGAGGCCTGCGGCGCGATGGCCTGCATCGCGCTCGATGGGAAGATCCACATCATCGGCGGCGCCATCGGCTCCGACAATCGCCGGTCGATCGACTGGCACCTGGTGTACGACCCGCAGACCGACCGCTATGCGCGCCGCCAGCCCATGCCGGTCGGGCGCGACCACACCGGCATCGTGGTGGTGGCCGGTGCGATCCACATCATCGGCGGGCGGATCGACACCTTCCACACCAATTCCAACCTGCACCACAGCTACGACCCGCGCACCGACGACTGGACCTTCCGCACGCCCATCCCGACCGCGCGGTCGGGTCAGGGCTGCGTCTGGTACCGCGACCGCATCTTCTGCATGGGCGGCGAGGGCACCAACCGCGTCTATGGCCAGAACGAGGCCTTCAACCCCGCCACCAATGCCTGGGAAGCCTATGCCCCCATGCTCACGCCGCGGCACGGCATGGGCGCGGTGGTGATCGGCGACGGCATCTATGTCGCCGGCGGAGGCCCGCAGATGGGCGGCGGGGTGAAAAGCGCGATCAACGAGGCCTTCACCCTGGCCTGAGGCGCTGCGCGGGGTTGCGGCGCGCGCCGCGACCCCGCACGCACCACCGCAGGACAACGCGCACCTCATCGGCCACGGCGCCGGCGCACCGGCACGGCATCACCCGCCGCGCCGCCGCTGCGCCCGCTCTCCGCCCCAGCCGGCGCGCTGGATGCGCCGGCGCAGCACCTCGACCGCCAGCCCCTCGGGGTTGCCCAACCGCGCCGCGAGTTCCCCGAAGCGCGCCGACTGCAGGGCCAGCCCGCCCAGGCTGCCATCGGTGTGGCTGCCCACACCGTGCAGCAGCATCGGGGCCGCGCCACCATCCACGCGCTCCAGCAGCATGGCGCGCCCGCCCAGGCTCTCGGCCAGGCGCTTGTCCAGCGCCGCATCGCCGCTGTCGAAGGCCCCGGGCGCTGCGAGGTCGACCATCGCCACCACGCGCCAGCTGCCGGTCGGCGCCGCCCCGCCCGCCTGGCCGGGCAGCGCCGACGGATTGCCCAGCGCCTGCGACAACGCGGCGCGCGGCGCCCATTCCGCGGCCACCGGGCCGAACAGCGCCACGCCGCCGCTGTCGAGCCGCAGCCGCGGCGCCTCCTGGCCCGCCGGCGCCTCGACCACGATGCGCGTGCCCGCATCGCGCACCCAGTCGCCGCCGCTCGCACGGTGCAGCGCGCGCCAGGCGAAAAACACCAGCACCATGGCGCCCAGCAGGAACAGCGTGCCCAGGATCATCGCGCGGCCGCCGGCGGCTTGGCGCTGGAGGGCGCTTGGGTGGGCTCGGCGCGGGCGGGCGCGGGCGGCAGGCTGCGGGCGGCCTCGATCGCCTCGATCCGGCTGGTCACGGTGGGGCCGGGGCGCGCCGCGGCCGTCGGCGCCCAGTAGCGCGGCGGCAGGGTCGTCTCGGGCAATGCGGCCGCGCGCGCCGCGGCGTCGACGAAGGCGCGGTCGGTCTCGGCAGCGTTCCAGCGCCCCACCGCGATCATCATCCCGGCCAGCAGCACCAGCACCGAGGCCGCGAGCAGGAACAGCCGCGCACGCACCTGAAGCGGGTTCATCGCGCAAGCCCTCCGCCTGCGGCGAAGGCATCGGCGGCGCGGATCGCCTCGGCCCCGCCGGCCAGCAGCCCGGCCACCAGCCCTGGCAGCGCCCGGGCCAGCGGAAGCCGCGCGGCATCGTCCGGCGCGGCATTCCAGGCGCGCGTCGCGGCCTCGATCACCAGGCCGGCGGCGGCCTTTTCGGAAGCCGGCATTCGCACGCTGGCGCGCGCCAGTTCATTGAGCAGGGCCGGCACCACCGCGAGGCGCAGCGCGTCGCGCGCCGCCGCGGGCAAGGCGGCGGGGGCGACCGCAGCGACGTCAGGCTTCGCCCGCCCGCCGCCCAGCAGCCAGGCATCGATGCCGCGACGCCCCCCGAACAGCGCCGCGATGGCCCCGAGCACCGGCGGCGCCAGCGTGAACCACACCCAGAACGCCGCCCCATACGGCGGCACCAGCAGCCCGACCAGCAGCCAGGCCAGTCCGGCCGCGAGCATGGCGAAGACCACGCGGCGTTGCCCGTCGCTCATGAGCGTGTCGCCCGGCGCACCCTCGGGCTCCTGCCGCTGCAGGCTGCCGCGGGCGCGGGTAACGGCATCGGGTGCGGCCATGCTCAGCCCCCCGACGAATAGGCGCGGCCGGTGGACCCGAAGCCCGCGCGCGTGATGGTGGAGGTCGGCCGCGACACGCTGGAGCCGGTCAGCCGCGACCCGGTCGTGCCGGCATAGGTGCCCATGCGGTTCGCCTGGCCGAGGGTGCGGGCGCCGCTGTCCCAGGCACGCAGCGGCCCGGTGCCGACCGCCGGCCGGTAGGACGCCGTGGGCTGGCGGTCGGCCGACCAGGTCCAGCCCTGGTAGCGCGGGCCGATGCCGCTGCCATAGCGCTGCACCCAGAAGGAATTGTAGCCGCCCCAGCTGCTGCGCGGCGTCGAGGTGCCCGGCTGCGCCGCGACGGCGGCGGCGGCGAGCAGCGCGGCGGGCGGGATCTCGACCTCGGCGCAGGTCGACCAAGTCGCCTGGCAGGATTCCTGTGTCGCGAAGCGCGTCGGCAGCGGCAGGTCGAAGCGCTCGCAGCCCTGCCATTCGGCGTTGCAGAGCGCTTCCTCGGGATAGACCGGCGCGAGCCGATAGTAGGCCAGCGAGACCGGCAGCGGCGCGCGCGCCGTGGCCGTATAGTCGAGGTTGGCGACCGCGCGCGGCGGCGCCTGGACCGCGACGCCCGACGCCCCCGCCGGGTTCGCCTCGGGCAACGCCCAGGCGGTGCCGTCGCGGTCGCGCACCACCGGCTGCACGGCGGTCATCTGCCCCGGCACGCGTGACCAGCCGACGAGTGCCGGGCGCCAGGCGGGCGGCTGGGTGCCGAGCGTCTCGCCCTCGCAGGCGTCGCGGCCGAACAGCGTCTCGCAGGCGTTCACGGTGGTGAAGCGCGGGCGGGTCTCGGCCTGCTCGCGCGCCAGCACGCCCTCGAGCCGGTCGCAGCGCGCCGGGTCCTCGCCGAGCCGCCGATGCGCGGTGCGGCAGGCTTCGAGCCGCGCCGCCGCGGCACCCGGCAGGTCGCCGGGCGGGGCCTCGTCGCAAGCCGTGGCGCCGAGGCCGAGCGTCACCAGCGCGGCGGCGCGCACGGTGCGGGAGCGGCGGGGGCTCGGTGGCTGCGCCATGGCGGCGCGTCAGCCCGACATGACCGCGTTGTTCAGCACGCCGGCCCCCACCTGCATGAAGGCGATGAAGACTGCGGCGCCGCCGAGCTTGTCGGCCGCGATCTCCTCCTTCAGCCGGCCTTCCAGCAGTGTGGTCAGGACCAGGTGCACGACCAGCTGCACCGCGACCGCGACGATGCACCAGATGATCTGGTCGAACGGCCCGGCCGCGGTGCGCGCCACTGCCGCGATGGGCAACACCATGCCGAGCGCCTTGCCCCCGAAGGCCAGCGCGCAGGGCAGATTGCCGGCGCGCAGCAGCGTCAGTTCGGAATGCGGCGTGATCAGCGAGACGACGACGAGGCCCGCCACCCAGAACACCAAGCCAAGGCCGAAGGCGACCAGGAAACTGAGGAAGGTGGCGGGAAACAGGCTGAGGATCTCGGCGGCGGACATGCGGGGGTTTTCCTTCCTGGCGCGCGTCAGCCGCGCAGGATGTGCGGGACGAAGCGCGCGGCGGGACCGGTGATGGGTCCGCGCGATTCACGGAAGGCGATGCCGGCGGGCTCGCCGCCGACCATCCAGACCGAGAGGTTGGCGTGCACCTCCCCGGCGTTGCTGCGGAAGACCGGCAGCGGGCAGTGGGCCTGGAACAGCAGCGGGCCCATCTCGTCCTCTGGCACCAGCCCCGGGGTCTGGCCGGGCAGGTAGACATGCTCGCCATCCCAGCCGCGCCTCGGCTTGGCGACCGTGGCACCCTGTTCGGGGCGATTCAGGAAGGTGGGCAGCAGGTTCGGCGCGCCCGGCTGCTGGTGCCACAGCAGCGCCATCATGGTCTTGTCGGACAGCAGCCGCGTCCAGGCGCCAGGCAGGATCCGCGTGCGGCAGTCGGGCAGGACGTCCACGTTGGGTTCGTCCTCCATCCAGTCCCACGGGTAGATCTTCACCATTGCCTGCAGCGGCTCGTCGGCCTCGTCGGTGAAGGCCTTGGCGTCGACGTCCCAGCCGACCTGGCCGATCGAGCAGATGGACGGGCGCAGCCCCGCCTCGGTCGCCATCTCGGCGATGAACTGGGCGTCGAAGCGTTCGCCGGTGTCGGCGGGGCGGCCATCGGGCAGCGTGTCGCCGCCGGCGGCGATGGCGAATCGCGTCGGCAGGCCGGTGCGCGGCAGATGCTTGATGAAGGTCTCGTAGATCAGGTTCTCCTGGCTGTCCGACGACTTGCCCTCGGCCGCCTGCCAGGCCTCGAACCAGCCCCATTGGACGTGCCCGGCCTCGGCCAAGCCGAAGGGGGAATCGGCCTCGTAGTCGAGCAGGAAGGGCGTGCCGTCGGGCGCGAAGGAGAAGTCCATCCGCCCATGCAGCGGCGAGTCCTTGGCCGCCCAGGACTTCCTGATGGCGGTCTGCATCGCCGGGTTGCGGATGCCGAAATAGGAGAAGTCGCCGCTGGCGACGATGGCCTCGACCGCGGCGTAGCAGCGCGCCTGGATGCCCTTCGCGGCGTCGAACACGCGGTCCACCAGCGCGGCGTCGATGAGGTAGGCGGCATCGGTCACCCACCACGGCGTGCCATCGGCATTGGCTTCGAGAATGCCCAGTTCGCGCAGCCGGGCCTCGGCCTCGCGCGGGGTTTTCACGGCGATGCGCTGGAACGGCAGCGTGGTCATGGCGGCCTAGTGCATCCCCCGCCCATGCGGAATCGTTTGGACGGGTAAAGGTGCTCGCAAGAACGGACGGCTAGCGGGCATGACGCGCGCCTTTGCGACCGGGATGCACTCTAGAGCACCACATGCGGCACGAAGCGGTCCTCGAGCGTCGTCACCAGCTCGTCTCCCTCCCGTATGCCGAGCCCGCAGGGCTCGTCGCCCACCATCCAGACGCCCATGACAGGGAAGGCGTCGCCCTGCGGCGTCGCGTGCCCCGGCAGCGGCGCCCAAGCCTGCCAGATGGTGGGCGAGGGTGGCAAACCTTCCGCGATCTCGGTCGATGCATCGGCGTCGAGGCCGTCCACCCGCATGCCATGTCCCTCCAGCCCGAGTGCCGGCTTGCCGATCGCCGGCCCGTCGATGCTGCCGCGGTCGAGCGACGCCGGCAGCAGCAGAGGGTGCCCCGGAAACATCTCCCACAATGTGACCAGGATCGCCTTGTTCGCCGCGACCATGCGCCGCGCCGGTTCGATCCAGCGCGTACGGCCCAGCGGCAGCAGCCGCCCGCCATCCTCGGCATCAAGCCAGTCCCACGGGTACAGCTTGAAGCAGGCGCGCAGCGGCGTGCCGTCGGGTGTCACGAAGCCGGTGGGGTCCTGCCAGGAGATGTCCTCGACCGGCAGGAAGGCGGCCGCGTGCCCGGCGGCGCGCGCGGTCGCCATCAGGTAGGCGACCTGCGCGACCTCGTCCGCGCGTTCGTGCTCGGCGGCGAAATGCACCAGATGCGGCAGGCGCAGCGCCGGCCAGCGGGCCACCAGCGCATCGTCGATGCGGTTCCACTGGTCGGTGCCGAGGCGCGCGGCGGGCGTTTCCTCGAACCAGGCGAGCTGCACCACGGCGGCCTCCAGCAGCGCGGCCGGGGTCTCGGCGTTGAATTCGAACAGCTTGATGGCGCCGTCGGGCGCCAGGCGGAAGTCGAAGCGGCCATAGAGCGATGGCTCGGCTGCGCGGTGCGAAGCCTCGACCAGCGCGGCGAGCCGGTCGGTGAAGCCGAAGGCGGCATAGTCGCCGCGCGCCACCACGCGGTCCACCGCGGCATCGATCATGCCGTGCAGTTCGCGCGCGGCGGCCTCGAGCGCCGCGATGGCCTCCGGCGCCAGGGCGTAGCAGGCATCGCGCGCCCAGTATTCGCGGTCGTCGGGTGCATGGAAGTTGAAGCCCAGCTCCTCGGCGCGACGGGGGAAGTCGTCGTCGCGCGGCAGCAGCAGGCGGGCGATGGCGGGCGGGGCTGGGGCCATGGCGGCAGTCTAGCGCGCCATGCCCGCGGCGCGTGCGGCGGCTGCGATGCGCGGCGGCGACGGCGCGTCTTTTCCCGCCGCCGCGACCCGGGCATGCTGGCAGCGGAGGCAAATCCGGTGCACGGCGTCCTGCAATGCGGGGGGCATGTTGCGCGTCCTGTTGATCGATGGCGAGGGCGAGCGCGCTGCGGCGGTGCGGGCCGGGCTCGAAGCCGCGGGGTGCGTGGTCGTGGCCGTCGCACCGGATGCGGATGACCTGACCCGGCGGGTGCGCGACGCCCAGGCCGACGTCATCGTCTGCGACATCGACGATCCGGGGCGCGATGCTCTCGAGAGCATGCGCGCGCTGCACCGCGATGAACCGCGGCCGGTGGTGGTCTTCGCCGCACGCGGGGAGCCGGACCAGATCGAGGCCGCGCTCGAAGCCGGTGTTGCCGCCTATGTCGTGGAGGGCCTGTCGCCAACGCGCGTGCGGCCTGTGATCGAGGTGGCGATCCGCCGCTTCCGCGCCCACCAGGCGCTCTGCGCGCGGCTCGAGGAAGCCCGGGCGACGCTGGCCGACCGCGTGGTGATCGAGCGCGCCAAGGGGATCCTGATGCAGCGCCGAAGGCTGTCGGAGGAGGATGCCTACCGGATGCTGCGCCGCTGGGCGATGGATCGCGGCGAGAAGCTCGCGCATGTCGCACAGCAGTTTCTGCGCAATCTATAGGCGCCACGCAAATCCGTTAAGCAAATCACGTCGGGAATTCGCTGATTTTGCCCAGATCGGACGCGAATCCGATTCCGTCACCGCGCCGTGGCGTGCTTTCTGGACCCTGCCGCTTCAGTGCGGCCGGTGCCTGCCGCAATGACGTGGCAGGACGCCGCAACCCTATCCCGGCTGATGCGCGCGCCAATGGCGGTTCGCGATCAAGGCGCAAGGCGCCTTGGAACCGCCCGTTCATGTCGGCCTCGTTCCTGCGCATTGGCTATGTCCCGCTGACCGATGCGGCGCCCCTGGTGGTGGCGGATGCGCTCGGCTTCTTCGCCGCCGCCGGTGTCCGGGTGGCGCTGTCGCAGGAACGCGCCTGGGCGACGCTGCGCGACAAGCTCGCGCTCGGCGCGCTGGACGGGGCGCATCTGCTCGGCCCGATGGCAGTAGGCCTGGCGCTTGGCGCGGGGGGACTCCGGCGACGGGTCGATGTCACGGCGCGTCTCGGGCGCAACGGGAATGGCGTCGTGCTGTCCCATGCGCTGGCGGCCGCGGTGGGGCGCTTCACCCCGCCCCTGGCGGCCGCCGCCTTCGCCGCCGCGCTGCAGGCCCGCGCCGAGGATGGCATGCCGCCGCCCACGCTCGCGGTCGTCTTCCCCTACTCCTCGCACAACTACCTGCTACGGCAGTGGCTCGCTTCCGGCGGGCTCGATCCCGACCATGATGTGCGCCTGGTGGTGGTGCCGCCGCCGCAGACCGCCCGCGCGCTCGCCGAGGGCGCCATCGAGGGCTTCTGCGCCGGCGAACCCTGGGGCAGCCATGCGGTGGCGCAGGGCGCCGGGCGCTTCGCCCTGTCCACCGGAGATATCTGGCCGGACCATCCCGAGAAGGTGCTGGCCTTCGCCGAGGGCCTCGCGGAGCGTGACGCTGGGGCAGTGGTCGCCGCCACCGCCGCCGTCATCGCCGCGCAGCGCTGGCTGGCCGATCCGGCGAACCGCCCCGCCGCCGTCGCGCTGCTGGCCGAACGCGTCTTCCCTGGCGTCGCGCCCGCGAGCATCGCGGCAGCGCTGGCGGGCGCGCCGGCGGCGCCGACCATCGCCTTTGACCCCGACACGCCGCCCTGCGCCGAGACCGCGACGCGCTGGTTCGACGCGATGCGGCGCTGGGATCACCTGCCCGCCGCGGCATCCGCCCACGACGCGCGCGCCTGCTGGCGCGCCGACCTCTGGCAGCGCGCCGCCGAACGTGCCGCCGCGCCCGCCCCCTTCACACCCACCGTCCAGGAGCCCCTCGCATGACCGGCATTCCCGCGACCCGTCGCCAAGCCATCGCCGCCACCGCCGCGCTGCTCGCCGCCGCGCGCGCCACCACGCCGCGCGGCGCCTTCGCGCAGGGCAGCACCGCGCCGGAGGTCCGCAAGGCGACGCTCGGCTTCATCGCGCTGACCGACAGCGCGCCGCTGATCATTGCGAAGGAGAAGGGCTTCTTCGCGAAGCACGGCATGCCGGAGGTCGAGGTGGCGCGCCAGGCGAGCTGGGGTGCGACGCGTGACAACCTGGTGCTGGGTGGTGGCCGTGGCGGCATCGATGGCGCGCATCTGCTCACGCCCATGGCCTACCTCATTCACATGGGCCGCATCGTGCAGAACAACCAGCCGGTCCCGATGGCGCTGCTGGCAAGGCTCAACACCAACGGGCAGGCGATCAGCGTCGCGGCGAAGCACGCAGCGCTCGGCGCACGGCTCGATGCCGCGCCGCTGAAGCGCGCGCTCAACAGCGACAGCAAGGTCGCGATGACCTTCCGCGGCGGCACGCACGACATGTGGATCCGCTATTGGCTGGCCGCCGGCGGTATCGACCCCGAGCGCGACGTCTCCACCATCGTTGTGCCGCCGCCGCAAATGGTGGCGAACATGCGCGTGGGCACGATGGACGCCTTCTGCGTCGGCGAACCCTGGAATGCCCAGCTGGTGAATCAGCGGCTGGGCTATACCGCGCTCGTCACCGGCGAGTTCTGGAAGGACCATCCGGAGAAGTGCTTCGCGCTGCGCGGAGACTTCGTGCAGCAGAACCCGCGCGCGACCGAAGCCATGACCGCCGCCGTGATCGAGGCCGCCCGGTGGTGCGACACCCCTGCCAACACGCAGGAGATGTGCGAGATCCTGGGCCGGCGTGCCTGGTTCAACGTGCCGGTGAACGACATCATCGGCCGCATGCGCGGCGAGGTGGACTACGGCGACGGTCGCCGCGCCACGAACCTCGACATCACGATGAAGTTCTGGCGCGACCATGCGTCGTATCCCTTCCGGTCGCACGACCTGTGGTTCCTCACCGAGAACATCCGCTGGGGCATCCTGCCGGAGGGGCTCGACACCGCGCCGCTGCTGCGCGAGGTGAACCGCGAGGAGATCTGGCGCGCCGGCGCCGCGCGCGCCGGCGTGCCGAATGCCGAAACGCCCACCGGCACGTCGCGCGGGCGCGAGACCTTCTTCGACGGCAAGGTCTTCGACCCCGAGAACCCGCGCGCCTACCTCGACAGCCTGACGATCAAGAAGCTGTCGGCGGCCTGATCCGATGAACGCCATCGCCCCGCCGGCGCCGCCGGCCGACCTTGCCGCCTCAACCGCGCTGCCGCCGCGGCGCGGGCCGACGCTGACTGACCGGATGCGCCCGCATGTGCAGCATGCGCTCGCGGTCACCATTCCGCCGATGCTGCTGATCGGCCTGCTGATGGCGGTGTGGGAATGGGCGTCCTCCGGGCCGACCGCCTCGCTGCCGCCGCCATCGCGCGTGTGGGACGATGCGAAGGAGCTGATCCTGAACCCGTTCTACGACCGCGGCGGGCTCGACAAGGGGCTGGGGCTGCACCTGTTCGCCAGCCTGCAGCGCGTGGCGGTGGGCTTCGCGATCTCGGCCGTGGTGGGCGTGGCGCTGGGGATGCTGGTGGGATCGTCGCGCCTGGCGATGCGCGCGCTGGACCCGCTGTTCCAGGTGCTGCGCACGGTGCCGCCGCTGGCATGGCTGCCGCTCTCGCTCGCGGCCTTCCGCGAGGCGCAGCCTTCCGCGATCTTTGTCATCTTCATCACCGCGGTCTGGCCGATCATCATCAACACCGCGGTCGGTGTGCGGAACGTGCCGGCGGATTACCGCAATGTCGCACGCGTCATCCGCCTGTCGCCCTTCGACTGGTTCCTGCGCATCGTGGTGCCGGCGGCCGCGCCCTACATCTTCACCGGGCTGCGGATCGGCGTCGGGCTGTCGTGGCTGGCGATCATCGCGGCCGAGATGCTGATCGGCGGCGTGGGCATCGGCTTCTTCGTGTGGGATGCGTGGAACTCCTCCAACCTCTCCGACATCATCGTGGCGCTGGTCTATATCGGGGTGGTCGGCTTCGTGCTCGACCGCGCGATGGCGCTGGTTGGCCGCGCCGTCACGCGCGGCACCTCCGAACAGTGAAGGGGCCGGCCATGGAACGCGATTTCCTGGATATCTCGCGCGTGTCGGTGCGCTTCGGCGCCGGCGCGCCGCTGGTGCTGAACGGCATCGACCTCAAGATCCGCCAAGGCGAATACGTCGCCGTGATCGGCCATTCGGGCTGCGGCAAGTCCACGCTACTGAACGTGGTGGCCGGCCTTCTGAACGCGACGCAGGGCGGCGTGATCCTGGAAGGCCGCGAGGTGACTGAACCCGGCCCCGACCGCGCGGTGGTGTTCCAGAACCACAGCCTGCTGCCCTGGCTGACCGTGTATGAGAACGTGAAGCTGGCGGTGGACCGCACCGCCGGGCGCGGCATGTCGCGCGCCGAGCGCCACGACTGGACGCTGCGTAACCTGGCGCTGGTGCGCATGGAAGGCCATGCGCAGAAGCGGCCGCACGAGATCTCGGGCGGCATGAAGCAGCGCGTGGGCATCGCACGCGCTCTGTCGATGAAGCCGAAGGTCCTGCTGCTGGACGAACCCTTCGGCGCGCTGGATGCGCTGACCCGCGCCCATCTGCAGGACCAGGTCATGGCGATCCATGCCGATCTTGGCACCACCGTCATGATGATCACCCATGACGTGGACGAGGCGGTGCTGCTGTCCGACCGCATCGTGATGATGACGAACGGCCCGAACGCGACGATCGGCGAGGTGCTGGACGTTGACCTGCCGCGTCCGCGCGACCGGCTGGCCCTGGCATCGGATGCGCGCTTCCTGACGGCGCGAGAGGCCGTGCTGCGCTTCCTGCACGAACGCCACGCATTGCCGGCCGCGGCGTGACCATGCGCGTGCTGGTGATCGGCGCAGGGCCCGCAGGTACGCGCTGCGCCGAGCGCCTGGCGGAACGCGGTGCCGAGGTCACGTTGGCCGGCGCCGAGCCAGCACTGCCCTATGACCGGGTAGCGCTCGGCCGCGTGCTGTCGGGCGAGGCGGAGGTGCGCGCGCTCATCACCCATGACGCGGCCCGCCTACGCGCGCTCGACATCCGCTTCCGCGCCGCGACGCGCATCGCGGCGATGGAACGCGCGGCGGGCAGCGCCACGACGGCGCGCGGCGAGACCATCGTCTGGGACCGCGTGGTCCTCGCCACCGGGTCGGACGCGGTGCGCCTGCCGCTGCCGGGTGCGGAGCTGCCGGGCGTGTTCGTCTACCGCAGCATCGCCGATGTGCAGGCGATGCGGCGCGCCGTGTCGGGCGGCGCCACGGCCGTCGTGATCGGCGGCGGGCTGCTCGGCCTGGAAGCGGCGGCGGCGCTGTCGATGGCCGGCGCGCGGGTGATCGTGGTGCATGCGCTGGGCTGGCCGATGGAACGGCAGCTCGACCCCGTGGCCGGCGCGCTGCTGGCACGCCAACTGGGCGCGACTCGTCGCCTGCGATTCGTGATGCCGGCGACGACCGAGGGCATCGAGGGCGATCACCATGTCCGCGCGCTGCGCCTGGCTGATGGGTCGCGCATCGCTTGCGACCTGGTGGTAATGGCAGTCGGCATCCGCCCTGCGGTGGCGCTGGCCCGCGAGGCCGGGCTCCAGGTCAGCCGCGGCATTGTCGTGGACGACGCGATGCGCAGCAGCGATGCGCGCATCCTCGCCATCGGCGAATGCGCCGAGCATCGCGGCGTGGTCTGCGGCCTGGTCGCGCCCGCGCTGGCCATGGCCGAGGTTGCCGCCGCCACGCTGCTGGGCGAGCAGCGCGCCTACGCCGCGCGCCCCGACACCGCGGCGCTGAAGGTCTCGGGCATCGCGGTCTGGTCGGCCGGCGAGATCGCGCCACCCGATGCCGAGGCGGTGACGCTATCGGACGAGGAGGCCGGCTTTTATCGGCGGCTCTGGCTGCGCGGCGGGCGGCTGGTGGGCGCGGTGCTCTACGGCGACACGGCCGATGCGCCCTTCTACCTGGACCTTCTGTCGAGCGGCCGACCGGTCGAGCCGTTCCGCGCGCGCCTGGCATTCGGCGCTGCCTTTGCGGAGGCCGCGTGATGACCGATCCGGGCTTCACCGGCGAGCAGCAGGAATACCTCAAGGGCTTCATGGCCGGCGTCGAGGCGCGGCGCGGCACGCTGCTGCCGGGCGGCGGCGAAGGTGGTGCGCCGCCCGACGCGCTGCGCGCCGCGCAGGACGCGACGATCGCGCGGGGCGGCAAGCTGGTTCCGCAGGAGGATGCCAAGCGCGCGAAACACCCGCTCGACCGCTGGGACGAACTGACGGCGCGCGCGCAGGCCAACACCTTCCCCAAGCCGATCGACGATTTCATCGGCCGCTACCACGGGCTGTTCTTTGTTGGGCCCGCGCAGGATGCCTTCATGTGCCGCCTGCGAATCCCGGGCGGCATCCTCTCCGCGCACCAGCTCGATGGCATCGCCGAGATCGCGCGGGACTGCGCCGGGGCCTATGCCGACATCACCACGCGCGCCAACCTGCAGCTGCGCGAAATCCCCGCCGCCAAGGGCATCGAGGTGGTGGCGCGCCTGGCCGAGCTCGGCATCATCCCCAAGGGGACGGGTGCGGACAACATCCGCAACATCACCGCCAGCCCGACCGCGGGGATCGACGCGCAGGAGCTGATCGACACCCGGCCGCTGGTGCGTGCGCTGCACCACCACATCCTCAATACCCGCGACCTGTTCGGCCTGCCGCGCAAGTTCAACATCTCGGTCGCCGGCGGCGGCGCGGTGGAGGTGCTGGAGGAGACCAACGACATTGCACTACGCGCCGTGCGCACGCCGGACGGGCTCCGCTATCGCCTCACACTGGGTGGCATCACGGGGCACAGGGACTTCGCCCGCCCGACCGGCGTGGTGGTGAAGCCGGAGGATGCGGTGCGCGTCTGTGACGCCATCCTGCGCGTCTTCATCGCCGAGGGCGATCGCACCGACCGCAAGACGGCGCGGCTGAAATATGTGCTGGACCGGCTGGGTGTGGACCGCTTCATCGCCCTGGTGGAACAGCGCCTCGGCATTGCGCTCGAGCGCATCGAGGACGCCGCGCTGGACCATGCGCCGCCACCCGCCAAGCACGGGCATATGGGCATCCACGCGCAGAAGCAGGACGGGCTGAACTATGTCGGCATCGTCACGCCGGTCGGGCGCCTGGCTTTCGCGCAACTGCAGGGCATCGCGGCGCTGGCGCGGCGCTTCGGCAGCGGCACCATCCGGCTGACGGTCTGGCAGAACCTGATCGTCAGCGATGTTCCCGACAGCGCGGTGGCGGAGGCCTGCGCCGCAATCGCCGCACTCGGCCTGGGCTGGCAGGCATCGAAGCTGCGCGGCGGGCTGGTCGCATGCACCGGTAATGCGGGGTGCAAGTTCGCCGCGTCCAACACCAAGCGCCACGCGGCGGAGCTGGCGGATTTCCTGGATGCGCGCATCACCGTCGATGCGCCGATCAACATCCACCTGACCGGCTGCCACCATTCATGCGCGCAGCACTACGTCGCGGATATCGGGCTGCTCGGCGCCAAGGTTGAACGCGGCGACGACCTGGTCGAGGGCTACGACCTGCATGTCGGCGGCGGCGCCGGGCCGGAGCAGAAGATCGGCCGGATGATCCTGCCCAAGGTCGCGGCAGATGTGCTCGGCCCGACCGTGCTCGCCGTTCTGTCGGCCTGGATGCGCGACCGCGCACCGGGCGAAACCTTCCAGGCCTTCACCGCGCGCCACGACGATGCCGCACTCGCCGCCATCGCGCAGGCGGAGCACGCCCCCGCATGAACGCCATCCTGCCGTCCGGCCTGCCGCCGGCGCCGGTGCCGTTGATCCCGGACTCCGCGCCTTTCACCGCCGCGCAGCGCGCCTGGCTGAACGGCTTTCTCGCCGGGCTCTATGGCGGCGCGGCGGCAGCGGGCAACGCGTCCGCCGCGCCCCCGCCGCCAGCCGAGGATTTTCCCTGGCACGATCCGGGCCTCGAACTCGACGAACGCATCGCGATGGCGGAAGGTCGCCCGCTCAGCCGGCGCCTGATGGCCTGCATGGCGCAACTGGACTGCGGTCAGTGCGGCTACCTGTGCCAGACCTATGCCGAGGCGCTGGCGAGCGGCGCCGAGACCTCCGCATCGCTCTGCGTGCCCGGCGCGAAGCCGACGCAGAAGGCGCTGAAGGCGCTGCTGGCGGAAGCGCCGGCGGCCCTGCCGAGGCCGGCCGTCGCCGCGGCCGCGGCACCCGCGGGCCGACCGGTGCGCTTCGTTGCGGCGCATCGCCTGACCGGCGCGGGTTCCGCGAAGGATGTACGGCATGTCGTGCTCGACCTGGCCGAGAGCGATCTGACGTATGAGCCGGGTGACAGCCTCTCCGTCGCCACGCCGAACGATCCCGCGCTGGTCGATGCCGTGCTCGCCCTGCTCGATGCAGCGGACGATGCCGCGCTGCGGGCGGAACTGCTGCACCGGCGCGACATCGCCCGTCCGCTCGACCGCACGATGGACCTGCTGGCGGGCGCGGCGAAGCACGCCCCCCATGCCGCGGCGCTGCGCGCGCTGGCGGATGGCGAAGACGGCGCCGAGCCCGCGGATGCCGACTTGCTCGACCTGCTCGCGGCCTTTCCCTCGTCACGTCCGCCGGTCGCGGACCTGGTTGCGTCGCTCCCCACGCTGAAGCCGCGGCTCTATTCCATCGCATCCTCGCCGCTGGCGCGCCCGGGGCGTGTCGAACTCTGCGTCGGCGTGGTGCGGGACGAACGGCGTGGGCGGTTGCGCGACGGCGTCGCCTCCTGCCATCTCGCCTTCCGCGCGGATGCCCAGACACCATTGTCCGCGTATGTCCAGACCAGCCACTTCCGCCTGCCGACAGACGCGGCGACGCCGGTCATCATGGTCGGGCCGGGGACGGGCATCGCGCCATTCCGCGCCTTCCTCCAGCATCGCGAGCAGATCGGTGCGAAAGGCCGCGCCTGGCTGTTCTTCGGCGACCAGCGCAGCGCCACGGATTTCCTGTTCGGCGAGGAGATCGCTGCCTGGAAGACCAGGGGCGTGCTGTCGCAGCTCTCGCTGGCCTGGAGCCGCGACGGCGCGCGGAAGGTCTATGTCCAGCACCGCATGGCCGAGGCGGCGGCCGACCTGTGGCGGTGGCTGCAGGATGGCGCGCATTTCTACGTGTGTGGCGATGCCTTGCGCATGGCCAAGGATGTCGATGCGGCGTTGCGCGGCATCGCGCAGTCCGAAGGCGGCATGACCGCGGACCAGGCGCGCGACTGGATCGTCTCCCTCGCACGCCAGGGCCGCTACCAGCGGGATGTGTACTGAAATGGTGGGCAGATTCACCCTGCGCGGCGTCGTCGGATCGCGATCGGGCCGGTGATGGACGGCAGCATCGCCCAGCGCGCGATCCGCACGACCTGCCCCTATTGCGGTGTGGGCTGCGGCGTGGTCGCGACACCCGATGGCCGTGGCGGGGCGGCCATCGCGGGGGACGCGACGCATCCCGCCAATGCCGGGCGGCTGTGTAGCAAGGGCACCGCGCTGGGCGAAACACTGTCGCTCGACGAACGCCTGCTGCATCCGGAGGTGAACGGCAAGCGCGCGTCGTGGGACGCCGCGCTGGATGCAGTCGCCGAAGGCTTCCGCCGCGGCCTCGCGCAACATGGGCCTGACGGCGTGGCGCTGTATGTCTCGGGCCAGTTGCTGACCGAGGACTATTACGCCGCCAACCGCTTCGCCAAGGGCGTGCTTGGCACCGCCAACATCGACAGTAATTCGCGCCTGTGCATGGCGAGCGCGGTCGCCGCCCATATCCGCGCCTTCGGCGAGGATGTGGTGCCCGGCGTCTACGACGACCTGGAACTGGCCGATACGATCGTACTTGTCGGCAGCAACCTCGCCTGGTGCCATCCGGTACTGTTCCAGCGCATCCAGGCCGCGAAGGCACGGCGACCGACCATGCAGGTCATCGTGGTCGATCCACGCCGCACCGCGACCTGCGAGGGCGCGGCGCTGCACCTGCCGCTGCGTCCCGGCAGCGACGTGGCGCTGTTCGCCTCGCTGCTGGTGCACCTGGCCGATCACGACCATGCGCATGCCGCGTATCTCGGCGCACACACCGAGGGCGCCGCCGAAGCGCTTGCCGCCGCGCGCTCCATCGCCCCGCGCGCAGCCGAATTCACGGGCCTCGATCCTGCCGCGATCGCGCGCTTCTGCGCGGCATGGGCGCGCAGCCCGCGCACCGTCACGCTCTGGAGCCAGGGCGTCAACCAATCCTCCGCCGGCACCGACAAGGCGAACGCCATCATCAACTGCCACCTGCTGACGGGGCGGATCGGCACGCCAGGCGCGGGGCCCTTCAGCGTGACCGGACAGCCCAATGCGATGGGCGGGCGCGAGACCGGCGCCCTCGCAACCATGCTGGCCGGACATCTGCGCTTCGACGTGCCCGCCGAACACGCCGCGCTCGCTGCCTTCTGGCGCGCGCCGGCCTTGCCGACGGCGCCGGGGCTGAAGGCGACGCAGCTCTTTGCCGCGCTCGCGGAACAGCGCATCGGCGCGCTGTGGGTCATGGCGACCAACCCCGCCGTGTCGCTGCCCAATGGCGACGGGGTGCGTGCGGCGCTGGCCCGCGCGCCGTTCCTCGTCGTGTCCGAGACCACGCGGCGGTCCGACACCGCGGGCTACGCGCATGTGCGCCTGCCCGCGCTCGCCTGGGGCGAGAAGGACGGCACGGTGACCAACAGCGAGCGCGTGATCAGCCGCCAGCGCGGCTTCCTGCCGTGGCCGGGCGACGCGCGGCCGGATTGGTGGGCCGTCGCGCAGGTCGCGGCGCGCCTGGGCACCGCATTCGGCTGGAAGGGACCCGCCGCGATCTTCCGCGAACATGCGGCGGTGACGGGGCTTGCCCGTCCTTCCCGGCGCGCCTTCGACATTTCCGGCCTCGCCCAACTGTCGGACGCGCAGTACGACGCGCTGGCGCCGACGCGCTGGCCCGTGCCCCCGCATGGCACCGCCACCAGGCGCTTCTTTGCCGCCGGCGGCACGCTGGCGCCGCGCGCATGCCTGGTGCCTACGCCCTTCCGCGCGCCAGTCGAGGATGTCTGCAGCGCTTTCCCGCTGCGCCTGCTGACCGGCCGCCTGCGCGACCAATGGCACAGCATGACCCGCACCGGCACTGTGCCGCGCCTCATGGCCCATGCGCCCGAACCGGTGCTGACACTGCATCCGCAGGACGCGGCGGGGCTGCCGGATGGCGGTCTGGTCGAAGCGCGCTCCGCGCGCGGCAGCGCGGTGTTTCGCCTGGCGCTGGACGAGGGCCAGCGGCGCGGCACAGCCTTCGCGCCGATGCACTGGACGGCGCAATTCGCGCCGGCCGCGCGCGTCAATGCGCTGGTCGCGCCGCATGCCGACCCGGTGTCGTTCCAGCCTGAACTGAAGAATGCAGCCATCCGCGTCGCGCCGTTCGCCGCCACCTGGCATGCCTTCCTGCTCCTGCCGCGACGCCTGTCGGCCGACATTGCGCCATGGTGCGCCGCGATCCCGGTCCAGGGCGGCGCCTGGCGGCACGAACTCGCCGGAAGCGACAGTCCGGCCGAGGCCTTCGCGCGGCTGCGCAGCCTGATCGCGGCGCAGGACGCCGCATGGCAGGTGCTCGAGGACGCAGCGGCCGGGGTCTACCGCGCCGCCGTGCTGCGCGGGGGCAGGCTGCTCGGCGCTGTGCTGCTCGGCCCCGACGCAGCCCTCCCGCCGCGCGCCTGGCTGTCGGCGCTGATGGCCGGCGAAGGGCCGCTGTCGATCGCCGAACGCGCCGCACTGCTCGCGGGCATCCTGCCGGGCGGTCCACCAGCCTCGCCGCTGGTCTGCGCCTGCCATGGCGTGAGCGCGGCCACGATTCGCGGCTGCGGCGCGCCCGACGTGGACGGCGTGGGTGCCGCGACCGGCGCGGGCACCGGCTGCGGATCCTGCCGTCCCGAGATCGCCGTGCTGATCGCCCGCCAGCCGGAGGATGCGTGATGCGCCACTTCCCCGCCTTCCTCGATCTCCATGGCCGTACTGCATTGCTGATCGGCGAAGGCGAGACCGTGGCGCGCAAGGCCGAACCGCTGCGGCGCGCCGGCGCCTTGCTGCGCCAGGCATCCCGCTTCGATGCCGTGCTGCTGGATGGCGTTGCAATCGCGATCGGCGCCGATGCACCCGAGGACGATCTGCGCGCGCTGTCGGTCGAGGCGCAGCGGCGCGGAATCCCGGTCAACATCGTCGACCGCAGCGAACTGTGTTCCTTCATCATGCCGGCAATCGTCGATCGCGATCCGGTCACGGTGGCGATCTCGACCGGCGGCGCGGCACCCACTCTCGCGCGCATGGTGCGCCAATCCATCGAGACCGTGCTGCCACCGCGCCTGGGTGCGCTGGCGGCGCTGGCCAGCCGCTTCCAGGCCTTGGTCCGCCGTCGCCTGCCGGATCTTCCAGCCCGGCGCCGCTTCATCGACGCGGCGCTGGGCGGACGGCCCGGCCAGCTCGCACTCGCCGGTTGCGACACCGAGGCGTCGGGCGCCTTCGCCGCGGCGCTGGAGACCGCCGACGCGGCACCTGCCGGCGTGGTGTACTTGGTCGGTGCCGGACCCGGTGCGGCTGACCTGCTGACGCTCCGCGCGCTGCGCCTGCTGGGAGAAGCGGATGTCATCGTGCATGACCGGCTGGTGGCGGACGCGGTGCTGGACATGGCGCGGCGCGACGCGGTGCGCATCTTCGTGGGCAAGGCGCGCGCCAACCACTGCATGCCGCAGGGGGAGATCAACGCGCTGCTGGTGCGCCTGGCGCAGGACGGGAAGCGCGTGGTGCGGCTGAAGGGTGGCGACCCCTTCGTGTTCGGCCGCGGCGGCGAGGAAGCGGCCGCCCTGGCCGAGGCCGGCATCCACCACGAGGTGGTCCCCGGCGTCACCGCAGCCCTGGCCTGCGCGGCCGAGACCGGGATACCGCTGACGCATCGCGACGCCGCGCGCGCGCTCGTGCTGGTCACGGGCCATACGCGGGATGGGCGGCTGGATGTGGACTTCGCGGCGCTGGCGCGGCCCGGGCAGACCGTCGCGATCTATATGGGGCTATCGACCTTGCCGGAACTCGCCGCCGGGTTGATCGGCGCCGGGCTCGACCCGTCCACGCCAGCGGCGATGGTCGAGGATGGCGGGACCGGCGCCTCGCGTAGGCTCGACGGCACGCTCGGCACGCTGCCGGATAGCGCCATCGGCTGGGCGTCGGGGCGGCCTGCCCTGATCCTGGTCGGCGAGGTCGTGGGCCGGGCGCCGCTGCGGCCCACGCCGTGCGGCGCGATCGTCCACGACAAGCGCGCAATATCACGCGGCGATGGTCGGCGTGCGCCGGGCGCATCGGCCGCTGCCGAGGGTCGCGGGGCCTGAGCCAGGCCTCTCGGCGCGACCAAACCGCTGCTTCGCCTTGCGCATCGGCGCGCGAGGCCGGTTGTGCGGCTCGGAATGGCCTACGGTGCGAAATCAGCTACCACCAGCCGCAGTCTGGTGCCCTGCAGCCGGATGACGATGCCGGCCACGGCGTTTTCGTTCACGTCGCCCTGCCCGCCCCGCAGCGTGTCAGTATCCGTCGTTACCGTCGATGAGGCTTGCTGCGGGCGATCCGGTCAGCACGCCGTTGATGGTAGAGCCGACCCGTCAGCGACGCTGGCGTTGCCCGCGGCGCCCGTCGCGTGCGCCGACACGTGCTCCAACGGCCCGAATGACCTGGCCGCGGGCCGATGCTTCCCGGTCAGACAGGCCGCGCGTACTCCGTACCCGGCAATGCTGCCGACCGCGCCTCGGTCTGCGCGGAGTGCGGTGCGCCATCGCGATCCACCTGTATGCGGGAGGCCAGGAGCGCTGCCTGCGTGCGATTGCGCACCTGCATTTTCTGCAGCAGGTTCGTCACGTAGTGCTTCACGGTCTTCTCGCTCAGTTCGATGCGCTGGCCGATCTCCTTGTTGCTGATGCCCATCGCGATGTACGAGAGGATCTGCGCCTCGCGCGCACTCAGGCGCATCGTCGGTGCACCATCCGGCGCGGCGTTGTGGACCTTGCGATCGAGCCGCGCGAACAGCGAGGCCGCGAGATTCGGTGTAACGTAGGTTTCGCCGCCATGCACGGCGCGCAGCGCGGTGATCAGTTCCGCCCCACCCACGCCCTTGAGCACGTAGCCGCGCACGCCTGTCTTGATCGCCTCGAGGATCCGATCGCTATCGGCGACGACGGTGAGCATCAGGATGCGCACGGCGGGCGAATTGGCCGTGATCGCTGCGACCGCCCGGATGCCGTCGCCGCCCTCCGAGAGGTTCATGTCCAGGAGCATCACGTCGGGCCCGAGGTCGCGGCTGATGCGCACCGCATCCTCGGCCGACGCGCCCTCACCAACGACCTCGATGTCGGCCACCGCCCGCAGGGTCTGCATCACGCCATCCCGAAACAACGGGTGGTCGTCAACGACTGCAACGCGGATCATGAGCCCGTCCTCCCTTCCGGTGTGACGAACGGCATTGTCGCCGTCAGGCGCGTGCCATTCCCGGGCACGGTGTCGATACGCAGAGTCCCGCCCAGGCTCTCCATGCGGTTCGCAAGCCCCGAAAGACCGAGGCCACCATGCGGTCCGCCGAAGATCGGCAGCGTCATGCCCGGACCGGTGTCCGAGATCTCGACCACGATCGTTCCATCACGGCACCAGGCATCGACCGACTGGCCCTTTCCCTGCGCATGACGGAAGGAATTGTTCAGCCCCTCCTGAACGAACCGACAGATGCTTGTCTTGACGAAGTGGGGCGTGTCGGACGGCAGCCCGGCGAAGTGGCTCGCGACAACCGTGCCGGTGCGCCGCTCATGCCCCTCGATCACCGATGCGATGGCATCCGCGAAGGGCAGTTGCGTGACGCCGGGCATGCACAGTCCGGCACTGATGCTGCGCACCTCGTTCATCGCATCCGACAGCGCTGTCCGTATGGGGCCGAAGGGGGGCTCGTCGTCGCCGGCCGGCGCCACGGTGCCGAGGCGCAGCAGCGCGAAGCTGATCAGCTGGGCCGGTCCGTCGTGCAGTTCTGCGCCAAGGCGATGCAGGAACTGCTCGTTCTCCGCGGCGGCGAGCCGGGACGCCTGTTCGACCCTGCCACGCAGCAACGAGTTCTGGCTGAGCAGATCGGACAGCTCGCGAACCTTCTCCGTGAGGGAATGCCGCTGCTGCTCGATCAGCTGGCTGCCGCGGGTCACGATGCCCAGCAGCGACACGATCATCGCGATGAAGACCGCGCCGGTGACCACCCAGGTGTCTCGACGCGACCGGACAAGCTCGTTGTTCAGGACCTCGGCGTTCTCGTAGAACTCCGCGACCGCGACCACGCGCCCCGCCGCGTTGCGGATCGGGACATAGACCTCGATCAGCGGAACATTCATGTTCCGTTCCCACGTACTTTCGGCATCGTCCAGGATGTCGAACTCGACCGAGGTCATGCCGTCCAGCGCCCTGCGCAGCGCTTCGGTCGGCTCGAACCTCTGGCCGAGGATCTGCGGATTGGTGCTGTAGACGACCGTGCCCTCGGGGGACCAGATTTTCAGGGCGGCAACCTGCATGCGCTCCGAGGCCCGCCGCATGAGCGCGTCGATGGCTTCGTGCTGCGCCGGAGAAATCACGTCACCGACTTCGCTGTTCGCGAAATGCGGCCCGAGGATGTGGTCGACGAACAACGTCGCCGCCGCTCCGGCGTGATACTTCGCCTTGTCCTCGATGGTGGAGGAAATCCAGTGTCCCTGGACCAGCATGCCCATCAGGAGCACGGCGCTGCTCACCACGGAAAACTGTGCGGTCAGGCTGAGCGAGCGTGGCCAAGCGCGTGAGGCACGGCTGCGCGGCGCGGCGTCGGCGAGGCAGATGCCGGGCTCCGGTACCGGCCGCGCCGCAGACCTTCGCCACCAGCACAGCCGCTGCACAAGGCCCGATGCCGTTCGCCCTGCGTGACGCGACCGCGGTTCGCCCCGATCCAGAGGGCACCCGGTGCGGGCCGCATCGACGATATTCTCCTCCGTCACGGCCGGATCGCTGCCATCGGCCGGCGATGCCCGCACCACACCCCGAACCGGCCCAGCCGGCGCCGTGTCCACCAGCCTGCTGGTGACGCGCCGCCCAAGCCAGCGTTGAGGCTTCGACCCGATCATGCAGCGCAGCCCGATCGGCGCGGATGTTCACCCGGCCCACGCGGCAAATGCAGATGGCGAGACCGCGCGCCGTCAGGCCCGTGGCCGGCAACCGCCGGCCGCAAAGCAGCCGTTCGCGCGCGCCGCACGCCAACTTGCCCCTTTGGTTGAATACGCATGATATGATTTCTTCTGCACTTTTTCCGTGTGTTTCTTTTTGTCGTCTCTATTCATTAGTTTTTTTCTGCGTAATCATCCCTCTCCACATCTTTTGTACGCGCACCAGGCCACTTCCAGCAACATGATTGAATAGGTCGGTACAACGCATCGCGGGGCGCAGTTGTCCGTGATTCCGTATCTTTTTGTTGTGACGTAGCGATCCGCCGGAGCGTGCTGGGCCGGACGCACATGCGCAATCGCGGCTGCGGTGCGCGGCGCGGGCCGCAGCGTGTTCGTCCGCCCGCAGCGCTGCGCGTCAGGCGCGAACCGGCAGGTCCTTGCGCCGTGCGACGCCACGACACGTAAGACGGTGGCGGAGGCTGACCGGCATCACGATACGCATCCACGGGCGATGCGCATCACGTCGCATCGCGCGCGTTCGCGCCGCGGACGATGCGCGCGCGCGTGACGTCAGCCTTAGGTCTGAAGCCCTTGGTCTGAACGCCCGTGAGACCTCAGTCGCATCGAACGAGTCCTCAGCCCGTATGGCATTCCGGCCCGGGCGCGGCGGACAGTGACCCGACGACATTCCGCTTTCCGCGACCGTCGGATCCACCGCGGCTTCGCGCAGCACCCGGCCGGAGGATCTCGATCATGGTCACCTACATCCGCAGCGACCTGGAGTTCATCCTCGACCAGATCAAGATCGCCGAGCAGCACGCGGCGGGCGCGCCATTGTTCGGCCCGGGCGGGCTCGTGCCCGCCTACAATGTGAGCTTCGGTCTGCGGACCGTCGATGGCACCTACAACCATCTGCTTCCCGGACAGGAGAACTGGGGCGCCTCCGACGTGCAGTTCCCTGCGCTCGTCGATCCCTCCTATGCACCGGGCTATACCCCGTCGAACAATCCGGCCTCGATCGTCTTCGACCCCAGCCTGCGGACCATCTCCAACCTGATCGTCGATCAGACGCTGGGCAATCCGGCTGCAATCCTCGAGGCGCTGGAACGTGGCGGCGTCAGGGCGCCGACGCTCGACAACGTCGCTCTGGTCACCACGATCTACCAGGCGTTCAAGCCAGCGTCCGACGCCGAGTATCAGGCGCGCGTTGCGTTGCAGAATGCGGAAGCGCTGGCGAACGAGCTCAGTGATCCCGCCCCGCCTGGCGGGGAGCTGACGCCCGAACAGCAGACGGCACTCGACGCGGCACAGGCTGCGGTCGTCGTCGCGGCCGCAGCCCATGCCGCGGCGCTGAACGATCTAGAGGCAGCACGTACAGTGCGTGACGCCGCCCTTGTGCCGTTCGGCATCGCGATGGACGGCGACAACGTCCACTTGCCGAACATCTCCCCCGATGTCGGCCTGTCGGCATCGTTCAACTCCTGGTTCACGCTGTTCGGCCAGTTCTTCGACCACGGGCTCGACCTGGTGAACAAGGGCGGCAGCGGCACCGTCTTCATCCCGCTGCAGGCGGATGATCCGCTTTATGTCGAGGGCAGCGACACCAACTTCATGGTGCTGACGCGCGCGACCGTCTCGGCCGGTACGGACGGCATCATGGGAACCGCCGACGATGTGGGGCCGGTCAACACCACCACCTCCTATGTCGACCAGAACCAGACCTACACCTCGCACCCGTCGCACCAGGTGTTCCTGCGCGAGTATGTGCTGAATACCGATGGGCAGCCGGTCGCAACAGGGAAGCTGATCGAAGGCCTGAATGGCGGTATGGCGACCTGGGGCGAGGTCAAGGCCCAGGCGCTTGCGATGCTCGGCATCACGCTGACGGACCAGGACGTCGGTAGCGTTCCGCTTCTCCGGACGGATCAGTACGGGAACTTCATCCCGCACCCCGACACCGGCTTCCCCCAGGTCATCACCGGCGTGGGCCTGGACGGCATCCCGAATACCGCCGACGACATCACCATATCGGGCACGCCGGGCGCGCCTGTCACGCTGGACACGGCGATCCGGACGAACCATGCCTTCCTCGCAGACATCGCGCACGACGCGGTTCCGAAGGGCATCGACGACGGCGACGTCACGATCGGCCTCGCCAATCCGGGCAACAACCCGGACGTCTACGACAACGAATTGCTGGACGCGCACTTCATGGCGGGCGACGGGCGCGTCAACGAGAACATCGGGCTGACTGCGGTGCACCACGTGTTCCACTCGGAACACAACCGCCTGGTCGAACACACCAAGAGCGTCGTGCTCGCCGATGCCGTGGCGATGCTCGCCGGCGGCGCATCCCAGGCTGAAGCGGTCGCCTTCCTCAATGAATGGCTTGCTGTCGACGTGGCGGTGGTGCCGCAGGGAGCGGCCGTCAACAGCCTCGCCTGGGATGGCGAACGCCTGTTCCAGGCGGCGAAGTTCGGCACCGAGATGCAGTACCAGCACCTGGTGTTCGAGGAATTTGCCCGTAAGGTCCAGCCGCAGGTCGATTTCTTCATCGTACCGGATGGCTTCGACACCACGATCAACCCGGACATCGTCGCCGAGTTCGCGCATGTGGTCTATCGCTTCGGGCATTCGATGCTCACGGAATCGATCGACCGCTTCGACCCGTCCTTCAACGCCGATCACATCAGCCTGGTCGACGGCTTCCTCAATCCGGCCGCCTTCACGACGACCAACGGCGTCGAGGACGGGCTGGCGGCGGGCGACATCATCCGCGGCATGACGCGCCAGGTCGGCAACGAGATCGACGAGTTCGTCACGAGCGCCCTGCGCAACAACTTGCTGGGCCTGCCGCTCGACCTCGCGACCATCAACCTGGCCCGCGGGCGCGATACAGGCGTGCCGACGCTGAACGAGGCACGGCGCGAGTTCTACGAAGCGACCAATAACGATTCGATGCTGCGACCCTATGAGAGCTGGATCGACTTCGCGAGCAACCTGAAGAACGAGGCCTCGATCATCAACTTCATCGCGGCCTACGGGACGCATACGTCAATCACCAACGAGACGACGCTGGAGGGCAAGCGCGCCGCGGCGATGGCGATCATCTTCGGAGAAGCGCAGACCGTCGGCGTGGATGATCCGAACACACCGGAGGACGAGTCCCGCACCTTTGCCGTACCTGGCGATGCCGAGGACTTCCTGAACGGCCGCGGCGCCCACGCGTCCACCCTCGGTGGCCTCGAGAACGTCGACCTGTGGATCGGCGGCCTGGCCGAAAAGATCCTGCCCTTCGGCGGCATGCTGGGTTCCACCTTCAATTTCGTCTTCGAAGTGCAGATGGAGAAGCTGCAGAACGCTGACCGCTTCTACTACCTGCAGCGCCTGGATGGCCTGCACCTGTTCGGCGAGATGGAGAACAACTCCTTCGCCTCCATGATCATGCGCAACACCGATGCGACGCACTTGCCATCGGATGTGTTCTCGACGCCTGGCCTGATTCTCGAGGTCGACCAGACGAGGCAATGGAACCCAGACCTGGGGACCGCCGACCCGGCGGGGGGCACCGTGCTCACGCCGCTTGTCATCCGCAACAATCCGGCCACCGCCGGTCCGGACGCCAACTACCTGCGCTACACGGGCGACGAGCATGTCGTCCTTGGTGGCACCGAGGGCAACGACATCCTGACCGCCAGCGAAGGCGACGACGCCATCTATGGCGACGGCGGGAATGACACGATCCAGGGCGGTGCCGGCAACGACATCATCAATGCCGGCGCGGGCGACGACATCGTTCGCGACGTGGGCGGCGACGACAACATGAAGCTCGGCGACGGCAACGACGTCGCGAACACCGGCCCGGGGCTCGACCTGGTGATGGGTGGCCGCGGCCAGGACTTCATCGTGCTGGGCAACGACGCCGGCACCGAGGTGTTCGCCGGCGAAGGCAACGACTTCATCCTGGGCAACCTCACCGCCGAGCGCATCCTCGGCAACGAGGGCGACGACTGGATCGAGTACGGCACCTTCGACGGTGCGCCGGGCGACAATTTCGACGAGATCTTCGCGCGCGACGGCATCCGCGGCAACGACGTGTTCTTCGGCCTCGGCGGCTTCGACGAGTTCATCGGCGAGGGCGGCGACGACGTCATGGTCGGCAGTGCCGGCGTCGGGAAGATGGTCGGCATGTCCGGCTTCGACTGGACGATCTACAAGAACAACACGGCCGGCACGAATGCCGACCTGTTCCGCCTGGCATTCGACGAAACGCCGATCCCGCCGTCGAATGCGGCGCTCGATGTCTATGACGCCGTCGAGGGCCTGTCCGGCTCGCGCTTCGGCGACACGCTGCGCGGCTCCGACGACACCTCGGCCGAGATCGGCCAGACGCTGGCCGCTGGCGGCACACATGGCTACCTGGGCAGCGCGCTCGATGCGCAAGGCATCGCGCTGGTCACCGGCCTGCAGGCGGTCGTGGGTGCCGGCGTCACGCTGTTCGACGACGGCGAGATCCTCCTCGGCGGCGACGGGTCCGACATCATCGAGGGCCGCGGCGGCAACGATATCATCGATGGCGACAAGTGGTTCAACGTGCGGATCAGCGTCCGCCAAAACAACGACGGCACCGGGCCGGAGATCGCGACGGCTGACAGCATGACCCAGCTGGTCACGCGCATGTTCAACGCGACCTTCAATCCCGGGCAGCTGCAGATCCAGCGCGAGATCCTGACGGCGGATGGCGCCGGCGACATCGATGTGGCGGTGTTCTCCGGCGCGCGTGCCGAATACACCCTGGGCCTCGATGCGCTTGGCCGGCGGACGGTCTCCCATACCGGAGGCACGCAGGCCGATGGCGTCGACACCATCAGCAACATCGAGGTGCTCCGCTTCACCGACCAGGACCTCGACATCTCCAACACGGCGGCGACCGGGGCGCCGGCGATCAGCGACACGTCGCCGACCGAGGGCCAGCTGCTGACCGCGTCGCTGGGCACCGTCGCCGATGCCAATGGCGGCATCAACGCGGCCACCGTCGCCTACCAGTGGCAGCACGATGCAGGCGGCGGTTTCGTGAACATCGCAGGGGCCAACAGCGCCACCTTCGTGCCGACGCAGCTGCAGGTGAATGGCCCGCTGCGCGTGGTCGTCAGCTTCACCGACAATTCGGGCTACGCGGAGCAGCGTGTGTCGGCGCCGACCATCGTGGTGGGCGACCTGTTCGGTGCCGGCAACGGCGCCGGGAACGGGGTCGACACGTTTAACGGCACCGCCGGGGACGACAATGCCTCCGCGCTCGGCGGCAATGACAGGCTGTTCGGCAATGCCGGCAACGACACGCTGAACGGCGGCAACGGCAACGATACGCTGGATGGCGGGAGCGGCAACGATGCCATGGCCGGGGGGGCCGGGAGCGACACCTACTTCGTCGATTCCCTCGGTGACGTGATCGCGCCGGAAGGCGCCGGGGCGGGCAATGGTGCGGATGATGGCGTCGTCACGAGCCTCAGCGCCTATACGCTCGCGACGAACATCGAGAACCTGACCTACAGCGGCGCGGGCGCCTTCACCGGGTCCGGCAACAACGGCGCGAACGCGATCCTCGGCGGCGTCGGCGGCGACACCCTTGCCGGCCTGTCCGGCAACGATGCGCTGGAAGGCGGTGGCGGCGACGACAGCCTCGATGGCGGCGTCGGAAACGACGAACTGGTCGGCGGCGCCGGCAACGACACGCTGGCCGGCAACGCGGGCAACGACACCATGGAGGGCGGCGCAGGCGACGACCTGTATGTCGTCGGAAGTGCAGGCGACGTGGTGTTCGGCGAAGCGATCGGTGGCGGCACCGACACGGTCCGGACAAACCTCGCCACCTACACGCTCGGAGCCAATGTTGAGAACCTGACCCGCACGGGCGGCGGTGCATTCAGCGGCACGGGCAATGCGCTCGACAACGTCATCATCGGCGGGAGCGGCGCCAATACCCTGACGGGCCTCGCTGGCCACGACACGCTGAGCGGCATGGGCGGTACCGACAACCTGGTCGGTGACGACGGCAACGATGTGATGAGCGGCGGCCTCGGCAACGATACCCTGAACGGTGGTGCCGGCAATGACAGCATCACGGGCGATGGCGGGGTCGACCGCCTGACGGGCGGCGCCGGCAACGACGCCATGAACGGAGGCGCCGGCAACGACATCTTCATCTTCGGCGCGGGCTTCGGCGCCGACACGATCACCGGCTTCGATGCCAACCCGGCGGGTGGGCAGGATCTGCTGGACATCAGCGGCCTGGGCATCACCGCGGCAAGCTTCGAGGCTTCTGTGACGATTGCCGTCGATGGTGCCGGGATGCGCGTCACTATCGGGCTGGACTCGATCTTCCTCGCGGGTGTCTCCGGGAGCGTTCCGAACGCGATCACGCAGGCCGACTTCATCCTGGCCTAGTGCACCCGACCGGGCGCGCCGTGCCGCCGTGCCACACAGCGCGCGCGGCGCGTCCCGAAGGGGGTCGGAAACTTATGCCAGGGTTCGAGCGGTCGCGGAGGTGTTGCTTGGGGCGCGGCGCCGGCCGGACGAAGCCGCCGGACGGCCAGGCTCAGGCATCGAGGATGTCGCGGAGGGCGCGCACCGCAGTCGCGTAGCCTCGCGCGCCGAGGCCGGCGATCACCGCGGTCGCCACGCCGGAAACCAGCGAACGATGATAGATCGCCTCGCGCCGGTGGATGTTCGAGATGTGCAGCTCGATCACCGGGCTTTCGAACATCTTGAGGGCATCGAGCACGGGGATGGAGGTGAAGGTCAGCCCGGCCGGGTTGATCACGATGCCGGCCGCGCCGCTGTCCGTCGCTTCGTGGATCCAGTCCACGAGCTGCCCCTCATGGTTGGTCTGGCGGAAAACCACGGCGTCCTCGCCTGCCGCGGCGCGGCACATCGCCTCCACCTCGGCGAGTGTGGTGTGGCCGTAGATCTCCGGCTCCCGTTTGCCGAGGCGGTTCAGGTTGGGGCCGTTCAGCACGTGGATGGTTCTGGACAACACAGTATCCTTTTCTTCCAGGGGCGAAGCGCCGCGCTCAGCCCTGGTACCCGAACCGCCATGGGAGCCAGAGCACCAGCTCAGGCACGAAGGTGATCAGTGCGAGCGCGCCAAGCATCGCCGCGATGAAGGGAAGCGTGTGGCGCACAACGGCCGAGAGCGGTGCGTCCGAAAGCTTCGCCACGATGAACAGCAGGAGCCCGTACGGCGGCGTGATCAGACCGATCATGATGTTCACCACAACGACGACACCGAAATGCACCATGTCCACGCCCAGCGCCTGCGCGGTCGGGATCAGCACCGGCACGACCACCAGCAGGATCGTGCTGCCTTCCAGCAGGCAGCCGAGCACCAGGAGGATCAGGTTCACCGCCAACAGGAACTGCCATTGCGACAGCTCCCAGCCAGCGAGCACGTTGCGCACGGTGTTCGGGATGTTCTCGCTGGCGACGACGTAGTTGAAGGCGAGCGCGCCGGCGATCAGCATGCCGATCGCGGCGGTGGACCGCGCGCTGGCCAGCACGGTGCGATAGGTCTCGCGTGCGGTGATGCTGCGATAGACCACGGCGGCGACTACGAAGGCATAGGCGGCCGCGACGGCCGCCGCCTCGGTCGGGGTCATGACGCCGCCATAGATGCCGCCGAGCAGGATCACGGGCATCAGCAGCGCCGGCGCCGCATCCCAGGTCAGGCGCGGGATCTCCCGCAGCGGGACGCGCTCGGCCACCGGGAAGTCGTGCCGATGCGCCATCCAGCTGTTGATCCCCATCTGCGCCAGCGCCATCAGCAGCCCGGGCACGACACCGCCGAGGAACAGGTAGCCGATCGAACTGTCGGAGATCAGCGCGTAGAGCACCATCGGGATGGAAGGCGGGATGATCGGACCGATCACCGCCGTGGCCGCGGTGATCGCGGCCGCATAGCTCGCCGGATAGGCGCCGCCGCGCTTCATCATGTCGATGATGATCTTGCCGCTGCCCGCGGCATCGGCGATGGCCGAACCCGACATGCCCGCGAAGATAACGCTCTGCACGACGTTGACGTGCCCCAGCCCGCCGCGGAAGCGCCCGACCAGCAGGTTGCAGAAGCGCAGCAGCCGGTCCGTCATGCTGCCGGCATTCATCAACCCGGCCGAGAAGATGAACAGCGGCACCGCTAGCAGGATGTAGCTGCCGTTCAGCCCGTTCAGCACCTGCTCCGCCGCGATCGACATATCCTGCCCGGAGGCCGCCAGGTACAGGATTGACCCGGTGATCATCGCGAGCCCGATCGGCAGGCCGAGCAGCGACAGCCCGATGATGGCCAGCAGCGCCAGCGTGAAGGGATCGACGGCGTTCACGCGCCGTCCGCCGGCACATGCCGCCGCCCTGTCGCCGCGTACCAGACGATCGCCGCGTGGCGGATGATCATCGCGACGGCGAAGACCAGGTATACCGAGTAGAGCCAGTCGAACCGGATGCCGAGATAGGTGGATCGCTCCACCTTCATGAAGGTCACGTAGTCCCAGACCGCCGGCAGCGACCAGGTGAAGACCGCGACGACGATGCTGCCGGTGACCATGTCGCACAGGCGCCGCAACCGGGGCGGGATGGCGACGTAGATCACGTCGAACCGGATCTCCTCCTCATCGGTCAGCACCAGGGCCGCGCCCCAGAGGATGCCCCAGACCCAGGCGAGGGTAGATACCTCGGTCGTCCAGCCGACCGGGGCATTCAGCGCGTAGCGCATGACGATCTGAATGATGAAGGCGACGAACATCGCCGCGAGCAGCGCGGCAAGCACGTTCTCGGCGCGCCGCCTGGCCCAGTCGAGCGCGCGGCGCGTGAGGGGCATCATGACCGGACCATCCGAAGGGCGTGGCAACCGGGCGGTCGCACGGGGCGGCCGCCCGGCACGGGATCAACGCACCGCTTGGATGCGCTCGAGGATGCCCTGCGGCCAGCTCTGCGACTGCGGAGAGGCGAGGTAGCGGCGTTGCGCCTCGGCCCTGAAGGCATCGACGTTCGGCGCATAGACTTCGAGGTTCTGGCTGCGGAAAAAGGCCAGCATCTCCTCCTCCTGCGCGAGATGGCGGCGCGTGCTCTCGTCGATCGCCTTGTTGGCGGCGGCCTGCAGCGCCTGCTGCTGCGCCGGGGTCAGGCCATCCCAGACCCGCGCGGAGACCGCGAGCAGGTCGTAGGCCACGAGGTGGCTGGTCAGCACGAATTGCGTCGTCACTTCATGGAAGCGCATCGTGCGGCTGGTCGGCAGCGGGTTGTCCTGGCCATCCACCGCGCCGGTCTGCAAGGCGGTGTAGAGCTCGGCGAAGGCGACCGGGGTGGGGTTGGCGCCCAGCGCCTCGCCCAGGAACTGCCATGTCTCCCCGGGCGGCATCCGCAGCTTCAGGCCGCGCATGTCGGCCGGTGTCGCGATACGCGTGCGCGGGCGCAGGTTCACATGCCGCGTGCCGAAATAAAGCGGGCCGAGGATGTGAACGTTCAGCTGCTCACGCGCCATGCGGTTGAACTCGGTGCCGATCGGGCTGGCGAAGACCTTGCGCATGTGGTCGGCGTCACGGAACAGGTAGGCTGAGGCCATCACCGCCCAGGCCGGGATCTGCCGCGAGATGTCCTGCGGCGAAAGGTTCGCCATCTCCACATTGCCGCGCTGGATCGCGACCAGCTCCGTGCCCTGGCGGAACAGCGTCGCGTTCAGGTGCAACTCGACATCGAACTCGCTGGCGAGGTCGCGCTGGAAGCCGCGCATCGCCTCGGCGCGGATGTCCTGGTCGGAGAAAACGGCGGTGAAGCGGAGCCGGCGGCGGGCCTGCGCATTGGCGCCGGAAACGGGCGCGGCGGCGAGGACAGCGGCAGCGGCAGCGGCCAGCACGGCACGGCGGCCGATGGGCGACGACATGGCGTTTCCTTTTCCCTGTGTCTTGTTGGCCTTCAGGCTACGTGTGGGGATTTCCCAGATCAAGAGTCTCTGAGCCTTATGTATGAGATTTGCTAAAAGCTCACATATTGTGTGCGCCCGGACCGCGACCGATACTCCGACCGACGCGAAAGGAGACGGCATGACCACCGCGGGCGGCACTGCCCTGGAGGCATCCGGCACGACCGGCGAGGCGGCCTATCGCCGCCTGCGTGCCGATGTCATCGCCGGCCGGCTTGCGCCGGGGCAGAAGCTCGGCCTCGAGGGGCTACGACCGATCTACGGCGCGGGGGTCAGCACGCTGCGGGAAGCCCTGACCCGCCTGGCGTCCGAGGAGTTCGTCGTTGCCGAAGGCCAGCGCGGCTTCAGCGTCGCCCCGGTCTCGTCCCGGGACTTCGCCGAGGTTGCCGACCTGCGGCTTCTGCTGGAGCGCAATGCAATCCGCGACTCCTTCGCGGCGGGCGACCTGGACTGGGAAGGCCGCGTCGTCGGAGGCCACCACAAGCTGGCTGCGCTGGAACGCCGCCTGCTGGCCGGCGAGCCCGCGGATCCCGTGCTCTGGAAGCGCTACGACCGCGAATTCCACGCTGCGCTGATCGAGGCCTGCGGGTCGACCGTGCTGCGCGAGACCTATGCTGCCGCCTATGACCGCTACCTGCGCTACCAGATGGTGGCGGTGGTGTTCCGCGGCGGCGTAGCGGCCGCGCAGCACGAGGCGTTGCTGGCCTGCGCTCTGTCGCGTGATGCCGACCAGGCCTGCCGCCTGCTGGACGAGCATGTCGGCGGCTGTGTCGAGCACGTGGCGCAGACCGGGGCGCTGCTGCCCTTCGCCCCACACAGCGCCCGCGCCCCACAGGGCCGTCGCCCCATGATGGCCGGCGATGCCCCTGCCCTGCCCCCCGAAACCGCGGCGCAGCGCACCTATCGGCTGCTCCGCACCGATATCCTGCGCAATGTGCTGGCGCCGGGGCAGCGGCTCCGGCTGGAGGCACTGCGCGATGCCTATGGAGCCGGCATCGGCACGCTGCGCGAGACGCTCAACCGGCTGGTCGTCGAGCGGCTCGTTCTCGCCGAAGGGCAGCGCGGCTTCGAGGTCGCGCCCTTCTGCGCCGACGAACTGCGCGAACTTGCGAAGCTGCGGCTGCTGCTGGAGAGCCATGCGCTGGACCAGGCGCTGCGCGCCGGCGATGTCGAGTGGGAGGCGCATGTCGTCGCTGCCCACCACAGGCTCGCGCAGATGGAAGAACGACTGGGCGGAGGCGATGCTGCGGCTCTCGATCCGTGGCGGCGCTTCGATTCCCAGTTCCACCAGACCCTGATCTCCGCCTGCGGTTCGCGCACGCTCATGGCGACCCATGCCGCGGTGTTCGACCGCTACCAGCGCTACCAGAATCGCGCGCTCGGGTTCCGTGGCGACATCGCGGTGCGGGAGCACGCGGCGCTGCGCGACTGCGCCCTGCGGCGCGATGCTGCGGCGGCGCGCGATGTCTTGGCCACGCATATCCTGGGCGGCGTGGACCACGCGCTGTCGAGCGGCGGCCTGTAACCGGTGTTGCGGCGCCGACGTTCGCCAGCACAAGGCGGGCGCGGGCCGCGTGCGAGCACGTCCGCGACGTGGTGCAGACCGCGCGCGGCGGCCGGTTCGCGCCCAGTGCACGGGCGGAACGCGGCGTCAGCTTGGCACACCGCCTGTTCGCAGGGATCGGAGTTGTTCAGCCCGCCGAAGCCCCGGCACTCGGAGGCGGCAGCGGTTCCGGCGGTGCCGCGGCAGCGTGTCTGAGCGGGTCAAGGTCGATCGCCGGTAGATCAGCCGCAACCCGTGCAGCCCGCCCTCGCACTGATACAGCGAAAGCATCCGGGAGGCCGCGACGTCTCTGCCGATCAGGTCGCGAGCACAGCGACGCGCTGGCTCAATTCAGGCCTCGAAAACCGCGCCGGTTCGGCCAGCGCTGTTATCAGACGCGCGTACCAGGTCGTGTCACGCAGACCAGGGGGGCGCCCCGGCATCGAACCGTCGTTGCCCGCCCAAACTGATTCGACCTTACGCCCTTTGCCTCTCTGCAGCTGGCGATGTTGCCTGAGGCGCGGCAGCGATGGTCAGCCAGCGGCGTGCTGGCTGACCATGCGACGTGCTAGAGGATGAAGTCCGTCTGATTGACGGTCGCGACGTCCACACCCGCGAGGAGGATCTCGTCGCTGCCGATCGTGATCACCGTCTGGGAAGTGTCTCCGGTGATCTGGATTTCGACGCCCAGATTGAACTCCTCGACCGTGAAGCCGTAGCTCCGGATGTCGATGCGATCCTGCGTCTCACCCGGCAGGAACGCGTAGCCCTCGATCACGTCGTTGCCGAAACCGGCCGAGAAGACAAACACATCCGCACCGGCTCCGCCGAGCAAGATGTCATCGCCCTCGCCGCCTTCGATCGTATCCCCGCCGAGCCCGCCGACGATGGTGTCGTTGCCGACACCGCCGCGCAGCACGTCGTTGCCGCTCCCGCCGTCGATCTCGTCGTTGCCGTCCCCGCCCACCAGCGTGTCGTGCCCGGCGCCGCCGCTCAGCGTATCGTTGCCGTCGCCGCCGCGGATCTCGTTGGCGAGCCCGTTGCCCGTGCCGACAAAATTGCCGCTGCCGGCGTAGTACAGGCGCTCGAGCGAACCGGTGAGCGTGAAGTTGGCGAGCGTCGTCTCGACCGTGTCGTTGCCGGCGGTGTCGATCACCACATCCAGCACATTGTCGACCACGTAGTAGTCGTTGCCGGCCCCGCCATTCAGCGTGTCCACACCCACGCCGCCATCAAGCGTGTCGTCACCCTCACCGCCGAGCAGGCTGTCGTTGCCAGCCTCGCCGAACAGCGAGTCATGACCGCCCAATCCGCTCATCCGGTCGTTGCCGCCAGCCCCATACAGCACGTTGTTGGCCGCACCGCCGGTGATGACGTTCGACAGGTTGTTGCCGTAGCCCGTGAAGTCGAGCGCGCCGGTGTAGGTGAGGTTCTCGACGTTGGCCCCCAGGGTGTACGTCGCGAGCGTCGTGCGGACCAGGTCGCTACCTCCGCCCGAAACCTCGACCACCTGGTCGCCGACATCATCCACAACATAGACGTCGTTGCCCGTGCCACCCTCAAGCACGTCGGCGCCGATGCCACCATCCAGCGTGTCGTTGCCGACGTCGCCCAGCAGTTGGTCCATCCCATCGCCGCCGAACAGCGAGTCGTTGCCCGCGCCGCCTTCAAGGCGATCGGCTTCGCCGCCGCCATCGAGTGTGTCGTTGCCGATCTCGCCGCGGAGCAGATCCGCACCGGCGCCGCCCTGCAGCGAGTCGTTTCCGGTGCCACCGTTGAGCGTATCGTCGCCCGCATCGCCGAGGATGGTGTCGTGCCCCGCATTGCCGAAGGCGAGGTCCGACGAGGCCGTCATCGTCGTCAGCTGGCCAGCGGCGCTCCCGGAGAAGTACCCGCCG
Organism: Roseomonas fluvialis; assembly: GCF_022846615.1. Lineage (NCBI taxonomy): Bacteria > Pseudomonadati > Pseudomonadota > Alphaproteobacteria > Acetobacterales > Roseomonadaceae > Roseomonas > Roseomonas fluvialis. The sequence goes on from NZ_AP025637.1 coordinate 4,106,419, forward strand.
ACGACACCGGTCACGATCGGCGCAATGTTGGTCACGATTCCAAGGCTGTCCGTGTACTGCGCGCTGACACGCAGCACCCGGCCCATTTCCGTCGCGCCAGGCGTAAAGGTGGCCCCGGTGCCGACCGCGGTCCACGTGTTGGGCGCGGTCAGCGCCTCCCAGGTGATCGCCGAGGACTGGACGCCATCCGGATCGGCCAGCGTCACCGTCAGTATCTGCGTCTGCGTCGGCGTCAGGTCGTCCAGCGTGAAGCTGCCGTTCGCGGGCGCCAGGTCCCTGTCGTTGAACTCCAGCAGTTCGATGTTGCGCAGCGTGTCGGTGCCATCGACGCCGGCGCCGCCGTCATGCGCGACGGTGACGGACCCGTCCGCGTTGACCGTCACGGCATACTCGTCGAAATCCCCCGAGAAGACTGCGACGTCGACGTCACCTGCCGCATTCGCGTAGCGGATCTCGCGCGCGATCTGTAGCTGGCCGGGATTGATGGTGCCGTTGAGCAGCCGATCCTGGATATCGGCCAGGCTGTCGACGGATTCGAGGATGGTCAGGCTGTCGGCGCCGGTCCCCATCACGTTGATCCGCACGTCGAGCCAAGCGTCGCCGTCGATGATGTCGTCGCCGCCGCGCCCCTCGATGGTGTCGCTGCCGCCGCCGCCCAGCAGGATGTTGCCGGCGGCGAAGCCCATGATCGTGCCCCCGGCACCTTCGATGGTCTCGAGCGTGACCGGGTCGAAGAGCTGGACCTCATGCAGCAGGTCTGGCGTGACGATCGCGTTGAGTCCGGCGATGCGATCGATGCCTTCCTGCGTGAGCTCGTTGAAGGCGAAGTTCCCCTCGGGCGTCGGATCGAGCGTGCCGTTGACCGCGATGTTGACGTCGTAGGCGCGGTCATCCCCGCGCAACACGTCGTCGTTGTCCCAGCCGGACGCGGCCTCGACCTCGCTGAAGCGGTCGCGCAGGACTTCCTCGGGCAACGTCGTGAAGACGCGGATGTTCATGTCCGCGACGGCGGGCGTGAGCTGGCCTTTGTAGATGGACCAGTCGAAGCCCCACATGCCGATGAACTTCTGGATGCCTTCGCCACCGAACATGATGTCGTCGCCGCTGTCGGCGTCGTAGTCGGTGTCGCCGGACCCGCCGTTCAGCACGTCATGGCCGATGATGGGCGAGTTGAAGAAGATGTCGCCGTTGTCGCCGGCGATGTAGTCGAAATTGGCCCCCGCCTCGACCCAGTCGTCGCCCTCGTTGCCGAAGATGACGTCGGAGCCCTCGCGACCGATGACGAAGTCGTTGCCAGTGCCGCTGCGGGCTTCGGACCCGTCGGGCCCGAGGATGATGGCGTCCTGCCCCTTGCCGCCGAAGATCAGCGACAGGCCGCTGCCGCCATGAATGACGTCGTTACCGTCATCGCCGTGCAGCATGTCAGTCTCGCCGATGTCGGTGCCGGCGTTGGTGATGATGTCGTCGCCGTCACCGCCCATGATCTTGTCGACGCCGTAGCCGGCCTCGATGGTGTCGTTGCCGTCGAAGCCCCAGACGCCATCGTCGCCACCGCCGGAGACGATGCTGTCGTCGTTCTCGGTACCGGCGATCACCACGTGCTCGAGGCCATTGAAGCGGATGTACTTGTCGCCGTTCTCGGTGACACCGCGCTCGACCTTGTTCGACAGCGCCTGCAGGACCGGGTCGTCGTGCTCCGGGTCCTGGTGGCCGAAGGCCTGCTGCTTCGCGAGGTCGACATAGAAGGTGAAGTCGGGCACCGCGAAGATGTCCGCCGGCAGGGCGAACATGGTCTCGCCGAGATCGGTGTTGCGCTGGACGATCTTGGCCAGCGAGTTGTTCTCGAGCTCGGTCAGCAGGTTCATGCCCTGCGTGCGCGACAGGTAGTAGAAGCGGTCGGCGTTCTGCAGGTTCTCCATCTGCAGTTCGAACACGAAGGAGAAGGTCGAGCCCAGCATGCCGCCGAAGGCCATCTTCTTTTCGGCCAGGCCGCCGATCCAGAAATCGACGTTCTGCAGGCCGCCGAGCGCACCGCCAGCATAGTCGCCCTGCGCATTGAGGAACTGGACGCGGTCCGCGGGAGCGCCAACCCCACCCATCACCAGCTTCAGCGCCGCCTCACGCTTGCCGGCGGCGGTCTCCTCCGCCTCGATGCTGGCATGCGTGCCGTAGGCCGCGATGAAGTTCACGATCGAGGCGGGGTTCTTCAGGTTCAGCGCGAAGTCCGCCCAGCTCGTGTAGGGCGTGAGCTGCGTATCCCCGCCGGCGAGCTCCTGGAACTGCGCCCGTGCCTCATTGAGGGTGGGCATCCCCGCTTCGCGGGCGCGGGCAATGTTGATGGCGGCCAGGTCGAGCGGCAGCCCGAGCAGGTTGTTGCGCAGCGCGTCGGTGACGAATTCGTCGATCTCGTTGCCGACCTGTCCGGTCATGCCGCGGATGATGGCGCCGGCGCCCACCTCGGCATTGACCGCCTGCCCATCGAGATCGTTGAACGCGAGCGGATTGAGGAAGGCATCGAACAGCGTCATGCTCGCGTCGCTGTTGCCGTCCTCGGTGACGCGATCCACCGTCTCGTTCAGCATCGAGTGGCCGAAGCGGTACACGACATGCGCGAATTCGGCGAAGATCTGCGGGTTCAGCTCGACATTCGGCTGCACCATGAAGACATCGATATCGGGCTGGACCTTGCGGGCGAACTCCTCGAACACGAGGTGCTGGTACTGCATCTCGGTTGTGAAGCGCGCCGCCTGGAACAGGCGCTCGCCGTTCCAGGCAAGCTCCGCGTCCGGCGCGGGCAGCTCCGTCACGGGCACGGACAGCCACGCGTTGATGAATTCGAGGTCCTCGCTGGCGAGCACCACCTGCTTAACCTGGTCGACCAGGCGGTTGTGCTCCGAGTGGAAGACATGGTGGACGGCGGTCAGGCCGATGTTCTCGTTGCCGCGGCCATCGCCGGTGACGAAATGGGCGTCGAGCAGTTCGTTGTCGTAGCTGGTATTGCGGCCCTGGAAGGTGCCGCCGGCGTAGCCGACGACGTCGTCGTCGTCGTCCTGGAGCTCCCCGCCGAGCAGCACCGGCGCGGCATCATGCGCGATGTCGTCAAGGAATGCGTTGGCGATGCGCGCCGCGCCGGCAATGTTGAGTGGCGCGTCGGGCGTGCCAGAGTCGGTTTGCTCGACGTAGACGCCGGAGCCAGGCGGGTCCTGCACCAGGAAGACGACCTGGGGGAAACCGTCGGTGCTCGGAATAAATTTCCCGTAAGGATCGGTCTTGATCAGCGGCACGCCGGTGACGAAGTCGTCCGTCAGGTTGATACCAAGGAAGTCGCGCGCCTGCGCCTTCACGTCGGCCCACGTGGCCAGGCCGCCATCGGCGCCGTCCAGCAGGCGGCCGGTCGCGACGGGCCGCCCCCCGACCATCTCGTATTCGCGCAGGAAGACCTGGTGCGACGGGTGGGATGTGTAGGTCTGGTTCTGGTCGACCCAGGGCGTCGTGAGGTTGGCGGCCTCGGGGCCGTTGGTACGCGTCACTGCCATGAAGTTGGTGTGGACGTCATCCTCCGTGCCGAGGACGCCATCTTCCCCGGCGGGGGCCCGGTACAGGGGGTCGTCGGGCTGCAGCGGAATATAGACGGTTCCATTCCCGCCCTTCTGCACGAGATCGAGCCCGTGGTCGAAGAACTGGCCGAACAGCGTGAACCAAGAATTGTAGGGGGCGGAAAGTCCTTCGTCGGGCGCGACGTTGGGTAGGACCAGACTGTCGCCCGACATTTCGACGTCGTACGTCTTGAGCAAATTTACCAGGCTTGTGCCCGCGCCCGTGGCGGCTGACGTCGCGGCAACCTTCGCGACCTCCGCCGCGTCGCGATGCTCCTCGGCCGCGGCGAGCGCAGCCTGCAGGCCCTCCACTTCCTCCGGGCTCGCGCCATCAAGCGCCTCGGAGGCCAGGGTCACGGCCTGCTCAGCGGCGACGAATGCCGCATGCGCGTCGGCGAGTGCGTCGGCGGCATCTTGCTTGGTCTCGTAGGCGGCGCGGACTGCGGCCTCGGCGTTGAGGAGCGCCTGACCCGAGAGTCCACCATGCTGCAGGGCCGCGCGAAGGGCGGCCGGGTTCTCCAGCGTCTGGTCGACGATCAGGTTCGAGATGATGCGCGGGTCGGCGTCCGCGACGCTGCCGGAATTGCCGTAGTCGGTGTTCGTGACAGTGAAGCCCGGCCCAAGGTTAATGGAATCGCCGTCGTCATCGTTATTATAGTTTGGCCCACCAGCCAGAAAAATGAATGGCTGCCCGGACGCACCCCAGGTTTCACGCCCTGGGACAATATTGTTAAAGCTACCGTCGACTGTCCGCAGCCCGAATGGCAGCAGCGGGCTTGAAATAAAATCTGTAAGATTTGCTCCAGCTGCATGCGCCTCGGCGATCTGAATTTGCCGGAGGATAAACGACAGATCTTCTTTAACAAGAGTGACCATTATCAGATTTCTCCCCGGAAAAACTCAATCAAATTGCCATGAAAGCATCGCTTCATGACAATCCATACGGAACGCTATTAGGCAGCACTCGAATACGACTCCCGCCTGACAGATTCGTAATCGTTAGAGCTTCCAAACATCTACTAATTCAGGGTTGCATCTGCACCGTTGCGGTGCGGATCAAATCAACTATTTAGTTTTTCAGCCGTAGGCTTCGATCCAAACCCTATGGCTTTCCTGCATATAACGTATCGCTTTCGGAATAAGTGAACACGCGTTCGTTAATTTTTTGTTCATCACATTTCCGAGAGCGGCCGTTGACGTTTTGCCGCCTGGGAACCTGCCGCCCCGCCCGCTGGCACACGACCGAGACCCAACCGACCGGATCGGGTGAGGCCCCGCCGACCGGGCGTCGCAGCCGCCGGGACTCAGCGGCCGCCCTGCACATGCCTCCAGTGCATCGCATGACTGCCGGCACCGCCTTTTCGGAAGGCAGTGCGCCCGAGGCAGCTCCCGCCTTCTCGATGGCCCCCCGGCGGCGCTGGCGTCGACGGTGGGGGCGCCAGGCAGTCCGGGCAGTAGGGATCTGCGATGCGAACACCCGCCGCCCTTCGGCGGATTCTCGCGCAGACCCGGGCACCCCACGGGGGGCAGCGCCCGCGGACCTGGACGGCCTAGGGGCTTGAACATCTGAAATTGCTTGATTGGCGGCGGAGCGCGTGCGCCCGGCTTCGAACCGCCACCGCCCGCGCGAAAAGTGGCACATCGCGCGAACTTCGCCAGGAATTGCCCGGACGGGCCGTCGCCACGCCCATTTCGTCTGTGCAGCTGGCGATGTTGCCTGAGGCGCGGTAGCGATGGTCAGCCAGCGGCGTGCTGGCTGACCATGCGACGTGCTAGAGGATGAAGTCCGTCTGATTGACGGTCGCGACGTCCACACCCGCGAGGAGGATCTCGTCGCTGCCGATCGTGATCACCGTCTGGGAAGTGTCTCCGGTGATCTGGATTTCGACGCCCAGATTGAACTCCTCGACCGTGAAGCCGTAGCTCCGGATGTCGATGCGATCCTGCGTCTCACCCGGCAGGAACGCGTAGCCCTCGATCACGTCGTTGCCGAAACCGGCCGAGAAGACAAACACATCCGCACCGGCTCCGCCGAGCAAGATGTCATCGCCCTCGCCGCCTTCGATCGTATCCCCGCCGAGCCCGCCGACGATGGTGTCGTTGCCGACACCGCCGCGCAGCACGTCGTTGCCGCTCCCGCCGTCGATCTCGTCGTTGCCGTCCCCGCCCACCAGCGTGTCGTGCCCGGCGCCGCCGCTCAGCGTATCGTTGCCGTCGCCGCCGCGGATCTCGTTGGCGAGCCCGTTGCCCGTGCCGACAAAATTGCCGCTGCCGGCGTAGTACAGGCGCTCGAGCGAACCGGTGAGCGTGAAGTTGGCGAGCGTCGTCTCGACCGTGTCGTTGCCGGCGGTGTCGATCACCACATCCAGCACATTGTCGACCACGTAGTAGTCGTTGCCGGCCCCGCCATTCAGCGTGTCCACACCCACGCCGCCATCAAGCGTGTCGTCACCCTCACCGCCGAGCAGGCTGTCGTTGCCAGCCTCGCCGAACAGCGAGTCATGACCGCCCAATCCGCTCATCCGGTCGTTGCCGCCAGCCCCATACAGCACGTTGTTGGCCGCACCGCCGGTGATGACGTTCGACAGGTTGTTGCCGTAGCCCGTGAAGTCGAGCGCGCCGGTGTAGGTGAGGTTCTCGACGTTGGCCCCCAGGGTGTACGTCGCGAGCGTCGTGCGGACCAGGTCGCTACCTCCGCCCGAAACCTCGACCACCTGGTCGCCGACATCATCCACAACATAGACGTCGTTGCCCGTGCCACCCTCAAGCACGTCGGCGCCGATGCCACCATCCAGCGTGTCGTTGCCGCTACTGCCCACGAGCGTATTGTCCGCACCGTTGCCGACGCCGCTGCGGTGTCCACCGCCGGTGAAGACCAGCACCTCGACATTCGCGGCGAGCTGGTGGGTTGCGTTCGAGGCCCTGACGGTGTCGGTGCCACCGCCCGCGCCTTCGACCACGACATCGCCCACGTCACCGACCACGTAAACGTCGTCGCCCGCCCCGCCGACAAGGGAGTCCGCCCCTGCCGCTCCGTCGAGCCAGTCGTCGCCGTGCCCGCCGATGATCGTGTTGGCGGCGCCATTGCCCGTGCCGGCGAAGTCACCCGTGCCGGTGAAGACCAGCACCTCGACATTCGCCGCCAGCGTGGCGCTGGACAGTGCCGTGACAACTGTATCCTGTCCGGCATCGGAGGTCTCGCTGACGACGTCGCCGGCATCGACAATGTACAGGTCGTCCCCGCCACCACCGGACAAACGGTCGGCATCCAGGCCGCCATCGAGGGTGTCGGCACCCAACCCGCCACTCAGCGTATCGATCCCCGCTCCGCCGAGCAGGAGGTCGTCCCCGTCCAGGCCGGACAGGCTGTCATCGCCGTCCTCGCCGTGCAGCGTGTCGCCGCCGTTGCCACCGCTGAGCAGGTCGTTGCCCGTGCCGCCGAGCATGAGGTCGTCGCCATCATCCCCCCGCAACACGTCGTCGCCGATCCCGCCAAACAGCGTGTCGTTGTCGCCGCCGCCGGTCAGGCTGTCGGCTCCTTCCCCGCCCTCCAGCCAATCGTTGCCGACGTTGCCGACGAGCGTGTCGCTGCCGGCGCCGCCTTTCAGCACATCGTCCTCGGTGCCGCCGCTCAGGCTGTCGTTGCCGGCATCGCCGAGAAGAACGTCATTGCCCGCGCCGCCGATCAGCGTGTCCGCCCCCGCGCCGCCATCGAGCGAGTCGAGCCCATCCGCGCCGTTCAGCAGGTCGTTGCCCGTGCCGCCGAGGAGCGTGTCCGCGCCGCCGTCCCCGAGCAGGCTGTCATTGCCGTCGCCGCCGCTCGCGACATCGTCGCCGCTGCCGGCCCTCAGCGTGTCGGCACCGGCAAGGCCGCGCATCAGGTCGGCGCCGCCGCTGCCAATGCGCAGGTCATTGCCCGCGCTCCCATCGATGAGATTGCGCGTTGTCGAGACCGTCAGGCTGAAGACATCCGACGCGCTTTCCTTGCCCCTGTCGGTGACAGTGACGAGGATCGAGAGTGTGCCGATGAAGTCGAGCGGCACGGCGCCGGAGAAGGCGCGGCTGGTCGGGTTGAAGTTCAGCCAGGACGGCAGGGGCCCGCCATCGGCGAGCCGCGCCGTGTAGGACAGCACGTCCAGCGCGTCCCGGTCGCGGAAGGCATCGGCCGGGATGGTGAAGTCCATCGCGCCGCCCGCCAGAGCGACCTGGTCGGCGATCGGATTCTCGAGACGTGGCGCGCGGTTGTCAGGCAGGTCGTCGAGAATAAAGAGGTCTTCTGGAAGGCCGACGAGGCCCGTGTTGCGTGCGACGATGGCCGCGAAGCCCTCCTGGGAGCCGTCGACCAGGTCCTCGTAGAAGTCGAAATCGTCGACGCGATCGAGGTAGTAGAAGCGGTCGGCTTCCTGCAACCGGTCGAACTGCTCGTGCAGGATGACCCAAAAGGTCTGGCCGACCATGCCGCCGTTGATGTGCTTTTCCGTCAGGCCGCCGACCCAGAGGTCGACGCGATCGATGCCCTTCACCGTCGTGCCGTCCACCAGTTCGATGTCCGGATTGATCAGGCGGAAGGCGTCGATCTCCTGCTGCGTCTGCAGCACGAGATCCGGATAGGCGGTGCGGAACTGCTCGATGACCGTGTCGCTTAGGCCGTTGCGCGCCTGGAAGTCCTCCCAGGATGCGTAGGCGGACATGTCGCCCGCGAAGCTCACCGCCTCCCGCACATACGGGTCGGTTGATTCCGCGAGCGCCTGGCGTACCTGGTTCATGGTGCCGAGGCCGACGTCCCGGCCGCGCGCGACGTTGAAGGCAAAGAGGTCGGCGCTGATGCGCACCAGGTCGTTGCGGATGGCGCCGACGATGTTGGCGTCCACCTCCTCGGCCGGTTGGGTGGCGATGCCGGCGATGATGGGGGCCGCGCCGTACTCCGCGTAGCCCGGCTGCGGCTGGTAGCCCATCGCCGCCATCTGCGCGGGCGTGACGAGGAACTCGCCGCCGTTCGTCGGGTTCAGGAAGGCGTCGAAGAGGCGGACCTGCTTGGGCTGGCCGTCCTCCCCGATCACGGTGACGGTCTCGGCGACCAGCGAATGGCCGAACCGGAAGGCGGCGGCGGCGAATTCGTGGGAGATCGCCGCCGACGCATCGGGATTGTACTCGTCGTGGCCGTGCGAACCGCTGCCACGCATGCCGCCGAGCAGCGCATCGGCGTATTCGGTGTAGACAACGCGCTGGTACTCGGCCTCGTTGATGATCTTGGCGGCCTGAAAGACCTGCTCGGCCGTGCCGTCGAAGCCCTGCGCGATCAGGTTATCGACGTGGAAATTGTGGTTCCTCGCCCAGACAGTGTGGATCGACGTGAGGGTGATGTTCTCGTTCACGCGCCCGTCGCCGGCGACGATGTGGTCGAGCGGGCTGATGAAAGGATTCAGGTCGAGCAGCAGCGGCTGGCCGCTGCCCATGAAGTTCTGATAGAGCCCCTGGACCATGGAGGACGTAATGACGCCGTCGACCACGAGGCCGGGATAGGCCTCGCGGAAGGTCATGGCGCCGAAGTCGGTGTCGTTGGCCCAGTGCGCGTGGATAAGTTCGCGCAGCGTCGGCAGCAGGTCGAAGTCTGGATTGGACGGGTCGGGCGCGCCGAAGGCGAGGCGGGCGGTGACGGTGCCATCACCGCCAGGTTCGCGCAGGAAGATGCCAACCAGTTCGTTCGAGCCGTAGGCCTGGTTCTGGTCGACGAAGTTCGAGGTCTTGTTCGTGTGCAGCGGCACGCCGTCCGCGTCGTAGCCGACGACGGTGGCGCGGGTGAGGTCGGCGGGGTTGGTCGACCCCGGCCCGAAGCCTGTGCCCGGCGCGCCAATTTGGATGGTGCCGCTGCCGCCCTTGGCGATGAAGTCGAGCCCGTGGTCGACATACTGGCCGAAGGCCATGAACAGGATGGTGCCGCCATCCGCCTGCTGCGGCAGGTCCAGTTCCTGCGTGCCGATCACGTTGCTGATGGTGCGCGGGTCCAGCCCCTCGAAGACCGGGTTCACCGCGAGGTTCACCTTCACCTGCTGCCCGGTCGCAGGATCGGTCGCGTATTCCGGCACGCCGTAGCGCGCGTCCGTGATGCGGATGAATTCCTCGTCGGCAACGCCGTCCGTCGGGTCTTCGAGATTGTTGCCGATGCCGCTGAGGGTACGCACGCCGGTGACGCTCTCGTCATAGCGCTGGCCGGTGACGAGGGCCTTGAGGCCCGCGAGGTCGCGTGGGGTGAGGGGGAAGGTAGTCATTCCGCCACCACGCCCGCGGCAGCCTGGTTCAGCGCGTAGGCGGCGAGGACCTCCGCACCGGCTTCCAGCATGTCCGATCCAGAAAGCCCGGCATGACGCGGGGCGGTGCGAAGCGCGGCCGGGCTTTCCGGCGCCTGATCAACGACCAGGCTTGAAGCCATCCGAGAAGCGGCCTCCGCAACATTCGCCCGAGTGCCGCAATTCGTGTCCGTGAACTTCAAGCCCGACCCGAAATGGATGAAATCGCCGTCGGCTTCGTCCCTGCAGCTCAGCCCGCCGGCAAGAATTGCAAATGGTTGCCTGGATACACTCCAAATTTCACGGCCCAACACGATATTATTGCGGCTCCCGCTCACGGCGCGCAGTCCGCGCGGCAGCAAAGGGCGGTCGATGATGTTCGCAAGATTTTGCCCGACCTCATGATCATCAAGAATTGGAATCCTTGATTGCATAATTGATCGAATTTTCTTGATAGACGGGGTCATTTTGGATTTCTCCGCGAGCAAAATTCCGCAGTCCTGTCATGAAAGAGTTCTTTCATGACAAGTTATGTGACAGATTACTTATCGTATTTGGATGGTGACTCTTGCCTGACAGATTCTTAATCGTTTGGACTTCCTAGTTTCCACCTATTCAGGGTTGTATCTGCAACGTTGCGGAACAGGGCAACTCAACTATTTAGTTTCTCGGTGGTGAGCCATGCTCCAAACCCTATGGCGTTGCTCGCTATCACGTATCGTTTTCGCAACAAGTGATCACATAAACTTGCTTATGTATCAGTAATCACGTTTCCGTGAATTTTTTGAATCACCCTCGGCGTCGAGCGCTCGGTTAAACCGCCTCGCCGTTTGGAGGGATGATCAGCGTCCAAGAGCGGACCCCTCTGTTGAAGGGGTTCACGTTCGCTCTCGGAGACGCCGGGGGAGTCATGTTGGGGATGCTGATCGTGGAGCTGGCTGGGAAAATCCGTCGGCTCCACGAGATCGAGGGGCCGCGAGACGCGTCCGTCGGTAGTGAAAGCCGGAGGCAGCGAAGGGGTGATGGGCTCAGCGAGGAACCAGGCGCACGCACCGAAGGAGATTGTCGCAAAGCTGCGGTAGGTTGAGGTTCTCGTTCACCGGCGCAGGACGGTCGCCAACGGGGTGCGGACGATCTGCGTGACGAATCCGACCTAGTATCGTGGGCAAACGGGGGCGGTGGCTTGCAGCTTGGCCGGGTCAAACGGCTGAAATAGCTGGAGTGGAAGAACGCGCAGCTGCCCGACAACCTGCGCGGATACGAGGCGACGTTCCCAGCGGCATTGGCCGCGCGTTTGACGAGGGGCGGTGGCGGCGGATGACCGAGGCCGCAGCAACCGCGCGCAGGGGCGCACACGCGCGCGACGCCCGAAGCTTCGCGATCCGACGCATGCGAATCCGCGACAGAGCCCGCGTGCGGTTCGCATGTGGCGAATGAAGGCCGGCGGGTGCCGCTAGTGCTGGTAAACGTAGAACGCGTCAGGCTGGGCAGGGTGTTCGCGGTACCGAGGCTACGCGCTGGCACCCGCCCTGAACGAACGCAGCGTGCTGACGCCTCGGGGGCAGGCGGCGCCTGGGCGCGCGCGACCGTCTCGCGGGTCCTCGCGCGCTTGGCCAGTCTTCTGGGCAGCTAGCCAGCACCCACACCGAACTGTTGTGCCGCAAGGTTATCGCCGCCCCATCCCTGCGGCGCGGGATACCGTTCGATCGGCTGCGGCAATTCGCGCAGCCAGGGCGGCCGTTCATCCGATGGCCCACCGCGCAGCATCGGCACCACGGCGCGCTGAGCCGGTCCCGAGCATGCCGTCGCGAAACAAAGCACCGCTGCAACACATACGCTCAACACATTCATCTGGCGCATCGTCATCATGACATCACCCGACCCACCGGCGTTACGGCGCCAGTGTCCTCGTGAAGAACGCGACAACTTCAGCGTTGAAGTGCCTGATGAAGGCGCCCCGATCGAAACCTGGCGCGCTCTGGCAGATCGCGGGTGCAGCACGCGCCAAGGCATCGGGGCAGGGTCCGAGGAAATCGAAATGCCCGGCACCGGCAACCGCGTGAACCTCTGGCGGACGAGGCAGCGCCGCACGCACTGGTTCAGCATACACGCGCGGTGGGAGTATGACATCGTCCTCGGCCTGCCAGAGCTGCACGGGCAAGGTCACCGACATCATGCCAGCTGGTGTGAATGTGAAGCCGAAGGCTGGCGCAGCGACGACGATCGCGCGAAGCCGCCCGTCACGAATGAAGGAAGGGCGATTCATCGCGGAGGTGCCTGCTGCCGCAATCTGCCCGTCGCGACGCGCGCTGGCCATCAAGCGGCAATCGTAGAATGCTGGATTTGCCTCGCAGTGCGGTGCAATGCGGGCAAGGTCAGGCACCCCGCCAGCGGTGGTGAGCACGGTGAAGCCGCCCGCTGAAAATCCAAAGGCGCCAATGCGCGCCGGATCGATCGTTCCCGGAACCCAATGCGAAACCATGTAGTCGAGAACCGCCGCAAGGCCGCGACTGCGCCCGGCCACATCGGTCGCGCGTGACTGGTCGCGATGGTTGTCGCCTGTATGGGTCGGCGCGGCGACGACGAAGCCAGCCTGCGCGAGGGCAAGGGCAGTATCGGCATGGCTTGCGAAGTTGCCACCATTGCCGTGAGAAATGACCACCAGCGGATGGCCGCGCCCCAGCACCGCGGCTTGCGGCGCGACGTCCTGCATGAACAGGCCTACGGCGGCGGAGCGTGAGGGTGCATCGCTAGGATACCAGACGGCGACCTCCAGCGCAGGCTCCGCTCCGTCCGGCACATGCAGCGTTGTAAAGCCAACCGACGTAGCGCCGGACTTCCCCGCCAGGAGAAGCAGCACACCGAGCAGCAAGACGCGCGCGATCTTCATGACGGGACCAGCACCTTTCAACGGCCCAAGGCCACACGAGCAAGCCAAGCGGCGGCAGGGGCGAGTTTACGAGAGCATCTACGCCTGAACGCCACACCGGAGGGAGATTTTAAGGCTTTGCCCGACCAAAGCGATCGCCGAATGGCTGGACGCGCAGGCGTCTTGGCGCCGAGCGCATTTCGCGCCGGTGTCGCCTGTTCGCCACCGACCGACGCTCGTTGATCAGTGTTGAGCAGATGCGATGCGTCGACGCGCTGTGCCCGGCGACCCGGCGGCGCTGCCACTGGCCAACGGCGGGCGAGCATTCCTGCGCCGCGGACGGGGCGCATACCGGCTCGTGTATGCCGCACAGAACCAAGACGCCATGGGGCACAGCCATGGCCGTTGGTCGCCCCTGCCCCCATGCTGCCGACGTGAAGCGCTTGAACCTGCTGGGGAACTGGCGGCGGGAGTGCGCCCGGGTTCGAACCGTCGCCGCCTGTCGAGCGGACGCCGAGGCCTGCTGCAGCGGCGGGAACCGGGGAATAAAATTCTCTGGGTGCCATGAGACGCATCCCGCCGGCTGAGTCATTTTTCGCTGGCCAACCTTGAGCGCTGGCTCGGCGGGCTATCTCACCTCCCTAACGTGCTGGATACAGCCGCACGCTGGGCATGCTGAAGCCGGGAGATCCCGTCTGGGTGAAGGTTCGCGACTACGGGTTCGTCGGCGTCGCCGCCGTGACCGGCACGCCGGAGCCCGCGCGCGACGTCAAGGTCCGCAATGAGGCCGGCGGCCTCCTGCCCGTCCTGGATGCCGTGAAGCCGGGTTCCTTCCACAGCCAGTTCATCGACGATCTCGAGAAGTGCGAGTGGTTCGTGCCGGTAGATTGGCTCGAGACGAAGCCGCAGTCGGAGGCGGTCTAAGAGATCGCCCTCGGCGGCAACCCGAACACCGCGTGCCGGTCGACAACGCCGACGTGGCGCCATACGGGCGAGACGCTGAAGTTGCGCTTCCCGCAGCATAATAGCTGATGCGGCGCGGCATCGGGCCTCAGCGCGAAGGGATCGTCGGTCCTGATGGGTGACGGTCACCAGATCCAGATGCTGCGCATAGAGGATGTGCGCGAACCGGGATAACCGCTTCAGCTGCAGCCCGGCCCGCGCGCGCTGTATCGGCATGACGGGCAGGCCAGGATCGACGACCGGACCCTGCTGCCCGATGCGGCCATGTCCATGGACAGCGCCATCGAGCTGACGGGCAGGGCACACTCTGACGGTTCGACCTGGCGCGCCGCCCGCAGGGCTGGACCCGACCACACGAGGAATTGCGAGGCTGCTGCTGGCCCTGCCCCTGGCACGCGGTCCGTCCCTGCATCGCGTCCTTCGCCTCGATCGGTTGGACTTTATGCCGGGACGGGGCTCGACGATGTAGCGGCTGCGAAGAACGCACGTCGCGCCGGCACAGTCCACGGTTGAAGGACGAACATGAATACGCGCTCAGCGTTCGTCGATGCAGACTCGCGCCGTTCCTTCTACGAAATAGGCGCTGGCGTCTGCCGACGCGCTCGGACTAGCGTTTTGATCACGCTTGCCGGGCCGAGCGGCGGACCGGTGCGGGAGGGACGAACAAATGGCCCTGCACGTCGTCGATGGCGCGCTGCTGGCGTGCAGCTTCGGGGCCATGCCCTCCGCGCTCGGCGTGACGCCGGAGAAGCGGTCCAGCATCGGGACGCCGGCGGCGAACATCCTCGACCACCTGCCCACGAAGAACATCCGCCCATTCGGCATGTGTTCCGCGCCGACCAACCCACAGGTCGCGGCCGCGACGACGGCGGCAGCCGGCGTGCTGACGCCGCAGCCCTGCATTCCCTGCACCACGACGCCCTGGACGCCCGGCGTGCCCAAGGACCTGCTCGCGGGCGCGCCTGTGCTCAACGACACCTCGACACTGGCCTGCATGTGGGGCGGGGTGATCACCGTCACCGATGCGGGTCAGAAGACCAGCCATGTTCCCTGAACCTGGCGGAACCAGTGCATGGCGCTGAAGCAGAACCCGAAGAAGCGATTCCTGCAGGTCCAGACGGTCCTGAAGGACAGCGCGGACGAGGATGAGGACGACAATTTCGTCCTGATCCAGGCGCGCGGCGCCGAGAGCATGTCGGCCCCCTATGCCTACGACCTCGCGGTGATCGGCCCCAGGAAGCGCCGTCCCGACCCGGCCGTCATGGTGGGTTCGCGCGCGAGTTTCGGCATCAAGCACGTGCTCAACGAGGGCGACGACGACGTTTTCAAGTTCGTCACGCGGCACGGCATCATCGAGACCTTCGAGGATACTGGCCCACTCGACGATTACCGGACCTATGCCATGCGCCTGGTGCCGGCCTTCAAGCTGACGGCCTACGAGACGCGCTACCGCGTCTTCGAGGACCGCACCCTCGAACAGGTCCTGCAGGAAGTGCTGCGGCCCTATCCGGAGATCGAGATCAACACGTCCCTGATGCCCGACGAGGGCAAGGAAAAGATCCCCTACTGCGTGCAGTTCGGCGAGACCACGTTCAACTTCGTCCATCGCCTGCTGGAGCGCTACGGCTGCTTCTATCGCTTCGAGCACGAGCTGAACTTGGCGCGCGAGGTGATGGTGATGGGCGGCGTGGGCGCTCTCCCGCCGGTGCAGGTCGAGGTTGTCGACATCGATGGCGGGAACCCCAAGCACGGGCGCGTCACCGGCTTCCGCCGCACCGCGGTGATGGCGACGCGCGTCGCCAAGGTCGGCAACTTCAACGAGATCAATCCCGCCACGCCCTATCGCGGCCAGGCGGACATCGCACCCGCCTATGACCTGTGGGGCGACTTCCCACCACATGAGGCCGAGGCCTTTCCGGTACCGGCCACGGTCGCGCCCGCGCCGCGCGACTACGCGCAGCGCCGCATGCGTCAGAACGAGAGTGGCGTCTTCGGCGCGACCGGCAGCACGCGCAATGCCGAGTTCCGCGCCGGGCGGAAATTCGTGGTCCACAAGGACCTGACCGTATCCGAGGAAGAACCCGACAAGGGCCAGACGGGCAAGACCTTCCTGCTGCGCACCTGCTCGGTCTTCGCCTTCGACCATTCGGCACTTATCGACCTTGGTGACCGCATCATCGACATCCTGGGCGGGCTTGTCGGCCTGGGTGGCGGCAAGGAGGACATCGCGACCGCCGCGGCCAAGGGGCTGCTTGAGCAGGTCAAGAAGAACGTCGAGGGCACCGGCAAGATCATCGACTGGCTCGAAAAGAAGCCAGGTGCGGAGAACCCCTCCGGACTGCCGGGCTTCCTGAGCTCGGCCCTCGGGAGCGCGGGCTCGGCGGTCGCCGGCGCCGTGCCGTTGTTGCTCTCGACCGTGAAGAGCGTGAAGGAACTGGTCGAGTCGCTGATGAAGGAGACCAACGGCCTGTCGATCGCCTTCGACGCGTTGCCCTTCGACCCGCCGCACCTGCGCGACCTTCTGCCGATGCCCGGTTCGACAAAGCCGGTCGCGCATGGCCCGCACTTCGCGATGGTGGTGGGGCCCGACGGCATCGATACGTCGGGACGCGACATTCATGTCGATGCGCTGGGCCGGGTGCGGATCCGCTTTCCGTGGGACCCCGGCCCAGACAGCCCACACGACCCGATCGGCAAGGAGCCGCTGCAGACCGGGCGCAACACCTGCTTCGTGCGCGTCTCGGAAGGCTGGGCGGGCGAACGCCTCGGCACGCAGTTCCTGCCCCGCATCGGCCAGGAGGTGCTGGTCGGCTTCATCGACGGCGACCCCGAGCGGCCGATGGTCGTGGGACGTGTCTACAATGCGCGCGGCGGTACCACGCAGCTGCCCTACCTGCCGGCCTCGGCGCAGGGCAAGCATCTCGCGGTGCCCGACGACCTGCGCGGCACCGAAACCGACCAGGCGACGCGCTCGGGCATCCGCACCAAGACAACGCCGCGCAAGCCCGAGGGGCAGTCGGGCTTCCACATGATGCGCCTTGATGACCGGCAGGGGGAGGAACAGTTCCTGCTGCGTTCGGAACGGCGGATGGACATCACCGCCTTCGGCTCCCGCTACGACACCACGCGGGGCAACCTGCACGTGCTGGTGGGCGGCAGTTCGCAGGAACCGGGCAAGCCGCCGCCCGGTGGGTCGATCTTCGTCACCGCCGGCGGCGAGTACGACCTGCATGTCGGAAAGGACCAGTTCGAGAGCATCGACAGCGCCATCAACATCACGGTCACAGCCGACAAGGTCCAGGATGTGGGCGCGGGCTGGTACACCTACGCCACCGGCAACGCGGTGCTCGATGCCGACGAAATCATCCTCAACGCCAAGAAGAAGATCACGCTGAAGGTGGGTGCATCCTCGATCGTCATCACCCCGGCGGCGATCGACAACGACTCCGCGTTCTACCGCGAGCAGATGGGCGGCTCGCCGTCCAGCGGGCCGGTGATCGAGCTGACCGCGGCCGCGGATGCCGCGCAGGCCGACCCCGGCGAGCCGCCCGACTACCTGGCGCGGCTGCCCAAGGGCGGCGGCGGCGGGCGGCGCAAACACACCAAGTCGCCCCAGCGCACCGCCAGGATCTATGCGGCGAAGGACGGAACGCTTCTTGTCGGCAAGCCGGATGGCCGCGAGAGCGGGCTGCGCATCAAGACCGACGACCCGGCCTTCGCG
Source organism: Roseomonas fluvialis (assembly GCF_022846615.1). NCBI lineage: Bacteria > Pseudomonadati > Pseudomonadota > Alphaproteobacteria > Acetobacterales > Roseomonadaceae > Roseomonas > Roseomonas fluvialis. The sequence continues at coordinate 4,123,855 of NZ_AP025637.1, forward strand.
AACGAGGTCGTCGCCGACCTCGACAGGATCCGCGAGACGCCCGAAGGCTCGAAGAAGATCGACGACGCCATCAATTCCGACAAGCCCACCGTGATCGAGAAGGCACCGTCGACCGACCCGCCCGCCACCGGCATCTCTCCCAACCATCCGCCCGCTTCCGTGCCCGCGGGCCAGCCGACCGGGCGCACCAATCCCGACGGCACACCGGAGACGGGCACCGGCATGGGCACCGGCTCCACCATCAAGTACGACCCCTCGGCTTGGCCACGCGCGGGCGATTCCGCTTCGCCCACCAGCGCCGAGCAGCTGGAAGGATCGCTCGATCGATCAGGACAGATGCGCGATGGCACCGTGCCGCCGGGCACATACAATGGCCAACCCGCGCCGGGGAGCACGCCATGAGCGCGGACGCCGCCACCTTCCGCCAGGGCGGGCTGCACCTGCAGTGCCTGCCCAACAAAGTGCCCGACGCCTTCGTCTTCGCCTATCGCGCCGAGAACCAATCCGCCGCGCCGATCTACGTGATGGACGCGATGCCGCAGGTCGACCGCGGCACCCGCGCGGTCAGCGCCAATCCCCAGGCGGCGGCTGTCATACTGCGCGAAGACGGCATCGCGCTGGTCGGCAAGTTCATCGCCCCCCTGCCGCAGGACCGCATTCTGCTGGCGCCGGACCTGCCGTTATGTACGCTGGTCCAGCCCGGCGAAGCGATCGAGCGGGAATTGCTGATACCATTGCCGTTTGCCGAGGCGAGCCCGTTCTTCCCCGACCTGCAGCTGCGCGACTATGCCATGGCCGAGGTCTCGGCCATCGCCTTCGCCATCGGCTTCTTCGTCGCGGCCACGCCGGGGCTCTATGGCGCGCCGGCGGCTTATGCGCCGGGGTTGCACGTGATCTCGCCGACCATCGCGCCGTTCATGGCCGGGCTCGCACTGCGCACTTTGCCGGTCAAGAAGCTGGAGATCCTGAAGCGATCCGATGCCTTCCCGCGCGAATTGCGCGCGCACGCGCCTGGATGACACCGCGCATCGCCCTCGGCTTCAGCCAGGCCGCGGCGAGGCACCGTCAGCGCGCGGCCGGGCTCGGCTCCGACGGCAGCGCGCGCCGTCAGGTGCATGGGTCCCCGGTGACCCTGCCCCCGAAGCGCCCTCGTTCATGAGCAGAGCCCGTTCTCCGCTTGACCTGCTACGCATCCCTGGACCGCCCTGCGGGTGTCATCCAGCGCTATTCGGTCGGCGTCGGCCGTGTAACGCTGACTGACTTCAATAGGCTCGCCGGCGGTTCGTTGCCGATCCCGTTGAGCGGGCGAACCTCATGGTAGTCTCTACGCCAGGCCTCGCACTTCGCCCGCGCGTCGTCGAGGCTCATGAACCAGTGCGCGTTCAGCCACCCCGCCCGGAAATTCCCGTTCAGGCTCTCGATGAACGCGTTGTCCGTCGGCTTGCGCCGGGCCAGGAAAAGTCCAGCGTCACACCGCGCTGGTACGTCCAGAGATCCAGCTGCCGCGACCCGGGGTGGGGATCCAATCCTTCCTTATCCAAATCAGGGAGATGCGCTAGCCTTACGCTCACTCACCGGATGGCGCGGCCTGCCCGGCATAGACAAGGCGAGCTGACCCATGTTCGACGAATTCGGTTTTCCGCGCGACGCTGACTCGGGCCGCGCCGAACCCATTCTCGATACGTTCGTGTACTGCAGTCGTGCCGCCGAAGGCGTCAACGACGCTCAGGTCGAACGCATCATCGAGCTGTCTCAGCGCCGCAATGTCGCCCGCGACATCACCGGGGTGCTGGTTTTCGGCAGCGGCATCTTCTTCCAGTGGATCGAGGGGCCGCCCGCCCAGGTGGAGAAGCTGATCGCGAGCCTTCATGGCGATCCGCGGCATTTCGACATCGTCACGCTGGACCGGAGTGTGGAAAAGCGCGCGCGTCTGTATCCGAATTGGGAGATGGAGCGGGTCGGAGCCGATGACATCCGCGCGGTGCTGCAGGAAGCGCTCGGGACCGCCGAGGACGAAAACAACATCGCGGCACTGAAGCGCATTCTTGAGCACCTCGATTCAGGTCCGCTGGATACACTCCACCCTTCTGCCACGAAGCGGGAGGGCGCCGACAGGTAGCGTCCGCGGGGAATTCCGGCTTTGCCCGGGGTGTAAAACCGGGATGGCCAACGGATCTGTCGGCTACCCGCTGGCACCACCGACCCAGCTTACGTCCTTGGCCTCCCACGGACGGCTAGCAGGTCACATGGAACACAGGCTCTGATCATGAACGAGGTCATCTAGGGGGCAGGGTCAGCGGCTGTGGGTCGGGCAGCCTTAAGGTCCGGCCGCACGACGTGGACTACAGTAAGCTGTCCGGCGCGACGCGCAGCGCGGCGGCGTCACATATCTCCTGGCGGCGCTGCTGGGTCGCGTCAGGCCATTCGCGGATTTCGCGGGCCAGCCGGCCGCAATCGATGCATTGGCGAGCGACGACATCGAAGTTGCATGTCCCGCGGCAGGGCGAGATGCCGCCTTCCCCCACTGCGTGGCCCTCGGCCATCGCGGTCATGTCGGGCGGGTTCATGGATCCTCGTCGTTCCGCGTGCCTGGCATTCGCAGTCTGATCCTGTTCGCTCACTGAACACGCCCGGCACGAACAATCGGGGACACGATCCCATCCGCTTGGATGCTCTCGAGCATCCGACGGTCGATGTCGCGCGTCGTGCGGCTGGATACGTCGGCACCAACCTCGGCTCCGACTGCACTGTCCTCGACGAACGCCCGGCCGCCGACGACCACGACAAGCGTCGGGTTGCGGGATGCACGCCGGGCGCCGGCGATGATGCCGGCGAGGCGCGGCATGGACTCCTCGCGGCGGAAGGCGGCGCTCAAGGACAGGTCCAGGATGTCGACCCAGTTCGATGACAGCATGTCCCCGAGGTCGCGCTCGTTCGCAGGAAACTCGGATCGCGGTGACCAGCCTGCGTGCCAGAGCCACTCGCTGTCCAGGCCCGCGACGAGTTGATGGATCTCACCGGGGACGGGAGCGATCAGCACGCTGGGCTGCGCGACGCGCAGGATGCGGCGAGGTGAATCGGCTCCGAGGAGGCGTGCGGCGGTTTGCAGGCGGCACAGCCCAAGGGTCACGTCGAATTCGCTGCAGACGTCTTCATCCCACAGGTCGCCGAGGCTTCGCGCGGCCGGCTCGAGCAACGGCGCAAAGAGCTGTTCGACGTCGCCGTCCTTTCCGCGCAGTTCGCGGATCAGATCGAGCGCTGCGGTCTGGTCCGACGCGATCAGGAGTTCGGCGAGTTCGCAGGCGCGGGGATTGGCCCGCGGTGCTTCGATCCGACCCGGGGGGAAACCGTGGGCATCGAGCAGGCTCGGGATCACCGCATCGAGGATCACTGTCCTCAGGATCGCGGCCGCCGAGTTGCCGAGTTCCCGACCGGCCAGCGATGCCGACAATGGGCTCTCGTTGTCCGCGGGGAGCAAGGGAACCAGCTTGACGAGAAGGCTGGGGGCTGCAGCCGGCTGGCGGCGCAGGCCGTCGATGATGTCGCGCGGCGGCTCAAGCGCCTCGCTGCGGAGCGACGTGGCGCTGGCGCCCGGCGCCGCGAGCTTCATGTCCCAGCCGTCGAACCGACGCTGCGGCGCGGCGCCCTTGGTCAGGATCTCGAGATCACGATGGCGGTTGTCGTTCCGGATCGACTCCATGACCCGCTCGACACCGGCGGGCGGTCCTTCCAGCCACTGGAAGAAGTGGCTGCTGTCGTAGAGCACGACACCGGTGATCGCTTCCCGCTGGTTGCGCGCCTGCGCCGTGCGCAGCAGCGACTTCAGGTCCAGGTCCGAGAGCGGCTTAACGGCCCTACTGCGGTAGACAACGGTACAGAGATCCGCGGAGGGGGACGGGTCGCGTGGGATGTCGTCGAAGCTTCCGCGTGACTCGTTCAGCATCGTCCTCGGCCCTTCGCACGCCACACCCGAGCCTGGCCGACGAGGCATCGACGCGGAGCCACTCATGTGCGGCAACACCTCGGGCCACAACCGAGCACGTGCTCGAAAACTCACGCTACGGAACGTCGCAGCCGCCAGCGGTGCTTATGAGCTCGGTGCCCTCGGGAGTGCGAAATCCCGACGCGCATGATTGAACCCACCGCAATGCGAAACCGGATCACCAACGGCATCGGCAATCCAAGCGACTCAACGAACCCCAACGCCGAAATCATCGATTTGAAGGAATGAACTGTCAAGTTGAATTGACACTCGGCCCTCGTGGCTGCCCCTTGGTCAACTGCCCACGTGTGCGACGCGGAACACCACGCCTAATCCTATCGGCTCGCCCTTCACCGTCGCGTCCACCTCGTGCTTCTCCCGCCAGCCACCGCGCGCCTTCATCCAGAATATCGCGACCGCCACGTTGTTCTGCCGGGTCGCCATGTTGAACAGCGCCTGCGCCACCTTCGTGTTCGCATCCGCCTCCTTGTCTCGCGTCCGGCGTCCGTGCCCAGAGCCGGAGTAGCGGCGGTACGATCTGGCTCAACGACATTCAGCCAGATGGAAAGATCCGTAGCCAATCGTTCTTCATCGAGATCAGCCGCCAGCCCGCTGTGGGCGCGAGCGTCAGGCCGCGATCGAGCTTCCCGATGTGCGTCTCCCGGTCATAGGCGTACTCGCGCTCTGCATCGTCATGGTGGACGAACAGGCCGAGCCGCTGGCCAGCACCGGTCGTGGTGTACTGCAGCATCTCGACGTCGCCATCGGAATTGCCGAAGGCGATGATCGGGCGGCGGCCTATGAAGCGGCCGATGCCGACCGGCTTGCCGGGGCCGTCGTCTACCGCCTCGATCGATGGCAGGCGGAACAGTTCGGTCTTGCCATCCGGCAGGGTGCGGAATTCAGTCTTGCCGACCGACCCAACGACACGGTCGATCCCGACACCATAAGTCGGTCCGCTGAAGGCGCGGACGAATTCCTGCCCGCCGCCGGTGACGATCCACACGGCGAAGCCCTCGCGCCGCAGCAGGCGCATCACTTCGAGCATTGGCTGGTAGATCAGTTGCGTGAAGGGCCGGTTGAAGCGCGGGTGGCGCGCGGTCGCCAGCCATTGCGTGACGATGCCGATGAAGGCGTCCTGCGACATGCCGGAATGGGTAACCGCGACGATTTCGGCAAGGCCGCGCTCGCCGCCGGCCATCACGGTGCGCATGTCGCCGTCGATCGCGGCCTTGAACAGCGGGTGGGCGGCCAGCGCCGGATCGCGCTGCGCCATCTCGCGCAGCCGGTCGATGGCGAAGATGAATTGGGTGTAAAGCGGCTGTTCCACCCACAAAGTGCCGTCATTGTCGAAGACGGCGACGCGCTGTTCTGGCGGCACATGGTCGGGCGTGCCGAGACGCACCGTGCGACGGATGAGGGTGAAGATGGCGCGCTTGTTCGGGCCGTCGCGCCAGGAGGGCAGCGGGTCGCGCACCGCCTGCGCCTCGGCGGCCGGGGCAGCGGCAAGGGCAAGCGTGGCGGCGGCCAGGGTGCGACGTGTAAGCGTACCGAAGATTGTCCGGGCGGTCATGGGGGCGGTCCGTATCGGTGGGGCAATCCCGCCGCGAACGACAGGACGCCAGCTTTGTATCCGCCGGCGCGCCACACGCGCCGGCGGCTTGGCATGGCGCTGCGGCGCTCTAGTTGCTCCGCGCTCGCGCTGCTGCGATGGCGGCCTCGATCTGCGCCTTCACTGCGTCCATGTTGAAGGAGGCACCACGCTGCATTGGCGGATAGTCGATGAAGGACTGGGCGTAGCGTGCCACTTCCTGCTGGACGAAGACGAAGCGCCAGAAGTTGTCGAGGAAGAACACATAGAAATGCAGCGAGCCCTGCGCACCGCTGGGCATGCCCATGCGCTCGAACGGGTCGAGCCGGAGGTTGGTGATCTGCGGCCAGTCCAGACGCACCGTGCCACCCAGCCAACCATTCGGCTGGTCGGTGAAGCGGTACTTGTAGTCGTTGATCCGCACCGCGCCGAGCGTGCTCTCGGTGAAGTAGAAGATCTCGTTGCGGGCCGACGGGCCCTGCCCGGTCAGCATCCGGGTCTGGTCGTAGCCGTCGAGGTAGTTGCGGTAGGTGCGGCCGCCGATCTGCGCGCCGGCACGCAGCTGGTCGCGGATGTTCGGGTTGCCGGCAGCGGCGGTCAGCGTCGGCAGCCAGTCGAGGCCCGACATGATCCCGTTCTGCACAGTGCCCGGAGCGATGCGGCCCGGCCAACGGACGATCATCGGCACGCGGAAGCCGCCTTCCATGGCCGTCCCCTTGCCTCCGGCGAAGGGCGTATTGCCGCCATCGGGCCACGTGAAGTTCTCGGCGCCGTTGTCGGTGGTGAACACCACGATGGTATTCTGGTCGAGGCCGCGCTGACGCAGGTGCTCCATGACCGCGCCGATGTTGTCGTCCATCTGCGCCATGCCGGCTTCCTGGATGGACCAGCCGTTCTCCGCGTTCCGGCGGCTTTGGTATTCGGGTGACAAGTGGGTTTCGACGTGCATGCGCGTCGGGTTCATGTAGGCGAAGAAGGGCCGGTTGGCCGCGACCGAGCGATCGATGAAGCCGATGACGTTGTCGCGGATGACCTCGTCGAAGGTCGTCATGTTGTACTGGATGCCGGGCATCGGGCGCGGTGGCAGCGGGCCTTCGTCCACGATGCGCTGGCGGCCGACGCGGCCCCAGCGGGGCTGTTCCGTCGCGTCGTCGACATCGGTGGCGGTGCAGCGGACCACGTTGCGCGGGCCGACCTGGTCGCACAGCGCCGCCGGATAGTTCGGCGAGAACGGGTCCTGCATCGCGTCGAGGTGGTAGAGATAGCCGAAGAACTCATCGAAGCCATGCACGCACGGCAGGAACTGGTTGAGGTCACCCAGGTGGTTCTTGCCGAACTGGCCGGTGGCGTAGCCCTGGGCACGCAGGGTCGTGGCGATCGTCACGGCCTCGGCCGGAATACCGAGCGGCGAGCCCGCCTGACCGACCGTGGTGAGGCCGGTCCGGATCGGGAGCTGGCCCGTGACGAAGTTGGCCCGGCCCGCGGTGCAGGACGCCTCGGCGTAGTAGTCGGTGAACAGCATGCCCTCGGCGGCGAGCCGGTCCAGGTTCGGCGTCCGCCCGGCCATCAGGCCGCGGTGATAGGCGCCGATGTTCCACATGCCGATGTCGTCGCCCATGATGAACAGGATGTTCGGGCGCTGTTGCGCTGGCTGCGCCGGCGCAGGTGCCGCTGCGGCGGGCGGCGCGGCGGGGCGAGCCGGCTGCTGGGCCGCCAGGGGACCAGCGATCGCCAGCGCGCTAATCGTGCCAAAAAGCCAACGACGCGTCTTCAGACTTAAGTCCATGCGCGCTGTCCCCCTCGTTTATTGTGGGTGTGGAAGGTGCGCGGCGGCTGGTGCCAATACCATGCAAATTTCGTAAATTACTTGGAATTCACGCGCGGGTTTGCTTGCGGTGCAGCGTCACCGACGGCGCCTGCCCGAACAGCGCGCGATAGGCGCCGGCAAAGCGGCCTAGTTCCCAGAAGCCGCACTCCAGGGCGATCGCCGAGACGGTCGTCGTTCGTGTGTCGGCGGCCATCAGCGCGCGATGCGCCAGCCACAGCCGCCGCTGGCGGAGATACCGCAGCGGCGTCTGGCCGAGCCTTTCGCGGAACAGCATCTCCAGCGTCTTGGCCGAGCACCCGGCGGATGCGCACAGGGCGGTCAGGCTGAGCGGCGCCGTCGGGCCGTCTTCGATGAAGCGCAACACCCGCGATATGATCAGGTCGCCACGGCGCTGCGCCGCACGTTCGGGCAGCGCCGTCGCACCGCTCCATGCGGAGAGCAGCACCTCGGTGATCCGGGCGTCGAGCGCCGCGGCGGCGGCGGCATGACTGAGGACATGCGGCGCGTCGCGCGCCAGGCCGATGGCCTGCTGGTGCAGCAAGACCAGGGCGGTGAAATCGGCCGCGTCCGGCCGCCAGCGCAGCGGCCCCCGCAGCATGGCGCCGAGGTCTCGGCCCAGCAGCGTCGCCATACGTGTCTGCAGGGCCTCCAGCGGCAGGGACAAGGTGCGTAGCACCGAGGGGGTCGTGGTGTGCTCGACCCCGAGCGCCGCCTCATGCCGCAGCCGGAGCGTGCCTGGCAGTTCGTCCTGGCCGTCGATCATGCGCGGCGGATCGTCGTACAGGGTCGGCCGCACATAGACGCGGCCAGGGGCGGTTTCGATCAGCGCCACCCGCGGCAGGCTTTCCTCCGCCTGGGAGAGATTGACGGCCGGCAGGCGCACCTGTGTCACGCGGGCGCGGAAACAACCCGCCTGCTGCGGCATGAGGCGCAGATGCGCGTTCTGGACGGCGCCCGCGAAGGCGTAGGGGTCCTCGAACTCGCGCCGGCTGGCGGGGGGCGCGGCGGCCTCCATCAGGCGTCGCGTCGGATACAGCGGATGCCGATGTGGCTCATGCCGCTGTCGACCATCTGCGCGTGGCGCGCCGCCGGGCGATAACGACGGCAATAGGAGGGCGCACATAGGAAGGAGCCGCCCTTCACCACCCGTCGCGGGATGGGGACGCCCGTCTGGTTGGCGTCGAAGGAGCCCTCGATCCCGGGGCCACGCGGGTCGCTCGGCATGCAGCAGGAGGATTGCGCCTTGGTCTTGGCGGCCTCGGCAGCGTGGCGGGGGGCAAACCAATCCGTCGTCCACTGCCAGACATTGCCGGCCATGTCGTGGAGGCCGTAGCCGTTCGGCGGGAAGGACGCGACCGGCGCGGCACCGGCGAAGCCATCCTCCGCCGTGTTGCGCCAGGGAAAGTCGCCCTGCCAGGTATTGGCCATGTGGCGGCCGCCGAGGGTCAGGCTGTCGCCCCAGACGAATTCCGCGCCATCCAAACCGCCGCGCGCGGCGAATTCCCATTCGGCTTCGGTCGGCAGCGATTTTCCGGCCCAGGCGGCATAGGCTTCGGCATCCTCGTAGGCGACCTGGACCACCGGGTGATTGGGACGGCTCTGGACACCGCTGCCGCGGCCTTCGGGATGGCGCCAGCAGGCACCGGGGGTCCAGGCCCACCAGTGGCGATAATCGTTGGTCGGCACGGGCCCGTCGGTCATGCGGAACACCAGGCTGCCTGGCTTGAGATCGCGTGGACGCGCGCCGGGATACATCGCCGGGTCCAGAGGCCGTTCCGCCACGGTGACGTAGCCGGTGGCGGCGACGAAGCGGGCGAACTCCGCGTTCGTGACGGTCGTGGCGTCCATCCAGAAGGATCCCACGCGGACGCGATGTGCCGGGGCTTCCTCCGGGTAATGCACGTCGCTGCCCATGCGGAAGACACCGCCGGGGATGCGGCACATGCCTGCTTGGTCGGTGTGCGCGCCCGCGGGGCTCGGGATATCAGGCATCATCCGCCGCTGCTTGGGATTGAGTGGAATAGTGGATAGCCATGGCGCGCCATCTTTAGGCTGCACTTGGCCGGGTACGCATTGCTCAAACGCAAGGCGCAGGGGAGCCGGACTATTTTTGGGCGTCTAGGGTGACAAAGCACCGAGGGCCCCCGGGGGGGCGCGCGACGGGCCTGCAGACGGCCTTATGCGTTGGATCGCCCTGCAACCGCGTTGTTCCGATCCAAATGGTCACTCGCGAAGTACGGATTATCGAGCAACTGAGGTTCGAACCAGAGCAAATGCCGACCGCGAAAAAAAAGCGCTATTTACCGAGGTTTTTGCGTTCCGTACTAAATCGGCCAAGTCAGGAGGTCCGGAGAGAATTGCCGTCCGGAGAGCGATTTTCAGCCAATTCCGCGCCCGGCGAGTCAACAGGTCCGCGGCGAAAACCCCAGGAAAACTGCCATTCAGCGCGGCGGTTGGCTGGGCCGAGAGCGCGACGCGATGTGGAACTGGCGAAGGAAGTGCGCCTGGGTTCGAACCGTCTCCACTTGCTGCTGTCCGTCCAGCGGAGGTCAATGGCTAGCGCGTCCTCCGACCTGACTGAATCGCGAAAGTCCTTCCCCGACGCGGTGCGGATCTGATTCAAGTTGTCTGTCGGGAGGGGGCCGACAGGCATGTCGAAGGCGCTGTCGGTGGATCTTCGGGAGCGTGTTGTTGCGGCGATCGAGGCAGGATCCTCTTGCCGGGCAGCCGCTTCACGCTTCGGCGTCGGCATCTCGAGCGCCATCCGCTGGGCGTCCTTGAAGCGTGCGGTGGGTTCGGTGGCACCCGGCCCCCTCGGCGGCGACCGTCGCTCAGGACGGATCGAGGCGCATGCGCCGTTGATCCTCGGTCTGCTGGAGCGCACGCCGGACATCACGCTCAGCGAGCTACGCGCGGAACTGGCGGCGGCCGGCGTGCCGGTCGGCGTCGCCACCTTGTGGCGGTTCTTCGCACGGCGCCGGATCACGCTGAAAAAAAGTCGGCGCACGCGGCGGAGCAATAACGGCCCGACATTCTGACGCGACGCTGGGAATGGTTCGAGGGACAACTCGACCTCGACCCGGACCGCCTGGTGTTCATCGACGAGACCTGGGCCTCGACCAACATGGCCCGCACCCGCGGCCGGGCACCGCGCGGTGAGCGACTGCGCGCCGCTATCGCGCACGGCCACTGGAAGACGACGACCTTCGTCGCGGGCCTGCGCAACTCCGGCATGGTCGCGCCGATGGTGCTCGACGGGCCGATCAACGGCCTCGCCTTCCAGGCCTATGTCGATGAGGTTCTGGTCCCGGATCTGCGACCTGGCGACATCGTCGTCATGGACAACCTCAGCAGCCACAAGCGGCCCGGTATCCGCGCCGCTATCGAGGCTGCGGGCGCGAGCCTCCTTTAACTGCCGCCCTACAGCCCCGACTTCAATCCGATCGAGAACGCCTTCGCTAAGCTCAAGGCCATGCTGCGCAAAGCCGCCGAGCGAACCATCGACGGCCTCTGGTCCGCCATCGCCAGCATCATCGACACATTCAATCCAACCGAATGCGCCAACTACTTCGCCGCGGTAGGATATGACCCAGACTGATCGGAAAATGCTCTGGCGCAAGGTACGTTTTCGCAACGTGGTCGCCACGAGTGCGGAGCTGCACAGGTAACCGCAGGCAGCTCCGCAGTCATTCAAAGCTGGAGACGGATGCCCAGCCGCTGGATCACGCCGCCCCAAAGACGCGAATGCTCGTCGATGATCTTGCCGAGCGCCTCGGGCGAGGAAGCCTGTGCGCTGAAGCCGATGCCCTCGATCCGCGCGCGGATGTCAGGCATCGCGAGGGCCGCGGCTACGGCACGCTGCAGGCGCGTCACGACAGGCGCGGGCGTGCCGGATGGCGCGGCGATGCCAAACCATGAACTGGCCTCGACGCCCGCGAAGCCCTGCTCGGCGAATGTCGGCACGTCCGGTGCGACGGGACTTCGCGCCGCATCCGCGATGGCAATGATACGGATGCGGCCCGCCTTGTGTTGCTCGATCAGAGCGCCGCTGATGTTGGCAGGCATCATCTGGATCTCGCCCGTGCTCAGGGCAGTCAGGGCCGGCGCCTCCCCACGATAGACGATCGCCTCAGCCTCGATGCCTGTCGCAGCCAAGACCATCGCGGCAAAGAGATGCGCGCCGGTCCCCGGTCCGTATGAATGATAATTGAGTTGGCCGGGCCGCTGCCGCGCATAGTCCACGAACTCGCGCAGCGTGCGCGCAGGCACGGTTGGCGAGACGGCGATGATCCATGGCGCCACCGCGACCATCGAGACCGGCTGGAAGTCCGAAACCTTGTAGGGAAGGTTCTGGTAGAGATGGGGGTTCGTCGTAAGCGCGGAGGTGGACGCAAAGAGCAGCGTGTAGCCATCCTTCGCTGCCTGAGCGACAGCCATGGCGCCGATCACCGTCGCACCGCCTGGGCGATTCTCGACCACGACCGGCTGACCGAGATCGCGCGCCATGCCTTCCGCGAGAATGCGCGCGGTGACGTCGCTGCTGCCGCCTGCAGGGAATGAGACGACCAGCGTGATGGGACGGGTGGGGAAAGCGGGCGCCTGTGCGCGCGCCGTGGAGGCGAGCGGCGCGAGCAGCGCTGCGATGGCCAGGCGACGGCTAGTCTCGACCGGGAATGTCATCGGATGCTCCGGGGCTTGGTCAGATCGTCAAGGCGGAATTGATGAGGGGCTTGAGCGCGAATGGGCGGAGCACCTGGGTGACAAAGCGCTCGACCAGAGGCTCGTAGCTTCGCCACAGCCGCCGTAGGGTCTCGTGCGGGTCGGGCTCGAAATCGACGCGCAGATCGACCAGCGGCCAGGAATGGCGGTCCACGACCAGCAAGGCCGCGGCCATTGCTGGCTGGGTTTCGCCCCCCTTGGCGACGCCGGCATCGAGTGCGGTGAGCAGCCGCTCCACGAAGGCTTTTCCTTCGGCGGCCTCGTAGGCTGTGACCATGGCCTGCGGGACATCCACGTTTGCGAGGAAATTCCCGACCGAGACGCAGCGGTCACCGATGTGGCCGGCATTGATCGATTCAATCAGCGGGCCGTTGAAAAAGGCAGCGCGCCCTTCGCGATCCAGCGCGGCAAATTGACGCTGGCCGGGATGCTCGCTGCCGGCGACCAGGAGGTTCACCACTTCCTGTGCGTTGTAGCCATGGGTGAGGAAATCCAGACCTAAGGGCCCCGCGCGCGTGTCAGTGCGGTGCTGCGTCAACACGACACCCACACCGGCGCGCGCCCAAGGGCAGCGGTTACCGACCGCGATGCTGGAACTGGCCGATGCGATCCCGAACATGCCGGTTTGCGCATCGTGCGCGGCGAGCGAGAAGGTCATTAGGATACCTGCTGCGTGATCTTCGCCAATTGTAGCGCTACAATCGCCCAATGCAAGGGAGCAGGCGCCCTGCCCTCAAAGCCCCTGTCCATGCTAGGCCCGCGATCATGACCGACGCGCCGAACCTGTCCCCGCGGACCATCCGCATGAGCGATGTTGCGCGGGAGGCCGGCGTGTCCGCGATGAGTGTATCGAACGCCTTCAAGAAGCCCGAGATCGTCTTGCCTGAGACCCGCAAGCGCATCCTGGAGGCGGCCCGGCGGCTAGGCTACGTGCCAAACGGCCTGGCCGGCAGCCTGGCTTCAGGACGGAGCAGGACAGTCGCCGCGCTCGTCCCTTCGATTCGGAACTCAAGCTTCGCGCGCACGGTCCAGGGGTTGAACGACGAGCTCTCCGAGCAGGGATACCAACTGCTTCTGGCCGTCGCCGATACGGCGGAACGCGAGCGGAGTGCCGTGGAGGCGGTGCTGCGGCACCGACCAGATGGCATCATCCTGACCGGCAACGAGCATCACCCGGATACGATCCTTCTGCTGCAGCAGAGGGAGGTGCCGCTCGTCGAAACGTGGATCATGAGCGAGCCGATACTCGACATGGCGGTGGGTTTCGATCTGCGCCATGCGGCAAAGGAGATGGGACGGCTGCTTGTTGCGCGCGGCTACCGGCATATCGGCTTCGCGGGCTATGCGCCGGCTGAGCGCAAGCGTTTCCTAGAACGGCAGCAGGGCTTTCAAGCGGCGTTACGCGAGGCGGGCCTACGCGACGACCTGCTGTTCCATGCGGATGAAAGTGCAGGTTTTGCGGGTGGCCGCCTTGCGATGGAAGCGCTCCGCGCACGAGAGCCGAGGCTCGATGCGCTATTCTGCGTGACCGACATCTTCGCCGTTGGCGTGCTGTTTGAATGCCAGCGCCAGGGCCTTGCTGTGCCGCGCGACTTCGCCGTGGCGGGTTATGGTGATTTCGAGATCGCCGCAGAGGTTGCCCCGGGGCTGACAACCGTGCGGACGCGCGGGTACGAGATTGGTCGTGCTGCCGCCAGGCTGATCGTCGAGCGCGCTGAAGGTCTACCAACCGCATTGCGCGTTGATGTCGGCTTTGAGACCATCATCCGCGGTAGCGCCTAGCCCGCGCCGGCAAAAAAAGCGGCGGCTTCTGTTGCGCTGATCTGAGCTGCCCCAACACCGCGCAGGCCCTCCGTTCCGACACGTCGAGCTCAACCGCCCATGTCTGCCGCCGGGAACCATCCCCGGCGGAACGCCTCTACGTCGGCAGGTCAGCAGAAGCCGTTTCGCTGAAGCCTGGTCGCGGTCTGGACGGTTGGATCGGCAGCCCCGTCTCTCAGCTGTTCCGCGGAAGCGCCACAGCTTCGTGTCGGTCAGCTGCAATGTCCGCTGCATTGTATATGTCCATCACAGCGCGCGCTTCCTCGGCCTTCACCAGGACGCCGCGATCGCGCGCGACCGCATCCAGGAAGTGGAGCGTTTCTGCCGACATGGGACCTGCATAGACGTGGTCGACTGCCTCGCCCGGCATCGACGACATCGGGTAGCGAATGCCGTGCGCCACCGTGTTGAGCGACACCTCCTTGTGGCTGTCATCGACCGTCAACGAGCCCTCGGTCCCGATGATCTCGATCCATGTATGGGAGTAGTTCGGATAGCCGAGTGGCAAGATCCAACCGGCACCGACGTTGACCGTGGTGCCGTCATCCATGGTGATCATCACCCATTGATGATCGAGTGTCTCGCTGAACTGCTTCATGTACTTGCCCGAAGCCTGCGAGAAGACGCGGATCGGCTTGCGCGGCTGAAGGCACCACATCAGAAAGTCGATGTCGTGCGTCGCCTCCATTGCTGCCGGTGAAAGGCGTGTGCGACCAGTGACCTTCGTGCCCAGTTCACGCGTCACGTTGCGACTCACGAGACACGTCACCGGCTCGCCGATCATGCCTTCCTGGATTGCTTTGCGTACATAAGCGAAGCGCGGATTGAATCGCTGCGAATAACCCACCGAGAGCTTCAGCCCCTGGCGATTCGCGATGGCAATCAGGTCGTCCGCCTCGGCTGTCGTCTGCGCCAGAGGCTTCTCAACCATCACATGTTTGCCGGCCAACAGTACGTCTCGCGTGATCGGGTAATGGGTGCTTTCAGGCGTGGTGCAGACATACACCATGTCGATGTCCGGATTTTCGAGTAGCCGACGGTAGTCCTCCACCGCGGAGGTCGGCCTGGTCTGGCCGGCAACCTCAGCCAGCCTGTCTTGGCGGATGTCGCAGATGTGCAGCGCGCGCACTTGCGGATGATCCGCCAAGGCATTGGCGCGAACGCCACCCACCCACCCCACGCCGATGATACCGACCGAAACCTGTCGCATAGTGCTTCCTCGCCTGAGTGCGCGTCCTGCGCCGTATGATCCGTATGATCCGTCAATCCTGATACCGGCCGCGCGCAGAGCGATGCCGCAAGCCTATCGCGGTCACGCCACGAGGAATTCCAGCGATGCGCTGTCCTTCATGAAGGCGTCGGGCGTCGGCTCGTCGAAGGTCTCGCCAGGCGTCATGGTCATTGCGTGCCCCGGCGCCAGGTAGCCACCGAGACGTCGTCCCCAGGCGACGATCTGGCGGCCCGATTCCAGCCGCGCCTGCTCGTAGTCAACGAGTCCGGACCCAATCTCGGCAGCACCATCGAGCGCCTGCGCGAGGGCAAGCACGTCCTCCGCAGCCTTGGTCACGCCGGCGCCTACATGCGGGCGTGCGACGAAGGCCGCATCGCCTATGAGGGCAACGCGGCCTTGGACCAGTCGCTCCGAGCACACGTCGTAGATAGGCTGGAAGAAGGGCTGGGCTGTCAGACGGATGACTTCCCGGAACTGAGGGCAGAGTTCATGTTCTGCGGTGCTGCGCATCTCGGCCAACGACTCCGCACGGATCAGCGGCGGCGGGATGGACAGGGCGTGCACCTGACCGCTCGCGTCCGTCAGGAGCTCCCTCAGCCGGTCGTCATCGACAGGTCGATACCAGACGAAGTTGTAGCGCCGACGGCCCGGGCGCAAATCATTGCCCATCCCGGCGACAGGATAGCCCACCATCTGGTGCGAACAGGCGAGGTAGAAGCCAAACCTGTCAAAAAAGCCGGAACCAAGGCGCGCCACCAGTTCTGCCTCGTCCGTCAAGCCGCGCCACCCGACGTAGCCGGCATAGACGGGCTCGACCGCAGGCATCAGCAGGCTGCGGACGGTCGAGCGAAAGCCATCGGCGGCGACCAGCAGGTCACCCTGTTCGGTCACGCCATTCGTGAAGCGTGCGCGCACGCCGTTCTCCAGCAGTTCGACGTCGCAGAGGTCATGTGCGGTGCGGTAGTCGGCATCGGCGACCCCGGCGCGCAGGATACTGAACAGCCTCTCCCACGAGGTGACAGTCTGCGCGTGGATACGCTCGCCGATGACGCGCCCGTCCGCATCGAAGGCTTGGCGCATCGTGACGGGGACGCCGAGCGTCGCATCCGGCTCCACACCCACCCATCGCAGCGCAGTCAGCAGCTTGTCATGCGTGACGATGCCAGTGCCGCGGCCTTCGAGGCCGCCCGTTCGCTCGAAAATGGTGGTGTCCCACCCCGCGCGGCGCAGCGCACGGGCAGCGAACAGTCCTCCGATGGACCCGCCGACGACAAGCGCGCGCGGTCTTGCTGCTACTGCGTGAGACACTCGCGACATCCACCATTCTCCCGCCCCGCGATCATTGATGCGGGAAATTTATCACTTGATCAAACTACGGCGACAGCTATGGTCATGCAAGCGCCGCCTCGAAGCGCATGGAGGAGATCATGGCCGACACGCTTCCCCTCGAAGCAGCATCCGCGCTGGATAACGCGCCCGCGCATTGGCCTGATGCGATCCGCGAGGACTTCATCCGCAACCAGCTCAACCCCTGCGTCGGCACTGAATTGTTGTCCGAGAACGAGCGCGTCCGCGTGTGGCGCGTGCAGGTCGCCCCCGGCGAGCGGCTGCCCTTTCATCGACATGTGCTCGACTACTTCTGGTGCGCCATCACCAGCGGCCAGGCGCGCTCCCATCTGCAGGATGGTCGTATCGTCGACATCCCTGTGACCGCCGGACAGGTGGTGCACTCCCGCTACGGTGCCGGCGAATACAAGCTGCATGACCTGGTCAATACCGGGACCACCGAGCTCATCTTCACCACGGTGGAGTTCCTCGACAGCACGAACGCGGCACTTCCGGTCCCGGCAACCGCGCTGCGCCGCAGCTGATCCGCGCGCTGCGCCAACGACACAACTCGCCTGGAGGACATACAGCATGATCACGCGGCGCCTCGCCCTTAGCGGCATCGCCAGCCTTGCACTGCCCGGGATCGGCGTAGCGCAGGACCGCTTCCCCAGCCGGCCGATCCGGATCATCAATCCATATGGGCCCGGTGGCGCCAGCGATATCATCAGTCGCCTCGTCGCTGATCAGATGCGGGAACTTCTTGGCCAGCCGGTCATCGTCGAGAACCGTCCCGGAGCCGGTGGCCTGATCGCGGCGGAAGTCGTTGCCCGCGCCCAGCCCGACGGTCACACGATCATGATCGGCAACACCACGACGAACGTGCTGACGCCACTGACGTTCCGCGGGCGGCCGCCAGTCGATGTCTTCATCGACATGGCCGCGATCACGCGCATGGCGGACCTTCCGGCCGTCTTCGCCGTGACAAAGGATTTCGGCCCACGGACCATGCGTGAAGTGATCGACTACGCGAAGCGTCACCCTGGCGACGTAAAGTATCCGACGCCGGGCGTCGCCACCTACGCGCATTTCGACATGGAACTGCTGGCAAAGCGCAACGGCGTCGAGTTCACGCACCTGCCGATGCCGCGCGGGGCTGCGCCGATCCTGAGCGCGCTGATGCGCAATGACGCGCAGTTCATTACGCTCAACCCGGCGGCGCTGCGCCCGGTGCTCGAGAGCGGCGCGGTGCTGCCCATCGCGGTGACATCACACGAACGCATGCCCGAGTTCCCCAACGTGCCGACGATGGCCGAAGCAGGCTTCCCCGGCATCGGCAGCATTTCCTGGGTCGCGATGTTCGCACCGCAGGGTCTGCCGCCAGCGGCGACGACAGCGCTGCATCGCTCGATCACACAGGCTCTGCGGGCGGAGGCGGTGCTCACAAGCTTCCGACGGCAGATCATCACCGCTGCACCCAGCTCGACACCGGATGACGCCAAGACATGGCTGATGGCCGATGTCGCCTACTGGCGCAGGTTGATCGCTGAAACTGGCATCGAACTGGCGGATTGACGTGATCAGTTCTGGCCGCGCGGTTTCCCGTTCACATCGCCGGATTGGCCTTGCCATCATTGGTGCTGGGCGCGTCGGGCGCTTCCGCGGTGCGCTGGCACGCCGCCACCCGATGGTGGACTGGATCGGCGTCTGCGATATCCGGCCCGAGCGAGCGGCGGAGGTAGGCGCGCTCGTGCAAGCCGACCTTGTCAGCGAGGACTGGCGGGAGTTGCTCGCCCGGCCCGAGGTGACCGCGGTAATCATCGCGACCGACGAGCATCTGCATGTCGAGCCTGCCCTGTTCGCTGCCGATCGGGGGCTTTCGATGATGATCGAGAAGCCGCTCGCGACGCGCCTTGAGGATTCAGCGCGAGTCCTCGCCGAGATCGAACGCACGGGCACGGATGCCGTCGTCGGCTACACGCAGCGCTTCCGGCGTCGCTGGCTCTCGGCGAAGGAACGCGTGCGAACCGGTGCGCTTGGCGAGGTCACGATGGTAACCTCGCGGACGCTCATGAACCGGCTCGTGGCGCTCGACGCCTATCGCCGTGCGGGGGACCGCAGCACGGTCTCGCCCATGGTCGTCTCCGGAACGCACGCGATGGACATCGCGCTCTGGCTGCTTGATGGAAAGATGCCGATGGAAGTCTATGCGCGTTCGGTCGATAGCGTGCTGGGGCCGCAGGTTCAGGGTATCGATGGAACGGCCGGATTGATCACCTTCGCTGATGGAGCGGTCTGCCAGTTCGGTATGTCCTGGGCCCTCCCTGTGGCTTGGCCGGCCGCCGTCTACAGCCTGGACGTCGCGATCCTGGGCACGAGCGGCGTGCTCACTATCGACGACACGCACCGAGACATCGTGCTGGCCACGGACGACCCCCAGACCGAGGGCTACGCGCCTGACAAGCGGCGCCTGGTCGACTTCCTTGGCAGCTACCCGCCCGGCGACATGGCCTTCGGCGAGCTTTGGGGGCCCATGCGGGAGGAGACCCTGGGGTGGTTCGACCGCATTTCACTCGGGGTCGCAACGCCCCATGCGACGGCAGCGGAAGCACACCGCTGCCTCATGATGACGAAAGCCTTCGACCGGGCGGCGCAACTCGGGCGGCCGGTGGCTTTTCCGATCGACGCGACGGGGTGACTTGGCCGCCGGCCATGACGGCCGGGGCACCTTCCAAGAACGCCTCGACCTTGTCGGCGATGGCCGCATCCAGGTCCTGCGGGACCGTCATGCCGAAAACGAAGCGGCGCATGCCCAGATAGAAGATCGTGGCATGCAATCCCCAGACGAGCTCGAGGTCGCGCTCTTCCTCTCGCGCTGTCGTGGGCGAAGGTAGCTTCTTCGCGGCGCGGATCTCGGCCAACACTGCGACGAATATTCGCTCGCGGATCATGCGCAGGATGCGGGTGTTCAGCCCAACCCCCTTCAGTCCGGAGAACATAAAGAGACGAATCCACTCCGGGCGCAGGACCGTACGCGCGTAGTCCTGGTAGAACGTCACCAAGCGCTGCTTCAGCGGTATTGCACGATCGGCGATCATGGTGTCCCAGTCCGGCTTCCATGTGCCGACGAAGACCTCCTGGTAGACGCGCTCGATCAATAAGTCCTTCGTCGGAAAGTAACTGAAGATCAGTGGCTGTGTGACGCCCAGTCGTGCGGCCAGATCGCGCGTCGTCGCCTCGAACCCGAGTTCGGAAAACAGCGTGATCGCGGCGGCTACTATGGCCTTCTCACGTGCCTGGCCGTCTGCCCTACGATTTACACGGACGGGTGCGCCTTTACGTACGCTTCGGGACCGCGGAGGTTTTGCCATTTGACTGGGGGTAACCTTGGTCGGTGGCAAGCTTACTCTCCAAGCTGGAGGTCCTGATCCTGTAACACTCGAACCATCGCTCCGCGCGGCTCGTTCTTCGTGCTGCGTCACAGTCACGGCAAAGCGGATCGACCGCAATCCTGGAGCGCTCCGTAGGTGATAACGAGCGGCGAAGCTTCATGATGATTGAGAGCGCAGGCAAGCGTTTGAACGGCATTCCGCTCGACGCGGCGGGCCCCGATCGACCTACCGGACCTGCGTTGCGGTCGGCGAGTTAGGATAGTGACGCGTGGAGAAGCAGCGGCTGGTGCTGTGGTCCATCTTCGAGGCGGTGGGAGCCGGGTTGCGGGACCGGAAGGTGGTGACTTGGGCGCACATCTTTGGCCGCCTCGCAGAGCAGGCAGCGGTGGGCAAGAGCCTCGGCTATGACTTCGTCGTCGTCGATGAGGCACAGGATCTGAGCATGCCCGAGGCGCGCTTCCTGGCCGCGATGGTGGGCAGCAAGCCGGACGGATTGTTCTTCGCCGGCGATCTGGGGCAGCGCATCTTCCAGCAGCCGTTTTCCTGGAAGTCGCTCGGCATTGATGTACGTGGCCGGTCGAACAGCCTGCGGATCAACTACCGGACCTCCCACCAGATACGGACCCAGGCGGACCGGTTGCTGCCGGGCATAGTCTCGGATGTGGACGGCGCGCAGGAGAACCGCCGCGGTACGGTGTCGCTGTTTGACGGTCCGGCGCCGGTGATCAGGCTTTTCAAGGATGAGGCGGCCGAGGGGGCGACTGTTGGGGCCTGGATCGCCGAACGATTGCGGGAGGGATATGCACCGTCCGAGATCGGCATCCTGGTCCGATCAGCCGCGCAGGCCGCCCGCGCGCGGGCGGCGGTGAAGGCGGCCGGCGCGAAGGCGGTGGAATTCGACGAGAAGGTCAAAGGGGCCGTGGGGGCGGTCTCGATCAGCCAAATGCACCTGGCGAAGGGGCTGGAGTTTCGCGCGGTGGCGGTGATCGCCTGCGATGACGAGGTGCTGCCGCTGCAGGAGCGCGTCGAGGCGGTCACGGATGAGGCCGACTTGGTGGAGGTCTACGAGACGGAGCGGCACTTGCTCTACGTCGCCTGTACCCGGGCGCGGGACCGCCTTTGGGTCTCTGGGGTGATGCCCGAATCGGAGTTCCTGCGGGATGTGCTCGGGTGAGGCGGAGCCGTACAGAGTGTTCGTTCTCGCAGGACGGATTTCGGGCAAGTGGGGTTCGAACCAAGGGAAATGGCGACCGGGCGGAATACGGCCTTTTACCTGAGTTTTTGAGTTCCGTACTAAAGCGCCCAAGTCAGCAGGTCCGGAGAGAAACGGCCCTCGGAGAGCGATTTTCCGCCGTCTCCGCGCCGGGCCAGTCAACAGGTTTGCCCTGAAAACCCCAGGAAACCCGCCACTCAGTGCGGCGGCCGGTCCCGAGGAGAGTACGGCTCGTATGGGAACTGGCGGAGGGAGTGCTCCCGGATTCGAACCGTCGCGCGGCCTGGCATGATGCCAACGGGCTGCCGCGGGATATGTCGTGCATCCCTTCCGTCAGAGTCTGTCCGCGAGGGGCAAGCGGTTCACCTGCTAGGCGCATGCATCCACATGTAGCTCACCAGGGCATGGACGTGACGCTCCGCCGGAGTCCCGCCCGCAAGGCGCTCAGCGATGCCGCGGGTCAACAGATCCGACGTGATCTCATCGCGCAGACGTCCAATCTCCTCAGTCTGGGGAGGATATGAAAAAAGTGCAGCCGAAACTTGCTCGGTGCTCGGCAGGACAACGCAAACTCGCGCTGGCAGCGCACGTCCATCGGCCGACAACTCTCCGATTCCATCCGGTCGCCGCCAGACGATTGCCCAACCGCTCTGCGCACCCGTGGACCTATGTCCGAGCTCATCTGGGAAACCGAGACATTCCCAATTGTGGCCAGAAATCCACTCTATTGGAACTCGGCTCTCCCCTTCTCGGTCTAAGGCAGCATGGATGGGAGATCCATTCAAACTGCTCACAAAAAAGCCAGTACCGTAATTCGCTAGCCGCGCGGGATCGAGCATTGCCTCGGTTACGCTTTTTGCGGAAAGGCGCCGAACGATCGTGAACATTGCCAGGTTCCGCGCAAGATCGGCACCGGCGTCGGAAGCTAGGAGTACGAACGCTTCGGCTCGCAGACTCGCCTTATGCGCTTCGTCGCCCCGAATCCCCTCTGGTAGGCCGGAACTCCGCCCCTCTATCAGCGCGTTTAATGGATCGAGCCACGCCTCACCGGCAAGCATGCTCCGTTGCATTGTCGCGACGGTCAACAAGCTCTCAGCGTGGGCAAGAAGGTCACGCGCTACGCCCTCGGTCGCGTTTGCGGGACTTTGGCGCTCTGCCACTACCTCTTCGAGATCCATAACCCCGGCAAGGCGACGCAGCATGGTCGCATGGCGTATCAGCTTGGATCCGTCGAGCAGGCGACCCAATCCAACTGACAAGTCGCCAATCGCAACCGCCTCAGATGCCCACCGTTCGTACGACGCGCGGTGGACAAACACGGATCGATCGAACGCCGTCAGGTTGAGGGGGACTGACGAGGATTGTCCGGGGAGGTAAGCGAAAGCATCACCTCGAGGACGCGCAGCACGCTGCCAGGGCCTCCAATCATTGGCCCCACCTCCAGCGGCTTCGGATGCACCAAACGGCGCGAGCGTACGTGCGAGTTTCCATGCGCATTCATAGAAACTCTCGGCTGTGGCCGCGAGATCATTAGAGAAAGCAGCTGCAGTCCGAGCCGTTGCTGATACGATAGTTTGCGATCCTCCCCGCTGACCCCTTCGTTCTGCCACGACTCGATCGCGATTATTCGCGGCGTTTCGAAGGCGATCTACACAGTCTTGCCGATCGTTGGGCGATCCTGGGGCAGGCGAGTCATCGGCGACGATGCGGGCACTGTACCGGCGGAGGTGTATCCGGTTTCGACCGTCAAGCGGATCACGACCAAACGCATCAAGGAGGCCCGCGAAGCAACGCGGGAGCGGAGTGGTTGAAGAAGAAGAAAAAAGTCGCCGATACGGGTCTAGGCGCCGTAGCGCGTCAGCTGAAATCCCAGGACTAGCCATTGCGACGGAAAGTCTCCGCTCACCCTGATCAATGAGTCCGAGTGCAAAATCGCAAAGCCCGATATCACGATCGGCCTCAGCCAACGCGAGGTCCCTAATCTCAAGCAAATCTCGACGCAAAAACGCGAGCTGTCCAAATATTTGATCGAATCTGCGATTAATTTCATTTCGCAGATCGGCTATTTCTCGCGAGAGCGCACGTATTTCCACTCTAATTTCTCTGATTTCACTACGTATTTCATCAAGTTGCTTTAAGACTTCTGCAAGGGCCTCCATGATGACCATCATGGATCCCGCCATTGGATCAGGCCCGCTTGCGTTGCCGCCGCCTTCGCCTGAACCAAATAAGCCGCCGTCGCCAAACAGAGCGTCCGCTAGCGCCCCTGCCGCGCCCACCATCGGAAAGAACGTGCCAAACTCAAAAGTCGTTGCTGCCGCGAATGCGGCCATTTTAGTGAACGCGTCGCTACCTGCCGATAGGACGTTCTGCGCCCGGCGCAGGTTGGCCACATCTCGGCTCTGGACACCCAAACGCTCGAGTATCGGAAGCGCCGTT
The DNA here is from genome assembly GCF_022846615.1 of Roseomonas fluvialis. Lineage (NCBI taxonomy): Bacteria > Pseudomonadati > Pseudomonadota > Alphaproteobacteria > Acetobacterales > Roseomonadaceae > Roseomonas > Roseomonas fluvialis. Next base: position 4,147,397 of record NZ_AP025637.1, read on the forward strand.
CCAAGATGTTCAGCCGCGACCGAAAGGGCTGCCCCAAAGCGCCCTCCTTCTTCTGCAAACCTTTCCCGAAACGGCCGTGGCGGAGGAGGCAAGAGAATTCCCGGAAAGTAATAACCCTCAACTCTTTGCCGCAGCTCGAACGCAGGAAAGAAGCCGCTCGATCCTAGCGTAGCTTGGCGCCATGGATCCGCGCGAGCTCCAGGCCCACGCGACAGCCCATAGGTATCGCGGAGCCCAGACGTGAAATCTGCCCCGGCGAAGGGCGGAGCTGGTGTCCGCGCCTCAATTCCAATAGTCGCTCCGAGCAGAGATCGACTGTATGCATTGACTGTCTGATTGAGCTCAGCAGCGTCGGCCAACCGTGGCCATATCTCCTCAAGGTTATCCTTAGGTTCCATAACAGTACTCAGCGGTAAGGCCGAGGCGTGTTCGGCCAACAGCGCTATGGCGGCTCCTCTGTCGAACGAAGCCGGGGCACCATTCAGCAATGCAGCAGCCAGATTCTCGTCGTTTTCCTCAAGGATCCGTCGTCGCTCTTGTGCAGAAGTTGCTGCTGCCATACGAGAGAGCTGCGCCCGTTGCTCGGCGGAAAGGTTGGGATCTCTGACCGCGAGGAACTGCGTCACAACTCCACTAGCCACGCCACGCGAAAAAACGCCGAACTGAACTGCTGACGCGCCAATCGTGCTAGCCGCCTGAATGCCATGGCTAAATTCGATCGGATTTAACCTCCGCACGACAGAGAACTCGCTTGCGAGATCAGCGATACTGCGATTACCAGCGGATCCGTGAGCGCCACCTGCCAGCCGGGAAGCAAACGACGCCGCAGGAGCACTAGGCGCTAGCCGCTCCACCGCACTCCGAAACTCCCTCACCGCTGCCTGTAGGTCTGGAAGATCCGGCGTAGCGCCCTCGCTGCGCCGCGCGCTCCATGAATCTCGAGCCACACGTCCCGCCAGCGCGCGAGCGTGCTGCGGAGTGGTAACTAATGGCGCCCAATCAGGGACAACGATCGTTGTGTTCTCTGGAAGCGCGAGTAGTATACGCTCTGAAGGCGATGGCGTGAGAGGCGGTAACGACTGCGCGTTTCCGAAAGGGGCTTTTGTTGTCACGCTCAAGATCAAGGCCACTGATGCAAGCAGCGATAGGCGAAACCACATCACCGCTGGGCACCCCTGCTAAGTATTTGTGTCATGGTTTGCATAAGCTGGATCAGCGTCGCCTTCTGTCCATCCGAGACTGATTCCAAACGAGCGATCTCGCGTCGGAGTGCACGTATCTCCTCGCGTAAACTGGTGGATTGTGATCTTGGCGGCGCAGCAATCGCCTGAGGTTCGGCTCGATGAAATTCCGTTCCACACAACAACATCGCAGGCACTCTAATTCCGTGGTCTTCCGGTAGGGTTACAGAAGGATGACGTCCAAAAGTTATAGATGGTGGATTCATATAGAATACGCTTTCCTGTTGTGAGAATGACCGATATGAGCCGAGCCCGAGAGGATTGGCGGGCAAACTAAAGATGCGCTGGGAGCCAGTTGGCATTCCACTATCCAGCAGACACCAACCGGGCTCAGATCTTAGAAGAGGTGGCACCCCTCTAACCCAAGGACCTGAAAAACCCGCAGCACCGGTCAATTGTGGAAGCTGAATAACACGAACTAAATCCGAAATGAAGATTAGCTCGATCGCTGGCAGAACGAAAGATCCGTGAAAGAAATCTGTGTCTGTCCATCGATCCTCACGAATTGCGAATGCGGGAAGCCCATTCACGCCGTATGGGCTCCCAAGCGAAAGGGGTACTTCGGTCGTGTCGTCGAACCTCTGAACTGAAGGAACATGCGTAATTGAACAATTACGACTGACCGCAATCCGGCGTCCGGTCGACGCCGAATGCAGAACAACATCCGAACCAATTCCGAACGCCTCAGGTTCGCCGAAAGACCCGTCCGGTGACCTAATAAAGAAACGCGAATGCGCGTCGCCAGTGGATTCGGGACGCTGCCATGCACCGGGAGATGCTGGTAGTTCACCAAGCCCGAGCCGGTGTCCAGGCGGAGTGCCTGGCAAAGTGCGCACAGAAAGCCAAAACTTCTCAGCTGGCGTATCCGAGCTTTCCTCGCGCAGATCTACAAGATCTGCCTGATGCTGCCCATTAGCGGGCGCCTCTAGTAGACTGAGTTGAACCATGTCGCCGGCGTGAATGCGAAGACCGCGCGATTGCAGACGACGGAATTGTCTCGCGATAGGCTCCGCTTCCGGCAGGGATGTTGTTCGATTGAGCGGTAGTGGAAACCTGGGCGTCTTCCAGACCCGGAACGTAGCTCTTGTGATCTCTGTGTCTGTCACAGGCCGCATAGTCGGCGCGTCGCGATCGTCGTTCCAAGCAAGGACGTGCGGACCATTCTCGCACGATGCTCTCAGGGTAAGCGTCGCCAGGTTTGGCAAGTCCGTTACTGGGATCAATGCGCGCGGCTGTGGAGGCGGCGCCGCAGCTGGCTGCGCGCCAACGTCCGAAGTGCCGAACGCCAGGAGGAACGCAGCGACGCCTCCGAGAATGAAGATTCGACGCATCTTTCCTCCAACCGATCTTATGGTCATGCCATGCACGACCTTCGTCGCGGGATCGCCGCGGCCTGACTCCGACTTACAGGTAAACTTTTGTGCCAAGACAGAGGCGCGCCGAGACAAAGCGACCGATAGTGTGCTCAATGATGAGACAACGCAGCTCATCTAGGAACTATTCGCCATGAACAACTCTCATTTGGCGGGGTTGTCAGGCAAACGTTGCAAGAATCCGCAGCCCCCCCGGCCGCCGAACACACGCCACGAACCGTACGAGGTGGCGTGACTTCCAGGCGGTTCTCGCCGCTGATCATGACCGCTTGAGATGGACCACATCTGTAGAGTCGCTGACAGAAGATCGCAATCTGCGCGAACGTGGATTCCCCCGACCAGACACCTGGATTCGACGATCCTTGCGCACCGACGGGCGTGGGCGTCGACGCCAAAAACACCACAGCAGCAGCGAAGATCAGAGCCTTCATCGACGAATTCCTTTCGTCTGGAGCCCGCACCTGATACTCCAACATCCAGAACGTCCGCGAACAAGAAATTAGTGTTGCCACTCCGCATTTTTGTCCTAGGAAGTATATCCTCGTAAAGTTCGCCTTTACCGCTGCCGCTCGGCAGATGCGCCTGGAGCGCCGGGCACGGTCGACGCGATGATGATTAGCCACAGATCGCCTCATTGAATGCCCGATCCGCCGCCATCGCATCCATCATGCGCGCGAGCGCCGGCGCTGTGGCGAGTTCGATGACGGCCTGGCGCTGCAGCTCGGCGGGGAACTCCGTCACGCGCGGACAGGGCCGATCAGAAATCCCCGCTCCGCAGCCGCTCGGCAGCACCAGTACGTTCAGCATCACGAGCCGCCGCGTCCGCCGTCCTCTTCGTCGTCTGTTCCTCGCACGCGACTTCGGCGTGACGGGCATCGCGGCCGTCGCGGCGTCCTGCCAAATTGGCTGCGCCAACTGCCGTCAGCGCGGCCGCCAACCATCCCTGTACGGGCGCGACTGGCTAACGCATTCGCAGAGCACCCCCATTCTCAAGGCGGATCGCTCGCATGGGTCGTTCATTGGTCAAAGTGACATGGCTGGGACCCACGCAGTCCGTGCCGCTCCAGCCGCAGCCTAGAGGCTGGCCCAGTCAAGAATGGTGCTTGTAGAATATTTTTCTTCCCATCTATGTTCCCAGATGGTGCTCTTAAAGGGGCGGCGTCGAACCTGGGATGTCGGGCCTCCGACCGCCGCCGCTATCACTCGGCCATCGCACCGAGGAGAGCTTCCGATGAGTATCGCAACAGACACATCAATCCCGCGAACGACCCTACACGCCGAGATTCAACTCCGGCGCCGCGGCGTGCGCGGGCAGATGCTGGCGCTACTGCTCGCGCACGGGGATACCGAGCGTGATGTGGGTCGTGGCTGCGTCGCACGGAGCTGTTCCAGGTTCGCCTTGGCCGAAGCGGCGCGTCAGGGGGTGCCGCCAGATGACGTCGAGCAGCTCCGCCGGCTGGTCGCCATACTCGGCACCGATGGGACCGTCGTGACGGTGATGAACCGGCCGACATGGTACGCTCGGTTTCAGCGCGGCCATGCTCGGCTCAGCGCCCGGGAACGCGCGGCCATGGCTGAGCGGCGCAGCCGTAGCGGAGCGCGCCGTTGATGAGCGAGGTGGTGATGCATCCGAAAACAGCCGAAGGACGGGCTCGTCAGGCGCAGCGGGAGATGGAAGAGACCGGCTTCCTGGACGGGCAGCGGGCAGCCTTCGAGGAGCGCATCAGGCGCCGCGCGCTCGTGCGCCACGCCGAGAAACGCATGGCAGATCGGCCGCTCATGCGTCGCGAGATGGAGCGACGACGTGTCGGAGAGAATCTTTGGTGTCTGCTCGACGAGATCGAGCGTGGGCCGCGAGGGGTCAGCAAGGCGCGCGTCCTCCAGAAGGCGATCAACGCCACGCCAGAAGATTCGACAAAGCATCTGCCCCGCTACGCATTCCGCCCGACCGGAGACTCGGGCGAGACGGAGCGGCGAGCGCGCCATCTCCTGCGGACAGCCTCGAGATTCGTAAAGGTTGCGAAGGCGGCGGCGGAACTCGCCGGAATCGACCCCGATGTGGCAACACTCCGCGTCCTTGAGGGCAGCTACTACACGCAGGATCCACCACCGGCGCCGATCGAGGCTGACCTCGTGCGCCGCACCGGCTTTATGACGCAGATGCTCTCCGATATCGCCGCTAGGCTGTGCCGAAAGTATCCCGCTGCTGCCGCCATTCGGCGGATGGAGACTGCAGGCTGGGCCCTGCAGGCGCCGGGTGACCTGACATCCCCGATGAAGGTCGATCTTGAGCTTCTCGGCGACGAACTCAACCTCTCGCAGTCGGACACTCTGTGCGTACAGACATGGAAGCGGATTGACCGCTACCCTCATGTCCATCTCGGCTATGTTAGCGGAGAAAGTGTAGCCCCAGCAGCCTTTGGCCGAGTTGCCGGCAGCCTACGGTTCCAGGACGAGGACGGGACGGAATTCGAGGCCGGTTTCGACGTCCTCGAAGTGCGCTGCTTGCCAGTGTTCCGCGTCGATCTGGTTCTGATGCCGCGCTTGCCGTCGAGAGAGCCGGCGCTGGTGTTCGCATTCATCTACGTGACGTGGACGAAGCCGACGTCGCCGCTCACCAGGACGTCAGCTGCCGGAGTTGAGTATTCGGTCGGCGAGGAGGAAACACTGGGAGAAATCACCACCTTCGTTTCTCCCCGGACCGCCGCTGGCTTCGTCGATCCAGCCCATGGCGTGCGGATCAAAGCATCCCACCTCGCCTGGCATGGTGGCGCTTGGTCGGGATCACTGATGTTGCTCACCGACTCGGATGGCAGGGTGATGAACGACATGCGGTCGCCGGCGGCGGGCCGAGCGGGCCTGGAAGCGATCCAGGCCTGTGAACTGCCGCGCGAGCTAGTTTGGTTGTCGGACGACCCCCTCCTGGTGCTATGCGATCAGCCTGTGCTGCATCGCCACTTTGCACCGAACCCTCGGATCGCTCATCTCTGGACGGACGACCGCCCCAACGGCGCCCCTTATGCGGAGCATCCGCTCGCCGCCGACCCTGTGCCCACGGCGCCCATGCTTGAGCCCGTCGAAGCGCCCGAGGGGAGTCTTTCGGCCCGGTTGGAGCGCTGGCTCGCGGGCGCCCTCGCTAACCGCGCGACGCTGGAGGCAGACCTGGAAGCGGCAATTGTCGCGTTCCTAGCAAGGGTCGCGGCAACAGCGTCTGACGCGAGGGACCGTCTAGCCGCCGCGGTCTACGGTCCGAGGCAGTGCTAGCGGCGCAAACCGGTCTGGCCGATGCAGCGATCCGGCCCGCCGTCACTCGTGGACCCGCTGCTGCTTCCAGCCCCACGGCTGGCGGCACCGCGAGGTTCGCGACGCTCTCGTGATCGCCCCAGCGCCGGTGACCCCACTGCTCCCGATGCAGGGACTTATCCACGCGACATCACAGCTCCTGAACTCACGCCAAACGACCAGTCGTCAGGTGGCTCAGAGGAACCGCCGATGACGACTTATGGCTCGATCGAAGCAACTTGCTGCATGTGTCACTCGACGAGCATCCAGACGACCCTGGCGAGCACAAATCGGTTCGGCACGGCCGACCTCGACCTGCGTCCGCCTGAGATGGTTCGGAGCACGATGACGGCGTGGATACAGGCGTGCCCGAATTGCGGTTACGTCGCCGAGAAAATCGGCGTCGAACTTCTCACTCCCGATCTCGTACGGCGAGTGCTTGCCGGCGATCGATGGCGCGAATTGATGTTCGGGTGGAAAGGGCCGGATCTTGCCTCCGCCTTCCTCCGCGCTTCCTTATTGAAACGGGAGCTCGGTCAACCGCACGACGCGGCAGATTCCGCACTGCGCGCAGCCTGGGTAGCCGATGACAGGCACGACCGCGTTCTGTCGATCGAATGTCGAAAGGAAGCGACACAGCTCACGGACTTGGCGCTTGAGGGCAAAGATCCGGATGACGAGGCATGTCGCAGAATGCGGATCCGCCAGGTCGACATCCTCCGGCGCGCGGAAATCTGGACAGCGGCGGAGAGACTTTGCGAAGACCTGCTCGATGGCTCCCCCGAAGGCACCGCCGGCATCGTGTTGCGCTTTCAGGCGAGCCTCATCCAAAAACGCGACACTTACTGTTACGCAATCAGCGATGCTCTCAGATGGACAAGGCCTCCGCTAGAGCCCGGCCCAGAAGGCGACAGGCAACAGCCAGCAGCAGGTAAAACGGCGCCCTGGATGTCAGCGTTGCGCTGGCTCACATCGCTGCGTCGTTAAGCAACTCGAACCAGTTGCACGCGAAGCGTGATGCCTACCTTGCGTGCTTGGCGGGCAAAACCCTGACGTACGCGGGAAGGACTTCTTCCAACACGGCGAGCATCGCCGTAGCCGTCGGCATCAGAAATAGTCTGCCGCGTCCACCGGCTTGCCGAGTCCGAGTTCCGCAAGCCGTTCCCAGCTTGTCGTTCGCGATGCGGCATCCGGCCATCGGAGCAGCAGCATGTCTCGCAGCCACCTCTGCCAGAGCTTTCGCAGCGCGTCCGTGGCACGATCGATGCCGCCAATATGGGCATCCAAGATTTCTCTCTCGCGCTCACCGGGCCTGTATTCTAAGAAAGAGTCGAATGGTCTTTCTATCCCCGCGTACGAATCACAAATAGTCCGCAGGATACTCGGCAGTGGCACGTTATCGGCTTCGTTCCTCGACATAGCTTCCGACCGGATATCGTGGACGGTGCCCATGGGGCCTGCCTCGTTTTCCTCGCGACGACCGTTGTCGGATCCATACCAGGCGGCCCGCAATGCGTCAGCGTCATCCCGCCAAGCGACGCCAAGTTCTTGGCACATCAGCTCGAGTAATTTGCCGTGATACCTCTGCAGATCTTCGTGGGCGTGGTTCCGAAGACGCCAGCCGCCTAGAATATGTTCGGTCAACGTTTCGATCGTGATGCTGGCGTCGCTGGCGGGCGGCCGAAGGTCAGCATCCGGATTCCACACCATCGAGATCCTCTTCGCCGGTTGATAAGCGTCGGGGGCGGAAACGGCCGCTCCGATTACACCCGCAAATATAGCAAGGTTCTGCTCTCCGATCCGCTTGGCCTCGCGCAGCCTCGGAGCGAATGGGCGGTGGCGCGCACCCGCATCACAAAGCAATAACCTGATCGCACCCTTCGCTTGGCTTCGAGCGGCGACAGAGCGAATGGTCGTGGGCCAGCGAAAGACGGAGCCCGCGATGATGAAGATCCGAGCCACGAACCAGCAGCGCAGCCTCGACGCCTTCCTCGCCTGCAAGGCCGAGTTCGATGCGCTGCTCGCCGAGTCGCAGCGGGCCAGCGCGGATCACTTCGGCACTGACCCGGACACGGTGCTTTGGGCACAGGCCGCCTGGCTGACCGACGCGATCCGCCAACTGCGTGACATCGCTGACCAGCACTTCCGCCGCGGCGAATGCGCCGCCTGACGCGACGCTCCACCCCGCCGCCCTGCCCGGTTGCGGCCCGGCGGGGCTCGGGCTGGTAGCACCCGGATCATCGGGTGCGGACCAGGAGCCCGACGATGACCAAGCTCTCCGACACCCAGCGCGTGATCCTCAGCCGCGCCGCCCAGCACGACGCGCTGCTCGCCACCCCGCCCGCCAAGCTGCCCGCCGCCGCGCGCCAGGCCGTCCTGCGCAGCATGATCGCCAAGGGCCTGTTGGAGGAGGTGCCCGCCGCGCGTGAGGCGATCGCGCTCGGCTGGCGGCAGGACGAGGACGGGCCGTTGATCGCGCTGCGCATCACCGCCGCGGGGCTGGCCGCGATCGGCGTCGAGCCCGAGGCGCCGACTTCTCCAGAGGCTGTGGATGACGGCGACATCGCGGGCGAGCTGACCTCAGCGGCGCCGGCCCCAGTGCCATCCACCGAATTACCCACAGGGCCAAAGGGAGCCTCACTGGCGGCGTTTCCGCCCGCCCCGCCCTCCGGCGGCGGCGAAGCCCCAGAGGGGCCTCAGCGCCCGCCTATGAGTCAGCACGCCCCAATCGGCCGCGCCGCTGCCCTGCGCATGGCCGCGACGACAGTCCTGACCGCCTGGGACGCCCCGGAGCGCGACGGACTCGATGACGCGATGGCGGCCCTTCGCGACGCCCTGGCAGCGTCCCCGCGGGCTGCACGCGCTACACGCCCGCCGCGCGACCCCGCCATCCCGCCCCAGGCCCGCACCGGCACCAAGCAGGAGGCGGTCCTCGCCCTGCTCCGCCGCGACGAGGGCACCACCATCGCCGAGATCATCGACGCCACCGGCTGGCAGCCACACACCGTCCGCGGCTTCGTCGCCGGGCTCAAGCGCAAGGGCGTGACGGTCGAGGTGCTGGAGCGCGTCCGCCAGGTCGGCCCGAACAAGCAGGGTGCGAAGGGCTCCTACTCGATCTACCGCGTCGCCGAGGCGGGCTGATGCGCCTGGGCGCGAACGCACCACGCCTGGCGGTCGGGTTGATCCGGGTCTCGACCGCCGAGCAGGGCAACAGCGGGCTGGGCCTGGAGGCCCAGCAGGCGAGCATCCGGTCCTTCGTCGCCGCGCAGGGATGGACGATGGTGGCGGAGTATTCCGACATCGCGTCTGGCAAGGACGACCGGCGGCCGGGGTTCCAGGGAGCGCTGGAGCGGTGCCGTCAGCTTGGCGCGGTGCTGGTCGCCGCGCGGCTGGATCGCATCACGCGGCGCGCGCACACGCTGTCGCAGTTGTTGGAGGATGGGGTCTCAATCCGCGCGGCCGACATGCCGGGGGCCGACGACCTGATGCTGCGCATCTACGCCGCGATGGCGCAGAAGGAGCGCGAGCTGATCAGCGAGCGGACGCGGGCGGCGCTGGCGGCAGCCAAGGCGCGGGGGAGGGTTCTGGGCGGCGACCGAGGCTATCGGCCGGCCGCCAGCCCGGACGCCGCAGCAGCGGCCCAGGCGCGGCGTGAGGCGGCGGAACGCACGGCGCATCGGCTCGGGCTGGAAGTGGACCGCCTGCGCGCAGAGGGGGTCGAAGGACACGCGGCCCTCGCGCGTGCTCTCAACGCGCGGGCTGTGCCAGCGCCGCGCGGCAGCGTCGCCTGGACCCACACCACCGTCGCTCGCGTGCTGGCCCGCACACGTTGCATCGAACGCTAGCCGAACACTCGCCCCGCCCCGCGGCGCTGAAATCCCTTGGACCGGGCACGCACGGACCAGCACACTGGGCCGTAGGGGAGATGTCATGGTGAATGAGTATGCTGGGAGCAGGATGCATGTCCTCGATTGGGTCGAGGGCCGCAGCGGCGGCTTTGTGGAATCCCTGAATGCCATGCTGACGCTCACGGGCGCCAGCGTATCGCCTGAGGCGTTGTGGCGCCCTGTCGGCTACAGCAATCCCGCAGAGGCGCTCCTCGACCGCGATTGCGCGCCGTTGCTTCCGGCGCAGGTCAGTCGGTGCCTCCGTGAATGGTGGCTAGCGGTTGACCATCCGACGGCCAGCGGACCGAATTGGGACCTCGTGGCGGCGGTAGACTTTCCCGAGCGGCGCCGCGGCCTCGTCCTGGTGGAGGCCAAGGCCCACGTCGGTGAGCTTGCTAATGAGGGCGCCGCAAAGCGGCTGCGTTCCGACGCCAGCGCCAACAGCCACAAGAACCACGAGAGGATCGGACGCGCCGTTGCCGAGGCGTGTCAGGCACTGAGGGCCTCAGACGCGCGCATCGGCATTAGTCGTGACCGTTGCTACCAGTTTTCCAATCGCGTCGCCTTTGCCTGGAAGCTCGCCTCACTGGGCATCCCAACCGCTCTAATCTATCTCGGCTTCACCGGTGACGCGGTCATCGGACGCCTGTCAGCGCAGATCCGTGATGCCGAGCACTGGCGCAGCCTGATCAAGCAGCAGACGGATGACGTGTTCCCGACGGAGATGTGGGAACGGGAGATCGCAGTAGTGTCGACCCCGCTTTGGCTCTTGGCGCGGACACTACCTGCCTATCGCCATTCACCTGAGTTGGCAGTTCGACGCGCATCGCGAGGAGGGCAGGCATCCTGACGCCACGCGCCATGACGACGACCTGGCTCCCGCCCGGCGGGTCAGTGAACGCCTTTGGGGCGCGTTCAACGTGAGCACTCCGGTCGACGCAGAAGCGCGAGGCCTTGCCTATGCGGCCGCGCGGGAGGTCATCGCCCCTGCAAACTCAGGCTGGCCGATGCTGCCGAATGCCCTCGCGGACGACGCGGTGCGAAAGACTGGTGAGGGTCGCAAGCGCGCGCTAGCCTGGATCGACACCGCGCTCGGAGCGCCCTGGCTGCGAATCATCGACGCGCCCGACTACGTTGGCTGGCGCCGTCTTGCCGGATCACTCACCGGCACGTTCAGGGACGGCCTGACGCCCGATCCGGCTTTCGACCAAAGCTGCACGCTGGAGATTTTGGACCTGGCCGTGACGCGTACCGGCTGGGCTTTCACGCCGGGCTGCCTCACGGTCAGCATGCACGCGCTCGGCCGCCTGGTGCAGCGCGGGCGCGTGCGTGCCACGGCCGCTCTGCGGGCCGCGGTACTGGATCTGCACGACACATTGCTTCGAATGCCAGAGGCGACCGTAGGTGCCATGATCAACGCGCGGCTCGGGATCAACCCAAGCGAACAGAGAGCGGATTTGCTTTTGCCAGGGCCAGCCGGCGGCGCATGGGCAACAACGATTCTCCTGGTTGAACTCGAGCGGACTCGCACGCTCCGACCAATGTGGGCGGCCCGCACCTACCTAGACCAAGACCAGCTTGACGATTCACAGGCCAGCGCGGTGGCAGGCCTTCGCAGGTCAATGCTGCCAGACCGCTACAGCCCGGGATCGGCGGGCTACGGGATGCTGAGGCCCGCAATGCCACGGCCGCCCGAGGATGGCGTATGACGCATTCACCCGGCTCATTGCGCTCTGAACCAGGCTGCCTGGTCGGCGGCTGCACGACGGCGAAGGGTCGAAAGGGGACACGCGTGCGCTGCTATGTCCCCGTCCCCTCTCCTGTTCACCACCGACCAACGGTCGTTGCTCGGTGTTGAACAGATGCGATGCGACGAGGGTCAGCCGAGATTCTTCGGCGCGTAGGTCTCGAGCCACTCCTGCTCCGACAGCCGCGGCTGAACGTTGATCACGTACCGCTGCTGCACCTCGCCCTTCACCGTCGCCTCAACATCGTGCTTCTCGCGCCAGCCCCCGCGCGCCTTCATCCAGAAGATCGCCGCCGCCACGTTGTTCTGCCGCGTCGCCATGTTGAACAGCGCCTGCGCCACCTTCGTGTTCGCATCCGCCTCCGCCTGGTCCAGCTCATCGCCCAGCAGCGCGTTCAGCCGCGGCACGTCGATCTTCAGGTAGCCCGCAATCGCTGTGCGCGGCGCGCCAAACCCGGCCATCGCCCTCGCCGTCCGGCGCTGCTCGTCGGTCAGCAGCAGCCTGGTCTGCTCGACCTCCGAATCCGAACCCGCCGGTGCCGTCATTGCCGCTCGCCGTCGCTCGCGGTCGTCTCGTCCACCAGCACCACCTGGACCGTCTTCACCTCACGCTCGAGGCGCCGGATCTCCGCATGCAGTTCCGCATCGCTCATCCGGCTGATGTCATCATCGATCACCGGCTTGATCTCGACCTTCTCGCGCCAGCCCGCCCGCGCCTTCATCCAGAATATCGCCGCCGCGACGTTCTTCCCCTGCGTCGCCATCTGGAACAGCGACTGCGCCACCTTCGCGTTCGCCTCCGTCGTCCCCCGGTCCAGTTCCTCCCGGAAATGCTTGCGCAGGGTCTTGGCGTCGATCCCGAGGAAGGTCGCGATGTCAGTGTGCGGCACGCCGAACCCGGCCATGGTCTTCACCGTGCGGCGCTGGTCAGGGGTGGGGTCATGCCGGCGCATGGGGCGCCTCCGCGGGGCTGACAGGCGCGCCAGGGACCGGGCCAGGGGCGAGACCGCTGAACCGCGCCCCGTCGCCCTCCCGCACCGCGTCCTGGCCCGTGAAGGCCTCCCAGCGGGCAATGGCGACGTCCACGTAGGCCGGGGAGAGCTCGATGGCGTGGCAGGCGCGGCCGGTCATCTCCGCCGCGATGATGGTGGTGCCAGAACCCGAGAAAGGCTCGTACACCGCCTGCCCGGGCGAGGAGTTGTTCTCGATGGGCCGGCGCATGCATTCCACCGGCTTCTGGGTGCCGTGCACCGTCTCGGCGTCCTCGCTGCGCCCGGCGATCTGCCACAGGGTCGTCTGCTTGCGATCGCCCGACCAATGGCCCTGGCCGCGCACCGCGTACCAGGCGGGTTCGTGCTGCCAGTGGTAGTGGCCGCGGCCCAGCACCAGGCGGTCCTTGGCCCAGATGATCTGCGCGCGGATGTCGAACCCGCAGGCGGTCAGGCTCTCCGCCACCGTCGTGGCGTGCAGGGCGCCGTGCCAGACGTAGGCGATATCGCCGGGGAACAGCGCCCAGGCCTCGCGCCAGTCGGCGCGGTCGTCGTTCTCCACCTTGCCGGTCCGGCGGGTGGTGCTGACCCCGGCACGGTTGCGCCACTCCGGGTCGTAGGCGACGCCGTAGGGCGGGTCGGTGACCATCAGGTGGGGGCGCACGCCGGCCAGCACCGCCGCCGCGACAGCGGGGTCGGTGCAGTCGCCGCAGGCCAGGCGGTGGCGGCCGAGGATCCAGACGTCGCCCGGCTTGGAGACCGGTGTCTCGGGCAGCGGCGGGATGTCGTCAGGGTCAGTGAGGCCGGTGGTGGGCTCGGCGAGGAACCCCGCGATCTCGTCGGCGTCGAAGCCGGTAAGGTCGAGGTCGAAGCCCAGCGCCTGCAGATCGGCGAGTTCGAGGCGGAGCAGGTCGTCGTCCCAGCCGGCGGACAGCGCGAGGCGGTTGTCGGCGAGGATGTAGGCCTTGCGCTGTGCCGGCGTGAGATGCGCGAGCTCGATCACCGGCACCTCGGCGAGCCCGAGTTTCCGCGCGGCGAGCACGCGGCCGTGGCCGGCGATGATGCCGTTGTCGCCGTCGGTCAGCACCGGGTTGGTGAAGCCGAACTCGCGGATGGACGCCGCGATCTGCGCGACCTGCGCGTCGCTGTGGGTGCGCGCGTTGCGGGCGTAGGGGATCAAATCCGCTGTTCGGACCGTTTTGTAGGTCGGGAAGTCTGCGTGCGAAGCGACGGTCACCGGCATCTCGAAAACCTCCTGCGCGGAGTGGATGTCGGGCCCTGCGCCGCGACCTCGATTGAATACCGGATCGCGATTCTTGGGCACAATCGACCGCAAATGCGATGCGCTACGCGGCGGTACGATCGCTGCAGATTTATTCGATGTACGATGACGCTGCTGCCATCGCGTCGAGAGACTCATCGAGCCTCGCCTGCCCTATCGAGGGACCCTGGTGCCTGCAGCGCGTAGTCAGCGCCGACGTTGTCTGCGACGTGCCCAGCTGGTGCGCGCAGCGGGATGCATCGAGTGACGCAGTGACGCACGTGACGCATTTTCCTTCGTGCGCGCCTCGCGTGTGCATGTTCTACGCGCGGTTGAGCCACCAGTAGTTGAATAAGATTTCGGTCCGCTGCTTGGAAGAGAAGTGCGTCACGTGCGTCACTGCGTCACGCCTCTCACCCATGGGAGGCCGCTGTTCGTCCTCTTCCCGCGAACCCATCCCAGCCGTTCGAGCGCCGCCGCAATGCGGCGCTGCTCCTGGGTTCCGACCTTCGACCGATCGAGTCCGATGGCCTGAGTCGCCACGTCCAGAAGCGTTACCTGCGCCCTGCCATCCAGCCATGTGGCGATCACATCTTCCCACGCATCGACCTCGTATCGCTGCTCCTGTTGAGGCCGAATATGCATGCTCTCGAAACCGGAGGTTGGCCACCAACCCGCGCCCTGGTTGAACAGCGCCACAGCTTCCGCGAATAGTTGGTCGCGGTCGCGCGTGAGGGCGTCCGTGTCGATCACACCGACCTTCACCGGCCAGAACCGTCGGCCGCCTGTTTCGTCGCGCAGATACGCGACCTTGTTGGTAGTTCCGATGAATACGCATTGCCTGGGCTCGATCACTTCGAGGCGGCCATAGCTCGGCCGATAGCGCTCGGTGTCGCGAGTGACAAAGGCCTTCAGCGCTGCTGCCTCTGCTTTGTCGAGGGCGGACATTTCCGCCACCTCGATTAGCCATTTGCCCTTCAGGTGCTGCGACACGTCCTTGCCGCCCCGGATATCGGGCATGTTGTCCGAGAACCAGGCGCCGCCGAGAATGCGGCAGGCGGTGCTCTTGCGGGCGCCCTGGGCGCCTTCCAGGATCAACATGTAGTCGCACTTCGCGCCCGGTTGCATGACGCGCGCGACCATGGCGATTAGAAACATCGTGCCTATGCCGCTGGTGTATGCGCTGGCCTCTGCGCCGAGGTAGACGTGTAGCCAGGTCCCCAGGCGCGGCTTCCCGTCCCAGCGAAGCGCACCGAGGTAGTCGCGAACGGGATGGAACGCATTCTCCGCGGCAATAATCTCGACCGCCTGGTGCACGGTTTCCTTGCCAACTGTCTCCAGCCCCTCCTCCTGAAGCATGGCTTGTAGCCGGCCAACGTGTACTTCGGTCGCCGGCACCATCGTCATGTGCGCGCGATGCTCGGGGATCACGACGACACGCAGCATCTCATCCAGCCGGAACACACCCCGAAGGCGGCCGTCCTCGCGCAGAGCCAACAGCGCGTTGTAAAGGTTGCCGCGCGGCGTGCCGTCCTGACCGTTCTGGCATTTTGCCAGCCATTCAGCGCGAGGTCGGGCGCGCTTGTTCGCATTCTCCCATGCGCGCTTCGCCTCACGCTCTCCGTTGGGCAGGCCCTTCTCGGCAAGCCATTCTGCCGCGTGAGGATGGGCACCAAGCGCGGCGAGCATGTCCGCGTAGCTTCCGCCATCACGCACAACGCGACATGCGATGCCGAAGGCAATCGCGCTGCGGCTGCCATCGTTGCCACGTTCGTCCCGATTCTGCTGGCCGCTCGGCTTCCTGCCGGTGGACTCCTTCCGTTGAGCCTTCAGCTTCTGTGCGAAAGCAGGCCCGGCCTTCTCGATCAGCCACCGGAGGATGTCGGTGCTGACATGGCGCAACAGTTCGATGTCGCCGTGCTGTCGATCGGTCACAGCGAAGAAGCGATTGCCAAGGTAGAGCTCGATCGCTGGCGGATGGTCGGCGCCGCTCGAACGCTTGTACTGCCTGCCCCATTCGGACTTCATCAACTGCCGCAGTGTGACCAGGTCACCAGCGTTGTAGGTGAAGAAGACCTTCACCCCCGTGTTGGAGGGTGAGACTTCGGTGTAGGAGCCGAACCGCTCGACAATCTCGACAGCCCAGGGCGCCATGCCGCCGCTCTCATCGAGGCATCTATCAAGATCCAGACCGGCAAGGGCGAGATCCTCATACTGGCCCAGCATGATGCCGACGCCGCCAACGCCGTAGGGCTTGGGCAGCAGATCGGCCCGCTCTCTTGCCGCGGCACGGCCGCACCATGTCGAAGGAGTATCTGCCTTCGCCTTCGCGCCGTTCGATTGGAACGGCACTTTGGTGGGCTTCCCATCTCGATCCTGTGTCTGCCAAGCAACCCACCGCGGTATCGTCGCGAGGCTCGCCAGCGTGGGCATCTGGAAGCCACCGTCAGCCATTTTCGGTGCCCTCCGGCGGCTGGATCCGGCGATCCGCGCTGCCGACATGCGACTGAAGGTGGGGACGGCCGGCGCGCGCCAGGGCCTCCTGCAGCACCAGGCCGAACGAGCCGATCGCCGCGGGCGGCGCGGTTCCCGAGATCGCAGTGACGCGGGCATCATCCACCCACTTCCGCCGGAAATTCGGATTGCGATCCGCGTCAGACATCGCAGCGGCGACGGCGGCGTCCATCACGCCGGCCCCCGGAGCTGTTCGACCTCGAAGGCTTCGATGTCCTCCAAGCGGTAAACCACCCTCCCGCCGATCTTGAGGTGCCGAGGCCCGGCCTGGGTCTGCCGCCATTTCTCAAGCGTCCGGCCGCTAATGCGCCAACGCTTCGCCAATTCCGACTGCGTCAGGCGGACGCTGTTGAACCCACCTGCATTGGCGCTCGAAGCCGGTCGTCGGTCGCACATCGTCGTGCCTCACAGCATCTGCTCGTGGGGCAGAGTTGGGAGGAACCGAGACCAGCATCCACACCCAGGATCTAAGGATCCCGATCCTTGGATGCTGGCCGTGGATGCTGGGCTTTCAAGCGCCGATGTTCCTCTCGCAGCTCGTTTTCAATATGCCCGGCGCTGGGGGTCTGATGGCCATCCACCTTCGTCTTGATCCATTCCTCCAAGGCCGCGGCCTCAGCGCCGAGCGTCAACGCGTGCTCGCCAGTCGCGAATCGCTGCCGCATCTTTCTCCGAAGGATCGGTATGAAGCTGACTTTCACCGGCAGCCTGAGGGGCGAGCCCTCTTCCGCCACGACGCGCCGAGCGTACTCATCCAGCAATACGAACACCTCTTCGTCCGTCAACGTGGCAGCCGTGAGAGGCGTGACCGGCCCACGAGGCTCGGCAGCGGCAGGTGGAACCTCGTTCTTTGCCACTGGTGGCTCCGCTGGCGCCTGCTTCGAGACCCTCACCGCCAGGTAGGTTCTGGAGTCGCGGCGGACAGCATTGGCGCGCAGATCGAACATCAACTCCGCAGCCCAGAAACCAGGAATCGCCTCGATGGCGGCGGCAGGGTCGTCTCCAGACAGAACGCCTCGCAGGTACATTTCGCCTCGCTCTATCCGTCGTCGAAAGTCGATGGTCAGCTCGTTCCAGGCGGCGGTCAGGAACACATAGTTCGTCTCCGCCATCCACGATCGGCTGGTGGGCTGGCTCCATTCTGTCTCGTGCGTCAGCTTCGGCATGAAGTATCGGTGGAGCTCGATTGCGATAAACTTTCGCTCCTCCTCACGAACGCGGTTGACGAGTCGTGGCTCACACCACTGCGTCATGGCCTCAAGCAGCGAAAGATCCTGGTCCGCCGCGCTAGGGCACGTATCGCCAGGTGTGCGATTGCCCGGCTCATCGCTGCCGACTTCGGGGACCGCTCCGAAGGACAATTGCTTCGATGTCTCGACGGCAACGAAGGTTTGGTCTTCGAAGAACACCGCCCCCGCCCGCAGGTCGAAGTCGAGCGCACGTCCCCAAACGCTCGGAATTGGCTGCGCATTCTGCCGATGCTCGGGTCGCATCATGCGTCCCGTAAGTTGCAGCGTGCCCTTCTCCACTTCCAAACGGACGTGGTCGAAGACCGCGTCCCAAGCACGATCCAGCGCCGCAATCCCAGCAGGGCGTCCGGCCATCGACATCATCCGACCACGCTGAGGGCGCGCCCGAGGCTGTGTGATGGTCGCGATCGCATCGCGTCCCCATCGCACAAGCTCGTCGTGGTGGGTCATATCCTCCGCGTCGCGAACGGCGTCCATGAGATGCGGAGGCGTCCACGCCAGGACAGCCTCGACAAGAGCCAGGCGGCGGGGGCGCGAATCGTCGGTCATGCCCGAAACGATAGCGTTGCGCCGCGCCTGTCCGTGTTGGGGAAATCTAATGCCTCGGCATGAAACATCAGCCGCTGACCCCGTGCGGCACCTTCCCCCTCACCTCCGCGAGATCTGCGACATCCTCGCCCGCGGCCTGGTGCGGCTGCGTAGCCGCACTGCCGAGGAGTTCGACCGCGACAGGCGGACAGGCGGAGAGAGTTCGCTACACTTCACCGCCCACCAGAGCGTGCATGCGGTCCCCTTGGAGAGGAGTCCCGCATGACCCGCCGCACCTATTCCGGCGATGCCATCGAGCCCGTCGCGCGCTCGATGGCCGCCATCCCGCCCGCCGACGTGCTCGGCCGGCTTGCCGCCCTGAAGACCACCGCCACGCCGGCGCTGAAGCAGCAATGGCGGGAACTCTTCGGCACGGATCCGCCGCCGTACAATCGGCGCTTCCTGGAGAGCCGGCTCGCGTACCGGATTCAGGAGCTCGCCTATGGCGGGCTGAAGCCGGAGACGCTGGCCCGCCTCGAGGCACTCGGTGAGCAGCTCGACGGGGGCAAGATCACCGTCCGCCGCATGCGCGGCGACGACAAGCCGATCGCCGGCACCCAGCTGATCCGCGAGTACCAGGGCGTCGAGCACGTCGTGACCGTCACGCGCGCCGGCTACGAGTACCAGGGCCAGCCCTACCAATCGCTCTCCGCCATCGCCCGCGCCATCACCGGCACGCGGTGGAACGGGCGCATGTTCTTCGGGCTGCGCCCGAGCCGGAACGCGGCATGAAGCGCGACGCAAAGCAGGCCGGCGCCATGCCGGCGGCCGTGCGGAAGCTGCGCTGCGCGGTCTACACCCGGAAGTCGAGCGAGGAAGGCCTCGACATGGAGTTCAACTCCCTCGATGCGCAGCGCGAGGCCTGCGAGGCCTTCATCGCCAGCCAGCGCGCCGAAGGGTGGGTGCTTGTGCGCGACCGCTACGACGATGGCGGCATTTCCGGCGGGACCCTGGAACGCCCCGCCCTGAAGCGCCTGGTCGCCGACATCCAGGAGGGGTTGGTGGATGTGGTGGTGGTCTACAAGATCGACCGCCTTTCCCGCTCGCTGGTGGACTTCACCAAGCTGGTCGAAGTGTTCGACGCGAACAACGTGACGTTCGTGTCGGTCACGCAGAGCTTCAACACCACCACCAGCATGGGGCGGCTGACGCTGAACATCCTGCTGAGCTTCGCGCAGTTCGAGCGCGAGGTCATCGGCGAGCGCATTCGCGACAAGGTGGCAGCGTCGCGCAAACGCGGCATGTGGATGGGCGGCTACGTGCCGCTCGGCTACGACGTACGCGAGCGGAAGCTGCTGGTGAACGCCGCCGAGGCCGCCCTGGTGCGGCGGATCTTCCAGGGCTTCGTCGAGCTGGAATCCTGCACCCGACTAGTGCAGGTGCTGCGCGCCGAGGGCGCCACCACGAAGCGGGGTAGGCTACTGACGAAGAGCGACGTCTACCGCATTCTCAGCAACCGCGTGTACCTGGGCGAGGCGGTGCACAAAGGCACTGCGTATCCCGGCGAGCACGACGCCATCGTCAGCCAGGCGCAGTGGGACGCGGTGCACGCGATCCTGCAGGTTAGCCCACGCGTGCGGGTCAACCGGACGCGGAACACCACCGCGCCGCTGTTGCGCGGACTGATCTTCGACAGTGACGGTCGCGCCATGTCGCCGAGCCACAGCCGCGGCCGGGGCGGACAGATGTACCGCTACTATGTCAGCCAAGCCGTGCTGAAGGGCGGCGCGACGGAGCGGCCGGCGATCGCGCGGCTGCCGGCCGGGGAGATCGAGACGGCGGTGGTCGCCCAGGTCCGCGCGCTGCTGCGCCAGCCGGAGATGGTGGTCGGCACTTGGCGCGCGGCGCGTGCGTCGGCGCAGGACGTGACCGAGCAGGAGGTGCTGCAGGCGCTGGAGCGGATCGAGCCCCTCTGGGAAGAGTTCTTCCCCGCCGAGCGAGCGCGGATCGTGCGGCTGCTGGTGGACCGCGTCGACGTCCGGGCAGAGGGCGCCGCGGTGAGGCTGCGGCTGGACGGGCTCGGCAGCCTGGTCCGGGACCTCGCTGCCCAGGCCCCCGACGCCGGGAGGGCGGCGGCATGAGCGACGCAGCTCAGACTCTCACCGTGGTCATCCCGCTTCGGGTGAAGCCGCGGGGCGGGCGGAAGGCCATGGTCACGCCCGGCGCGCTCGCGCTGGAACGCCGGCAGGACATCACGCTGATCAAGGCGGTGGCACGGGCGTTCCGGTGGCGGCGGATGCTGGAGGCCGGGCGCTTCGCCACGATCAACGAACTGGCGGCGGCCGAGAAGATCAACTCGTCCTACGTCTCGCGCGTGCTGCGACTGACCCTCCTGGCGCCCGACATCGTGGAGGCGATCTTGGACGGGCGGCAGCCGGAGGGGATGACGCTGCCGGGGCTGATGGGCCGTTTTCCGGTGGTGTGGCACCAGCAATGAACGAACGACAGCGTGGATAGGCCCCCTTGCGCCGGTTCCGCTCAATTCCCACTGCCTCAACTCGGCGGACGCTTCACCCAGGCATCTCCACGTAAGGAGCGCTCCCGGCCGTAGTCGAACAGTGGGCGCATGTAGGACTGCGCGAATGGCTGATCGTAAGGGACAGTGAAATCCCGCCCGATGAAGGCGAGGTTGAAGTCCACCCGGTCGCGCTCGGTCGCAGTGTAGATTCGCCACACGTCGTTGACCCCTGCGGAGGAAATCATGGCGGCAACCGCGCGGCCTGCAATGCCGATCGTCCGTCGGTCCACTGAAGCCCATTCGGGATCAAGCCGGCCGTTGCGAAGGACCCACGCCCTGGCCGGCGCTATCGGCTGCCCTCGTGCCATCCGCGCGCGACGAAACGTGCCGACGCTCGCCGGATAGAGGAAGACTTGAGCGAAGGCGCCGCCGTCAACGTGGAGTTCTTGGAACTCCTGGCCGTCAACGGTCACGTCGAACAGCACCGGTGAGAAGGCACCCGGTATGGCGGAGGAAGCCAGCAGGATCTTTCGAACCGTGTCCAGCGCCCTCGGGTGTCCGCTCTTGGCGATGGCGCCGATGTTCCAGATGATCGGCATTTGCGCATCGAGGTTGGACGTGCCGACCAGCAGCAGCCGGCCGCTGTCATAGGCGCGGGCGATTTCGGCCAACAGCGCGTTGTCGATGTATCGGGAGATCGTCCGGAACAGCGGGCCGTTGTCCGCCATACCGTCGTTCCAGATGGCTGCTGTCATGCCGCGCTGAACGATCACGTCGGCGAGCGTGATGTCCGTGAAGACACTTTTCAGATCAGCGTCACGGGCACTGCCCAGAAAAGCGAAAGGAGCGGTCAGCGCGCCGGTGCTGATACCAGTTACGAGGAAGAACGGCGGGCGATCGCCTCGCTCAGACCAGCCGTTGAGCACTCCCGCGCCAAAGGCGCCGTTTTCGCCGCCGCCCGAGATGCCCAGCAAATCCAACTCCGGCATTGGTGCGTTGGCAGAAAGGCCACGCGCCGCCATCTGGCGTTCTACAGCGGCGGTGAACTCCCGCTGGAGCGCCGCCTGGCCGGCAGCCTCTAAAGGAAAGAACCTCTCGTTCGGCAGGCCAACAACCGACGCGGCACTGGCGCGGCCACTCGGCACGGCCGTGCCGCGGGTCGGTATGGAGCAGCCAGGGAGGGCCACGACACCACCGGCAGCGAGGGCTAGCAGCGAGCGCCGACGTGGCTGGGTCGCGGTCGGCACTGAGCTCAGCGGGGGCATCGCGGACTCCTTGACCGGGGTGCGGATTGAACCCCGGCTTCACCGGGACATCCGCCTGGTGAAATCACCAAGCTGCCGGGGCGTAACCATCCGGGGCGTAGCAGTTGAGCGTCGCCGCGGTTATCGGAGAATGCCAGCCCTTTTTCGCCGCGCTTCTCAGCGGACAGCCCCCAGAGATCTGATCGGGAGAAGATCGGGCGTAGTGCCCTTGTGTGCCTTACTCGGTCTACCATCCTGTCGTGTTCTGTTTGGCCGGGCCGGAGTGGTCGAGGAAGGCGATGGTCGCCCCGGCGTGCTGGCGCTGGAGCGCAGGCAGCATCACGCTCATCAAAGCGGTCGCACGCGCCTTCCGGTGGCGGCGGATGCTGGAGACCGGGCGGTTCGGCACGATCAACGAACTGGCCGCAGCCGAGACGATCAACTCGTCCTACGTCTCGCGCGTACTGCGGCTGACGTTGGTGGCGCCGGTATCGTCCAGGCGATCCTCGATGGGCGGCAGCCAGGCGGCGTGACGCTGCCGGGGTTGATGGAGGCGTTTCCGGTGGAGTGGGAGCGACAGGCAAGCGGTCCATAAACGCCGGCTTCTGTTTTTGCCGCTGCTGGAGTTCTGACTGGCCCCGCGCGAGCATCGCCCTATATCCCGAATCATGAAGCGAGCACCGCCACGCGCGCCACAGCCTGACCCAGCGCGTTCCATCAAGGCTGCGATTACCGGCCGGGTTATCGCGCTGTTCAACGATCGCTCGCGCGGCGAGGCGCCCGTCACGCGCCGCCTCGATGGCTTGTTCGGCCCCCAGGCTGTTGCATGGCGTGTCCATGGCGACGTTACGTCGATGATGGTCGGCGGGATTTCGTCGCTGTTGCTTCAGATGCTGCACCCCGCCGTGCTGGCCGGCGTCTGGGATCACTCCAGTTTCCGGACCGACATGCACGGCCGCCTTCGGCGCACCGCGCGCTTCATTGCCCTGACCACCTACGGCGGGCGCGATGAGGCCGATGCGGTTATTGCTCGCGTCCGCCACATCCATGACTGCGTGGGGGGCATGTTGCCGGACGGGACCCCCTACGCCGCGAATGATCCGGCGCTGCTGGCCTGGGTCCATGTCACCGAGGCGACGAGCTTTCTGAACGCCTGGCGCCGCTACGTCGAACCCGGCATGTCGGCGGCGGACCAGGATCGGTACTTTGCTGAGATGGCGCAGGTGGCGCACGCGCTGGGTGCGTCACCGGTGCCGGTGGATCGGTCAGCAGCGCGCCGCCTCGTCGAGACATACCGACCGCACCTGCGCACCGACGCCCGTACTCGCGAAGTCCGAGACCTCGTTCTGAAGGCGGCGACGGCCGACCGCCTGGCCATGGGCGTGCAGGTGCTGGGCAATCAGGCTGCCATCGACCTGCTGCCCGCATGGGCGCGACGCATGCACGGGCTGCCTAATCCCCTGCTCGCCCGCCCCTTCGTGCGCGCCGGGACGCTCGGGGTGGCGCAGACACTGCGCTGGGCCTTCCGCTAATTTGGTTATGGTGGCGGCGGACGCTGGAGGCCGGGCGGTTCGCCACGATCAATTAGCTCGCCGAGGCCGAGATGATCAACTTGTCCTACATCTCGCGCGTGCTGCGCCTCACGCTGCTGGCGCCCGACACTGTCGAGGCGATCCTGGGCGGGCCGCAGCCGGAGGCGATGGCGCTGCCGACGCTAACGCAGCTGTTTCCGGTGGAATGGGTTGTCGAAATCTCTAGTATTGCGATGCAACGTGCTTCACCACGCCGGAACGACTCTCCCTTGCTTCAGTCCTCATCCAACGGTTCAGCGGTTTCGCTACCAAAGCTCGCAACCCGTGAGATCGAAGCGGCCAATCGCGCTGAAGCGACGGCGCTGCTGATCCGTGCAAGGTTTCGAGTCTACCGGCCAGAGGCTGACGTCACGGGCGAAGACCTCGTTTTGAGATGGCCCGATGGCCGCTTGCGAGCGGTACAGCTGAAGGGACGCCCCGCTGTCGATCGGTTACGATACAGCGGTCGAAACATCTGGATGCTCTTCCCGGATCCTTACGGAAATTGTCCAGGCCGGAACTGGTTCTTGGTCGATCATGATGAATTTTACTCGTGGGTCGAGAACAGGCATGGGCGATCGCCTAAGTGGGAGCAATCTTGGAGTTACTCCTACATCACGAAGGCACTCGGCGTATTTCTAGCGCCGTATTGTCATATCCACTGGTCGTCGCAATCGACCGCGGCGGATATCACCGTCTCTAGCGCGGCTACCTCTCTCTGAGCCTATGGACAAGACATCACTCAGCGAGCGCGACATCTGCACGAAGTTCATCACGCCGGCGCTGCGCGCTGCCGGTTGGGATGAAATGCTGCAGATCCGCGAGGAGGTCAGCTTTACCAAGGGGCGCATCATTGTCCGCGGCAAGCTGGTCAGCCGCGGGCAGGCCAAGCGTGCCGACTACATACTCTCGGTGAAGCCCAACATTCCGCTCGCCATCATCGAAACGAAGGACAACACCCACAGCGTCGGAGACGGCCTTCAGCAGGCGCTCGAGTACGCGGAAACGCTCCAGATCCCCTTCGTCTTTTCCTCCAACGGGGATGGGTTCGTTTTCCACGATCGAACGGCACCCGGCGGCCCGTCGGAAACCACACTGAGCCTGAACCAATTCCCTGCGCCCGATGAACTCTGGGCACGCTATCGCACCTGGAAAGGCATCGATCCCACCGCCGAGCAAATCGTCCTTCAAGACTACTACGACGACGGCAGCGGCAAGGCGCCGCGCTACTACCAGGTCAACGCAGTCAACGCCGCGATTGAGGCCATCGCCAAGGGGCAGGATCGCATCCTGCTCGTGATGGCCACCGGCACGGGCAAGACCTACACGGCCTTCCAGATCATCTGGCGGTTATGGAAGGCAGGCCGCAAGAAGCGCATCCTTTTCCTGGCCGACCGCAACGTGCTGGTCGATCAGACCATGGTGAACGACTTCCGCCCGTTCGGCGGCGCTATGGCCAAGCTGTCCACCTCGTCGAAAACCATCGAACGCGCTGACGGCACGAAGGTTGATCTCACCCTGGCGCTCGACCGGCAGCGCCGAATCGACAGCGCCTACGAGATTTACTTGGGGCTCTACCAGTCCATCACCGGGCCAGAGGAGCGCCAGAAGCTCTACAAGGAATTCTCGCCGGGCTTCTTCGACCTCATCGTGATCGATGAGTGCCACCGCGGCAGCGCGGCCGAGGACTCCGCCTGGCGTGAGATCCTGGACTACTTCGCATCCGCCACGCAGATCGGCCTGACTGCTACCCCCAAGGAGACGCGCTACGTCTCGAACATCGAGTACTTCGGTGATCCGGTCTTCTCCTACTCCCTGAAGCAGGGTATCCGGGATGGCTTCCTTGCCCCCTACAAGGTGGTGAAGGTCCATATCGACCGCGACGTCGAAGGCTACCGCCCCGAGAAGGGTCAGCTCGACCGCGATGGAGAAGAGGTCGAGGACCGCATCTACAACACCAAGGACTTCGATCGCACGATCGTGCTGGATGAGCGCACCCGGCTCGTGGCGCGGAAGGTGACCGAGTTCCTGCGCGAGAGCGGTGACCGCTTCCAGAAGACCATCGTCTTCTGTGTCGACCAGGAACACGCAGCGCGCATGCGCCAGGCCCTGGTCAACGAGAACGCCGACCTAGTGGCCGCCAACCACCGCTACGTCATGCGCATCACTGGCAACGACAAGGAAGGCCAGGATCAGCTCGGCAACTTTATCGACCCGGAGTCTACCTACCCCGTCATCGTCACCACCTCTCGCCTGCTCTCGACTGGCGTGGACGCACAGACTTGCCGGCTGATCGTGCTCGATCGCGAGATCGGCTCCATGACGGAGTTCAAGCAGATCGTAGGCCGCGGAACGCGCGTGCACGAGGACACGCGCAAATTCTACTTCACCCTGCTCGACTTCCGCGGAGCCACAAACCACTTCGCCGACCCCGACTTCGACGGCGAGCCGGTGCAGATCTACGAGCCCGGTGCCGATGACCCAATCACGCCGCCCGACGACGCACCGCCCGGTGCCGACGATGCCATCACGCCCGGCACCGACGAGACAGTTGTGGATGACCCCGACGGCGTGCACCTGCCGACCAAAGGCAGCGGCCAGCGCAAAGTCTATATCGACGGTGTCAGCGTCAGGATCATCACCGAGCGCATCGAGTACCTCGACGAAAACGGCAAGCTGGTCACTGAATCGCTCCGCGATTTTACCAAGGCCGCGCTGCGCAAGCGCTTTGCCAGCCTCGATGACTTCCTCAAGCGCTGGAAATCAGAAGCGCGCAAGCAGGCCATCGTGGAGGAGCTGGAGGCCGAGGGCCTGCCGCTCGACCCGATTGCGGACGAGCTCGGCAAGAACCTCGATCCCTTCGATCTCATTTGCCACATCGCCTTCGATCGCAAGCCGCTTACCCGCCGCGAACGGGCGGACAACGTGCGCAAGCGCGATGCCTTCTCGAAGTACGGTCCCCAGGGCCGCGCCGTGCTGGACGCGCTGCTGGCCAAGTATGCCGATGAGGGCGTGCTGAACCTCGACGACGCCAACGTCCTGCGCGTGACGCCCTTCACGGCCATGGGCAGCATCGTCGAACTCGTCCGCGCCTTCGGCGGCAAGCTGGGATTCGAACAGGCCGCGCAGGAATTGCAGGCCGCACTCTACCAGGATATCGCCTGACCCATGTCCGCCCGCACCACCGTCAAATCCATCCAGGACATCATGCGCCAGGACAGCGGCGTGGATGGGGACGCGCAGCGCCTCAGCCAGCTCTGCTGGATGTTCTTCCTCAAGATCATCGACGACCAGGACCAGGAACTCGAACTCCTGAAGCCCGACTACCGCTCTCCCGTCCCCGAGCGCTTCCAGTGGCGCACCTGGGCCGCGGACCCCGAGGGCATCACAGGCGAAGCCCTGCTCGACTTCATCAACGGCGAACTCTTCCCCGCGCTGAAGAACCTCCCGGTCTCCGCCACGCCCGGCGACCGCCGCCGCGTCGTCCGCGACGTGTTCGAGGACGCCTACAACTACATGAAGTCCGGCCAGCTGATGCGCCAGGTGGTCAACCGCATCACCAGCATCGACTTCAACAACCTCAGCGAACGCCAGCACTTCGGCGACATCTACGAACAGCTGCTCAACGATCTCCAATCCGCCGGCAACGCGGGCGAGTACTACACCCCCCGCGCCGTCACCTCCTTCATGGTCGACCGTATCGACCCGCGGCCTGGCGAGATCCTCTTCGACCCCGCCTGCGGCACGGGCGGGTTCCTCACGTGCTCACTGCGCCACATGCGCGACCGCTACGTGAAGAAGACCACCGACGAATGGCTGATGCAGGGCGCCCTGCGCGCTGTGGAAAAGAAGCAGCTGCCGCACATGCTCTGCGTGACCAACATGCTGCTGCACGGCATCGAGGACCCGAGCTTCGTCCGCCACGACAACACCCTCGCCCGCCCCTACATCAGCTACACCCAGTCCGACCGCGTCGACATCGTGCTCACCAACCCGCCCTTCGGCGGGCGGGAGGAAGACGGGATCGAGAGCAACTTCCCCGCTCACCTACGCACGCGGGAGACGGCGGACCTCTTTCTCGCGCTGATCATCCGCCTGCTGAAGCCGGGCGGCCGCGCCGCGGTGGTGCTGCCCGACGGCACGCTGTTCGGCGAAGGCGTGAAGACCCGCATCAAGGAAAGCCTGATGGAGGAGTGCAACCTGCACACCATCGTCCGGCTGCCGAACTCGGTCTTCAAGCCCTACGCCTCGATCGGCACCAACCTGCTGTTCTTCGAGAGGGGTACGCCGACCACCGAGACCTGGTTCTGGGAACACCAGGTGCCCGCGGGCCAGAAGGCCTACTCCATGACCAAGCCGATCCGGCTGGACCACTTTGCCGACTGCACCGCCTGGTGGGGCGGCCCGACCCGTGAAGGCCGCGCCGAAGGCCCCCAGGCCTGGCGCGTGACGGCCGAGGAGGTGAAGGCGCGCGGCTACAACCTCGACATCAAGAACCCAAACACCGTCGCGGCGGACCACGGCGACCCGGAGGCGCTACTGGCCGAACTCGACGCAGCCGAGGCCGAGACAGCCCGCCTGCAGGACCAGCTGAAGGCCATCCTGGCGGAGGCGCTGACGCGATGAACGCGGCGCGGCTGCTGGCGTTGTATGAGCGCATCGCCGAGGCGCCGGATGCAGTGGCGCGGCTGCGGCGTTTCGTGCTGGACCTCGCAGTGCGGGGGAAGTTGGTATCGCAGGATGCCGGCGACGAACCGGCGTCGGAATTGCTGAAGCGCATCGCGCGGGAGAAGGCGCGGCTGGTCAAGTTGGGTGAGGTTCGGAAGCCGCGCGAACTTGGCAGCGCGGATGAGATAGAGGCCCCATTCCCCGTTCCGCCGAGTTGGAAATGGATCAGACTTGACGGCGTCGGTGCCATCATCGGCGGCGGAACGCCCTCGGCGGCTGATGCAGAAAACTTCGCGGAACCTGGCGATGGGGTCCCTTGGCTCACGCCGGCAGACCTCGGCGGACACACCGAACTTTATGTCTCGCGCGGCGCTCGGGATCTCTCCGAGAAGGGCGCGCGCACGTCGTCCGCAACCATAATGCCGGCCGGCACCGTCCTTTTCACCAGCCGCGCCCCGATCGGCTACGTCGCCATTGCCTCGAACCCGCTGGCGACGAACCAGGGCTTCAAGTCCATCGTGCCGTATGTGGTGGAGTGTTCGCGCTTCATTGCTGTGGCGATGAAGGCCTTTGCGCCGGAGATCGATGCGAAAGCACCGGGGACGACCTTCAAGGAAGTCTCGGGCAAGATTGTTGCCGCAGTGCCATTCCCCCTCGCGCCGCTGGCCGAGCAGCACCGCATCGTCGCCAAGGTGGATGAGTTAATGGCGCTGTGCGACCGGCTGGAGGCGGCGCGGACGGCGCGAGAGGCGGCGCGCGACCGGCTGGCGGCAGCGAGCCTCGCCCGCCTCAACACCCCGGATCCCGAGACCTTCCCGACCGACGCGCGCTTCGCCCTCGACGCCCTGCCCGCCCTCACCACCCGCCCCGACCAGATCAAGGACCTCCGCCAGACCATCCTGAACCTAGCGGTACGCGGGAAGCTCGTGCCGCAGGATGCCCGCGATGAGCCCGTGTCCGCGCTCATTGCTCGCATCGGGACATATCGCCAGCACCATCAGGCCGGCCGGGCTCAGACGCAAAGCATCAGGCCGATCCCTGAAGCCGAAGCGCCTCATCCGGTGCCGAGTGGTTGGGCGTGGTTCCGCTTCGGCGATATCACTGTTTGCCGTGACGGCCGGCGCGTCCCGGTCTCAAAGGAGGAGAGAAGCGGACGCGCCAAGCTTTACGACTACTACGGCGCGTCCGGCGTTATCGATCGGATTGACGGCTATTTGTTCGATCAGCCCCTTCTGCTCATCGGGGAGGACGGAGCCAACCTCATCAATCGGTCAACGCCGATCGCGTTCATGGCGCGCGGAAGATACTGGGTAAACAACCACGCCCACGTCATCGATGGCGTATCGGAGGACTTCCTTCGCTATCTTGAGCTCTTCATCAACGCCACGGACCTGAAGCTGTACGTCACAGGCACCGCGCAGCCCAAGATGAACCAAGCGAAGATGAATTCGATTCCGGTCGCCTTGCCACCGCAGGGTGAACAGGAACGCATCCTGGCCAGGGTCAACGAGTTGATGGGTCTCTGCGGAATACTGGAGGCGGGCCTCACCGACGCGACCACCACCCGAACGCGGCTGTTGGAAGTCACCCTAACCGACACGCTTGCCCCCCTTCCCGAGATCGCCGCATGAGCACGACGACAGAGGACTTCATCCGCACCTTCGAAGCGCTCCGCGAGGAGGTAAATCGCCGCGCGGGCGAGCCAAATTCCCACACGCTCCAGATTGACACCGCTGCAGGCGTTGATCCCGCCATCGACAAGAATCGTCGCCTGATCCGCTACATCCGTGATGTGCGGAACGCCCTGCAGCATCCCCAACACGGCGCGCGAGGTCACGCCGTCCAGATCACCGACGCGTTCCTCAACGAGGCAAAGGCTCTCCTGAGGCACCTACAGGACCCTCCCACGGTTCGCTCGGTCGGCGTCGCACGCCGCGATATCAGGACCGCGCGCCTGGGCGACCGCTTGGGCGACCTGGCCGACATGATGAAGCGTGACGGCTTCAGCCATCTGCCGATCCTTGATGAACGCGACGTTGTCATGGGCGTGTTCAACGAGGCCGCCGTCTTCGATCACCTCTGGGCAGAGCCGGCGCGCATCATCGAACGCGACATGCGGGTCGAGGACATCCTGCCGCATTGCAGCCTCGATGCCGACCACACGGAGACCTTCCAATTCGTCCGGCCGGGAACGCTGCTCGATGACTTGGTCGGCATGTTCGTCGCACCGATCTCGCGGACCACTCGGCTGGGTGCTGCCTTCGTGACGGCCTCGGGCAAGGATACTGAGCCGCTCCAGCGCATGATTACGCCCTGGGATGTTCTCGCGAACGGTCGAAACTAGGCGCGATCATGCCGATCAACCTCGTCATCGCCGTCACCGATGATGACTGGTTCGAGATGCTGCGCCATCGCCCCGACATCACGGAGGTGAACTTCTGGGCGCCCTCGGCCGCCAACTTCCGTGCCCTCCAGCCCGGGGAGCTCTTCCTCTTCAAGCTGCACGCCCCGCGCAACGTCATCGTCGGCGGCGGCATCTTCGCGCACGCCAACGCCATGCCCTGGTCCATGGCCTGGAGCACCTTCGGCGAAGCGAACGGCGCCCGCTCGGCGCAGGAGATGCGAACGCGGATCGCCCGCTACCGCCGCGCCGATCCCGCCGACCGCACGGAGTTCGAGATCGGCTGCCGCATCCTCAGCCAGCCCTTCTTCCTCGACGAACGGGACTGGCTAGTAGTGCCGCCGAGCTGGGCTCGCAACATCGTCTCCTTCAAGACCTACAGCACCGGTGACGCGGAAGGCCTGGCCCTGTGGGAAGCGATGCAGGACCGCCTGGCGCAGCGCGCCGTGCCCGGCCTCGCCGAGCCCCTGCCGCGCTTCGGTGAACCCCACCTTATCCGCCCGCGCCTCGGCCAGGGCGCCTTCCGCGTGCTGGTCACGGACCTGTATCAGCGCCGCTGCGCCGTGACGCAGGAACGCACCCTGCCCGCGCTGGAGGCCGCCCATATCCGCCCCTACGCCGAGGGCGGCCAGCACGAGGCCAGCAACGGCCTCCTCCTCCGCCGCGACCTGCACAGCCTGTTCGACGCCGGCTACGTGACCGTGACGCCCGACCTCCGCTTCGAGGTCAGCCGCCGCATCCGGGAGGAGTTCGACAACGGCAAGCACTACTACGCGCTGCACGGCCAGCAGATCGCCACGCCTGGTGACGCCCGGCAGCGCCCCGACCGCGCCGCCCTGGGCTGGCACAACGAAAATGCGTACCGAGGGTGATCCTTCAAACGCGCGCTGCGGAAATTGCACGAGACGCTCTGTGCGATGGAACCAATGAATAACGGCACTCCCTACGAGATGTCGGTCGGTAGGACCGTGATCGCCTTCTCCCAAATCGAACGCATGCTCGACTACATCGTTGGTGTCGCAATCAACTACGGCGGTTTTCCCAGGCCAAACGGGCCCTATCCGAGGCTCCTTGGGGCAAAGATCAAGTTCGTCAAATCAGCCTTCGCCGGGTGCGATCTGCTGGTTCCCTTTGCCGCCGGAGGGGAGCATCTCTTGGCCAGAGTTCTCGAAGCCGCCGACGACCGCAATTGGCTCGTTCATGCCGCCGAGATAGACGCGCCCGGCCGCGGGCTCCACCTGGAGATGCTAAAGTTCGCGGAGCTGCGCTACGAGCGCGTGCAACGGAAGCTGACCTCCAAAGACCTCTTGGCGATTCCTGAGCGCGCTCAACGTCTGAACAGTGAACTGGGTGACTTCGTGTCGGAGATCATCGATGCCGCGTCCAGATCAAATAGATGACCGATGACAAGCGCGTCTTCCGGATCGACGTACTGAATGTTCGTTCTCGAAGTACGGATTTCGGGCAAGTGGGGTTCGAACCAGGGCGAGTGCCGACCGCGCTGAAACCGGCCTTTTACCTAGGGTTTTAAGTTCCGTACTAAAGCGCCCAAGTCAGGAGGTCCGGAGAGAAATGGCCTCCGGAGAGCGATTTTTGGCCGTCTCCGCGTCGCGGCAGTCAACAGGTCTGCCCCGGAAAGCCCAGGAAACCTGCCACTCAGCGTGGCGGTCGGTCAGGCAGAGAGCACGGCTCGTATGGGAACTGGCGGAGGGGATGTCCGCCGAACCTAAATCCCCCACCGCACCACGCCATGCCAAAATCCCCAGCATAACTTGAGACTTCCCGCCCACCTCACTAGAGCACCACCCCCCACCGTTTCCCGTTGCGCCCCGCCAGTCCACAAGATAATTGTGGACTACCTTGTGGACGGACGGCGGGACCATGGCGAAGGCGGCGGGCAAGCTGACGGGGCGGTTGCAGGCGGTGGCCGTGAAGGCACTCGTGGCAGCCGGGCAGCCCGGCGCCCACGCTGACGGCGGGAACCTTTACCTGCGCGTCGCCGGCCGGAACGCGGGCAAGTGGACCCTGCGCTACGCCATTGGCGGCAAGTCCCGAGAGATGGGGCTTGGACCCTATGACGCGGACGGCAAGGCCGGGCTGACACTGGCACAGGCGCGCGAGGCTGCCGAGGAACCCCGCGCCATCCTGCGCGCCGGGCTTGATCCGATGGCCGAGCGCGACCGCAAGGCCACCGAGGCGAAGGCCGAGGCCGAGCGGTTGGCCGCGCACGCGCAGGCGAAGGCGCGGGTGTTCCGCGACGTGGC
This sequence comes from Roseomonas fluvialis, assembly GCF_022846615.1. Taxonomy (NCBI): domain Bacteria; kingdom Pseudomonadati; phylum Pseudomonadota; class Alphaproteobacteria; order Acetobacterales; family Roseomonadaceae; genus Roseomonas; species Roseomonas fluvialis. Next base: position 4,180,135 of record NZ_AP025637.1, read on the forward strand.
GGCGGAATACATCGCGGCGCACTCGCCGGGCTGGCGGAACGCGAAGCACCGCGCGCAGTGGACGGCGACCCTCACGACCTACGCGTATCCGACCATCGGCGGGCAGCCGGTGGACGAAATCGCGACCGATGATGTGCTGCGCTGTCTGCAACCGATCTGGACGGCGAAGCCTGAGACGGCGAAGCGCGTGCGCGGTCGGATTGAAGCAGTGATCGACTACGCCACGGCGCGGGGCTGGCGCGAGACGGTGAACCCTGCCCGGTGGCGCGGGCATCTGGCGAACCTGCTTCCCGCGCGCTCGAAAGTGCGCCGCGTGCAGCACCACGCCGCCCTTCCCTGGCAGGAAATCGGCGCCTTCATGGTGGACCTGCGTAAGCGCCCCGGCACCGCCGCGCGCGCGCTGGAATTTTGCATACTGACGGCGACGCGCACCGGCGAGACGTTGGGCGCACGCTGGTCGGAAATCGACATGGGCGCGGCAGTCTGGACGATCCCCGCCGAGCGCATGAAGGCCGGGCGCGAGCATCGCGTGCCGCTGCCTGGCGCCGCGCTGGCGGTGCTGGCCGAAATGGCGCCGCTGTGTCCCGAGGAAGGCGACGGCTTTGTGTTCCCCGGCGCCGTCGAGACGCGCGGCCTATCCTCCATGGCGATGCTCATGCTGCTGCGCCGGATGGGTCGCGGTGACCTCACCACGCATGGATTCCGCAGCGCCTTCCGCGATTGGACGGAGGAAGCGACCAGCACGCCACACGCGGTGGCCGAGGCCGCGCTCGCGCACACCATCGGGGACAAGGTTGAGGCGGCGTATCGGCGCGGCGACCTGTTCGCGAAGCGCGCGCGCCTCATGGCCGATTGGGCGGACTTCTGCGCCAACGCGCCGGCCGAGGTTCACGCCCTGCTGGTGGCGCACCCCGAGGCCGCCGGGTGACGCGCGAGTTGCAATCCTAGCCGTTTTGGCTAGCAACACCGGTAACGGTGGCAACAACCGCAGAAATCCGCCGCTTTGCCGCTGTTACCACTGCCGCGCGGGCACTGGTAACGCTAGTAACGGCGGGCATCCGCGCCGGGGCCGTTCCGCGATCCAGGGCGCCCGTCCGGTGCTGGAACCACCGGGCGGGGCTGACCCCGACCACCTTGGAGCGACCCATGCGGTCGAGGCTAACAACACCGCTACCCTACCGCCACCTTCTCGCGCCAGCCGCGCGCGCCCGGCGCGCCGACCGGCAGTTGCACGGCGTGCCTCATGCTCCGCATCAGCTGCTCCATCGCCAGCACGAAATCCGCGCTGGTCGCCCGGCTAATTGCCGCCCGGTACATCGTCTCGTTGCAGTGCTGCCGCGCCATCCAGCGATCCACCGCCTCGATGCGCTGCTTCGCCCCATCGCCCACCATCGCGCGCTGCGGCGCGGTCGGGCAGCAGGTCGGCACGGCGGCGGAGACGATAGGTGGCGCCCTCGATGCGGACGACGATGGCGTAGTGCGGGAGGGTCGAGCAGCGCGGTGACGACGACGGTGTCGCCGAACACCTCGCCCCATTCGGCAAAGCCGCGGTTGGAGGTGAGGCTAATCGCACCTCGTTCGTAGCGCGCGTTGACGAGCTGAAAGAACAGGTTGCCGCCGCCGGCGACGACGGGCAGGTACCCGATCTCGTCGACGACCAGCCGTTGCGACCTGCAGAGGAGCCGGATGCGCTCGCGCAGCGTGACGGCGCCGCGTTCCTCGACATTGGTCTTGAGTTCGTCGAGGTCGTCGACCATGACCGCGCCGTAGTAATCGGCGAGGCCGTAGGTCACGCGGTCGCGCAGGATTTCCATGAGCGCGACCTTGCCGTTGCGGACTGCGGCATGGCTTCGGGGGCGCGGCCGATCTTGGGGAACTTCACCTCGGAGGAGTTGCTGGCGGTCTTGCGGCGCAGCCGCGGGCGCATCACTCCGCCCTTGTTCTGGAACGCCTCGAAGAGCTCAGCCTCGAACTGGGTGGTGAAGTGCTTTTCGATGTCGAGTGCCATGGGGCAACCCTCGGAGGGCTGCGGTGCGGCTCTTGATCCGGTGGCTGTCCCCTGGCGCGCGCGGTCGGCCTTGTCCTGGGAAGAGGGCGAGGGCGCGGCCGGTGGGGACGATGTGGCCAATAGCCAGAATCGACCCTGCGGCACCACACACCGAGCGCTCTGATCTTTACGATTCTCGAAACGGTGCTCGCGTTATTTTCGCATCAATGTCGCCCCGTCTGCCAATCCGCGCCTTGCGACACTAAGTTGGACTGTGAAAAATCTATATTGGTATATGGTCGCTTTAGAAAGGAATTATCGTTGCTTGATCAAATCTCATCTGAGGACATGAATCGTGATCGGACCATATTGAATCAACCGGTCACGAAGACACCGATCATATTTCTGCACATTCCCAAGACGGCTGGCACGTCCATACGGCGTGCAGTTCAGGTGGCGACGTGTGCGGCAAGCGCTGGGGAAGGATTTGATCTCTGCACATTTGGCAACGCCTTCGAAAATCGCAAAGAAAATCTGCCATATAGGAATTCTTTCTATCTGAATCCAGGCGAATTTCCGAATAATATATCCTTTTTTAGCGGACACATTGCGTTATCGAGCTTGAAAGCGGCCTATCCTACTTCAAGTATATTTACAATACTGCGCGAGCCGCGCAGTCGAATTCTCTCGACTTGGCTTTTTTGGCGCAGTTTGCCCGACTCGGTCCTGGCCCCGTGGAGCGAGTGGGGCGACCGCCTCGCGGTCGCTCGTGACACGCTTTCTCACTTTCTGACGGATCCCCGCATCGCCTGTCAGACAGATAATCTGTGCCTTCGTATGCTTGTCTGGCCGCATCCCCGCCTGCCAGACGCCGACTTCATTCCGCCGGAAGCCGACGATGAGCTTCTCGATGCCGCGCACCGGGCGCTCAAGCGGCTGGATTTCGTTGGATGCGTAGAGGATCCGGCGCTAGCGACGCGTCTGGCCAAGTTCATCGGCGCGGACATCGTGATCGATCACGAAAACGCTACGCAAAAATCGCCATCGGCGCCTATTCCCGTCTTGGGCGAGGAACTGGATTCGTCCACTCTGGCCCTTCTTGGTTCCCGCAGCCGGCTCGATGCCGTGCTGTGGAAGCGCGTGGTGCACACTCTCGGGCTCGGCAACTCTGCGGAGTCCCTCGCAGAGGCCAGTCTGCTGAATCAATGTGTCCGGTATGTCGGCACTGGCGCTGCCTATGCGTCCCAATGGCATCGTGCGCAGGCCATACGTGCCGCTCGCCTACAAGCGGATGCGACGGCCGCCCTAATGGAGGCCCGCGCGGATATCCTTCGTGGCGCCTCAGCCATAGAGGCAGTCCGCGCGGAGAACGACCGTATCTCCGCGGATCTCCTCGCCGTACAAGGCAGCAGTTCCTGGCGGCTCACCGCTCCCCTTCGCGCGAGCAAGCGCCTCCTCCAGACGCTCTTCCGGCCGCATTGATGAGGAAACTCTGGCTCGGGCAAGGCTGACGCGACAAACCCTCCAGGCCACGCAGCCTACCCGGTCAGACTGGGCGGCGGTCCAACCAAGCCAGCTATTGGATGCGTTGACTCCCAGCACGCTTGCCGTCGTCGCCGTGGCCGTGGTCGTGCTCAATCCCTTCAAGCGTAGCGCGCGTCACGCGGCATTAGCGGACGATCACTTCGTCCCGCTAGACCACCAAACGAACGCTATCGCCAGCACGCAAGCCTGTGACCCCACCACCGCACTGGTCGGCGACAGCATGCGAAGCACTCCGTCGCGTTGCTGCCATCCAAGGGAGCAGGATTGCCCGGAGGCATATTGCAGTAGCCGATGCGAACCGCCAACGCCTGTAGCGATATTGGTCACTGGCGGGAGAAGTTTCGCCGACGAAGGAAGATCTGTCATCGAGGGGCCTCCTGCCACCATGACGCCGCTCGGACGCTGCCAGCGGTGATGGGACTGCACGCCTAACCGACGGTTAAGCGTCGATTTCGTAACCAGAGATGGGCGACGCGGCAGAGCAGCAGCGCCCCCATCTCTGTTTTTCAAACAAATCTTTAGATGTTCTACAAATAGTGAATCTAATAAAAGTCTGTGAATTTCGTTCTGGGATAGTAAATCCTCACAAAGGCACACATTTTTAATCACCCATCGTCAAACTCCCTCGCGACATGCAGTCATGGGGAGTCATGAGATGATCAAATATTTCTCTATGATCTTTGCGTCTGGATTGATACTGCTCGTTGCGGCAGCTGGGTCTAGAGCATTCGGGCAAGGTAACCCTGTCGAAGGAATCTATGTGTCGGGGTTCGCCGGCCTGGTCGTCTTGGACTCGACGGTCACGTTTCCGGCAACTCCCGACCGGCCAGCGGGAAAGTTCGTGGACCAGGGCGGGGACGGCGTCATCTTCGGCGCCCGTGTCGGATGGGGCCGTCTCGTCACGCAGCACATCTATGTCGGCGGCGAGGTGGAGGGACTGCTTCCGTGGAATGTGACGAGCCGCCTGAATGCCTATGGCGTGGAGTACCGCGCCCGACTTCGTGGCGAGATCGGTGCGTTCGGGCGCATCGGATGGTCGTCTGATGGCCGCAACCTGTTCTTCTTCAGGGCGGGCTTAGTCATTCCGACTCAAAATTTTGAGTCGGTCGAAAACGGCAACAGGGCGCGCACTGAATGGACGCCGGTACCTACCTTCGGGATCGGGGCCGAGATCCCGCTCACGGCGTCGTGGGCAGCCCGTATGGACGTGACCTACTCATGGCCGAGTGGTGTCAATGTAATCGAGTCGTATCGAATGAATGCAGGTCTCGTCTATCGCTTCTGAGAAAATGGGCGCTCCGCACCTGATCCCAGCGGTGCGGAGCCCAACCCTACACTAGATTATGGAACGATCGAGAGATAACGACTGACGGCATTCTGCCAAAAAATTCCAGCTCGGACGAATTGAGGGCATGCAAATGTTCAACGGCGAGAGAGTAGTCATTTTGTTGGTGCGCATGCAATACACCAGAGATGGGTTTTTCTGAGTTTAGGTGAGGTATCTCAACATTGCGCCTGAAGCCTGAGATGGCTTCAACAGCCTCAAGAAATACCGACGTATTTCCATAACGCCCAACTACATAGTCTGCCGAATCAAGCCGCTCACGTACTCTATCAAGATTGTCAGTTCCAAAAATTGTCCTAAGTTGAGCATTCCCGCAGTGTATTCTAAATTCAGGAAGTTCACGTATCGCCGTATATAAGGTCATTTTCTGAAGCGGCTGGTGAAGGGCGTGATCCTCTCGAAATCGCATATAATTGTAGAGCGACACGATCCTTTCGACAGGATCGCGAAAATTTGCAAGTATGATCCTACGACGGCTTGCATTTTGTACCAGCGGATTCTTGAATCCAAAGTGCCCTACGACAAGCATAAGCGTGTCATAAAAATCTGGATTGCTATCTATATAATCTGAAAGACTCTCATTTTTTCCTATCTTATTTGTGAGGGCCTGATGAAAAATGCTGTGCGGGGCGAACATCTTGGATAAGACTGAGTTCAGTGTGGTTCCCGCGGTCTTTGGGATGTGTAGGAAAAAAAAGATTGGAAGCGATCTGGGCAACTCGCCGCGGCGTATGCAGTCAGCCGGCGTTTGATGATTGTCCATACCAACCTCGCAGACGTGACCTGAGGCAAAAGCTTAGGCTTCCGGCCGGCGGTCAACGATTTTCATCCTGCCGCCGCCTGCGACGACGGAGACCGCGGTGACGGGCTTGGCCATACTCAAAGATGCTAGGCGGCAGTCAAGCCATCAAACGAGGAATCCTCTTCGCCAGTTGGGAGGATTTAGGATAACTGGGCGTCAAGTGGAGCCTGGCGCAACTCGCCAGCCTGTACGTTTCCGTTGCGGGATCCGGGGCCCAAGCCGAGCGATACGATCGCCAAGCCCACTATCCCTGATTCATCGACAAGGAAGCGAGCAAGCCGCGCATTGCGGCCAAAACTCCGACCAGTTCGTCATGCCCAGCCTCATATGCGTCGATCAAAATGACATCGAGCAAGGCGGCTGCTTCCCCGGCGAGGTCACATACTTCATCGGACTCGCGTTCGACCGGCTGCCACCAGGAGTTATGAACGTTCTCACGATTTTCGCGCACCACGAGCCCCTTTTCGCTCAGAAATTGAACCGCAGACCCAAAAATACGCGCTACAGGACGACGGTCCAGAGGTTTTCTAAACCAAGGATTGATAAGCAGAGCGCCAATTCCGTGTAAGCCTTTGATATTTGGTGAATTTATAGATCAGGAGATGATCAGACTGACGGCGATTTCACGGGAGATTGACGCCCAAAAATTCGCAATAAGACGATTTTAATGAACGTCTCAAAAAGTGCGATTGCCCCCCCCCCCCCCCCCGATGCGGAGAGTATGGCGGTGAAGTGGGTGGGATCGCTTCACCCCTTGACACACGATGACTGGCGAATCGCAATCGCGGTTCTGGCATCTGATCCTGGATAACGCGCTCCTACATGCCCTCGCGAGATTTCGACAAGGACGTTGGTAAGGCGCTTAGCCGAGTGCGGCGCTCGCGTCGAATGACGCAGCGACTTCTTGGCCGCTACATCGGCGTTGCGCCGCAAACCGTCCATAAAATGGAAAAAGGCGAAATCAGAATTTCAGCTGGACAACTGTACTTGGCCGCACAGGCCCTCGCCAGCCCTATCAAGTCATTCTTTCCACGCCAAAAAGCGTTGAAACAGTCACCTAGATTACTCAGCCTGCAAAGATTGTTGTCGGATTTTCAACAGATTCGGTCTCCCAAGCTACAGGAAATGGTCGTCTTGGCTTCTCGGGCACTTGCGAATCATTCAGGGGCGACAAAGAATGCCGCCGCATCCGCGGCAGCACCCCACCCGCCAGGGCGAACGCATCTACGCGCGCCCGCAGCGGCGTCCCGCTCGGCTCGTCGTAGTCGTCCGCGTGCCGCATCGCCTCCGGCGCCTCGAACGCGGTGATCTGGCTCGGCGCCGCGCCCACCCGCGGCGCCTCAGTGCCGGCACGCCGCGCGCTGGCAGCGACGCCCCTGCGCGACCTGCTGGCGACGGCGCGAACCTCTTTCGCGGCGATCAATGCGCGCGGGTCCGGGGATTTCGGACGACGACATGGACGGGCTCGGACGGTTCGATGACGTGCTGTCGATGATGCGCGCCAAGCGGCCCGTGGCAACGGCCGAAAAGGCAGCGCTCAAGGGCGAATACCTGACGGGCCGGCTGCAGGCTGGGAATATTTCGGACGACGCGGACGCGGCTGTGTTGGAAGCCTGCGCGCCGACTTCGCCGCCCTGGCCGGTATGCCGCTCACCGAAACGGCTCCCGCGCAGGCGGTCGTGGCATGACCCCCGCTCCCTTTTTGGATTGGTCGGCGCGCACCATGCCGCGGCCGGTGTTGTGCCTCAACCTCGCCCGCACATTCGGTTGGTGCGCGGGCGTCCCTGGCGCCCATCCCGATTACGGCACTGTCGCGCTACAGGGTCGCTCACACGGCGTGGTCTATGCGGACCTGCTCCGTTGGCTCCATGCGCTGATCCGGCAGCACCAGCCGGCCGAAATTGCCATCGAACCGCCGCTTGGCAGCCAAGGCGCAAGCACGACGCGGCTAGCCTACGGGTTGGCCGCGCACCTGCATCTGCTCGCGCACCACAAGGGCATCCCGGTCCTCGAGGAACCGGTGGCGAACGCGCCGCGAGGTTTTGGGGCGCAGCGACTTCCCCGCCGGCACGGCGAATTCGGGAGCGATTGCCTGGTGCCGCGCGCATGGCTTCGCGCCTGACGATGACAACGCTGCCGACGCCATCGTGTTGTTCAAGCACTTGGAACAAATGCAACGTGGGACGAACGGCGCATGAGCGGCCGCTTTGCCGTTGCGGTAGCCGAGCTTCGGGAACAGGCGGAGCGCGTGGCTTCGGGCATGCGAAAATCCGGCAGTCGCAACACGCTAGGTGCTACGCAGCCGCGTTCGATGACGGGAACGAGATGCCGCAATCCCTCCGCGACTTGCCGGCGCGCACCGGCGGCAAGGCAGGCGCCGCAAGGGTTCCCCTGCCGGACTTGCGCGCCGCCGGACGGCGTCTGCTTCCGCTGCCGGGCTACTGGGCCACGGTGGACGGTGGCCCGAACGCTCTGCGGTGGGGGCCATGGGAGTGGGTTGTGATCCCCCCTGAGGATAGCCCTGAGCGTGACCGGAAATCCCGCGGGCGAGGGCGCGCCCAAACGTGGGCGACCGATCGGTTCCGCGAGGAACGCGCGACCGATCACGCCTCGGGTTAGAGTTCATCGCGGCGGGGCAGGCCGGCCGGCCAGCGCGGGCCACCGACCGCGCAGCCCGCCGCCGTTCCTTCAGAGCGCGCGGCACACGGATAGTCCGGCGCCGCCCGCGAATGCAGTCGCAGCGGCGGGTCGGTTGTTCTAGACTCGCCCTCGTGCTTCGCCCGATCACACCGCGCCCGACTATCGGCGCACCTCCCGCGACGAAGCCTCTGTGCGGAACACCGATGCGGAGACGCGGGCAATGGACTATTGGCGGAAGAACGACGTGACAGCGCCGATATCGGGCACTTTGCCGGGGCTGCCGAATCCTGATACATTGGTGCAGTATCCTAGGGCCATGACAGCGGCGCAGGCGGTCGGGCCGCCCAAGCAGGAACCAGCGGCGCCCATGGCGCCCGCGCCGGCTGCCGCAGCGAGTGACGATATCGAAATGCAGCGGCGCCGCCAGATGCTGGTGGAAATGCTCGGCAGGCCGATCGCGTACGGCCCGGACGGCAAATGGTCGATTGTGGGCGGGATCGCAAACGGGCTGCTTAGCGCAGCGCAGCAGCTACCAGGCCGGCGCGGCGGGGCCCTCGCCCCGATGCCCGGATATGGCGGCGGCGGCGGGATGGCTGAAGGCCCGGCGCAATAGGCGCTGCCGCCTTAGGAATGGTGGGGCCTAGGCCGGCCAGCCGAACGGGAGATATCCGCACTCCCTGCCCACGCCGCCACATTGCGGAGCGCCAGCGGAGGGGCGGCGATGGACCATACAGAAAGCGACGGCGAGGAACCGAAATGGCGGGCAGCTTATGTGGCCCCCAACGGTGAGCGCGGCCCGACGCAATGCCCCGACCCTCCGCCTAGGGTGCGCGGCGGCAAGACATCGGCCACTGCCGCCGAGCGGGAGCGGGTTGCGCCGCCACCACTGGTCAACGCTGCGCCACCAAACCCCGCGCAGAAGCCTTGGCTGCCCGCCATGGAATCTGTCCACTGGGTTGCCTTCCGTGGCTGCCCTCCGCCGATAGATGACGCCGCCTATGGCGACCGCTTGAATGTCGCCGAACGCGCTCTTGTTGACGCGGCAGCGGCGGGACGAATTGGTGCGAGGGGCGAGGAAGGGAGCCGGGGTAAGCCGCGGCCGGGCGTTTTGCCGACCGCGATCCCGGCCGCCGCCTTCGCAAAGCACGAAGTCGGGTTGAACGGGCGTGACGTCGGAACGCTCGGCCTAAGGCGGTTCGCTCCCATAGATGCTGTCTTGGACTATGGCGGTCCCTACTTCCACCATGTGCATTTCGATGCAGCGGCAGTTTTGGCCGAGTGGCCCGTTGCAACACCGGCACGGCCCGGCGCGGAGCCTCCAACACTTAGCGAATTGCCCGCGCGCTGGACCCTGCTTGAAGCCCTCGCGTGGATCATCTTCCGAGACCTGCGCACCGTGCAGGGCGCTTCACTCGAAACGCCGCGCGAGGCCACGGCATATCGGGCAGAGACGCGCTTGCCCGGTGGTGATGCGGAACTGCAGCCGGTGATGGGCGAACCGGGAAGCGGTCGCCTCCGCTTGTCGCTCGAATGGGCGTACGACCGGGCGCAAGGCACCCCTACTAACGGACTGCCGCCTGACGCGGCCGAGAACGACTTGCTGTCGAAGCTGCGAAGCGGCGCCATCATCGCACGCGGCCGACTGCCGGCTTACGCGACGCCACGCACCATGGACCCCGGCGATTGGCGAGGCCTGGCGCTCGCGGAGCCCACGCGGGGCGACGTCGTCGCAGAACCGCGGGGCACAACGGGACGTGCATGGCAGGAGATCAGCGTCGCGCGGGATGAAGTGGTGAGAGAATGGCAGCCCATTCACGGGGACGCGGCACCACCACCTACCAAAGGTATCCCATCGACCCCCGGGGCAGCCCCATCACGGTCTGACCCGCGCCCCCGATTCACGCTCGCGGCCGGCCGTGCGTGGTATCGCCTCCATGTTGCGACTTGGCCGAAAGAGGAGCCGCCACCCTCCGAGGCTACCGATCTCACCCAGATTCGCGCTTACTTTGGGGACCGCTCCCCCCCGATTCCGCGCGAGACAATCCGCGAAATACGGCGCGAATTGGCGCCGTCGGATTGGCGGAAATCTGGTCCGCGCAAGCCGCGGTAAGTCTCGCCGCGGCGGGAACTCCGCGATTATCGCTGCGAGCTTCTGAAGCGCCGACAACGCCGCTGTCCCGCGCAATCCCGCGCTGCTGGAGGGACAGCATGACCTACCATAAGCCATCCCCCGAAATGGTGCCGCTGCCGCGCGCGCCAGCCATCTTCGGCCTTTCCCGGTCCCACCTTTACCGCTTGGCCGCTGAGGGCCGCATCAGGCTGTTGAAGGCCGGCGCGCGGACTCTGGTGGACTGCGCCAGCGTGCGCGCGTTCCTGGCGACGCTGCCTGAGGCGTCCATTGGCAAGCGGGATGCGGCGTGATGCGCGCCGCCTCCGTTCCTCGCCGCGCCTTCCGTGGCGCTGCTGGCCCTGCTGACGCTGGCCGGGCTGCTTCGCTTCAACCCTTCAACATAAAGCCGCCCGGCGCTCAGGGAGCGACCGGGCGGGTGAGAACTACAAGCCCGATGGTCAGCCCGAACATAAGGTTTTGCGCGGTTCACTGCCACTGCTTCCTGAGTGTCCGGCCAGCTTCAAGAGGCCGAGACATGGAACACCAGACCACCACCACTGCGGCGCCGCTGCGCGCGCTGCTGAGTGAGGCCGCCGCCCTGCGCCAGCGCGGGGACGTGGGCGCTGCCGAGGCGCTGGAAGCGGACGCCCTGCGCGTCGTCCGCGCCAGCCTGACGCATAGCGCCATGGAAGCGCAGGCATGAGCGCCGCCATCCGCGACCTGGACACCATCAACCGAATTATCCGACCGCAGGAAGCCGGCGGCTTCGAATTCCGCAATGCGCTCTACCGCGCCCACCTGGCGGGCGACGTCGGCGCCCTTATCGAGGTTCTGCCGCGAGGCCGCGTGCCGCGCCAGGCGCTTTGGAGCGCCGTCACGACCATTGCCGTCATCGGCGACGATGCCGGGCTGTCGAGCGGGCCGGGGGATTTCCCCGATGCGGGCCGCCTGCTGACGTGGGCGCAGCGGGTGATGATCCACGCCGCCGGCGGCACGACCTGCCACTACGATTGGGCGGTGGCCGCCGCGCGCATCCACCGGCGGGTGCTTTTGGTCGAGACAAACACCGCGGCCGAGCCGGCATGGATGCACCTGGCGGAACGCGAACGCGACCGGCGGGAGGCCGAAGGCCGCGAACCCTTCGCGCTGTTGCTGATCCAGGTTCCGGCGGACAAGCCTCCGCATCCTGCGATCATGGCTCGTGCGGAAGGGGGTGCGGCATGAGCGCGCCGAACCTCGCGCCGGGCTGCGCCCTCACCATCGTTGAAGCCCGCAGCCGCATCCTCGCGAAGCGCTGGCACGCTGACGGGACGTGCGAGCCATACGACAAGGCGCGCACCGTGAACCTTCACGCCCGCTCGGTGGCTGACCTCGCCACCCTGGCGGACGTGCTGCGCGACCTGCTGACGCAGCCCCGCCAGTGCATCGTGCGCGGCGAGCCTATCGACGCCGCCCGCACCATGGGCGTGCGGCGGCTGGTGCATCCCGACGCAGAAACCGGGGAGGCGCCGACGCTGGGCGAGATTGCGCGGCGATGGGTTGCTGTGGATCTGGACAGCGTCGCGTTGCCCCCCGGCACCGACCCGCGTGACCTGGCCGCCTGCGCCGGTGCTGTGCGGTGCGTGCTGCCGCCCGCGTTCCGGGGGGCCGCCGCGATCGTAACCGCCACCGCGTCGCACGGCATCAAGCCCGGCGCACGGTTGCGCTGGTGGGCTTGGCTGTCCCGCCCGACCACCGGTGACGAACTGAAGGCATGGTTCATGGGCTGCCCGGTTGATTTTAGCGTCTTCGGTGCGGCGCAGCCGATCTACACCGCCGCGCCGTTGTTCCTTGGCCGCGCCGACCCGCTCCCCGCCCGCCTGGCGCTGGTGCCGGGCGATCGTGGCGTTGTGGAGGTGCCGGGCGTGATCCTTCACCCTCGCCCTGCCCCTGCTTCGCCAGCCGCAACGCAGGGGCTTGCCTTCCTTCGCTGCGCTTCGCGGGGGGCGCCTGCGATGCGATTTGCCGCGCTCTTGCAGGTCGTGCGCGGGGCAGCCGAAGGGGAGCGGCATCCGAAGCTGCTATGGGCGGCGCTCAAGGCCCATGAACTCGTGCAAGACGGGTCCATATCCGATGCCAGCGCGCGCGATGCGCTGGTCAACGCGGCGATGGACGCCGGCGGCATCGACCGGCGCAATGCTGAGAAGACCGCTGAATATGGGTTGAAGCACGGCCCGCGAGGTGACGCATGAGCGGCGCCACCGAAACCTCGCGCGATGCCGCTGCCGACGCCGAAGTACTACTCCGATTGGCGGCCCTGGATGCGCTCTCCTACGACCGCGAGCGCGAGGCCGCTGCAAAGCGCCTGGGCATCCGCACTAGCACCCTAGACCAACAGATTGCGGCCCTGCGTCCGAAGCCTGAGGCGGACCGCGCACGGGGCGTGACGCTCGGCGCGGTCGAGCCCTGGCCCGAGCCGGTGGACGGCGCCGCCATGCTCGATCGGCTGGCCGTCGTCATCCGCCGCCACATCATCCTGCCGCAGTGCGCGGCCGACTGCGTGGCGCTGTGGATCGCACACACGTGGGTGCCGCAGCGGTTTCAGCACACGCCGCGGCTCGGCATCGGCAGCCCTGCGAAGCGCTGCGGCAAGTCCACCCTGATGGACGTGCTGCGCGCCACCTGCTGCCGGCCGCTCAAGGCGGACAACATCAGCGCCAGCGGTGTGTTCCGCACGGTCGAGGCGCTGCGCGAGGAAGGCGGTCTCACGCTGCTGGTGGACGAAGCGGACACCTTCCTGGGCGACAACGAAGAACTGCGCGGGATCCTCAATTCCGGCTTTGAGGTGTCCGGTGAGGTAATCCGCGTGGTGGAAATCGACGGGGAGCACCGCCCGGTGCGCTTCGCCACCTTCTGCCCGGTGGCGCTGGCGGGCATCGGCAAGCTGCCGGACACGCTGGCGGATCGGTGCGTGCCGATCACCTTGCAGCGCAAAGCTGCGGCCGAGACGGTGGTGAAGATGCGCGCACCTGGCGCGCGGGACGCGCTGCACACCGCCGCGCAGTGCCTGGCGCGGTGGGCACAGGACCACGGCGCCAGCCTGCCGCTTGCGCCTGACATTCCCGAGGCGATGGGCGACCGCGAGGGCGACATTTCCGTGCCACTGCTTGCCATCGCTGATGCCGCCGGGGGCGAGTGGCCCGCGCGGGCGCGCGCCGCGCTGTTGGAGGTGTTCGGCATCCGCAACGCGGCCGAAGGCACCATGGAGGCCGGCGCGCTGTTGCTGTCGGACTTGCGGCGGCTGTTCGTGGGCAACAGCGCCACGCGGCTGACCAGCGCGGGCATCTGCGAGCACCTGGGGCAGATGGAGGAACGCCCCTGGCCCGAGTGGAAGCACGGGAAGCCGATGACGCCGACACAGCTCGCGCGCGGCCTGGCGCCGTTCGGGGTGCGGCCGGCGAACCTGCGCGGACCAGACAACAAGGTTGCGAAGGGGTATTTCCGCGAGGCTTTCGAGGAAGCGTGGAACCGCTACCTGCCGGCTGACACCCCTTCTGTGCCCCATACCCCCCATTCGAGCCGCTACACCGCTACAAGTGAGGAAAACCCGAGGTTTTCTGCAAATTCCGAACCGCTACACGACACCCCCTGTAGCGGCTCCGAAAATGCCCGCAACCCGGCAGAAAATATGGGTTGTAGCGGTGTAGCGGATCAGGAACCCCCTGCCTGGGGGGAAAGGGCCTCCGAACCGTTCGAGGCGACGCTGTGAGCGCCGCCGCATTGATCGCGCGAGCCGCTGCCGAAGGCGTCAGCCTGTCGGTGGAGGGCGGGCAGGTCCGGGTGCGGGCGGCGCGTCCGCCCGCGGATGACCTGCTTGCTGCTCTCCGGGCGGAGCGAGACGGCGTGCTGCGGCTGCTGAGTGCGCCGCCCCCGCCGGCTTTGCCGGCTCTCCCCGAACGCGACGCGTGGGGGCTGAGCGAAGCGGAAAAGGCCGAGGCTGTGGCGCGGCTGTTCCGGGCGAAGAGAACGGCCGAACCCGAGGCGATGGACCATGACGCGGCCGAGCGCGCTGCAAGGGCCGCGCACTACGCCGAGGAAGGCGCAGCGCGCCCCTACCAGCCCGGCGACGTTGACCCTCTGCGAGACGGGCTGCATCGCGGCTTCCATGCCCACCGTGCGGCCTGGAATGCGCTGCCTGCCGGCCCGGAGCGCGGACGCGCCTTCGCCGCGGTTCGCAGGGAGCCCGGCGCCTGCCCGACCTGCGCTGGCCGCCGCTGGTGGTGCGAAGTCGGTGAACCGGACACGGCGCGGCGCTGCACCACCTGCCACCCGCCCGATCACCTGTCCCCCAACGCCATCCATGAGGTAACGACATGACCCCCAACCGCGCACGGACGCTCGCCACGGCTGTTCAACATCTGGGATCAGCGAACGACGAACACGCCTTGGTGGCCGCCCGCTGCATCGCTCAGATAATCGAGGCCGAGGGCGTGAAGCCGCACACGTTTGCCTCCGCGATGGACGCGATCCTTGACCAGATGACGAAGCCGCGGGAGGCGAAGGGCCTCGCTCATCTTGGTCCCCGAGGGCGGCGCAAGCGCCTGGCGGAACTGTCGCAGCGCTACCGAGGCGACGCCGCCAGTGCGGGGCGTATCGCCGAACTACGCGCCCTTCTAGCCGGCGATCCGCGCGCGCCAGTGAGGGCCGAGGAAGTCGCTTGGCTGGACACGCTTTGGACCGCGCCTCCCTCCCCGCGCCGGGACGGTTTTCTAACCATGCCGAAAACCAAAGAGCCGACGGCCTCGCGCGCGAGGAAGGCGGGTTAGCCAAACGATTTCGGATTATCCGGCGAGCGGAGGCGATGCATGGGCGGCTTTGGATCGGGGCGGACGGCGGGGAAGGTCACGGTGGAAGGCTGCCGGACGCTGAAACTCGACGTGAACCGGGTAACGAAGGTCCTGCGGGGTGCGCTCCGCGGCGTGGAGCCGGCGGCGCTGCCGGTGGTTGGGGGGGCTGTGTGGTCATGGACGACAGACGGGGACGCAGCGCCTCGCGCCCACGCGCTGTTGACGCTGATGCTGCACGCCGACCACGGGACGGCGCGTCTGCAATTCGACATTGCCCAGCCGAGCCGCCGCACCGGGCCGCAGGACCAACTAGTGACGCTGGAAACCACGCCCTGCCGGTTCGGCGGGGTGCGGTGGTGGTGGGTGTGCCCGGCTACGGGGCGGCGCTGTGCGACGCTTTATCTGCCCAACGGCGGGCAACTGTTCCTGAGCCGCGGGCGGGGCGCGTATCGGCTCGGCTATGCCTCACAAAGCCAAGACGCCATGGGCCGCAGCCATGGCCGCCTGCGGCGCCTGCATCGCCGGCTAGGAGGCGCCTACACCCATGCTGACGACGTGTTGCCGCGCCGACCAAAATGGATGCGCTGGCGGACATACGAGCGCACATGGGCCGAGTGGGAAGCCGCCATGGAACGGCACGAGGCGATATGGATGAAAGGCGCCGAGCGGATGCTCGGGCGATGACGCCGCCCCGGCGTTTCGCTCGCCCGCATCTTCCAGCGGAGCTTAGGGCCGGGCTCGCGCGCTCGCTGTACCGCTGGGGTCAGGACAGGATTTTGCCGATCGTCGCTGTGGCATGGGCAGAAAGAGGTCCAAAGACAACGCTAAGGCGAGCGGGACCGACCGATACGACCTGCACCGGAAGCACCGCTGTATCGATCACGAGGCGCCCTTCGGCGCCTACGCCGACAATGTCGGACGGCGCCTGAATGCCGGCGCCGGCTTCCGACAGGTCAAGCAAATTGACCGCCCAAGCGCGTCCGGCAACTTCCAACCTTGCTCCGCACGACATTGGTTCGCGCGCCGTCTGCCGCCGGTCAGGCACCCTACCAGAGCGATTCAGCCACCCTGCGGTCTCGCCGTGCACAGTGGCAGCGCTTCCGGTGGCGCAAAGGACAGCCCGAATGGGCTCAGCAGCCGCGGCAGCAATGCTCTGCGCGCAGGCTGCACAGCCGCCGGCAAACGCGAGGAGCACCAGCAACAAAGCGGGAATCATTGTCATTTCGGCCGAGACAGAAGCGTCCCCCAACATACGCCGGCAACTCCTTAGTTTTCGACGGCCATATCCGCATCCAATCCGCGAAGTCGCTTATTGTTATTCAACTTTATGGCGCATTTGCAAGCGCGTTTTCGAGTGGGGTGCACACAAGCCCCACCGGGGCGGCTGATCCCTCCGCACTGGGCCTAAAGCCGCGGTCCGTTGTTGCCCGGCTCGGCACATTCAGGACAGGTGAAAGCGGGAGCCCTTCGTCTCCGCGATGTCAGGGCTTCCGGTGGAATCCGCCGGGCGCGGAAGACGACGCTGACGATTGCCCTTGGCGCCATGGAGGCAAGCCACGAGGCATCGTCCGACGTTAACCGCATAGTGGGCTCCGGAGTTGCCGAAGAGCATTTCGGACAGAGGGTATGCGACCTGCTGTGCATCGCGGGGACGCAGTACGGCAGCCAGTTATAGATTCGATGACGCGCCGTCTGAGCTGGCGCGTCTTCGGGCTGCTGATCAGTGACGCGAAATGCGCGGCGCTGGCGCTGAGCAGTCGGGCTGCGTGGAGTTGCCCCGCTTCCATGGACGGTCTGCGGGTAGTGATCAGTCGTTCATGAGCATCTTCGTCGCTTCGTATTCGATGGGGGAGAGGTAGCCCAGGGCTGAGTGGCGCCTGGTGGGGTTGTAGAAGCCCTCGATGAAGTGGAACACGGCCATGCGGGCTTCGGCTTGGGAACGGAAACGACGCCGGTCGAGTAGTTCGCACTCGAGGGTGGCGAAGAACGCCTCTGCCATGGCGTTGTCATAGGCGTCGCCGACCGAGCCTGTGGACGGACGCACGCCGGCTTCGCGGCAGCGCATCCCGAAGGCCACAGAGGTGTATTGGCTGCCCTGGTCGCTGTGATGCACGACATCGGCTGGCTTCCTCGTGGCGACGGCCATGTCGAGTGCGTCGAGCACCAGGCGCGTCCGCAGGTCTGTGGCCATCGACCAGCCGACGATGCGGCGCGACCAGGCATCAAGCACGACGGCCAGGAACAAGAAGCCTGCCGCGGTCGGCACGTAGGTGATGTCGGCCACCCACAGCAGGTTCGGCCCTGGTGCGGTGAAGACCCGGCCGACGAGATCGTTGGCCGGCCTGTGTGTCGGCTCGCGCCGCGTCGTGGTCGGGAAACGTCGCCGTGACACACCGCGCAGCCCGTCCTGGCGCATCAGCCGCGCCACACGCTTGCGGGCGATCGCGGTGCCCTCGGCTTGCAACTCGGCATGCACCCGCGGGGCGCCGTAGGTGCCGTGTGAGGCCACGTGGATCGTGCGGATCCGGCGCAGCAGGATGGCGTCGGCCCGGGCATGGGCCGAGGCCGGCCGGCTGCGCCAGGCGTAGAACCCAGAAACGGAAACCCGCAGCACACGGGCCATGACACGGATGGGGAATTCGGCCTGGTGCGCGATCATGAATTCGAAGACCCCGACGGGGTCTTGTCCTTCGCGAACCAGGCCGCCGCCTTTGCCAAGATGTCGCGCTCCTGGCGCAGCCGATGGTTCTCACGGCGGAGCTTGCTCAGTTCCTCTCGCTCGGCGCTGGTCGTACCGCCGTCGCGGCGCTGGCCGGCATCGCGCTCCGCCTGACGGACCCAGTGCGCGATCGACTGCGCCGTCGGCTCGAACTCGCGAGCGAGGTCCTCGGGCGTTCGACCTGATCGGACCAACTCCACCATTTGCCGCCGGAACTCCGGCGGGTAGGGCACTCTGAACCTGGGCATCTCGAACACCTCCGTCTCAAGCCTCGGGGTGTCCACAAAACCGGGTCAACTCCAGCGAGACGTCTCACCGGTGACTAATGCTGAAGTAGCTTCGCGCGCTCCATAAATGGCTGCGGTACCGGCTCGCGAGCGATTTCGAGCTCCGGCGTGTGGGCGCTATCGCCGCCGACCTCCGTCCGGATTTGCTCGCAGGCGGCGCGGAACGCCTCCGCGACCTCCCGGATCGTCGCGGCCTCGCCAGGCGTTGCGGCATTGTGTGCCGCGTCAAAGGCGCCAGAGAGCTCACGAACGAGTTCCTCAAGCCTCTCGCGCGGCCTATCGGCTAGCGCGATGGTTTCGCGCAGCGCGATTTCCGCTGCCTGAACGATTGTATGGTTCGCTAGCGGCTTCACAGTTCGTGTCTCCCCTGCACGACCGCTCCCCGACGGTAAGGGGTACAGCCCGGCGTTGGACGGCGGTGCGGCCTACTGTGGTCTAGAGGCGGGCGCTCCGCCAATGACTGCGGTGGTAGCCAGCGTTCCTCAGAATCCAAAAATCAAAACATTGTCTAATTAACCAATATTCATCGCTCACGAATAATTGTCTATCATTGGCATGGATCGTTGGCGCGTGAATTCGTCGTCAATGCCCTCCACTACTGTTGGTTGAGTTATTTGAATTCAATGACATAACGGGAAACCGGGGACGCGACATATCAATCTGGGGTTTAGGAAAATCTGGACACACTCGGGTTAGATGCATATTCCGCCGGTAAGCAAGTGATCTCGGCGCTCAAGGAGCATCCCTTTATGTCGGACGGCCGCGTTCACAGTCTTTTAAATGATCATAACGACACAAATGAAGATCGTGCTGCGGACGCAACACTCGCGCGGAATGATGCGCTCAAGGCCGCCGAGCAGGTCCTTCGGGCCGCGCGCGAAGCCGGTAGCGCCCACGCCGAGCGCGTTTTGCACACGCTGATAGCGCTACTTAAGACCTCCAGCGGCGGAAACGCCGAGCCAGTGTAACGGCACCCCATAACCATCGAGGAAGGCCCTTGGAATGTTTCAGATCGACAATCTGTGTCTCCAGGACCGAGATCAAGTTGAGCACCTAACTGGCGCGGCCTCTGGGACCGACGCCCTTAGAGACGCCGCGCTGGCAGTCGAACGTGTCCTGGCGGTGGCACACGAGCGCGGCTTCGCAGACGCCATTCCGCTTCTCAGCGCTGTCGCCGGGTTGCTTCGCGACGTTGGCAGCGACCGGCGTTGAACAAACCTCCGCATCGCCCTCGGCTTCGGCCCTGCGATCGCGCGCTTCGGCCGCAGCATGACTGTCCGCGGGATCGCCAAGCGCGTGCGATGCTCCGGGTGCCGCGGGCGCACCATCGTCGTGCAGGTCACGACAGAGACGCGCGGCACCGTCACACGCGAGCGCCCCGGGCCGGCGCCGGAGACGCGGGCAGGCTCCGCCAGCCCTGCGTAATGCCTCGGTCACTACACCCGGCGATACTTGCCCCATGACGCACGACCCCGTCGCCGCCATGCGCCACCGCGCCCGCCACCACGCCGAGCAAGAGGCACGGGCCGAGCGTGAGGCCCTGGCCCGTCTGCTCACCGACCCCGCATTGGTGCTCGTGACGCGGCGCATGGGCATAACCGACCTCGCCGCAGCCGCAACCACCGGGCGGATCGCAGCCGGGCCGATGCTGCGCCTGCTGACGGCCGCAGCCGACCTCGCCGGGCAGGCGCGCGCGTTAGCTAAGCGCAGCATCTAGGCGCGCCATCCCTCAGCGTGCATGGCACGCGTTATCGCACAGCGCACAGGTTGCACCGCAGCACGCGACGGTCCGTGTTCGTATCGTCACGGCTGCGACACCACGCCCGCCGGTTAGTGGCGGCGCCTATACGGCCGAATGCATAACCGCAGCATCGCAGCAGGCTTGTGGAGGCGTCGGTGTCGCAGTTGGTCGCCGGAGGTATTGTCGTGCTGGGGGTCGTGGGCGTGTGGGTCTTGCTCCACGCCATCGGCAGCGCGCTCGCATGGGTTGCCCGGCGACAGGACCGGCGGGACGCCTAGGCCGACGCGGCGCCGGCTTAGGTGCAGCGGAAGCGAAGGCTAAAGTCGTAAAGGCCACGATACTGGTCGATGCTGCGACTCAGATCGCCGGGCTGCACCTGCTTTCCCTGCGCTGCACAATACTCAGTCGCTTGGCTTACGACCCGCGTCTGTGCCGACGCCGCGCCGCCACTCATCCAATCGGTCTGAGCGGTTACAGTATTCCCCGCCGCCGAGCTTGAGGACTGGCGTAGTTGAGGCGCAGCCAATGAGGGCGAGCACGGCTAGAGCATTTTCCGATCAGTCTGGGTCATATCCTACCGCGGCGAAGTAGTTGGCGCATTCGGTTGGATTGAATGTGTCGATGATGCTGGCGATGGCGGACCAGAGGCCGTCGATGGTTCGCTCGGCGGCTTTGCGCAGCATGGCCTTGAGCTTGGCGAAGGCGTTCTCGATCGGATTGAAGTCGGGGCTGTAGGGCGGCAGTTAAAGGAGGCTCGCGCCCGCAGCCTCGATAGCGGCGCGGATACCGGGCCGCTTGTGGCTGCTGAGGTTGTCCATGACGACGATGTCGCCAGGTCGCAGATCCGGGACCAGAACCTCATCGACATAGGCCTGGAAGGCGAGGCCGTTGATCGGCCCGTCGAGCACCATCGGCGCGACCATGCCGGAGTTGCGCAGGCCCGCGACGAAGGTCGTCGTCTTCCAGTGGCCGTGCGGGATAGCGGCGCGCAGTCGCTCACCGCGCGGTGCCCGGCCGCGGGTGCGGGCCATGTTGGTCGAGGCCCAGGTCTCGTCGATGAACACCAGGCGGTCCGGGTCGAGGTCGAGTTGTCCCTCGAACCATTCCCAGCGTCGCGTCAGAATGTCGGGCCGTTGTTGCTCCGCCGCGTGCGCCGACTTTTTTTCAGCGTGATCCGGCGCCGTGCGAAGAACCGCCACAAGGTGGCGACGCCGACCGGCACGCCGGCCGCCGCCAGTTCCGCGCGTAGCTCGCTGAGCGTGATGTCCGGCGTGCGCTCCAGCAGACCGAGGATCAACGGCGCATGCGCCTCGATCCGTCCTGAGCGACGGTCGCCGCCGAGGGGGCCGGGTGCCACCGAACCCACCGCACGCTTCAAGGACGCCCAGCGGATGGCGCTCGAGATGCCGACGCCGAAGCGTGAAGCGGCTGCCCGGCAAGAGGATCCTGCCTCGATCGCCGCAACAACACGCTCCCGAAGATCCACCGACAGCGCCTTCGACATGCCTGTCGGCCCCCTCCCGACAGACAGCTTGAATCAGATCCGCACCGCGTCGGGGAAGGACTTTCGCGATTCAGTCAGGTCGGAGGACGCGCTAAGGATGCGGTCGACCGCGTCGCAGATTGCGCCACGCGGACGGTACAGCGCGTTCAGGAGCACCCCATTCAGGCCATGCTGGCGTCGTTGTTCACGGGGCTGTTCATTGGCTTTTGCCTGCGTCGCTGAACGGCGCGGGCCTATCGGCGGACAGAGAATGGACGACAGAAGCATTGGCTGGATTGCGGCGTTCACCATAGGCGGCTTCGCCGGTTGGATCGCCTCGGCGCTGATGAAATCAAGCACCGGGATCTTCCTAAACATCATCGTCGGGATGATAGGTGCCGCTGTCGCCAGCTTGCTCTTCGGGATTCTCGGCGTCTCCTTCGGCGGTTGGATTGGCTACTTGGCGGCTGGGGTGCTCGGGGCCTGCGTTCTGATCGGTGCGGCAAGGATGATCCGTAGCTAACCTCCGCGCCGGCACCGGTTACTTCATGCGCCGGCTAGGCGATCCTTCGCCTTCTGTACGACGTTCGGCGGAAAGCGATTAGCGAAGCGGGTGACGATCGCTTCCGGCTTTCAAGGACAGCAGGGGCAACCTGCAGCAGATGCCCGGGGTATTCCCAGAGGGCCCCGAACTTGCCTTGGTTCGGTGGGGCATGCCGTCGTCGAAAAGGCGCTCCTGGACGCTGCGACGAAGCGGGCGGACAAGCTCCGCGCGAAGGGCAAGCGCGTCGACTTCGACGAGCTGCTCCGCATGGAGCCGGATAGCGGCACGACGAACATCCGCAACACCGCATCGGCGCATTGGAAGCGATGGCTCGGCGTCGAGAGCCGATGCCTGGTGCCCTTCACGTCCTTTAGCGAGTTCAACAGGGAGGCAGGCGGATACATCTGGTTCGCCCGCGATTAGGACCGTCCCCTGACCTTCTTCGCCGGCATATGGGCGCCACGGTGGACCAGCGTACGGAAGGCGCGGACGGGCCTCGAGACGATCGACCTGTTCCGCTTCCTCATGAGGGAACCGAACGCCGAGGTGGGCGCGAGTCACCCCTGGGCGATGCCGGTAATCGTCGCCGCGCCGGAGGAGATCTAAACGTAGATGACGGCGCCGTGGTACGAGGCGAAGGCGGTGCAGCGAACCTTGCCGGATTGGTCGCTGGTGGTGGTGGCGAGGGGCTTGAAGCGAAACCCGCAAGCCGATTCCGCGTGGCGGACACCCCGTTCGACCGTGCGGGGCCGTTGGCGAGTGGAAGCCTTAGCTCTCTTTGGCTTTCCCGCGGTAGCGGGCAACATCGCGCAGCAGGCCAGATACCGTGCTAAGGATGATGACGGCATCGACGCTGCCCCTCTCATGGGCGGCACTCAAGACCCGCTCGATAGCGAGCGCGGCTGTTTTGAGATCCTCTGACATATCAATGCCCACCGAAAGGTCGGCGGCGGGCGAAGCGCCGGGGTTGATCGTGTTTGCCATATCCATGATGACCTTAACCCCTTCTGGATGGTGACCGGGTCATGCTGCCTGAGCCGAGCCGGCTGCTCGCAGCAGCTCGATGACGGCTTGCAGCACGCGTTCCGCGTCGATACTTCCGGCCTCTCGAGCCGCGCTCAATACCCCCTCAGCGGCGGAGATGATTCCTGAACCGACCGCGAACGGGAGAGTGAGAGTGTTTACGTCTCTGTCATCAGCAAATGGATTATTAATGAGAACGAATGGGTGTTCGTTTACCATAAAGTGATGCTCCCCGCTGCCCCTCTGCCCTCACCGCGGGACAGAACTAGGCTGTCAGCGATCACCTTGTCCACAGGTTGGTAAACCAGAGATTGAGAGGCGCTTTCGGAGACTTCCAATTAAGTAACTGAAATTGTTCAAATTTATGAAACCCTGCAGTGAGCTTCTGACGCAGTTTTCACGGATGCGGGTAACCCCGCCGCCGGCATCACGACCATCGCGATAGTGAATGTGCAAAAAATGCATTTCGCTCTCTCACAAGGAGGCGTTACGTGTCGCGGTCGGTTGTGATTCGAATTAGCCATGACCCCGCGAATGAGGCACCCTCACGACGCCGCGCGCGCGCCTGGATGGCCGACCGCCCCTTCGCATGACGTCGTGTAGGATGCATCCTCATAGGTAGCCATGACAGCGTTCGTCCAAAAATCCGTCGCAGATGCCGCCGAGCACGCTATCCGGGCGCATCTGGAGAAGTGCGACCAACCCCTCCAGCGCATGGAAGCATTGGCGCGCGAGCTGTTCCTTGCGCTTCGAGACGCTGCTGGCGGAAGCCCCGAAAGCACCGCCCATGCTGAGTTGGCGGCAGGCTTTCGTATCGCTTTCGATCGGCTATGGGCCGAGTTTGGCGGCGATCCCGGCCGCGTGCCGCACATCCAATTTCCGGTAGCGCCCGATCCGAACCCGTGGTCAAGCCACGTCCTGCCGCAGTAGAACGGGTGGAGTCGCCCATTGGCGTCGTCGAGGCGACCGACCTTCACGTCGCCGCGGCATTTCGGGCCTTTCGAATTGCGAACGGGCTAAAGATCCAGGAGCTCGCGACGTTCCTCGGCGTCGCATACGGGACCGTGCACAAGTACGAACGCGGTGAGATTCGCATCTTCGCCGATACCTTACTCCGTGCCGCCACGCTATTCGGAGTGCCCGTGACGGAATTCTTTCCGGGCGCCCAGATGCTGCGGCGCGGCTCGCAGGGCCGCGCTCAACGCGAGCGGATTAGCCGCATAGCTGCGTTTGTCGTGAATGCTCGTCGCATCCCTTCAGCCGAACTGCAGGACGCCTTGGCCCGCGTTACCCGCCTCATCCTCGAAGGGCAACCAAGCGCTTCAACCTGAGTGCCGTGGTGGAGCGCTCACGGCGGGGCAAAGCATTGACACATTAGGTCTGTTCTCGCCGGCGATTCATGTTCTTCATTCGTTCCCTTGCCCACGGCATCCTTCGGCCGATGTCCGACCCACTCCATATCCCGCCGATCCCGACCAGCGGCCTCGCCCCGGCCAGTGCGAGGGAGGTGCGGCAGCACTTCCAGGCCGGGCTGCCAGAGGTCTTGCGCACCCTGGCAGCGCCGACCCTCGCGGCCGAGGATGCTGCAATCCGGCCCGAGGCAAGCGAATTGTTAGAGAGCGCGTCACGAAAGCTGCGGGACTTGGGGCGAGATTCATCAAGCTGGCATGTTGAAGCCCGGCGAAGACACGCCCCTACGCAGCATCTTGCCTTTGCTGACAGGCAGCCCGATGCGCCGCGTGCGCCGAATTCATGCGGGCCGCGCTGATCGCTCCGCCTATCCCACCGAGGACCGCCCAGGCCGCCACGTTACCGGAGAATGCCCCATCCTCGACCTGGTGCGCGCAGTAAGGCCCTACTCGTGATAGCCCGATGCTAGGAGGCTGTCCCGGCACCCTCGGTAGTTGGTTTCGGCGAATGCCGGCGAAATGCACCAGCGGCCGACGCCCTCAGAATTTCGGAACTCGACCATTAGCGGGTCAAGTGAACTCGTTGGCGGGTGGTGGTCCGCGACCGCGCACCCTGCGACTGCCCGAGGGACACTTGCCAGTCCGAGCCGCCGCATCACGCCTCCGACACATGCCGAGGCCGAGTAAAGCCCGGGGCACTGGGCGCACGCGAGGATGTAGGCGCAGCCAGGGTGGCCGCCGGGTATCTTGTGGACTCATTTGTGGACCCACAGACGCCAGCGGTCTAGAGAGCTGAAATCACTACCTTTTTGGCGGAGAGGGTGGGATTCGAACCCACGGTACAGTTGCCCGTACTTCGGTTTTCGAGACCGACCCGTTCGACCGCTCCGGCACCTCTCCGACGGGGTGGCGGCTATAATCCGGCCGAGCCCCGCTGGCAACGCCCCGGATGCCGCTTCACCGGTTGACGCCCCGCCCGCCCCGCCGCTATACGCCCGCTCTCCCGGCGGGGCCGCAACCTTCGCCGCTCTCGCTTTTGCCCGCCCGTCCCCGGCCTCCGGCCCAAGGGACAGCGGGAAACATCCAGGGCCTGTCATGACCTACGCAGTGATCCGCACCGGCGGCAAGCAGTACCGCGTCACCCCGAACGCCACCCTGGCGGTCGAAAAGCTGGACGCCGCGCCGGGCACCACCATCACCTTCAATGACGTGCTCTGCGTCGCGACCGAAGCGGGCCTGACGATCGGCGCGCCCACTGTCGCTGGCGCGTCCGTCACGGCCGAGGTCGTCGCCCAGAACCGCGGCGACAAGGTCCTCATCTTCAAGAAGCGCCGCCGCCAGAACAGCCGGCGCAAGAACGGGCATCGCCAGCACCAGACGGTGCTCAAGATCGCCACCATCACCGCGGCGTAAGGGGCACACACCATGGCTCACAAAAAGGCAGGCGGCTCGTCCCGCAACGGGCGCGACAGCGCGGGCAAGCGCCTCGGCGTCAAGCTGTTCGGCGGGCAGACCGTCAATGCCGGCTCCATCATCGTGACCCAGCGCGGCACGAAGATGATCCCGGGCGACAACGTGTATGCCGGCCGCCAGCACTCCCTGCACGCCAAGGTCGACGGCCGCGTCACCTTCGTCCGCCGGGCCGAGGGCCGCGTCCACGTCACCGTGACGCCGACCGCCCAGGCCGCCGAATAGCCACGCCCACACGGCGCTGCGATCGCGGGGGCCTTACGGCCCCCGTTTTCGTTTCGCAAGGCCGCAAGCACCATGAAGTTCCTCGACGAAGCGAAGGTCTACCTGAAGGCGGGCGACGGCGGTGACGGCGTCATCGCCTTCCGGCGCGAGAAGTTCATTGAATTCGGCGGCCCCGACGGCGGCAATGGCGGCAAGGGCGGCGACGTGCTGGCCGAAGCGGTGGACGGCCTCAACACCCTGATCGACTACCGCTACGCGCAGCACTTCAAGGCGCGCAAGGGCGGCAACGGCGCAGGCTCCGACCGCACCGGCGCGGGCAGCGACGACGTCGTGCTCAAGGTGCCGGTCGGCACGCAGATCCTGGCCGAGGACCGCGAGACCCTGCTCGCCGACCTCGATGCGCCGGGCAAGCGCGTGGTGCTCGCGCGCGGCGGCGACGGCGGGCACGGCAACGCGCACTTCAAGACCAGCACCAATCGCGCCCCGCGCCGCGCCGACAAGGGCTGGCCGGGCGAGGAACGCTGGGTCTGGCTGCGCCTGAAGCTGATCGCCGATGCTGGCCTGGTCGGGCTGCCCAATGCGGGGAAATCCACCTTCCTTGCCGCGGCATCGGCCGCGCGGCCGAAGATCGCCGACTACCCCTTCACCACACTGCATCCGCAACTCGGTGTGGTGCGCCTCAACGCCACCGAGGAATTCGTCCTGGCCGACATCCCCGGCCTCATCGAGGGCGCGCATGAGGGCGCGGGCCTAGGCGACCGCTTCCTCGGCCACATCGAACGCTGCGCGGTGCTGCTCCACCTGGTGGACGGCACGCAGGCCGACCCGGCCGGCGCCTGGCGCACCATCCGCGCGGAACTGGCAGGCTACGGCCACGGCCTGACCGAAAAGCCCGAGATCGTGGCGCTGAACAAGCTCGATGCCATGACCGCGCAGGCCAAGGCCAGCCGCGTGAAGGCGCTGGAACGCGCCTGCGGCCACCCGGTGCATGTGATCAGCGGTGCCACCGGCGAAGGCGTACCGGCCATCCTGCGCGCCCTGGCCGACACCATCGCCGCGCACCGCAGCGCCTGACGGCGCCGGAGCGCCGGGGCACCACCCGCCGGCGGTGCTCGCGCGTGCACCGACCTGTCGGCATCGGCACCGTCCCCCACATCAACGATACTGGCGGGGCACACAGGGCGCGCCCGTGGCGCGGCGGCGGCCCGCCAGCGGATCGCGCCAGTGCCGTCTGATCGGAAAACGCGCTAGCCTGTCCGCATGTCGATGCTCGGCGACGACGCCGCACGCCGCCTGCTCAACCGTGCCGCCTATGGCCCGCGGCCGGCCGACCTGCCTGCCACCGCGCGACTGCCCCTGCGGGACTGGATCGACGCGCAGCTCTCCCTGCCCGCCGCGAGCACGGCCATCGACACGGCCCTCGCCGCGCTGACGCTGCCGATCCGCTACGCCGCCGGCCCTGGCGAACAGATGGTGGACGAACACCGCCCGCTGCAGGCGCTGGCCATGCGCCCCGACCAGCGCTGGGCCTTGTCCGACAACCGCCGCCCGATCGCGTGGCCGGAACGCGACCGCCCGCGGCTCGAACTCGCGGCCGCCACACTGCTGCGCAAGGTCCTCGCCCCCGACCAGCTGCGCGAACGCGTGGTCGAGTTCTGGCACGACCACTTCAACGTCGCGGCGCAGGCCAGCGGCCAGGTGGCCGTCTGCTTGCCGGACCACGACACGCGCATCCGCACCCATGCCTTCGGCAACTTCGCCGCCCTGCTCGAAGCCGTGGCCAGCAGCCCGGCGATGCTCGCCTACCTCAACAACAACGTCTCGCGTGCCGGGGCACCCAACGAGAATTTCGCGCGCGAACTGCTCGAACTCCACACGCTGGGCGCGTCCGCCTACCAGCCTGGCGCACGGTCCTGGCGCGACGTCCCCGGCGCCACCGACGGAACCCCGGCCGGCTACTTCGACGGCGATGTCTGGGAAGCCGCGCGCGCCTTCACCGGCTGGACCATCGCCGCGGGCCAGCGCATCGACGGCGCGCGCACCCTGCCGACGGCGGGCGAATTCGCCTATGTCGAACGCTGGCACGACGGCTACCAGAAGCGCGTGCTAGGCCAGGAATTGCCGCCCTTCGCGCCGGCGCAGGCCGATGGTCGCCGCGTCATCGCGCTCGCCGCGACGCATCCGGCGACGGCACGGCATATCGCCGCCAAGCTCGCCCGCTTCTTCCTGGGCGATCGCGCCCCACCCGCCGCCGCAGCCCGCGCCGAGGCCGCTTTCCTGCGGCATCGCGAGTCGTCGGACCAGATCGCCCACACCTTGCGTGCGCTGCTCGACGGGCCCGAGGCCACCGACCCCACACTCGGCCGCGTGCGCCGCCCGCTCGATGCCGCCGCCGCGGCCGCGCGCGCGCTCGCCATCCCGATCGCCCCGCAGGCGCCCCTGCTGGCGGAGATGGGGCGCGCCGGCCAAGTGCTGTTCGGCTGGCCCTCCCCGGACGGGCAACCACTCGACGGCGCGCATTACCTCGGCGGCGGCGCGCTGCGCGCGCGCTGGACCATGCTGCTGGGCGTCGCGCAGAACTGGTGGGGCACCGGCGCCTCCCCGCTGCCGGAGGCGCTGGCCGGGCGGCCGGTCGCCGAGGCGGCGCGCGAGGTCGCGCAGGCCTTGCTCGGCGCTGCCGCCGGGCCCGTCGGCCAGCGCCTGGTGGCCGCCTGGCAGGCGGACCGGCGCCCGGACCGCCTGCGCAACCGCCAGGACGGCGCCGCACTCCTCGGCATCGCCCTGCTGGCACCGGGATTCCAGACGACATGATCGCCCGCCTCGGACGCCGCGCCTTGCTGCGGGCTGGCCTCGCCGCCGCCGCGCTGCCCGGGCTGCGCGGCATGGCCTTCGCCGACCCGGCGACGGCCCCGCCGCTGCTGATCCTGGTGTTCCTGCGCGGCGGGATGGACGCGCTGCACGTTCTCTCGCCGGCCGACGACGCCGCCTTCGTCGACATGCGCATGGCGGAGTTGCGCACGCGGGCCGACGGCGCCGGCGCAGGCCACCGGCTAGAGGCGTCCGCCACCATCGATTTTCGCCTGCATGTCGAGGCCGGCGGCCTCGCGGAGATCTGGCGCGATCGCCGCATGGCGCTTTGGCCCGCCGCCGGCGTGCCGGAAGCGACCCGCAGCCACTTCGAGGCACAGGCGCTGATGGCCGGGGGTCGCGGGTCGCGGCAGGATGCACGCGCCGCGCAGGGCTGGCTCGCAGCCTGGACGGCGGCGCTGTCGGGC
This sequence comes from Roseomonas fluvialis, assembly GCF_022846615.1. Taxonomy (NCBI): domain Bacteria; kingdom Pseudomonadati; phylum Pseudomonadota; class Alphaproteobacteria; order Acetobacterales; family Roseomonadaceae; genus Roseomonas; species Roseomonas fluvialis. The sequence continues at coordinate 4,209,566 of NZ_AP025637.1, forward strand.
CATGCGCCTGGCCCGGCCGCCATCGCGGCCCAGGGCGGGCTGACACCGGAACTCGCAGGGCTGGCGCGCGCGTTGAGCGTGCCATCGCTTGCCGGCGGGCTGGCACTGCCCGGCGGATCGCTCGGTGCCGCCGCGCTGGAATCCCTGCACGCCGGTGGGCAGGACGAGGTCTCGCGCGCTGCGCGCGGTGCGATCGACGACATGCGCGCGCTGCACGCGCTGCTGCCGCGGGAAGCGGGGAGCCGCATCCTGCCCTACCGCCCGGCGGGCGGCGCCAATTACGGCGCGGCCGGGGGCTTCGGCGCATCGCTCGCGACCGTGGCACAAGCCGCAAAACTGCTGCCCGGCCTGGTTGCGGCGCAGGTCGACCTTGGCGGCTGGGACACGCATGACGGGCAGACCTGGCGCATGACGAACCTGGTCCGCACCCTGTCGCGCGGGCTGGCCGCGCTGGATGCCGACCTGACCGACCTGCCGCGGCGCTGGTCGGTCCTGGTCGCGAGCGAATTCGGCCGGCGCGTGCGCGCCAATGCCAATGGCGGCACGGACCACGGTCGTGCCGGCACGGTCCTGGCGTTCGGGCGTGGCGGCGCGCTGGGCGGCCATTTCGGGGCCTGGCCCGGGCTGTCGCGCGACGCGCTCGAGGACGGCGTGGACCTGCGGGTGGCCGAGGATTACCGCAATGTGTTCAGAACGGTGATGCGGGATCTTTCGGCCCGCGCCCCCGCGTAACTGACCGTCTGGGCCTGCGCCCATTCAGGCGCATTCTCGATGTCCGGCATCGGCCGGTTCCCCGACCCAGCCGCTCACCTCCGTATCCTGGCATGGGATGGCCGGGTGGGTGGTGAGCGTCGGCGCCGGACCTGCCGAATAGGCACTGGGCCCATCCCGATCGGATGGGCCCAGCCGATCTGTCGCAGCCGCGCGCCTACCCCACCTTCAGCGCGTCGCGCAGCTTCTGCTCCTGCTCGGTCGTCATGTTCGTGCGCAGCACCGTGCCGCCGAACTGCGCCATGGCCGGCAGCACCTTGTCCGCCGTCACCTTGCGCACCAGCACGCACAGCGCCGCCTGGCCGGGCGTCAGGGATTCGGCCGCGCTCTTCATGAACTTGTCGTCGATGCCCACGTCGGTCAGGTAGCCGCTCAGCGCACCCGCGCCCGCGCCCGCCGCGGCACCCAGCAACGGGTTCAGGAACAGCAGGCCGATCAGCGTGCCCCACATTGCGCCGCCGGCCGCACCGGCCGCGGTCGTGTTGATCAACTGGTGCAGCTTTACCGACCCGTCGGCCAGGCGTTCCGCGATCACGGCGTCGCCCAGTTCGATCAGGTACTCCTTCTGAAGTTCCATAAGCTTGGCGCGCGCCGCCTCCGCCGTCTTTTCGTCCGGGTACGCGACGATGATGAGGTCCGCCATGGGCTGTCTCCCTGTGATGCCGATCTGCGCTGCACGATAGGGCGCCGCGCGTCAGGGGCAAGCGACAAGACGCGGTCGGCCATCCCGCCTTCAGGCCGCCCGTCCCGCATGCTACAGGCCGCCGCCATGATCGATCCCGCCGCCCCCTCCCTCGCGCAGGCCAAGCGCATCGTCGTCAAGATCGGCTCCGCCCTGGTGGTCGACGAGGCGACGGCCGCGCCGCGCGCCGCCTGGCTGGCATCGGTCGCGGCGGATGTCGCAGCCCTCCGCGCGGGCGGTGCGGAGGTCGTGCTGGTGTCCTCCGGCGCCATCGCGTTGGCGCGCCGCGCGCTCGGCCTCACGCGGCGCACGCTGCGGCTCGAGGAAAAGCAGGCCGCCGCCGCCGTGGGACAGATCCGCCTGGCCGGCGCCTGGCAGGATGCACTCAGCGCGCACGGCATGAACGCCGCGCAGCTGCTGCTGACGCTCGAGGATTCCGAGGACCGCCGCCGCTACCTGAACGCGCGCGCCACCATCGCGACACTGCTCGGCCTCGGCTGCGTGCCCGTCATCAACGAGAACGACACCGTCGCCACCGCCGAGATCCGCTTCGGCGACAACGACCGCCTGGCGGCGCGCGTGGCCGAAATGATCAGCGCCGACGCGCTGGTGCTGCTGTCGGACATCGACGGCCTGTACACCGCCGACCCGCGGCGCGACCCGGCGGCCGCGCATATCCCCGCGGTCGATCGCATCACCGACGAGATCATGGCGATGGGCGGCGAACCCCCGCCCGGCTATTCCTCCGGCGGCATGCGCACGAAGCTGATCGCCGCGCGCATCGCGACCGGCGCCGGTTGCGCCATGGCGATCGCGCTCGGCAAGCGCGACAATCCGCTTGCGGCGCTACTCGATGGCGCACGCTGCACCTGGTTCCTCGCCGCACCCGAAGGCCGCACGGCGCGCAAGCGATGGATCGCAGGCAGCCTGGCGCCACTCGGCGCGCTCACGGTCGATGCAGGGGCGGCGCGCGCGCTGGCGCGCGGGTCATCACTGCTGCCCGCCGGCGTGCGTGCGGTGGAAGGCCAGTTCGAACGCGGTGATCCGCTGTCGGTCCGCGACGAAGCCGGGCGCGAGGTGGCGCGCGGCCTGTCGGCCTATGATGCCGAGGCCGCGCGCCAGATCGCCGGTCATCGCAGCGAGGAGCTGGAAGCGATCCTCGGCTGGCGCGGACGGGACGAGATCATCCACCGGGACGACCTCGTCCTGCTGTGACGTTGCGTCAGCCGCGCGGCAGCGGGATGTGCCGCACGGTCTGGTTCTCGCCCGAACCCTCGACCACCGCGACGTAGTCGCGCGGCGCGAAGGCGGGGGCTCCGGGCAGCACGACGGACACGTTGTTGCCGCTGCCGGTTACGACCGAACCCGGCAGCACGATACCGGCCGGGCGCTCGCCGACATAGGCGACGCTCTCGGTCTCGCCGCTGCCGGCGACGAAGGCCTGCGACTGCGCCAGCCATTCATTCGCCTGCGCGGCAGAGCCGGCGACGACGAAGGCGAGGGCGGCGGCCGCAATGCCGAAGCGCGCATGGGTCATGTGATGGTGTCCTTTTCTTCTGTTGCGCGGCGGCAGGAAGTGGCGCCGTCCGCGTGCCCCAGCACATGGCGCCACCGACCCGGTGCGCAGCCCTGGCGGCGCTGATGGTCACCATCACGACCGTCGATGAAACCAAGTGTTTCGACGCCCCGCGCGGTTCGTGCGATGATGCCCGCAACAATCGCACCGGGAGATTGAACGCCATGACCATACCCGCCTTCCGCCGCCGCGCGCTGCTTGGTGCCGCTGCCCTGCCGCTCGCCGCGCCGGCCTTCGCCCAGGAGGGCTTCCCCACCCGCCCGCTACGCCTTGTCGTGGGCTTCACGCCCGGCGGTGCGACCGACATCTCGGCCCGCGCCATCGCGCCCAAGATGGGCGAGGCGCTCGGCCAACCGGTGATCGTGGAAAACCGCCCCGGCGCGGGCAGCAACATCGCGTCGGAAGTGGTGGCGCGCAGCCCAGCCGATGGCCACACGCTGCTGCTCGCGACCCTCGGCGCGCTGGTGGTAAGCCCGATGGTGGTGCGCCTGCCGATCGACCCGGCGCGCGACCTGGTGCCGATCTCGATCGCCGTCGACCTGTTCAACATCCTGGTCCTACCGATGGACCGGCCGTGGCGCAGCGTGGCCGACCTGGTGGCCGCGGCGAAGGCGGCGCCGGGCCGCCTGTCCTATGGCACCAGCGGCATCGTCGGCGGGCCGCACCTGGCGGGGCTGCTGTTCGACCGCATGGCGGGCATCGAGACGACGCCCGTGCATTACCGCGGCGGCGGGCTTGTGGTGACCGACCTGCTGGCGGGGCGCGTGGACTTCTCCTTCGCCACCGCCGCGTCCGTCCTGGCGCAGGTGCGCGAGGGCAAGCTGCGCGCCCTGGCGGTGCCGCATGCCGAACGTTCCCGCCTGATGCCCGAGCTGCCGACCGTCGCGGAATCCGGCGTGCCGGGCTTCGACGTGCCGTCCTGGTATGGCGTGTTGGCGCCGCGCGGCACGCCCGACGCTGCGATCGCGCGCATCAATGCCGCGATGCGCGTGGCGCTGAACGATGCCGAGGCGACGGCGGTGCTCAACCGCAACGGGCTGGAGCCGCGCTGGTCCACGCCGGAACAGATGGCCCAGGCGCTCGCGGCCGAGCGCACGACCTGGGAGCCGATCATCCGCGAGAGCGGCATACGCATCGAGTAGCGCGGTCGACGCGTCCGGCGCGGCGTGCGAGGGGTCGCGCACGCCGCCAAGGATGCCCCGATGCGCCTGTCCCGCCGCTCCGTCATCGCCGCGCCCCCCGCCGCCGCCTTGCCCGTACAGGCCGTGGCGCAGTCCATCCCGAAGGTGGCGCTCGAGGAACACGTCATCACGCCGGGGCTGCAGCCCTATCTGGAGCGCGCCTTCCCGCCGACGCCGCGCGCAGCGCGCGAGGCCATCATCGCGCGCCTTGCGGATTTCGGAGACCAGCGCATCGCCGCGATGGATGCAGCGGGCGTGGATGTCGCGGTGCTGTCGATTTCCGGCCCCGGCGTGCAGATCGAACCCGATGCACGCCTCGCGACACGCCTCGCCGCCGAGGCCAACGACGCGCTTGCCGCGCAGATCGCGCGCCGCCCGGCGCGCTATGCCGGCTTCGCGCACCTGGCCATGCAGGACCCGGCCGGTGCGGCGGACGAACTCGAACGCTGCGTGCGCCAGCTCGGCTTCGAGGGCGCGCTGGTGAACGGCCACACCAATGGTGTGTACCTGGATGACCCGCGCCACGACGTCTTCTGGGAACGGCTGCAGGCGCTGGACGTGCCGCTGTACCTGCATCCGGGCGATTCCCACCGCATGCCCTTCGTGCTGGAGGGCTTCCCGGAATTGCAGAAGCCGGTCTGGGAATGGACCACCGAGACCACGTCGCATGCGCTGCGGCTGATCGTCTCCGGCGTATTCGATCGCTTCCCGCGCGCGAAGCTGATCCTCGGCCACATGGGCGAGGCGATCCCGTACGAGCTGTGGCGCCTGGACAGCCGCTACGCCTTCACCGAGACCAATCGCTGCGTCGCGCGCAAGCCATCCGAATACGTGCGGCAGAATTTCTACGTCACCACATCGGGCCAGTTCGACAACGTGCCGCTGATGGCCGCCATCGCGGCGATGGGGCATGGGCGCGTGCTGTTCTCGATCGACTACCCGTATGAATCCTCGGACGACGCCGCGCGCTTCATCGCTGCCGCGCCGCTGGACGACGAGGCCCGCCGCGCCGTGGCCGGCGGCAATGCGCGCGCATTGCTGCGCCTGGCGGCCGCGCCATGATATCGCCCAGGGCGCCTTTCGCCGATCCGGAGGCCGTCGCGCGCTATACCGACATGCCGCCGCGCCTGGTGCCGGGCCTCGATGCGCTGCATCGCATGACGGCGCTGCTGCTCGCAGAACGCTGCGCGCCGGATGCGCGCATCCTGGTGCTGGGCGCGGGCGGCGGGCTTGAACTGAAGGCCTTCGCCGAGGCGCAGCCGGGCTGGCGCTTCGCCGGCGTCGATCCCTCGGCCGAGATGCTGGCGCTGGCGGCGCGCACGCTCGGCCCGCTCGCAGCACGGGTCGACATGCACGAGGGCTACATCGGCACCGCGCCGCCCGGCCCCTTCGACGCCGCGACCTGCCTGCTGACGCTGCATTTCCTGCCGCCCGAGGCGCGCGCGCAGACCCTCGCGGCGCTGTTCGCGCGGCTGAAGCCCGGCGCGCCGCTGGTGGTGGCGCATCACAGCTTCCCGCAGGCGCCGGGCGAGAAGCCCGTCTGGCTGTCGCGCTTCGCTGCCTTCGCGACCGCCTCCGGCGTCCCGGCCGAGCTCGCGCAGGGCGCCGCCGATGGGATCGGCCAGCACCTGCCCGCGCTGTCGCCCGAACAGGACGCCACGTTGCTGGCGGAAGCCGGCTTCGTCGACGTCAGCCTGTTCTACGCAGCGTTGACCTTCCGCGGCTGGGTGGCCTATCGGCCGTGACGGGGCGGCGGTCCTTCTCCCGAGGGGCCGCGCACGCCACATGAACTCGGCATCGGAGCACCACGCCGTGAACGCCATCGCCCAGGACGCCGCCCGCCTGCTCGACACCGCCGCCCGCGCCGCCCGCGCGGCCGCTGCGGTCATCGCGCGCGCGCCGTCGCCGGCGAAGGACCTGGCGCTGACTCAGGGCGCTGCCGCGATCCGCCGAAACGCCGCCGCGATCCTCGCCGCCAATGCCGCGGATGTGGAGGCCGCCCCCGGCCTGACTTCGGCCTTCCGCGACCGCCTGACGCTGACGCCCGCCCGCATCGAGGCGATGGCCGTCGGCCTGGAGGAGGTCGCCGCCCTGCCCGACCCCGTCGGCCGCACCCTGGCGGAATGGACCCGCCCCAATGGCCTGGTGTTCCGCCGCGTGGCCCAGCCGCTCGGCGTCATCGGCATGATTTTCGAGAGCCGGCCCAACGTGACGGCCGATGCCGCCGCGCTCTGCCTGAAATCCGGTAATGCCGTGATCCTGCGCGGCGGCAGCGAGAGCACGCGCTCCGCCGCCGCCATCCATGCCTGCCTGGTCGAGGGCCTGCGCGCAGCCGGCCTGCCCGAAGCGACCGTGCAGATCGCCCCCACCGCCGACCGCGCCTTCGTGGGTGCCATGCTACGCGCGGCGGGGCTGATCGACCTCATCATCCCGCGCGGCGGCAAGGGCCTGGTCACGCGCGTGCTGGAGGAAGCCCGCGTGCCGGTCCTCGCGCATGCCGAGGGGCTTTGCCACACCTACATCCACGCCGCCGCCGACCCCGCCATGGCGCGTGCCGTGCTGGCGAATGCGAAGATGCGCCGCACCGGCGTCTGCGGTTCGACCGAGACACTTCTGATCGACGCCGCCATCGCGCCGGCCCTGCTGCCGCTGCTGGTCGCCGACCTGCGCGCGCTGGGCTGCGACTTCCGTGCCGATGACCGCGCGCGCGCCATCGTGGCGGACCTGCCCGCCGCGACCGATACGGACTTCGCCACCGAATGGCTCGACGCCATCCTGTCGGTGAAGGTGGTGGATGGCGTGGCGGATGCGCTGGCCCATATCCGCCGCTTCGGATCCGAACACACCGAGGCGATCATCACGCAGGACGAAGCCGCCGCGCGCGACTTCCTCGACGGCATCGATTCCGCGGTCGGCCTGTGGAATGCCTCGACGCAGTTCTGCGACGGCGGCGAATTCGGCTTCGGCGCGGAGATCGGCATCGCCACCGGGCGGATGCATGCGCGCGGGCCGGTCGGGCTCGAACAGCTCTGCACCTATCGCTACCAGGTCATCGGGACGGGCCAGACCCGGCCGTGAGGCTGGCGGCCGCCGCGGTTGTGCTGATGGCCGCGGCCGCACCGGCGCAGGCGGCCTGCCCGGAGATGGCGGAGGTCGCCCGCTTCGCCCGCGCGCTGCTGGAACGGCGTGTGCCGCAGCCCTGGTCACCTGGCACCGACACCGGCTGCGCGCAGCAGCGCCTGGTGGGCATGCTCGCGCAGCCCTGGGGCGACATCGAGGGCATCGTGCTCGCCGCCGAGGTCGCGCCGGCGCTGCGCGGCGCGTTGTTCCACGCGAATTTCCGCGAACGCTCCGGCGCCACCATCGAGGCCGCCTACGCCGCACGCCCCGCCATCGCCCCCGCGCTGCTGCTGACCATCGGTCGCGAGGGGGTCGAGACCGCAGCCGACCCGCTGGCCCATGTCGCGACTGTCGCGCCGTTTCTTGTGCTGCTCGACCACGCCGCCATGCCGGGCGGGATGGATGAAGCGTCGCGGCGCGCTGGCAATCTCGGCGTCAGGCTGGGCGTGCTGGGCCAGGCGGTGCCGCTGCGCGATGCGGCCGCGCTGTCCGCCGGCGTAACGCTCCAGGCCGACCACAGCATCGTGGCCAGCCTGGCCGGGCTTGGCCTCGCGACGGCGCCGGCGATGCTGCTGGCGACCCTCGCCCGCGACCTCGCCGCCGAAGGCCGGCCGCTGCGCGCGGGCGACCAGGTGGCGCTGATGGGCCCCGCCGCGCCGATGCCACCGCGCGGCGGCGAGACCTGGCGGCTGTCGATCGAGGGCCTGGGCGCCGTCGTCTTGAACTTCCGCTGACGCGCCCTTCCCGTCCACCCCGCCGCGCCGGTAGCATCGCCGCCCGTCGGAGGAACGACCCCATGCGCCGAATGCTGTTCGCTGCCCTGCTCGCCCTGCCAGTGACGGCGCAGGCGGCCTGCCCGTCCCAGGCCGCGATGGACAGCCTGGCGGAGGCGCTCATCGCCAACCGCCCCTCGCCACCCATCCGGGGCCTGGCGACGATCGAGGAGGGGCATTGCGCGCAGGAACGGCTGGTCGCGGCGCTGGTGCCGAGCTGGGGCAGCATCGTCGGCTACAAGGTCGGGCTGACCAGTGCACCCGTCCAGCAACGCTTCGGCGTGAACCAGCCGCTGCGCGGCATCCTCATGGAATCCAGCGTCAGCCTGCGCGACGGCGCCGAGGTGCCGGCCCGCTTCGGCGCCGTGCCGGTGATCGAGAGCGACTTCCTGGTGCGCGTGCGCGACGCCGGCATCAACGACGCGGGGCGCGACCATGTCGCGATCCTGCGCCACCTCGATGCCGTGATCCCTTACATCGAGTTGCCGGACCTGGTGTTGACCGGCGGCTTCACCGGGCCGCAGCTGCTCGCCATCAACGTGGGCGCGCGCCTCGGTGTGATGGGCACGCCGATCCCGGTCGAGGCGACGCAGGCCTTCGCCGATCGCCTGGCGAACATGGTCGTGACCATGGTCGATGACCGCGGGCAGGAACGCGCACGTGCGACCGGCACCGCGGCGCTCGGCCATCCGCTCAACGTCGTCGCCTTCCTGGTCGAGAGCCTGGCGCAGGACGGGCAGCGGCTGGAGGCAGGGCAGGTGATCTCGGTCGCGGGGTATTCGCCGACGCTGCCGCTGGAGGCCGGTCGCACCTATACCGTGCGCTACGAAGGCCTGGCGGCCGCGCCGGTCAGCGTGAGCGTCCGCACGCGGTGACACCCGGCCGCTTCGGCGACTCCCGGCGGCGGCGCATCGGCCTGCTGGGCGGGTCCTTCAACCCGGCGCATGAGGGGCATCTGCATGTCGCGCAATGCGCCCGCCGTGCGCTCGGGCTGGATGAGGTGTGGTTGCTCGTCTCCCCGGGCAATCCGCTGAAGCCCAGGGCCGGCATGGCGCCGCTGGCCGAACGCCTGGCCTCCGCGCGGCGCATCGCCGATGGCCGGCGCGTCATCGCCACCGACATCGAGCGCGCGCTGGGCACGCGCTTCACCGCCGACACGCTGCGCCTGCTGCGCCGGCGCTTTCCGCGTGCCGACTTCACCTTCGTGATCGGCGCCGACAACCTGCTGCAACTGCCGCGCTGGAAGGGCTGGCGCGGGATTGCGCGACGCACGGCGCTGGCCGTGCTGCCGCGGCCGAGCTTCACGCGGGCCGCGCTGAAGGGTCTGGCAGCGCAGGCGCTTCGCCGGCATCGCCGCGCGCCGGGACAGGTGCGCAGCGAAGGCGCCCGCGACGCGCCTCGCGCGGAAAGGTTTGCGCCGCACGCGCCTTGGTGCTTGGTTCCGGCCCGAGAGCACGCCGCCTCCGCCACCGCCATCCGCGCGGCGAGGGCCTGGGGCGGCCCGCGCGACAGGAGGGGGCCATAGCCCGCACGCCGAAGACCGAGACCAACACGCCCGCCGCGACGAAGGCGAAGGCGACCGCACCCAAGCCTGCCGTGCCGAAGGCGAAGGCCGCGCCTAAGGCAGCCGCGCCAAAAGCGAAGGCCGCCTCGCCCAGGAGCAAGACCGCAGCGCCGAAGGCCACTGCGCCACGCGTCGCGGTGTCGACACCCAAGCCTGCCGCGCCGAAGGCGCCCTCACGGAAGGCGGCGTCGCCCGCGGCGGCGAAGTCGGCCGAGCCCAAGGCCTCGGCCGCGGTGCCGAAACCGGCGACCGCGAAGGTCGCGAAGGCGCCGGCGCGCGCCGTGGCCAAGGCGTCGACGACGGAGAAAGCCCCCGCCAAGGCCGCCTCCCGCGCCGCCAGCAAGCCGGCCGCCGCCGCGCCGAAGGCCGCGTCGGGCGCCAAGGCGCCGACCACGCCGAAAGCCGCAGCCGCCGCGAAGCCTGCCGCCCCGCGCCCCACCCGCACCAAGAAGCGCGAGAAGCTCGCCCCCGACCGGCTCGCCCTGCTGGTCGACGCCGCAATCAAGTCGCTCGAGGACGACAAGGCCGAGAACATCGTCCTGCTGGATGTCACCGGCCGTGCCGACTATGCCGACCGCCTGATCATCGCGACCGGCCTCGTCGAGCGGCAGCTCCAGGCCATGGCGACACACCTCGACAAGGCGCTGGCCGATGCCGGCCTGCACCTTCGCCGGGACAACATCCAGGCCTCCGGCGACTGGGTCCTGATCGATGCCGGCGACCTGGTGATCCATCTGTTCCGGCCCGAAGCGCGCGAACTGTATCGTCTGGAACGCATGTGGGGCCCGGAAAGCCCGGGGGCGGCCGACGCCACGCCCGGCTAGGATCCTCGCGGTCGGGCGCATGAAGCCGGGGCCGGAGGCAGCGCTGTATGCGCACTATGCCGCTCGGCTGCGCCCACCGCCCGAGGTGACCGAAATCCCGGAAGCGCGTGGTTCCGCGACCGAGATCCGCCGGCGCGAGGGTGCTGCGCTTCTCGCCGCGATGCCGGCGGATGCGCTGGGCGTTGCGCTGGACCTCGGCGGCGAGCAGCCCGACAGCGCCCGCTTCGCCGCCCTGATGGCCCGCTGGGACGACGCGGGCCGTGCGCCCTGCTTCCTGATCGGCGGCGCCGAGGGCCTCGACCCCGCCGTGCTGGGGCGGGCCGAGCACCGGATCGCCCTCGGCCCCATGACCTGGCCGCATTTCCTGGTGCGCGGGATGCTGGCCGAACAGCTCTATCGCGCGCAGGCGATCCGGCAGAACCACCCCTATCACCGCGCCTGGCGGCCATAGCGTGGAACGCGCGCCTCGCCAGATGAGGTCTAACGCGCGCCTCGCGCGATGATTTGGAACGCGCGCATCGCGCGATGATTTGGAACGCGCGCATCGCGCGATGAGTTCGAACGCAGGCCTCGCGCGACGAGGCTGGACGCGGTCACGGCGCGGCGGCGAGACTGCCGCCCATGATCCTGCTCATCCTCGCGGCCGTGCTCTGGGTGTTCGTGCATATCGGCGTCTCGGGCACGGCGTTGCGCGACGCGCTGGTCGCGCGGGTGGGCGAGCGCGTCTTCTCGGTCGGCTTCTCGGTCGCCTCCGTCGGCGCCATCGTGCTGCTGGTGCAGGCCTGGCAAGGGGCCGGGACCACGCCGCTATGGTTCGCCCCCGCCTGGTTGCGCTGGATCCTCGCGATCGTGATGCTGCCCGCCTTCGTGCTGTTCGCGTGTTCGCTGATCGGCAACCCCACTGCGATGGGCGGGGCGGCGCTGCTGGCGCAGGGGCCGCGCGGCATCCAGCGCGTCACGCGCCACCCGATGCTCAATGCCTTCGCGATCTGGGCAGCGGTGCACGTACTGGGCAATGGTGACAGCGCCGCGGTCGTCTTCTTCGGCGCCTTCCTGGTCACGGCGGTGGCGGGCATGCCGTCGATCGACGCCAAGATGGCGAAGCGCCACCCCGACGCCTGGCCGGGTTTCGCGGCGGCCAGTTCCATCATTCCCGGGGCTGCCATCCTGGCCGGGCGCAACCGGCTGGTGGTGCGCGAGATCGGCTGGGTCGCCCCGCTGATCGGGCTGGTGGCCTGGGCCGGCTTCCTGCACGCGCACCGCCATGTGTTTGGCGTGCCCGCACTGATCCTGGGCTGACCGGCGGCTTGAGCCCGGCGCGGCGCCGCCCTATGTGGCGCCCGCACCGGACACCAGCGGGAATCGCAACAGATGCAGGAAGCCCTGACCGCCGCGGACGCGGACGACACGCCGCGCGCGCGCGTCGCGCGCATGGTCATGTCCGTGCCCTTCCAGCGCACCATCATCGCGCTCATCCTGCTGAACGCCGTCACGCTGGGGCTCGAGACCTCGGACGCGGTCATGGCCTCCTGGGGCGGCGTGCTTCACGCGATCGACACCGCGCTGCTGTGGGCCTTCACCGCCGAGCTGGCGCTGCGCATCTACGCCTTCCGCGGCCGATTCTTCCGCGACCCCTGGGGCATCTTCGACCTGGTGGTGGTGGGCATCGCCTGGATGCCCGCGACCGGGCCGCTGAGTGTGCTGCGCGCCCTGCGCGTGCTGCGCGTGCTGCGGCTGATGTCGGTGGTGCCGTCCATGCGCAACGTGGTCGAGGCAATGCTGGCAGCACTCCCCGGCATGGGCTCGATCGTTCTGCTGATGGTGCTGATCTTCTACGTGTTTGCCGTGATGGGCGCCAAGCTGTTCGGCGAGGATCTGCCCGAACAGTTCGGCGACCTGGGCAGTTCGCTGTTCACACTGTTCCAGCTCATGGCGATGGATGATTTCGGCAACATCGTCCGCCAGGCGATGGAGAAGCAGCCGCTCGCCTGGCTGTTCTTCATTCCCTTCTCGGTGGTCGCGACCTTCGTGGTGCTGAACCTGTTCATCGGCGTGATCGTCGAGAGCATCCAGACGCTGCGCGAGGAACGCACCAGCGCCGACGCCGCGGCCGCGCAGGCGGCCTCGGATGCCGCGGCATCGGCCGCGCATGCCGACCAGGTGACGCTCCTGCACGAGATCCGTGCGCTGCGCGCCGAGGTCGCGGCCTTGCGGGCGGAGCGCGCCGGGGGCTAATCCCGCCCCAAGCACCCGAAGGACCCGCGCCATGTCCGCCACCCGCCCCCGCCCCGTCATGCTCGTCATCCTCGACGGCTGGGGTTGGCGCGCGGAGGCCGCGGACAACGCCGTGGCGCAGGCCCGCACGCCGGCCTTCCATGCGTTATGGGCGGAATGTCCGCACGCCTTCCTGCGCACCTCCGGCGCCGATGTCGGCCTGCCGGACGGGCAGATGGGCAATTCCGAGGTCGGGCACCTCAATATCGGCGCCGGGCGCGTGGTCATGCAGGACCTGCCGCGCATCGGCAGCGCCATCGCCGATCGATCGATCACCACACTGTCGGCGCTGACCGGGCTGATCGCGGCGCTGAAGCGCACGGGGGGTACCTGCCACCTGATGGGCCTGCTCTCGCCTGGCGGCGTGCATGCGCACCAGGATCATGCGGTGGCGCTGGCGCGCATCCTGTCATCCGCCGGCATCCCGGTCGCGATCCATGCCTGGACCGATGGGCGCGACACCGCCCCGCAATCCGCCCCCGGCTTCATGGCACGCTTCGAAGCCGACATCGCCGGCCTGCCCGGCGTGCGCATCGCGACCGTGACGGGCCGCTACTTCGCGATGGACCGCGACAACCGGTGGGACCGGGTCGCGAAGGCCTGGGAGGTCATGACCTACGGCGCCGGTCCCTACCCGCCCTTCAAGCCCGACACCCCCAGCCCCATCATGCGTGCCGCCTCGGCGACCGAGGCCATCGCGGCGTCCCATGCGCGCGACGTCACGGATGAATTCATCCCCGCGACCGCCATCGGCGACTACGCCGGGATGAAAAGCGGCGATGGCATCCTCTGCTTCAACTTCCGCGCCGACCGCGTGCGCGAGATCCTGACCGCATTGGTCGATCCCGGGTTCAAAGGGTTCCCGCGGCCGAGCACTCCCGAATTCTGCGACGCCGTGGGCATGACCCACTACTCGGATGCGCTGAATCCCTTTCTTCGCGCGCTCTTCGCCCCGCAATCCATGGCCGACATCCTAGGCGCGGCGGTCGCCGCCGCCGGCCTGACGCAGTTGCGCATGGCCGAGACCGAGAAATACCCCCACGTCACCTACTTCCTGAACGGCGGCGAGGAGACGCCCTATGCCGGAGAGGACCGCATCATGGTCCCCTCCCCCAAGGTCGCGACCTACGACCTGCAGCCCGAGATGTCGGCCCCGGAACTGACCGACAAGGCGGTCGCCGCCATCGCGTCCGGCACCTACGACCTGGTCGTGCTGAACTTCGCCAATGCCGACATGGTGGGGCACACCGGCTCCCTGCCGGCCGCGACGAAGGCGGTGGAAGCCGTCGACACCGGCCTCGGTCGTATCGCCGATGCCATCCGTGCGGCCGGCGGCGCGCTGTTCGTCGCCGCGGACCACGGCAATGCGGAACTGATGCGCGACCCCGCGACCGGCGGGCCGCACACCGCGCACACCACCAACCCGGTCCCCGCCCTGCTGCTGGGCGGTCCCGCCGGCGCGGCGCTCGCCGATGGAAGACTCGCCGACATCGCGCCGACGCTGCTCGCGCTGCTGGGCGTGCCGCAGCCCGCCGCGATGACCGGGCGGTCGCTGCTGCGCGACGGGACGGCCCAGGTTGCCGCCGAATAGCCGCAAGCGGCCGCGACATGGCCCGGCCCGCATTGCGTGGCCGTGGCCGACGCTGCGCGGCGCTATGGCACCGGGCGTGACGCGCCGCGCCGCCACGCTGCCAGACCCGCGCTGATGGCGGCCGGCGTGGCGCATCCGGATCGCCACACGGCCCGCCAGGGCACGGCCGCCCGCCCGATGCGCCTCGCGGCATTCGGCCTCGCTTGCGCGCTCTCGGCCGCGCCCGCCCTCGCCCAACCGACGCGCGAGGCCATCCAGGACGCGCGGCGCGCCGCCGAGGCCGAGCGCGCCGCCGCCGCCGACGCCGCCCGCCTGGCGCGTGAGGCCGCCGAACTCGAACGCGGCCTGGCCCGCCAGCGCGTCGCCATGGCCGAACGCGCCCAGCGCGCCGATGCCGCGCTGGAGGCGGCGCAGGACCGCGAGCGCGCCGCAAGCCTCGCCGCCATCGCCGCCCGCGCCGAGGTGGAACGCCGCGCCGCCGCCCTCGCGCCCTTGATGCCCGCCATGCGCCGGCTCTCGCTGTGGCCGGTCGAGACATTGCTGGCGGTGCCCCTGCCGCCCGAGGAAGCGCTGCGCGGCGTGCTGGTGCTGCAGGGCGTCGCCCGCCAGGTGCGCCGCGATGTCGAAGCGCTGCGCGAAGCCGACCAGGAGGCCTCCCGCCAGGCCCGGCAGGCCGCGGTCGAGGCCACCATCGTTGCTGCCGCGCGCACCGAGGCGCTGTCCGCCGCCCGCGCCCTGGACAGCGAGATCGCCGCCGCCCGCGCCCGCGAGGCAGAGGCCCGCCAGGCCGAGCGCGAGGCCGGCCGCCGCGCGCAGGAGGCGCTGGCCCGCGCCGCCGACCTGACCGAGATGCTGGCGCGCATCGAACGCGACCGCGCGCGAGAAGCCGCCGCCCAGGCCGCGCGCGATCGCGCCGAGGCCGCCGCCCGCGCGCGAGAGGAACGCGCCGCCCGCCGCGCCGGCCGCCCGCTGCCCGAACCCCCGCCCGCCCCCGCTCCGGAACCGGCGGCAGTCGCCGGCGCGCCTGCCGCCGCGCGCGTCACCCCGGTCGCCGGGCGGGTCCTGCGTGCCTATGGGGAGGCCGCGGAGGGCGGACCGGCGCGCGGCCAGACCATCCAGGCCGCGACCGGCGCGCGGGTGGTCAGCCCCTGCCCGGGGCGGGCGGCGTTCAGCGGTCCTTTCCGAAGTTATGGCCTGCTGTTGATTGTCGAATGCACCGATGGGCACCATGTCGTGATCGCTGGCCTCGGCCGGCTGGACACCACGACCGGCACCCGTCTGCTGGCCGGGGAACCGGTCGGTGTGGTCGGCGAAACCGAGGGCGGGCGCGGTCGCCTGTACCTCGAACTGCGGCGGGACGGGCAGGCGGTGGACCCGCGTGGCTGGTTCGGCGCGGGCCGTCCCGGGGCCGGCTGACGGGCGCGCCCCGGCGCGGCCAAGGTAACGGGTGCGTATCTGCGCGGAATGAGGCTGCACCTTGGTCCGCGTTGCACTGTAGGATCGGGACTCGCGCCGGGCCATCGGGCCCTCGGCGATGCGGAAGGAAGGAATTCGGATGCGGCGCAGGACCGGAACCTACGCGGCGGTGGGCGCGGCCTTCGTGGCCGGCGCCCTGGTCGGCCCCATCATGGGCGCCGGCGCGCAGGAAGGCGGGCGGGCAGAAACCTACCGCCTGCTGAACCTGTTCGGCGACGTTTTCGAGCGCATCCGCGCCGAATACGTCGAACCGGTGAACGACCGCGACGCGATCGAGAACGCCATCCAGGGCATGCTGTCGGGCCTCGACCCGCACTCGTCCTACATGAACCCCCGCATGTACCGCGACATGCAGGTGCAGACGCGCGGCGAGTTCGGCGGCCTCGGCATCGAGGTGTCGCAGGAAGGCGGCTACATCAAGGTCATCTCGCCGATCGACGAGACACCGGCGGCGCGTGCCGGCGTGCGCCCGGGCGACCTGATCACGCATCTCAACGGCAATTCCGTGCAGGGCCTGTCGCTGCAGGAAGCGGTCGAGCAGATGCGTGGCGAGCGCGGCACCGCCATCCGCATCACCATCCGCCGCGAAGGCGCCGAACGGCCGATCGAACTGTCGATCACCCGCGACGTGATCCGCCCGCAGGTCGTGCGCTTCCGCATGGAAGGCGGCGACATCGGCTACATTCGCCTGTCGTCCTTCAATGAACAGACCGAAGCGGCCATGCGCCGCGCGATGCAGCAGCTGCGCCAGCAGGCGGGTGCGAATCTCAAGGGCATCGTGCTCGACCTGCGCAACAACCCGGGCGGGCTGCTCGACCAGGCGGTGCAGGTCTCCGACGACTTCCTCGAACAGGGCGAGATCGTCTCCACCCGCGCCCGCCGCCAGGAAGACGCCCAGCGC
The DNA here is from genome assembly GCF_022846615.1 of Roseomonas fluvialis. Taxonomy (NCBI): domain Bacteria; kingdom Pseudomonadati; phylum Pseudomonadota; class Alphaproteobacteria; order Acetobacterales; family Roseomonadaceae; genus Roseomonas; species Roseomonas fluvialis. The sequence goes on from NZ_AP025637.1 coordinate 4,226,299, forward strand.
TGGAACGCGCGCGCGGGCGACATCGCGCAGGGCCTGCCCATCGTGGTGCTGATCAACGCCGGTTCCGCCTCGGCCAGCGAGATCGTCGCCGGCGCGCTGCAGGACCACCGCCGTGCCGTCGTGATGGGCGTGAAGTCCTTCGGCAAGGGCAGCGTGCAGACCGTCATGCCCATCCCGGGCAATGGCGCGATGCGCCTGACCACGGCGCGCTACTACACGCCGTCGGGCCGCTCCATCCAGGCCACCGGCATCGAGCCCGACATCGAGGTGCTCGCGACGCGCGAGGACGCCACCACCGCCGCGGTGGCGCGGCGCGACCGCGAGGCCGACCTGCGCCGGGCGCTGCGCAACGACAATTCCGGCCAGGCGGCGCAGCAGCCCGCCCCGCCGCCGCCGCCGCTGAACCTGCCCGCCAACCTGCTGGAGCGCGTGCAGCGCCAGCCGGCCGAGGGTGCCGCCGCCTTCGACCCGACCAAGCCCGAGACCGACCACCAGCTGCAGCAGGCGGTCCAGCTGCTGCGCGGCATCGCCGCCCTGCCGGCCGCGCAGCGCCGCGCGGCGCGCTGAGCCCGAACCGGGGCCGCCCGCCAATGCGCGTGCCAGGCTGGCGGGCGCTCGGGCTGGCTTGGGCGGTGGTGGCGGTCGTGGTGGGCGGCGGGGCGGCAATCCTTGCCAGGCTCGGGCCGCCGGTGCCTGCCGAGCCCGTCGTGGCCGCGGCGCCACCCGGCGCCGATGCATCACATGCAACCGGCCCCGCAGCGACCGGCGAAGGCACCACGCCGCCGGCGTCGGCGGCGGCACCGGCTGCGACGCCCACCGGTGTCACGCCGCCCGCGGCCATGCCGCCCACGCCGGGCGGCGCTCCGCCCGACAGTCCCCCAGCAACGCCCACGCCAGCACGCGCGCCAGCCGCCGCGACGTCCCCGCCCGCTGCGGCCAACCTGCCTGCACCCGCCGCGCCGGCGACCACCGCCGCGGCGCCAGCCCCGCCGCCATCGGCCACCCCGCCGCCCGCGCCGGAACCGCCCCCCCTCGCCCCGGTCGCGGCCGCGCCGCGCGCCGCGCCGCGACCGATCACGCCGCCCGACCCGGCGCTGCAGGAAGCCGGGCGCCACGGCACGGTGCCGCGCATCGGCGCCGATGGCCGCACCTCCATCCGCACCTACGGCCGCGACTTCGACCGCCGCGACACCCGCCCGCGCATCGGCATCGTCGTGGCCGATATCGGCCTGTCCGCCAGCGCCACCGACGACGCCATCCGCCGCCTGCCGCCGGGGGTGGCTCTGGCGCTCTCGCCCTATGCGCAGCGCCCGGCCCAGGCCGCCGAACGCGCCCGCGAACGGGGCATGGAAACGCTCATCGCCATCCCGCTCGAACCCACCGGCTACCCGCTGAACGACCCCGGCGACCGCGCCCTGCTGACCGGGCGCGGCATGGCCGAGAACCTCGACCAGCTCGACTGGTCGCTGGCGCGCTTCCAGGGCTATGTCGGGGCCATCGGCGTGGTGGCTGGCATGCGGGGGGAACGCTTCGCCGCGCTGCCCGAGGCGATGGCCGCCGTGCAGGAGGCGCTGTTCCGCCGCGGCCTGCTGTATGTCGACCCGCGGCCCGGCGCGCCCTCGCCATCCCGCGCCTGGGGGCGCGGGGTCGATGTGGTGCTCGACGAACCGGCGCGCACGCGGCACGAGATCGACCGCCGCCTCGCGGAGCTCGAACAGCTGGCGCGCGAACGGGGCAGCGCGCTCGGCCTCGCCGGTGCGCCCACCCCCGTGCTGGTCGAGGGCATCGCCGCCTGGGCCGTCGGGCTCGACCAGCGTGGCGTGGTGCTGGCCCCGGTCTCCGCCCTGATCCGCCGCCCCGAGGCGACCGGCACCGAGACCCCCGCCGTCCGGCCCGCGAGCGCCCCATGACCAGCCTGCTGCCCTATCGCGCCAATGTCGGCGCCGTGCTGTTCAACGCGGCCGGCCTGGTGCTGGTGGCGCGGCGCGCCGACCTGCCCAATGCCGAAGGCGCGCCCGGCGGCTGGCAATTGCCCCAGGGCGGCATCGACGACAACGAGGACCCGGCCATCGCGGTCTTCCGCGAACTGGAGGAGGAAGTCGGCACCGCGCGCGCCGAGATCCTGGCCGAACACCCGCGCTGGCTGACCTACGACCTGCCGCCCGACCTGGTGGGCAAGGCGCTGGGGGGGAAGTATCGCGGGCAGCGGCAGAAATGGTTCGCGCTGCGTTTCACCGGGACCGATTCCGACATCCGGCTCGACCTCGACCCGCATCCGGAATTCGACGCCTGGCGCTGGGCGCCGCTGGCCGCGCTGCCGGACATGGCGGTCGCCTTCAAACGCGTGATCTACCAGGACCTCGCGCAGGAATTCGCCCGCTTCGCAGGGTGAAGCGCGTCACAGCCACGGCCGCCGGACCGGGCCATCATGCCACCGTGGCGAACGGAGCGCATGATGGCCGCACCAGCAACCTACCGCGTGCTCGACACGCGCATCGGCACCAGCATCGAGAATGCGGGCCGCTTCGATTTCCTCGCCCATCACAAGAGCGACCTCAGCACCGAGGACGTGATAGGTCGCCTGGCGGATGCCGCGGCCGCCGTGCCGATCGGCCGGCTCATCATGATCTGCCACAGCGGGCACAGCGCCGAGGGCGACTGGTGGATCAAGCTCGGCAAGGACGGGATCGGCGCCTGGAACCTGCGCAAGCTGCGCCCGCTGGCCGGGCGCTTCGGCGGGCCGGATCCGTCGATCGAACTGCGCGCCTGCTGGATCGTGACCAACCCCGGCGGCAGCCCGACAGATGCGCTGCCCGCCCCGCGCAGCGGCGCCGCACTGTGCCATGGCATCGCCGACCTGCTCGATGTCACCGTCTATGGATCGGATACCGCCCAGCCCGGCCCCTGCGGCCTGTTCTGGCTGGGCAGCATGTCCAATGACGGGCTGATGGAGGACTGGAACGATGCCGGCTCCATGGCGCGGCGTGACCTCGCGATGCGCGGCGAATGCTCGGAAGGGGCCTGGGCCGGCAAGGTCTACCGCTTCCGCCCCGGCAAGCCAGGCGCCGAAATCGTGACGCGACCGCGCTGAAGCCCCCAAAAGCAGCGCCTGCGCGTCAGCCCGGCTGGGCCGCGAGGCGCATCGCGACGCCGCCGGCCTCGTCCAGCAGCAGCAGCGTCGCGCCATCGGCGCGCCAGGTGCGCACGCGCGCGAGTGCTGCGTGGAAGCGCGCCTCCTGGTCCATCGCGGGCTCGGCGCAGGCCATGTTGGTCTGCGCGGCCGGGCCGAAGCGCAGCGCCGGGCCATCGGCTTCGTAGCCGCCGTTGAAGCGGTTGCAGCCTCCGGTGCCGTGGGCGCGGCCGGTGCCGTCGAAGGTGATCGTCGCGGGGATCGCGGCGGGCACGGCGCGGCCGCCGATCTCGCGCACCTGCCACGCGCCGGCCGGCCCGGGCGCCGCGGCGCGCACCAGCTGCAACGCGACGCCCTGGCCGGACCCGCCCTGGGGCAGCAGATGGTTGCTGTCGGTGTGCCAGCGCACCACGCCATCCACCAGCAGCCGAGCCGAGACGGCATAGTGTCCGCGTGGGTCGATCCGCGCCGGGTCGTATCGCAGCGCGAAGGGGATCGGCACCTGCCCCGCCGGGTCCACGCGCACGGTCGCGATCAGCGGCGCCGGCGCGTCGGCGCGGGAGATGTCGCGCAGTTCGACCTCGAGCATCGCGCCCGGCGGCAGCGCGATGCGTTCGCGATAGGCGGCGGTGCCGGTGACGACGGCGTCCTGCGTGGCGCCGGCAGGCGCGGCCAGGACCAGGAGGGCGGCGGCGAGCGCCGTGCGGCGGGCGTGTTCCATCGGCGCATCCTGCCGCCGCCACGCGGCAGGACTGGGGCGGCGGCGGGCATCGGGCGAGACGGCATCATGCATGGCCTGCATCCGGGCCGAGGCCGCGGAGAGGCCGCACCCGCCACCCGTCATCCGCCGACGAGCAGGTCCCGCGCCGCGTTCAGCCGCGCCGCCAGCCAGGCGCTGCCGCCCTGGTCGGGATGCGCGGTGCGCATCAGGCGCCGATGCGCGCTGCGGATCTCGGCCTCGGTCGCGCCCTCCGCCAGGCCGAGCACCGCCAGCGCCTCGGCGCGCGTGAGCGGGCCGTCCTCGGCCGCCGGGGGCGCGCCGTCGCGCCAGTCGGGGTGGCTGCGGTCGAGCCACGCTTCCAGCAGCGGCACGCTGTCGGGGTCCTCGGCGGCGCAGTCCGCCATCAGGGCGCGCAGCATCGGCAGGTCGAGATCCGCGAGGTCGGCACCCTGGAACCGCCCGCGCTTCACCGTGCCGGTCATGCGGCCGCTGTCGTGGTGCAGCACCATCTCGAGCGTCGCGGTCTCGACCCGGCTTTCCTGGCCCGGGCTCGCCTGGCCGCCGCGGGAGAAGGTGCGCGCCGTGCGCCACGACCGCCAGGCCTGCACCAGCAGCGGCGCGAACAGGCCGAGCGACCAGATCGCCTGCATGCCGCGCCCGCTGAACAGCAGCGCGCCGAGCAGCACCGCGCCAAGCCCGCCCGCGGTCCAGGCGAGCGTCTTCTTCACCGTCGTGACCGAGGCGGTGGCGAAGCCGCGCAACGCGACCATCACCACCAGCAGCGCCAGCGCACCGAGCGCGACCCAGGTCATGTGCGACCTTTCGGAGCGGGCAATTGTCCCGCGATGCGCGCCGCGGTCGCGCCGGGCAAGGCCGCCAGCGCCGTCCGCCCGCCGGCGGCGAACACCGCGACCGCCCGCAGCAGGTCCCGCAACGTGCCGGCCGAGGCCGAATCGAAGGGCGCGTAGGCGCCGCCCGACACCTTCGCCACCTGGCGGAAGGCATTGGCGGCGACCGGGTTGGCACCCTCGTGGAAGCAGAAGACCGGCGTGCCGAACAGGCCGAGCTCCCCCGCGGCGTGGCAGACGGCGTCGACATCCTCCTCGATCGCGTCGCCCACCAGCACCAGCGCGCCGACCTTCTCCTTACGGGATTCCGCCAGCGCGTGGCGCAGCGCGCGCAGGATCTGCGTCTGGCCGCCCAGGCAGGTCACGGTGGACATGCGCCGCGCCAGTTCCGCGCCGTCGGTCAGGAAGGGGGTTGCCGCGAATTCCATGAAGCCGCGCCAATAGGCGAGTGAGACCGCCAGCCCACCGAGGTCGCGCGTGGCCAGGAACATCTCCCCGGTCAGCGCGCAGGCCCGGTCCCAGGCCGGCTGGCGCGACGCGGTGGCATCGACGGTGAAGATCAGCCGGCCGGGCCGCCCGCTCGCCGGGCGCGCGGCGGGCAGCCGCGCGACACGGTCGAGGAAGGCGGCGACCTCGGGGGGCGGTCCGGTGCGGGCGGGCGGGCGGGTCATGCCGGGTCCGGGCTTTCGCGCATCATGCCTGTCATGTGAAACCGGTCACACCCCACGCCAAGCCCCGGCGCGCCGATGCTGGTGCGGAACGCGCGCGCGGGCTTAACTGGTTTCGGTCACGCAGGACGGGAGCCGGGGATGCACGCAGCACGCAGCATGGGCATGAAGGCGACGATGCTCGCGACAGTGGCGGGGCTCGCCCTGGCCGGGCCGGTCGCCGCACAGCCCAAGCCGGGCACCCAGGCGGCGCCCACGCAGGCGTTGCCCACCGCCAAGCCGCCGCCGCTCGGCGCGCCGCAGCAGGCGCAGCCGGCCCGGCCGGCCACCCCGCCGCCGGGCCAGCCCGCGCCGCTCCACCCGCCGATCATGCCGCCGGCCGCCCAGGCGGTGCCTGCCAACGAGCCCGCCGCGGTCACGCGGCTGCGCAGCCTGCTGGGCGCCAATGTCCGGCTCTCCTATGCCAGCGCCCAGGCGCTCGATTCCGCCGGCGAACAGGTGCGCCTGACCGGCGTCGTGCTCGAACAGCCCGGCAAGCGCGCCACCGCCGATGAGGTCACGCTGAACGGCCTGCGCCCCGATGGCGTGGCCGAGGCGGTGATCCGCGGCCTCGCGACCGAGGAAAGCGGCACGCAGGTCCGCGTCGGCCTGCTCCGCCTGGCCGGACTGACCGTGCCGCGCGGCGCCGGCGGCCCGCCCCGGCCGGAGGATGTGCGGCTCGACGGGCTGCGGCTCGAGGGGCTGGAGACCTCCGGCGGGGCGACCATGCGCCTTGCGTCCCTGACCTTCGAGAACTGGGTGGCGGGCCAGCCGGCGCGCTTCGGGATGGAGGGGCTCGACGTCTCGCGGATCGACGGCGGCGGCGTGGTCGATGCCGTGCGCATCGCACGCTTCGCCTTCAGCGGCGTCGACATCGCGAGCACCCTGGGCGCCGTGATGCGCCAGGAACGGCCGCGATCGCTGGTCGGGCGCGCCTCTGTCGAGATGGACGGGCTGGAACTCGCCGGCGGCGGCCGCCCGGTCGGCCGCATGACCGAGATGCGCATCGGCGCCGACGTGACCAACCCCGACGGGTCGGGCACCGGCACCCTCGCCTTCCGCGGTATCCGCGTGGAGGCCACGCCGATGATCGCTGCCTGGCTGACGCGCTTCGGCTACCAGGCGATCGACGCCGACATCACCTCCAGCTCCGCCTATGAGGGCGCATCGGGGCGGATCGAGGTGCGTGACATCTCGCTGGCGGTGCGCGAGGCCGGCACGCTGTCGCTCGCGCTCGCGATGGATGGCCTGACGCAGGAGAGGATGCAGGCGGCCGACTTCTCCGCCACGCGGCTGATCTCCTTCGGGCTGCGCTATGCCGATGCGTCGCTGTTCGGCCGCTTCATCGCCGCGCAGTCGCGCGAGACCCGCACGCCCGAGCCGCAGCTGCGCGAACAGCTGGCCGCCATGGCAGGCGGCGCGCTGTCCCAGCCGGGCGCAGCGGCGCTCGACCCGATCCGCGACGTGGTGCAGCGCTTCATCCGCGGCCAGGCGCGCACCATCGAGATCCGCGCCAATCCACCGCGCCCGCTCGGCATGGCGGATATCCAGGGTCCGCCGCCCGGCCCGGCGGAGGCCCAGCGGCTGTTCGGGATCACCGCCACGGCGCAGTGACCCGGGGGCGGTCCGTGCCGTGCTGACCGCGTTCCGGCTGCTGTTGCGCCGGCGTCGCTGGCGGCACGGGCGGCCGCGACTGCGCCGGCCAATGATGTGGCTGGCGGCAATGGTTGCGCTGTTCGTCGCCGCCATGGCCGCCTTCGAGGAGATGGCGCCGCAGGACAGCCTGTGGCTCGCGGTCGTGACCCTGACCACGGTCGGCTATGGCGACATCACGCCCAGGACCGGCATCGGCCGGGTCGCGACCGTGCTGCTGCTGCTGGTCGGTGGCGTCTTCGTCGTGGCGAAGGTTGCGTCGGACTGGTTCGACTGGCGCGAGGACGTGCGCGCGCGCAAGCGATCGGGATCCTGGAGGTGGGGCATGGAAGGCCATGTGCTGGTGATCGGCACGCCGGAGGGCGATGCCGTGCGGTTCTTCCACGGACTGGTGCGGCAACTGCGCGGCACGCCGGATTACCGGGAGGCGCCGGTGCTGCTGCTGACCCGCGCCTTTGCCGCGGGACCCGACGGCCTGCCGCAGATGCTGTGCGACGAGGACCTGGTGCATGTGAACGGCGCGCCGACCGACGAGGACGCGCTGCGCATGGCGGATGCGCAGCACGCCGCCGCGGTGATTGTGCTGGCCGAGCGCGAGGATGACGCGGTGAGCGATGCCATCTCGGCCGATGTCGTCGCGCGGGTGCGCGCCATGGCGGCCGGCGCGCCGCCGGTGGTGGTCACGGAATGCGTCGATGACCGCAACCGGGTCAGGCTGCTCGCGGCCGGCGCTTCGGCCGCGGTCCGTCCGCTGCGCAGCTACCCCGAGATGCTGGCCCGCGCCCTGGTGGCACCAGGCGCGGAGCGGCTGCTCGAGGACCTGTTCTCCTCCGAAGGCAACGAGTTGTTCCGGATCGACCTGCCAACGCCGTATCGCGGCACCTGGGCGCGCGTCGCCGGGCTGCTGCTGGAGCAGGGGCTCGGCACGGCCATCGCCTACAGCCCGCCGGGCGGCGAGGTCAGGCTGAACCCGGCCGGCGACCCGGCGATCGAGGCGCAGGCGGTCTATGTCATCCTGCGCGCGGAGCAGAAGGCCGGCGCGAAGGACCTGGCGGCGCTGCTCGCGCGGGGCTGATGCCGGCGTTCAGCCATCCCGCGCGCGGTCGAGCCGCGTGCGGATGGCGCGCAGGCCCGGCAGCAGCGCATCGCAGGTGCCGGCGGGCAGGTCGGCCAGCAGGGGGGCCAGGGCATCGGTGGCGCTGGCCACCGCCGCGGCGCGGCGCGCGCGGCCCGCTTCGGTGAGGAACACGCGCTTGCCGCGACCATCCTCGGGGTCGGGCTCGACCCGGATCAGCCCGCGATCCTCGAGCCGCTGCATGGTGTTCGTGATGGCGCCCTTGGCGAGTTGCAGCGCGCTCGCGATCCGCGCCGGCGGCGTGCCGTCGCCCACGCGGACGAGGTGGTTCAGCAGGATGAAGTGGGACAGCAGCAGCCCGTCCGCCTGCGCCGCGTCGAAGCGGTTGCGGGCGAGCTGCTCGATGATCCCGACCTCGTTCAACAGGGCGAACAGGGGCGGGTCCTGGGGTGCTGCCGTCATGCCCCCAGGATACGCGATTCGGCGGGCCAGCGCGGGGTGGGGCGCGGCGCGCGCGCGCCGTCGGGCAGGTGGCCGATGCGGCCCATCATGTGCACGCGGGATCCGGCCGGACCCGGCATCAGGGCCTGCGCCTCGGCGAAAGGCCCCGCCATCTCGGGATATTCCTGCAGCGCCTGGCTGACCGGGTGCAGGGCCAGGCCAAGCCCGGTTGCCGCCAGGTTCAGCCGCAGCCATTCCGCCCCCGCCGCCAGCGCGGCCGTGCGCGTCGCCGCGCCATTGAGCCAGACATGGGCGGTGGTGGCCGCCAGCATCGGGCGATAGCGATTGAACATCTCCCGGTAGCCGGGGGCGCCGGGGGTGGCGAAGCCCTCGCGCGTCAGCACGCCACGGGCGATCAGGTCATCGAGGCCTGGGCCACCGACGCTGATGCCGTCCGGCTGCGCGGCGATGGCGGGCGACCCCAGGCGCATCAGGTTGATGGTTTCCATATGCGCGGCGGGGGTCTCGGCTTCGATCACCCAGGCGCGCCAGGTGAGGTCGCGCAGGGCGGCGACGCGCGCGGAGTCGGTCGTGCCGCCGAAGCCCCCGCCGGTGGCGGCGGCGAGGGTCGCCATCTGCGCCTGCGTCACGGTGCGCGCGGTGTCGAACGGCACCTTTGCGCTGCGCCGGGCCGGCGCATGGGCGAACAACGGGTCGGGCGTGGCCGCACCCGGCAGCGGGACGAAGCGCGCGATGGGCCGCGCATCGAGCCGCGGGCCAGGTTCGCCCTCGGGCAAGGCCTCGATGCGCAGAGCCTGACCCTGCTGCGCGGCCGCCATGCGGAACAGTTCGGCGAAGCAGCCCAGGCCGATGGTGATCTGCCGGTCGAAGGGGTCGGTCGCCGGCAGCCGGCGATCGAGGTCGCAGCGCAGCAGCGCCGACCCATCGGCCTGCAGGTCGAGGATCCAGGGCTGGCGGTTGTGTGGGTTGGGGGCCAGCACCGCCCAGAAGGCCGCGCGCACGCGCCAGTCCGGGTGCGCGGCGGCGGGGGCTGCGGCCCAGGGGGCGACGGGGTCTGCGCTGGCGGCACGCAGCGTGCGGCCCTGCAGCGCAAGGAAGGCACCGGCGGCGCCGGCGAGGAGGATGCGTCGGGTGGACATGGGGATCTGCCTTTCGTTCAACGTAGAACTATTTACCTTCAACGTTGAACTAACTGCAAGCAAAAAGGCTGCGCCCCTCCCGGGCGCTTTTTCAGCCCTGCGCGTTCGCCTGCGCGACCGCCAGCGCGGTGACGTTGAGAATCCCGCGCGCGGTGACGGACGGCACCAGCACGTGGATCGGCTTGTTCATCCCCAGCAGCAGCGGACCCAGCTGCAGCCCGTCGGTCGCCGCCTTCACCAGGTTGAAGGCAATGTTGGCGGCATCGATCCCGGGCATCACCAGCAGGTTCGCCGCACCATCGAGCGTGCTGTCGGGCACCGCGCGCGCGCGGATCGCCGGGATCAGCGCGGCATCGGCGTGCATCTCGCCATCCACCTCCAACGCCGGGTCGTGCATGCGGACCAGTTTCAGCGCCTGGCGCATGCGTCGTGCCGATGGCGCATGCGACGCACCGAACGACGAATGCGACAGCAGCGCGACCTTGGGCGTGATGCCGAAGGCGCGCACCTGCTCGGCCGCGAGCAGCGTCATCTCGGCGATCTGGTCGGCGGTCGGCTCGAGGCACAGGTGCGTGTCCACCACGAACAGATGCTCGCCCGCACGCGTGACCAGGCCCGAGACGGCATAGACGCGCCCCACATCGTCGCGCTTGCCGATGATGTCGAGCACATGGCTCCACTGCCCCATCCAATCGCCGGTGCCCCCGCAGATGGCAGCATCCGCATGGCCGGCTTCCAGCAGCAGGGACGCCGCGACGGCCGGGCGCGTCATCACCCGCTTCGCCGCCGCGTCGGGCGGCGTGCCGCGGCGGCCGACCTTGTGGCGGTACAGGTCGACCAGCGGGGCGAACAGCGCATCGTCATCCACCGGGTCGACCACGCGCACGCTCTCGCCGAGCTTCATGCGCAGGCCGAGCGCCGCGACCTTCGCCTCGATCACGGAACGCCGGCCGACCAGGATGGGTTCGGCGATGCCTTCATCGACCACCGACTGCACGGCGCGCAGCGTGCGTTCATCCTCGCCCTCGGCATAGGCCACACGGCGCGGGCGCTTGCGGGCGGATTCGAAGACCGGGCGCATCAGGTTGCCCGAACGGAACACGTTGCGTTCCAGTTCGCGCCGGTAGGATTCGAAATCGGCGATCGGGCGCGTGGCAACGCCGCTGTCCATCGCCGCGCGCGCCACCGCCGGCGCGATCTCAAGGATCAGGCGCGGGTCGAAGGGCTTGGGGATGATGTAGTCAGGGCCGAAGACCGGCGCCTGGCCGCCATAGGCCGCGGCGACGACTTCGCTCGCTTCCACGCGCGCCAGTGCCGCGATCGCATCCGCCGCGGCGATCTTCATCGCCTCGTTGATCGTGGTTGCACCGACATCCAGTGCGCCGCGGAAGATGAAGGGGAAGCACAGGACGTTGTTGACCTGGTTCGGGTAGTCGGTGCGCCCGGTCGCCACGATCGCATCAGGCCGTGCGGCGCGCACGGCCTCGGGCAGGATCTCGGGCTCGGGGTTCGCCAGCGCCAGGACCAGCGGCTTGGGCGCCAGCAGCTTCAGCCATTCCGGCTTGAGCACGCGCGGCGCCGACAAGCCCAGGAACACATCTGCCCCCGGCAGCGCATCCTCCAGCGTGCGGGCCTCGGTCACCTGCGCATAGCGCGCCTTGTAGGGGTCGAGGTCATTGCGCCCCGTATGCACCACGCCGCCGATATCGCAGACGGTGACGTTCTCCCGCCTCAGCCCCATCGACACCAGCAGATCCAGGCAGGCCAGCGCCGCCGCGCCACCGCCGGTGTTGACCAGCTTCACATCCTCGAGCCGCTTGCCCTGCAGTAGCAGCCCGTTGCGCACCGCGGCGGCCACGATGATGGCGGTGCCGTGCTGGTCGTCGTGGAAGACCGGGATCTTCATCCGCTCGCGCAGCGTGGCCTCGATGACGAAGCATTCGGGCGCCTTGATGTCCTCGAGGTTGATGGCGCCGAACGAGGGCTCGAGCGCGGCGACCACCTCGATGAACTTCGCCGGGTCGCGTTCCTCGACCTCGATGTCGATGGAATCGATGCCGGCGAATTTCTTGAACAGGACCGCCTTGCCCTCCATCACGGGCTTGGACGCCAGCGCGCCGATCGCACCGAGACCCAGCACGGCGGTGCCGTTGGTGATGACCGCGACCATGTTGCCGCGCGTGGTGTATTCGTAGGCGGCGGCGGGGTCGGCGGCGATCGCCTCGCAGGCCGCGGCGACGCCGGGGCTGTAGGCCAGCCCGAGGTCGCGCTGCGTCGCCATGCGCTTGGTCGGCTCGATCGCCAGCTTCCCGGGCCGCGGGAGCCGGTGGTAGTCGAGCGCTGCGCGGCGGAAATCATCGTCCATGAACGGCACCTCCGCCACACAGGGTAGAGGCTTTCGCGCCGGTGCGTCAGGGCCACCGGCCGCCGGGGGCGGTTTCCCCATCCGTCGCCCCGGCCTATCCTGGCATCGCAGGTCGAGGGCCCCGCGCGCGGCGGGGCGATGGGTCGGGGAGCAGCGGCGTCCGGATGGACGGCAGGCGACGGGTCGCAGACATCCTCCGCACCTACCTGGCCCGCGAGCGCATCTCGCGGGACGAATTCGCGCATCGCACGCGGCTCGGCCGCTCGACCGTCGACAAGCTGCTGGTCGGGCTGTTCTCCGACCGCACGCTGGCGGTCGTCGAGGCGACCACCGGCCTCGTGCTGCATGACAAGGTCGCGGCCCCCGCGCTGCCCGACGCGCCACCCGGCACGATCGCCACAGGCGCGGCGGAGGACGCAGCGCCCTCCATCGCCGTGCTGCCCTTCACCTTCATGGGCGAGGCCGCCGGCCAGGACTGGCTGGCCGATGGCATCACCGAGGACATCATCACCGACCTCGCCCGGCTGCGCTGGCTGTTCGTGATCGCGCGCAATTCGACCTTCACCTACAAGGGCCGCGCGGTGGACGTGCGCGAGGTCGCGCGCGACCTCGGCGTGCGCTACGTGCTGGAAGGCAGCGTGCGCGTGGCCGGCGGGCGCATACGCGTCACCGGACAGTTGATCGACGCCGCCACAGGCCGGCACATCTGGGCTGAACGCTACGATCGCGAGATGGCCGACATCTTCGCCGTGCAGGACGAGATCACGCGCCATGTCGTCGCGGCGATCGAGCCGCATCTGTATGCCGAGGAAGGCTTCCGCGCCGCCGCCCGGCCGACCGCGAACCTCTCGGCCTGGGGCCTCGCGGTGCGCGCCATGGGGCTGATCAGCAAGGTCGGCCGCGCGCAGAACCAGGAAGCGCGCCGCCTGCTCGAGGCCGCCCTCGAGCTCGAGCCAGGCTATGCGCGGGCACAGGCGCTGCTGGCCTGGGCCGGCTGGTGGGCGGCCTTGTGCTACTGGTGGCCGGACAATGCCGAGGGCTACCGCCAGGCGGCACGCCACGCGGCCGTGGCCGTGGCGCACGATGCCGCCGAACCCTGGGCGCGCATGACGCACGGCATCTGCCTCTCCTCGGCGCGCCAGCACGAGTCCGGATTGGTGGAACTGCGCGCGGCACTCGACCTCAACCCCTGCTTTGCGCTGGGGCGCACGCTGCATGGCTGGGGCCTGCTGCGCGCCGGCCGCATGGAGGAAGCGATCGCCGAGACGGGCCTCGCGCTGCGCATGAGCCCGATGGACAGCTTCGCGGGCATCTACACCGCGATCCACGGTCTCTCGCTGCTCGGCGCGCGGCGCTTCGACGAAGCGCTGCCGCACCTGCGCGCCTCCGTCGCCGCCTTCGCCGAGTATCTCGGGCACTACAACACGCTGATCTCTTGCTGCGGGCATCTCGGCCGCATCGAGGAAGCGCAGGACTACATCGCCGCGCGCAACCGGATGGGCCCGCCGATCCGCGTCGGGCTGCTGCGCCGCAACCTCGCGGGCTTCGCCCATGCCGAGGTCTTCGTCGAGGGCCTGGTCAAGGCCGGCGTGCCGGAGTGAGCCGCCGCATGGCGGTGTGACGCGGATCACCGGCGGGAAGGATTCCGGAAAGCTCCGGAAAGCTCCGGCGATGGCTCCGGAAAGCGGCGGCGGCGAATGTGGCGCCATCCCGCGGCGAGGTCGCCCGGGCATCGAGGACCGCCGCCATGACCACCATCGCTTCCCGCGGCCTGCGCGCCGCCGCCATGATCGCCTCCCTCGCCGCCGCGCCCGCGCTGGCGCAACAGGCTGCGCCGTCGGGCCCGAACGCGCGCGGCGAATACCTCTCGCGCATCATGGATTGCGGCGGCTGCCACACCGGCGGCGCGCTGGCCGGCCGGCCCGACCCGCGGCTGCACCTGGCGGGCTCGGGCATCGGCTTCGGCATCCCCGAGGTCGGGGTCTTCTATCCGCCCAACCTGACGCCGGACCGCGAGACCGGGCTCGGTACCTGGAGCGAAGCGGACATCGTGCGCGCCGTGCGCACCGGCGTGCGGCCGGACGGGCGCGTGCTGGCGCCGGTGATGCCCTGGCATTCCTACGCCGCGCTCACCGACGCCGATGCCCGGGCGCTGGCGCGCTACCTGCGCGCCCTGCCGCCGGTGCGCAACCCGACCCCGGCCATGGTCGGCGCCACCGAGACGCCCACGGCGCCCTACCTCACGGTCGTCGTGCCCGGCGCGCCGGCGCGCTGACAGCCACCACCTGCGCGCCGGCCGTCGCGACGTGCGGCGCGCGGTCGGCGCCATGACAGCCGCACCCATGCCGAGGACACGCCCCATGCCGATCATCAACGACAACTGGCTTGCGCCGAGCCGCGACGACGTGTTCGGCCCGATGCCGGCGCCGAAGCGCCCGGCCTCCTTCGACCTGTACGGGCCGGTCCACAAGGGGCTGCGCCTGGCGCTGTGCGGGCTGCTGACGCGGCTCGGCGCGCAGGACTGGACGGAAGCCGCGAGCACGGCCGCGCTGCTGGATGCGATGCGCGGGCAGCTCGAGATCTCGGCGGCGCATCTGCGCCACGAGGAGGAGCACATCCACCGCCTGCTCGACACGCGCCTGCCCGAAGGCGCGGTGCGCCCGCGCCACCAGCACGAGGCGCATGACGCCGCCTTCGCGGACCTGGCGCTGATGATCGAGACCATCGCCGCCGCGCCCGGCGCCGAGCGCCCGCCGCTCGGCCGCCGTCTCTATCTCCGCTTCAGCACCTTCGTGGCCGAGGATTTCGAGCACATGGCCGAAGAGGAGCAGGCGGTGCAGCCGATGCTCCAGGCGCTGCTGAGCGATGCGGAGATGCGGGCGATCGAGGCCGGCATCCTGGCCGCGATCCCGCCCGCCCGCGCGCAGGATTTCCTGCGGCTGATGCTGCCGGCGATGAGCCCGCCCGAACGCGCCGCCCTGGTTGCGGGCGCCAGGGCCAATGCGCCGGACGACACGGCGGTGGCGATGATCGAGGGGTCGGCGATGGTCAGCCTCGCGCCCGCCGACTGGCACGACCTGCAGATGCGCCTGGCCCTGGCCGCCTGAGCCCTCCGACCTGTCGGCCCGAGGCCCTGCCTCGGGCCGCGAGCGCATAGCGCGACCGCGCGCACGCTGCCCGCTGCCCGCTGCCGCCAGGGCGGCAGTGCACGACGCGAAGGCAAGCCGGCCGGATGGCCCGCGCCCGCCGTCTGAGGAATCAGAAAAAAACTGGTGCGGTCGAGAAGATTCGAACTTCCACAGGGTTTCCCCTACCAGCACCTCAAGCTGGCGCGTCTACCATTCCGCCACGACCGCAAACCGGGTAGAGGGCGCGGCGTATAACCCATGAGCGCCCCGCCATCAACTGAGCCGCCGGAGTGGATCATCTCCGACGGCCGCACCCCCTATGCCGAGGCCCTGGCCGCGATGGAGGCGCATGTCGGCGCCATCCGCGCGGGCGGCGCGCGCGAACGCATCTGGCTGGTCGAACACGACCCGACCTACACCGCCGGGACCTCCGCAAGGCCCCAGGACCTGCACGATGCCCGCTTCCCGGTGTTCAACGCCGGGCGCGGCGGGCAATGGACCTATCACGGGCCGGGGCAGCGCACGGGATACGTGATGCTGGACCTCAACCAGGCGCATGGGTCCGTGCCGGCGCGTGATGTCCGGGCCTATGTCCATGGTCTCGAGGAATGGCTGATCCGCACACTGGCTCGCTTCAACATCCGCGCCGAACGGCGGGCGGGCCGCGTCGGGCTGTGGGTGCCAGACCGGGCCGGCGGGGAGAACAAGATCGCCGCGATCGGCGTACGCGTAACGCGTTGGGTGACCTGGCACGGCGTGGCACTGAACGTCGAGCCGGACCTGTCGCATTTCGGCGGGATCGTGCCCTGCGGCGTGGCGGAGCACGGCGTGACCAGCATCGCGGCGCAGGGGGTGATGGCGACGATGGACGAAGCCGATGCGGCGCTGCGGGGGGCCTGGGGCGAGGTGTTTGGGTAAGGGGCGGTGGAAGGTCAGGGGGAGGGAACTCCCCCTGAAACCCCCTCCTTTTTTTGGCCGTTGGCGCGGGAAGGGGCGGTTTCGGACAATGGGGTTGGGGGGCTTTAGGGCTTTAGGATTTTAGGCGGGACCGACGGATTGCGGGTTTTGGACAAATTCCGACTGGGACGAGCTCGGCGCGTATCACCAAGTTTCGGAGAAATACCGCGCGCGGCGTCAGAAAGGGTCCCGCTGCGACAGGGTGACGAGGGACGGATGCGGCTGTGAAAGAGCGGCAGTCTGCACCATACTGCGGACTGAATTCCTATATAAGCTCGCCGCGTTGCGAAAGTCCAGGGAGAGCTGCGCTATTCTTATCTGCCGCGCCTCATCGATGCGCTAGGGGGCATGCCGCTCGCGATCTGGCTGGTCGCGCAGCGGGCAGCGGGGCTTCGCTCCCGCGCCGACCACGACGCGGCACGGGGTTCCTACGAGGCGGTCCTACCGATCGTTCGCGCCGCCGGCGCGCGCATCGGCGAGGCGATTCGTGGGCTGCGGTTGGGGCGGGTGTCGCTGGCGGACGAGGAATTCAGGGCGGTGCGCGAGGACATCGTCGCGGCGCTGTCGCAGTTCCGCGCGCTCTCCCCGGTCTGGAACGAGGCTGATGCGTTGCCGGCGCTAGGTGACCTTGAGTATGCCGCGGGCAACATTCCGGCAGCCGCGGCGCGCTACCTGGAATCGGAGGAAGCCTTCCTGCGCATCGGCAATGCCGTGAATGCCGCCAAGAGCCGAGCGCTCCGTGAGGCGCTCGCCGGATGAGCACCCCTGGCCGCGCCGGGAACGCTCGTCCAATTGACAGAAAAAAGGATGGGGGTCCGGGGGAAGTTCCCTTCCGCCGGGCCTTAGCCTTGCCTTACCGCCCGCGCTTCAAGAACGCCGGCGCAGACGACCCATCGCGAAAATCCCCTTCCCGCCATGACCGGTCCCGCCGCGGCGCTTCCGCCTGGCTGCCGGTGCTGGACGGACGCCGCCGCGCGGCCTCGCCGGCATGCGGCCGCGCGGGCTGCACGTCACGCTTCGGCTCCGCCGTCGCACCATGCCCAGCCGGACGGTGCTGCGGCTGCCGCGGCTGCTGGGCCTGGCGCTGCGGCTTGCGGTGCTGCTGCTGCCGCGGCGGCCGCGGGGCCTCCTTCGGCTGGGCGGCGAGTTCCTCTGCCGTCGCACCCGGGCGGGTTTCCGCCGGGATGGTCTGGCGGATCAGCTTCTCGATCGCGCGCAGCTTGTCGCGGTCCTCATGGCTGCACAGCGCCACCGCCTCGCCCGAAGCGCCCGCACGGGCGGTGCGGCCGATGCGGTGCACGTAGGTCTCGGGCACTTCCGGCAGGTCGAACTGGATCACGTGCGTCACGCCATCCACGTCGATGCCGCGGGCGGCGATGTCGGTCGCGACCAGCACCGGGGCAGAGCCGTCGCGGAAGGCGGCGAGTGCACGCTCGCGCGCGTTCTGCGCCTTGTTGCCATGGATGGCGCTGGCGGCGATGCCGTCCATGTCCAGGTGCTTCACGATGCGGTCGGCACCGTGCTTGGTGCGGGAGAACACCAGCGTGCGGCCGACACCCTCGCCGCGGATGATCTCGGCCAGCACGCGGCGCTTGCCCGAGGCCGGGACGTGGATGACGCGCTGCGCCACCTTCTCGGCCGTGGTGGCGACCGGGGCGACCGACACGCGCACCGGGTCGCGCAGCATCTCGGCGGCCAGGCGGTTGATCTCGCTCGGCATGGTCGCGCTGAAGAACAGCGTCTGGCGTTCGGCCGGGATGGCCTTCACCAGGCGGCGGATGGCCGGCAGGAAGCCCTTGTCGAGCATCTGGTCGGCTTCATCGAGCACCAGCGTGGAGACGTGGTCGAGCCGCCCGGCATTCTGGTCGAGCAGGTCCTGCAGGCGGCCGGGTGTGGCCACCAGGATATCGACGCCGCGGGCCATCGCCGCGCGCTGCGGGCCGAAGCCCACGCCGCCGAAGATGACCGCGACCGACAGGCCGAGGTGGCGGCCATAGGTCTTGATGCTGTCGGCGATCTGCGAGGCCAGTTCGCGCGTCGGCGACAGGATCAGCACGCGGCAGCCGCCGCGCGGCGGGCGGCCGGCGGTGGCCGCCAGGCGATGCAGGATCGGCAGGCCGAAGGCCGCGGTCTTGCCGGTGCCGGTCTGCGCGATGCCGAGCAGGTCGCGGCCTTCGAGCACCGACGGGATGGCCTGCGCCTGGATGGGGGTTGGGGAAGTGTAGCCTTCCTCGGCCAGGGCCTGGAGGATGCGGGGGTCGAGGTTCAGCGCCTCGAAATTCGTGGTCACGATATGTCCTGTCACGCGCGCGTGGCGGTTCCGGCCGCGCGCGTCGCTGCGGTCTGGAATGCCCCGCGGGATAGGGACCGTCCGGTGTGTGGCGCGCCATCCCCGGCCCGGGCCCGCACCGCGCTTCACGCCTTCTGCGAAGGGAAGCGGCGGGGACCGATCACGCGGCCGGGCGGCGCGTGGCGCGCGGAGGTGTCCGCGCGGTTGGGCAGGCTTATGCGCCTTCGCATGTGCGAAAACAAGGAAAATGCAAAAGCATGGGGAAAAGCGCGGGCTGCGCGGCGACGCTACGGCACCCCCAGCATCATGCGCGGCGCGGGGGTGGTGTCGAAGCGGACCTCGCGCACCCCGGCCACGCCCTCGGCCAGCACGCGCAGGGCGCGCAGCGCCTCCTGCGACCCCAGGAAGCCGTGGAACGTCACCACGCCGTCCTGCACGATGGGAAACACGAAGCGTGCGCTGATCCAGGGCTGTTCGGCCATGGCGGCATAGATGGCGCGGCGGATGCGCGGGTCGGACGCCTCGGCCTCGGCGCCGGAGCCGACCGGGGCCATCACTGCGCGCAGCAGGTCGGCGCGCGAGACCACGCCCACCAGGGCGCCGTCGCGCACCACCGGCACGCGGCGGATGCGGCGCGTCTCCAGGATATGGGCGACTTCCTCGACCGTCGCGTCCTCGGCCACGGTCGCGAGGTCGGTGCTCATGAGGTCGCGCACGCGCCGGCCATGGGTGCGCGCGTAGCTGGCGGCCTGGTCGGCATTGGCGCCGAGCAGCGCCGCGAAGAAGGAGGCCGGCTTGTCCTCGCGGGCCGCGAGGCGGCGCATCAGGTCGCCATCGGTGACCAGGCCGACCAGGCGGCCCTCGGCGTCGACGACGGGGGCGCCGGAGACGTGGCGCTCGGCCATCAGCGTGGCGAGCGCGTCGATCGGCATGTCGGGCGGTACGGTGACAAGGTCGGTGGTCATGATGTCCCGGGCGCGCATGGAGTTCCTCCTGGTTGCGACCGGCGGAGCATGCGGCGGGCGGGGCGGCGGCGCCTTGAGCCGAATCAAGATCCGCGGCGCCCTGGCCGTAGCGGGATGCCCGGCGTCATGGCCGGGATCACGATTCGAGCCGGATGCCTTCCTCGCGGATCAGGGCTTCGAACTGCGCGCGCTCGGCCGCCAGGAAGCGGGCGAAGGCGGCGGGGCCGTCCGCCGCAGGCTGCAGGCCCAGCGCATCGAGGCGCGGGCGCAGCGCCGGCTGGTTCACCGCATCCGCCGCCGCGGCGGCGATGCGCGCGATGGCCGGCGCGGGTGTTGCGGCGGGCGCCAGCACACCGAGCCAGTCGCCAATGGCGAAGCCGTCGAAGCCCTGTTCGGCCACGGTCGGCACACCGGGGTATTGCGGGCTGCGCGCGGCGGAGGAGATGGCGACGGCGCGCACCCGGCGGTCCGCCAGCAGCGGCGCGGCGAGCGCGGGGGAGGTGAAGCCGATCGGCGTATCGCCGCGCAGCAGGCCAGTCACCTGGTCGGCGCCGCCGCGATAGGGGATGTGCTCGCCGCGGATGCCGGCCCGGCGCAGCAGCTGCGCCATCGCCAGGTGTACGCGCGCGCCGATGCCGACCGATCCGTAGCGCGCCTGGGACGGGTCGGCGCGCAGCGCGGCGAGGAGGTCGGGCAGCGTGGTCGCGGGAGATTCGGCGCGCACCACGAGCAGCAGCGGCAGGGTCGCGAGCAGCGTGACGGGGGCGAGGTCCCGCACATAGTCGAAGGACAGGCCGCGCAGCAGGAAGGGATTCACCGACTGCCCGCCGGAATCGAGCAGCAGGGTGGCGCCGTCGGCGGCCGATTGCGCGACGACGCCAGCACCGACCGCGCCCGAGGCGCCGGAGCGGTTCTCCGGCGTGACGGTGGCGCCGAGCAGGTCCGACATGCGCGGGGCGATCAGGCGGCCGAGGATGTCGGTGGAACCGCCCGGCGGAAAGGCGATGACAAGGCGGGTGGGGCGGTCCTGCGCAAGGGCCGGCGTGGCGAGCGGCAGGGCGAGCAGCGTACGTCTCAACATGGCGCTCCCGTGCGATGCGCCCGGCGCGGCGTCAAGCGACAGACGCATGACGTCATTCGAGACGGATGGTCCCGGGCCGGATCGGCAGGCGACGCGGGTGCGGCCCGCCGGCCGGGGGCGGGCGGCGGGCCTGCCATGGATCGCGGGCGCGCCCTGGCGCAGGATGGCGACATGGCGAAGACCCCCGCACCCGCCGCCGACCTGTTCGGCGAGGCCCCTGCCACAGCCGAGGCCGAAGCCGCCCGCCCGCTGGCCGACCGGCTGCGCCCGCGCGTCCTGGTCGAGGTGGTGGGCCAGGACCACCTGCTGGGCGAGGCGGGCGCGATCGCGCGGATGCTCGCGCGCGGGTCGCTGGCGTCGTTGATCCTGTGGGGGCCGCCGGGGGTGGGTAAGACCACCATCGCGCGGCTGCTGGCCGAGGCCGCCGGGCTGCGCTTCACCGCACTGTCCGCCGTGTTCTCAGGCGTGGCGGATTTGAAGCGCGCCTTCGACGAGGCGCGCGCACGCAAGTCCAACGGCCAGGGCACGCTGCTGTTCGTGGACGAGATCCATCGCTTCAACCGCGCCCAGCAGGACGGCTTCCTGCCGGTGGTCGAGGACGGCACCGTCACGCTGGTGGGGGCGACCACCGAGAACCCGTCCTTCGCGCTGAACGGCGCGCTGTTGTCGCGCTGCCAGGTGATGGTGCTCAAGCGCCTGGACGACGCCGCGCTGGACCTGCTGCTGGACCGCGCCGAGGCGCTGGCCGAGCGCGCCCTGCCGCTGCTGCCCGAGGCGCGCGGCACGCTGCGCGCCATGGCCGATGGCGATGGGCGCTATCTGCTGAACATGGCAGAGCAGCTGTTCGCGCTGCCGCCGCGCACGGCGCCGATGGACACCGCGGCGCTGTCCACGCTGCTGGCGAAGCGTGCGGCGCTTTACGACAAGGACCGGGAGGAGCACTACAACCTGATTTCCGCGCTGCATAAATCGATGCGCGGGTCGGACCCGGATGCGGCGCTGTACTGGTTCGCCCGGATGCTTACGGGTGGCGAGGACCCGCGCTTCATCGCCCGCCGCCTGACGCGCTTCGCCGCCGAGGATGTCGGCATGGCGGATCCGCGCGCGCTGCCGCTCGCGATCGCGGCGTGGGAGACATACGAACGGCTCGGTTCGCCCGAGGGGGAGCTCGCGCTGGCGCAGCTGGTCGTGCACCTGGCGACCGCGCCGAAGTCCAATGCCGTCTATGCCGCCTTCGGCGCGGCGATGCGCGCGGCGAAGGAGACCGGGTCGCTGATGCCGCCCGCGCATATCCTGAACGCGCCGACGAAGCTCATGCAGGAGATCGGCTACGGCGCCGGCTACCAGTACGACCACGATGCCGAGGAAGGCTTCTCGGGCCAGGACTATTTCCCCGACGGGATGCGGCGCCAGGCCTTCTACCGCCCGACCGACCGCGGCGCGGAGGCGGCGGTGGCGGAGCGGATGGCGCAGTGGGACGCGCTGCGGCGCAAGCGCGGCCGCGGCTGACCGGCCGCCGCCGGGACCCCGCACGCCGCAGGGCGCGCGCTGCGGTGCCCACAGGACGGGCCGGCTGACGTCCCGCGTCGCGTTCACCAACAGTTGATGTTTGCCCGGCTCATGTTACGCTCGGCCAGCCGAAGGGGCTCTGGCCGAAAACCGACGCCCTCTATCCAGTCATCGCAGACGCAGTTTGGGAGAAGACCAGATGTCGTTTTCGCGGTTCGGCGGAGGCATGAACAAAACCTATCAATTCGGCAAAATGGCGCGGGACGCGCATTCAGTCTATCGATTCTGGGACAGCTTTTCGTCTTCGCCGGAGGCCGGTGGACGGTTCCGAAACCCAAGGACACATACCTTCGGGAGTGAAGGCAGCAGCGGCGCCTTCACCGGCGGCGGAGGTGGTGGCGGGGGTGGTGGCGGCGGCGGCGGCGGCGGCGGCGATGGCCCGCGCTTCCGCACGGTGTTCTGGGGCGAGGTCCCGGACCCGCATGTCGACACGCAATGCTTCTTCGACATGCTCGAAGGCTATGGCGAACGGCACTACTGGGATGCCGCAATCACGAATTCCGTGGAATCGGGTGGCGACTACGCCGCCATGAACGGCGCCTTCGAACACGCGCGCTCACGCGGGATGCTGCTGAACAGCGACCGGATGTGCACGCAGTTCGGCTACACGCTCGCGGAGTTCGAGATCGACAACTGGGACGCCGTCGAGGCGATCCTGGGCACGATCTACACGCCGCGGCGCCTGCTGGACCTGACCGGCATCTACAAGTCGGCGGGCGGCGCGCCGAACATGGCGCAGACGCGCAGCACCAACACCGAATAGCCGGCAGCGGACGGCGCGGCCGCCTCGCGACCGCGACCGGCGCGCGGCGGATCAGCCGCGCTCGACCTGGAACTGGTCGATATCGTTGACGCCGAGGAACGCGTCTTGATAGGCGGTGTTCAAGGCGCGCAGGAAGGGCACCACGTCATCGGTGCCGATGCGATACTCGCCCATGTTCGGGTCGAAGAAATAGAAGCTCCGGTTGAAGCCGAGCCCGAAGGTGCCGTGCGAGCAATAGGACGCCATCATGTGGGCGGCGCGGCCCGTCGTGGTGCTCAACCCCATGTTGTAGAGGCCATAGGCACCGTTCGTCGTGGCGCCGGGGACCAGCGCGTCGATCGAGGCGGGCCGCGGGTTGTCCACCACCGTGCCGCGGATGATGCGCAGGACATAGGTCGCCAGGGCACCCCCGAACTAGCCACGGTAGAGTTCCTCGGTGCCGCCATCGCGGGCGGCGATCGATGAGAGTTCGCGCGCCGGGCGCAGTCGCGCCCGAAGCGGCGTTGACGATCGGCCGCGCGCTGCGTCGCGCGCCGCGTCATCCTTGGACCAGTTCGACCGAGCAAACGTGCTTGATGGCCTCGAACGTGCGGCCGTAGGCCTCGCTCCACGCTTTCAGGTACGCGCGGCCCTGGTCGGTGCCCACGCGATATTCGCCCATGTTCGGATCGAAATGATAGAAATGGCGATTGCGGCCGAAGGTGCCGTGCGAGGCATAGGACGCCGTCCAGTGCCCCACCGACGAACCCCTGTCGATCAGCCAGATGTAGTGCAGCACATAGGCGCCCGCCTCGCCCGCGGGTTCCCACATCAGGTCGGCGTCGCCGGCGGCATCGGAATGCGCGCCCTCGGAAATGGTCGAGGGCCTGATACGCAGCACGTAGGCGCGCAAGGCGTCGGTCAGCATCGCATCCAGGTAGTCGTTCCACCCGCTGCCTGACGCCGGGCTGACATTGTGGATGTCCTGTGTCCGGCCGCCCCACCTGAAGCCCGGGCCGCTGATCAGGGTCGCCGCGCGCTGCTCGGGCGTCTCGTTGTGGAACATCATCCGCCGCGCCAGCCATGTCAGCGACAGGCCCAAGCAGATGCCGCCGCGCTTGTCGTCGGTCAGCGGGGCGTCATACAGCGCCTGGAAGATCTGGTCGTTCCCCAGGATCGAGCCCTGGTCCATCGAGAAGGTTTTCGTGTAGCCGGCAACGTCCATGGTGCTGTCGTCCTGTTGGTGCGTAGGGGTATTGGTCGGAAGGCGCCACGCATCCGCCTGCAGGTGCGTGGATCGTTCAGCGCCGCGGTGGGGTCGCGGAGCGGATCAGGGTGTTCTGAACGCGAGCCATGCGGCCGCGGCGTCAAGCGGCCTCCGACCCTTGCCCGATCCGCGTCAGGGCCTGCCGAGCGCGGGCCAGTGAACCCGGCGGGATCTGCCGCGCCATGTGGTCGCGGCACCGGTGGACCGAGGGATGCAGCAGCCGGCCCGCGACCGCCGGGCCGAACGCGGAGCGGAGGCCTGAACGCTGAGAGGACGGCGCGCCACGCGCAGCAGCGCCGCCGCTGGCGGTCCTGCGCCCGTGCGCGCCGGCGCGCTTCGTCAGCGCACCACCTCGAAGGCGGCCACGTATCTGAGGCCGAGGAACTGTTTGTCGTAGGCCTCGAACATGTTCCAGGTGAAATCGAAGGAGTCCTTCGCGCTGATGCGGTACTCGCCCATGTTCGGGTCGAAAAAGTAGAAATGCTTCCCGCCGAGCATCGAGCCGTGCGACGAATAGCTCGCGACCATGTGGCCGGCATCGCCGGTGGTCGTCGACAGCCCGATGCTCCAGAGCGCGTAGGTCCCGGTCTCGTCCACGACATCGGTCGCGGTGTCCGAAAGCTTGCGGAAATCGCCGCTGAAGACCGACTTGCAGTTCGTCCCGACCCGCAGTGCGAAGGCGCGCAGGGCGTCGCCATACATGGCGGACATGGCGGAGTAGGTGTCACCGCTGGCTCCGCCGGCCGCCAGGTGGATGTCCTGCGTCCTGCCGCCCCAGATGAAGGCTGCATTGGTGAACAGCGCGTTCGCGCGCTGCTGGGCGGTCTCGTCGTGGAACATCATCCGCCGCGCCAGCCAGATCATCGACAGTCCGGTACAGATGCCCTGCCGCTTCGGATCGCTGGTCGGCGAATTGTACAGCGCCTGGAAGATCTGGTCGTTGCCGAGGAACTGGCCCTGGTCCAACGCGAAGGTCTTCGAGTAGCCGGCGACTTCCATGTTCGTGCGTCTCCCTGCCCGGCGGCAGGCTAGCCGCGCCGCTCCTCACGGGCAATGATCGGCAAACGGCACGACAGGGTGTCCATGCAAGGTTTCACAGCATCAGCGGTGCTCCTTGTCGCCGCTGGCGGCGCGATCGGATCGGTGCTGCGCTACGTGGTCTCCCTGGCCGGGCTGGCGCTGTTCGGCGCGGCGTTTCCCTGGGGCACGCTGGCGGTGAACATCATCGGCAGCGGCGCGATCGGTGCGCTCGCGGGGCATGGCATCGACGGCAACATGCGCGCGCTGCTGGTGCCCGGCGTGCTCGGCGGCTTCACCACCTTCTCGGCCTTTTCGCTCGAGGCGGGGTTCCTGTGGGACCGCTCGCCGCTGCTCGCGGCAGCCTATGTGGTGCTGAGCGTCGGGCTGGGCATCGGCGCCTGCGCCGCGGGGTTCTGGCTGTTCCGGCGGTAGCGTGCCGCCGCGTCAGGCGCCGCGCCCGGACCAGATCCGCGCGGGGATGAACACCTCGCCCTGCATGATCTTGCGCGCGGTGCGCAGCGTGCCGCCGCCCAGCACCTCCACGCCGTCGTTGCCGGTGCGCCGCGTGCTGATTACGGCCTCCATCTGCCCGGTCGGGTGTTCGATCACCACCGTCTCGCGTTCGTTCGGCCCGATGCGCGCGAGCGGGTGCGCGACCGTGCCCGGCAGCATCGCGGCGGTGGCGATGCAGATGCCGCCCGTCACCGCCATCGCCTCGTGGCACGCCAGCGGCGTGAAGTAGCGCGCGGCGATGCCCTGCCCGCCCGCCGGTTCGGCCACCATGGCGAACTTTGGCATTACCTTGCCGGCCACGTCGCCCATCCCCATCGCGACGCCGGCGGCGCGGCGGATCGCTTCGATGCGCGCCATGAAGTCGCGGTCGGCGTCGAGTTCCTTCGCGGTCTCGCGCGCCGTCTTGCCGAGATCGGCCGCGCGCGCGATCACCACGGGCATCGCGACATCGAGGCAGGTGACGGCCACGCCATCGATGACATCCTGCGCGTGGCCGGTGGGCATCAGCGACCCGGTCGCACCACCCACCGCATCGGCGAAGTTCAGCACCACGGGGGCGGCGGTGCCGGGCACGCCGGCGATCGCAGTGTCGCCATCATAGGCCACCTCGCCGCCCGGGGTCTGCACCACGGCCTCGATCAGCGCACCGGTGTTGACGGCGCGGATCAGCACGGAGGTCTCGCCATCATGCGACGGCACCAGGCCCTTCTCGATCGCGAAGGGACCGATGCCCGACAGCATGTTGCCGCAGGTCGGCCCGAAATCGACGAAGGCCTTGTCCACCGAGACCTGCGCGAACAGGTAGTCGACCTGCTGCGCCTCGCCCGCCGCTGCCGGGGAGACGATGCAGACCTTGCTGGTCAGCGTGGTGGCGCCACCCAGCCCGTCGATCTGCCGCGCATCGGGCGAACCCATCGCCGCCAGCAACACCTGCGAGATCTCCTCGCGCGTCGGCGGCAGGTCGGCGGCCAGGAAATAAGGGCCGCGGCTG
Organism: Roseomonas fluvialis; assembly: GCF_022846615.1. Lineage (NCBI taxonomy): Bacteria > Pseudomonadati > Pseudomonadota > Alphaproteobacteria > Acetobacterales > Roseomonadaceae > Roseomonas > Roseomonas fluvialis. Next base: position 4,252,922 of record NZ_AP025637.1, read on the forward strand.
GTGCCGCCGCGCATGAAGGTGCAGGGGATGGCGGTCTGGCGGGTCATGGGATCGGGTCCGGGTCAACGTCGCGCGACAGGATAGGGCGCGGCGCCGGATGCGTCTGCACCCCGCGGCGCACCCGGAGCCCCCTGCCATTCGCCTTGGCGCGCGGCGACCGCGCCGGCGCCTGCCGTCGCGAGCATCCAGACCCGATCGGGCGATTCCGTTCGGATCGGGATGTGCTCCGGGCGGCGCACGGGCGGACATCGCGCTTGGCTTCGCCGGCCGGCGGGGCGATATCTCCGCCATGCCTGTCACCACCCGTACCGTCTGGGCCTCCGAGCGCGATACGCGCCTCGACCGCTGGTTCCATCGCCACTTCCCCCAACTGACGCAGGGCGCGCTACAGAAGATGCTGCGCACCGGCCAGATCCGCGTGGATGGCAAGCGCGTGGAGGCCAATACCCGCCTGCTGGGCGGCCAGCAGGTGCGCATCCCGCCCATGCCCGAGGGCCAGGCCCCCAAGGCCGACCCCAAGCCGGTGAACGAGCACGACGCGTCCGAGATGCAGCGCATGGTGATCTACCGCGACGATGCGGTGATCGCGATCGACAAGCCGCAGGGCCTTCCGGTGCAGGGCGGCCCCGGCATCGCCAAGCATGTCGATGGGCTGCTGGATGCGCTGCGCTTCGGCTCGGACGAACGCCCGCGCCTGGTGCATCGGCTGGATCGCGACACCACCGGCGTGCTGGTGCTGGCGCGCACGCCCGCGGCGGCCTCGGCGCTGGCGCGGGCCTTCCGCGGCCGCGATGCGCAGAAGACCTACTGGGCTGTGGTGGTCGGCCGACCGCACCCGCTGGAAGGGCGCATCGATATGGCGCTGGCCAAGCAGGGCGGGGCGCATGGCGAACGCACCGTGCCCTCGGATGCGCGGGACGCGACGCGCGCCGTCACGCTGTATCGCGTGATGGATTCCGCGCAGAAGCGCGCCGCGCTGCTGGAACTGACACCGCTGACCGGGCGCACCCACCAGTTGCGCGTGCACTGCGCCGCCGCGCTGTCCTGCCCGATCCTGGGCGATGGCAAGTATGGCGGGGCGGCCGCGCATCCGGACGGCTTCGGCGACCGCACGCTGCACCTGCATGCCCGTGCACTGCGCCTGCCGCACCCCGATGGCGGCGTGCTGGAACTGGCCGCGCCGCTGCCGCCCCACATGCGGGAGACCTTCACGTTCCTCGGCTTCGACAAGCCACGCACGCCCGCCTGCCGGCGGGTGGCCTGACCGCGATGCGCCGCGGCGCCGCATGGGCCCTGGGGGGGCTGGCGGGGGTGGCCCTGCTGGCGGGCGGGGGCGTCGTGGCGCTGGTCGCGGCGGTGGATGCCGGGAGCCTGACCCCGCGCATCACGTCTGCCATCGAGGCCGCCACGGGCCGCGCGGTGAGCCTCGGCGCCGTCGCGCTGCGCCCGGGCCTCGTGCCGCGGATCGAGGCGCGCGACGCGACGCTGGCCAATCTGCCCGGCGGCACCAGGCCCGAGATGGCGCGCATCCGTCGCCTTGAGGTACAGGTGGCGCTGCTGCCGCTGCTGCGCGGCGCGGTGGATATCCGCGCCATCGCCATCGAAGGTGCGGACATCCTGCTGGAACGCACGCCGGAGGGGCCGAACTGGGTGCTGCGCCCCGCCCCGAGGCCCGAGGCGGCGCCCGCCGCGCCCGGCCCGGGACCGGCGCCGGCGGCCGCCCGGCGCAGCCTGGCGATCGCGGGGCTGACCATCACCGACAGCCAGGTCGTGCTGCCCGACCCGCGGCTGGGCACGCTCGGCGTGGTCCGGGCGCGGCTGACGGGCGTGGTGGGAGGCGGGCCGGCGGCGCTCGAGGGCGAGGTGGTGCTGCACGGCGTGCCCGCGCAGCTGACCGCCGAGGCCGGCGCAGTGCCGGTCACGCCCGAAACGCCGTGGCGCGCGGCGCTGGCCGTGGGGCCAAACCGGATCGCAGCCGAAGCCCGGCCCGGCGAGGCGGTCGCGGTGTCGGCCACCGTGCCGGACCCCGCCGCGCTGCGCCCGCTGGCCCAGGCGGCGGCCCCGGGCGTGGCCCTGCCGGCCTCGCTGCCCGCGCTCGAGGCCGCGGCGCGGGTCGGGCCCGGGTTGGCGCTGTCGGACCTGGCGGTGACGATCGGCCCGCTGGCGCTGGATGCGGCGATGCCCGGGCTGGTGCTGACACGCCTGGTGGCGCGCGCGCCGGCCGCGGACGCGGCGGTGGAGATCACCGCGGAGGCGACGCGCGCGGGGGTCGCGCTGCGCGGCACGGCGCGGGTGGAGCCGCTGGCCGCGCTGCTGCCCTGGCACCCGGTGGAGCCGGCGCAGGTTACCATCGAGGCCGAGGCCGCGGGCGCCACGCTTCGGGCGGAGGGCACGCTGGCGGAGCCGCGCAGCCTGGCCGGCGCCGCGTTCGACCTGCGCATCGCCATACCGTCGTTGGCGGCGCTGGAACCGTTGTTGCCCGCGCCGCCGGCGCCGCTGACCGATGTCACGGTGGTCGCGCGGGTCGAGGTCGCGCCGGATACGCTGCGCATCCCGTCCTTCCGGATCGATTCGCCGGCGCTGCAGGCGGAGGGCGACGTGGTGGTGACGCCGGGCCGGCCGCTCGGGATCAACGGGCGCGTCGCCGCGGTGCGCATCGATGCGGATACGCTGGCGGCGCGCGTGGCGGCGACGCCCGCCCCCGCCCCCAGCGGCGCGGCCCCCGCCCCGCCCGGCCCGCGCCCCGCGCCGGCCGCGCAGGGGCTGCTGATTCCCGACCTGCCGCTGCCTTTCGCGGTGGCGCGCGCCTATCGCGGGCAGGTCGCCTTCACCGCCGACCATCTGCTGCTGGGTGGCACGGATTGGCGCCAGGTGCGCGGCACGCTCGCGATCCAGGACGGCACGGCGCGGCTGCGGCCCTTCGCCGCGGTCACGCCCGGCGGGCCGGTGCAGGGGGAGGCGACGCTGGATGGCGCGTCCGACCCGCCACGCCTGGCGCTGGCGCTGCGCAGCACCGGGCGCGGGATCGACCTCGCGGCGCTGCGCCGCGCGCGGGGCGAGGCGACCGGCATCGAGGGTCGCGCCGAGGTGGAGCTGGACGTGCATGGCCGCGGCGCGACCACGCGCGCGGTGGCCGGAACGCTGTCCGGGGAACTCGGCATCGCGATCGTGGAGGGGCGGATCGCCCATGCCGGCATGTTGCGGCTGGGGCCGGACCTGCTCGGCCTGCTGCTGCCAGGCGCCCCGCGCGAGGGGATCGAGCTGCGGTGCCTCGCGCTGCGCATGTCGGCGCAGGACGGCATGGCGCGCAGCCAGGCGCTGCTGGCGGAGACCTCGGCCGGGCGGATCGAGGGCGTGGTGGCGGTGAACCTGCGCACCGAGGCGCTGGCGGCGCGGCTGCTGCCGGACGTCACGCTGCTGGGCATCCGGGTGCGCGCGCCGGTGGGCATCGGCGGCACGCTGGCGGCGCCCCGCGTGGGCGTGGAGCCCGGCCGCGCGCTGGGCCAGGTTATCGAGGACACGGTGGCGAACCGGCTGTGGCGCGACCCGACGGTGGAATGGCTGCGCGGGCAGTTGCCGGGCGGGTCGCCGGCCGGGGATTGCGCGGCACAGCTGCGCCTGGCGCGGATGGGCGCAGACGGGCCGGTGCCGCCGGCGGAGCGCTTCGTGCCGGGCGTGCCGCGGGAGTTGCAGGGCGCCACACAGGATGTGCTGCGCGGCCTGGGCGGGATCGGCGGTGCACTGGGCGGGGCGGTTGGTGGGCTGCTCGGCGGTGGCCGGCGGTGAGGCAGCGACGCGGCACGCCGCGGTTGCGCGCGGCGCGGCGACTGGATGGGGTGGCGGCGCGCAGCGGCGGGCGGGGTGTCGCGCGGGACGCGCGCGGGTGGAGTGTCGCGCGGGACGCGCGCGGGTGGAGTGTCGCGCGGGACGCGCGCGGGCGGAGTGGCTCGCGCAACGCGCGCGGGTCGAATGGCTCGCGGGACGCGCGCGGGCGGCATTGCGCGCGGGTCGCGCGCGGCTGGGATTGCGTGCAGGTCGCGCGCGGGCGGGGTCGCGTGCGGCCTACGGGCGCGACGGGCACCGCGCCGATGGGATTCGCGGCGGGAGCAGAGCATTGAAGCGGTTCTGGGAGCATGCGGTCGCGGTGCGGCGGCCGGAGGGCGGGCATGCCGTGCTGCTCGATGGCAAGCCGCTGCGGCTACCGGGCGGCGCGCCGCTGGCCACGGCCTCCGCCGCGCTGGCCGGGGCGATCGCCGAGGAATGGCAGGCCGCCGGCGGGGCGAAGGGCGGCGAGATGACGCTGGAGGCGGTGCCGCTCACGCGCCTGCTGGGCAGCGCGCAGGACCGGGTCGCGGCCGATCCCGCGGCCATGGTCGCGGGGCTGGCGAAATACGGCGAGACCGACCTGCTGTGCTATCGCGCCGAGGACACGGCGCTGGCCGAACTCCAGGCACGCGACTGGCAGCCCTGGCTCGACTGGGCGGCGCGGGTGCATGGGGCGCCGCTGGGCGTGACCGCCGGGCTGATGCCGGTGGCGCAGCCGCCCGAGAGCCTGGCCGCGCTGCGCGGCGCGGTGGCGGCGCATGGGGCGGAGGAACTGGCCGCGCTCGGTGTCGCAGTGCCGGCGCTGGGCAGCCTGGTGCTGGGGCTGGCCCTGTCGGCCGGCGAGGTGACGGCAGAGCGCGCCCATGCGCTGTCGGTGCTGGACGAGACCTGGCAGGAGGAGCGCTGGGGCCTGGACGGCGAAGCCACCGCGCGGCGCGCGCGGGCCGCGGCGGACGTCGCGCTGGCGGGGCGCTTCCTGGCGCTGGTCCGGTCATGAGGGCGCGGCTGGTGGTGATCCGCGGCCGGGTGCAGGGCGTGGGCTACCGCGACTGGATGGTGCGCGAGGCCGGGCGGCTGGGCGTGCAGGGCTGGGTGCGCAACCGCGTGGATGGCGCGGTCGAGGCGCTGGTGGATGGCGAGGAGGCGGCGGTGCAGGCGCTGCTCTCGGCCTGCCGGCGCGGGCCGATGCTGGCCCGGGTGGACGACATCACGGAGGAATTCGCGGAGCCACCGGAGGGGCCGGGATTCGTGCGGCGGTAGAGCACCGCGCGGCGCGCTTGGGCGGCATGGACGGCGCGGCGCCGAGCGGGATCGCGGGCAGCGCCGCCACGGCGTGCAGCCGCTCCAGCGGCGCTGCGCCGCTGGCGCCCGTCCGACCGTGCAGTATGGCCGCCATCGCCCGGTTGGCTTGACGATCGGCCGCGGCGTGACCACACGACGGCCCAACGCCGGAAGGATTGCATCCATGACGCTTGCCCGCCGCGCCCTGCTGGGTGTCGCCGCCGCCCTGCCCTTCAGTGCCATCGCCCGCGCCCAGGCCCGCCCGGTGCGCGTGGTGGTCCCCTTCGCCGCCGGCGGCGCGGCCGATTCCGCCGCGCGCACCATCCTGCCGCGGATGGGCGAACGGCTGTCCATCACCTTCGTGGTGGAGAATCGCACCGGCGCGGGCGGGTCGATCGGCGGGGGCGAGGTGGCGCGCGCCGCACCCGACGGCACCACGCTGCTGTGGGATGCGTCCTCGCACATCGTGAACCACGCGCTGCTGCGCGGGCTGACCTTCGACTACACCACCGCCTTCACGGCGATCAGCCAAGTCTGCACCTTCCCGCAGGTGGTGGCGGTGAAGGCCGATTTCCCGGCCGCCGACATCGCCGCCTTCATCGCGGCGGCCAAGGCGCGGCCCAATACCATCAACATGGGCACGCAGGGCAATGCCACGGCCGGGCACCTGGGGCTGGCGCGCTTCGCGCGTGAAGCCGGCATCGAGGTGACGCACGTACCCTATCGCGGTGGCGCGGATGCGGCGCGGGATCTCGCGGCGGGGAACCTGGACGGGGTGTTCATCACGGCGCTGTCGGCACGCCCGGTGGTCGAGAGCGGGCGGGCACGCTTCCTGGCGGTGGCAACGGCGCAACGCCAGGCGGGGCTGCCCGGCGTGCCGACCCTGGCGGAATCCGGCATGCCCGGCTTCGACGTCAGCGAATGGGTCGGGCTGTTCGCGCCCGCCGGCACGCCAGCCGAGGCGACGGCGCGCCTGCACGCCGCGCTCGCCGAAACGCTGGCGGAAGCCGAGGTGCGTGCGCGGCTCGAACGCCTGGGCGCCGTGCCGGTGGGCAATGCGCCCGCCGATTTCGCGCGCTTCGTGACGCAAGGCCGCGCCGCCATGGCGACGCTGGTGCGCGAGGCGAATATCCGGATCGAGTGATGCGCACCGCGCTGCTGGCGGCGGGCCTCGCGGCGCTGGCGGCGCTGCTGGTCTTCGGCGTGTTCGGCGCGATGTTCGGCGCCATGCTGGGCGCCGGCGAGGTGCGTGGCGTGCCGGCGGTGCTCGGGCTTGTCGCGGTTCTGGTGCTGACGCGCTTTCCGATCAGCGGGGAGTGGGCCGGTGCCGATGCCGACAGGTCAGAAGGCACGCTGGGCGCCGGAGCGCGCGCACTTGGGCCGGCCGCCGGCTGGGTGCTGCTGGGGGCAGCGGGCGCGGTCGCGCTGCGGGCAGGCCTGGGGGGGCTCGGCACTGACGGGTGGCTGCCCGCCGAGGACCATCGGCCGGCGGAGCGCGCGTTCGAAGCCGCGTGGTGGTTGGCGGTAGCGGGCCTGGCATGGCGCGGCGGGGCCGGGCCATGGGCCGGGCCGCTGGTCGCGGCCTGCGTCGCCACCACGCGCATCGGCGGCTTCGGCCAGGCGCTGGTGCCGATCCTGTTCGAGCCGACGCTGCGCGATGCCGTCCTGGTCGCCGCCAATATCCTGGCAGGCTTCGCGGCCGGGGTGATCGTGCTGCTAGCGGCGGGGTGGGCGCTGGCGATCCTGGTGCGGCTCCCGGCGCGCTGGGTGCCGCCCGGCCGCGTCCTGGCCGCTCTGGCGGCGGCGGCCGGGATCGGGCACATGCTGCGACTGTGACAATGCGCAGGATGATGAGGCAGGGGCGGGGCGCACTGGCAGCGCTGCTGTTCGCCGTGACGCCGGCCGCCGCGCAGGAGGATATCCGCAGCGTCATCGGCCAGCCCGTTCTGGTGCTGGCGCAGCGTGCCGAACTGACCACCGGGCTGCGCTTCAACAGCGGCGGGCACCGCAGCGCGCTGGCCGCGCGGCTGCGCGACCCCGGACCGCCGGTGGCGCTGGCCCAGGATCGTTGGTTGTTCGGCTTCGGCTGCCTGCCGCAGGGCTGCCGCGACGGCGGCGCCTTCCTGGCCTTCGACACGCAGGACGACCGGATGTACCTGCTGCTGACCGAGGCGGGCGCGGTGCGGCTGTCGGTGCCGCCGGACCCGCGCGCCTGGCCCGAGGCGCTGCGGCCGGGGCTGCGGGACTTCGTGCCGGCGCTGGGCGAGGCTATGGGGCCGCGATAGGGCCGCGCCCGGTCCCGTGTCGTCACGGAGCCGGGTGAAGATGCTCGCCCGCCCGCGAGGCCACCCGTTCCAGGAGTCCTGCATGGGCCGCCGGATGTGGGTGTGCGGGCCGCTGCCGGCCGTCGCGACCCATTCGCCCGACCGGACCGCAGCGCGCGCGTTCATCATTCGGTGTCCTGCGGCATGGTTTTCTGGCGCCAGCCGGAGGACCCCCGATGAGCGCAGCCCAGCACGACCTCAACAGCATCATTCTCCGCGGCGCGCGCTTCGGCGCGGCCGGCACGCTGGAACGCGCGGTGCGCGCGATCCGCACGCATCTCGGCCTCGATGTCGCCTACGCCTCGGAATTCGTGGGCGACACCATGGTGCTGCGGGAGGTCGATGCGCCGGGGCTCGAGCAGATGGCGCACAAGGGCGCGGCCTTCCCGCTCGATGCAGTGTATTGCCGCGACATCCTGGCCGGGCGGCTGCCCGAACTCATCCCTGATACGGCGGCCGAACCCATCGCGCTGGCCAAGCCGATCACCGCCGCGCTGCCGATCGGTTCGCATCTGTCGGTGCCGATCCGGCTGCCCGACGGCACCGTCTATGGCATGTTCTGCTGCATCGGCTTCCAGCCCAACCCGTCGCTGAACGGGCGCGACCTGCAGATGATGAAGGCCTTCGCCGAACTGGCCGCGCACGAGATCGACGACCAGGTGGCCCAGGCGCGCGACACCCGTGCGCGGGAGGCGCGCATCCAGGCGGTGATCGACCGGGGCGAACTCACCATCGCCTACCAGCCGATCTGGAGCCTGGCCCCGCGCCGGGTGGTCGGCTTCGAATGCCTGGCGCGGTTCAGCGGCAGCCCGAACCGCCCGCCCAATGAATGGTTCGCGGAAGCGGCCGAGGTCGGCCGCGGGCCGGCGCTGGAGATCGCGGCGATCCGGCTGGGGCTGAAGGCCCTGGCCGGATTGCCGAGCGACATCTACCTGGCGGTCAATGCCTCCCCCGAGACGGTGATGGCGCCTGACTTCCTGGCGACCTTCGCGGACGTGCCGCCGCGCCAGGTGGTGCTGGAGGTGACCGAGCATGCCTCGGTCGCCTGCTATGACGGGCTGGTGGAACGCCTGGCGGCGCTGCGCGGGCGCGGCGTGCGCCTGGCGGTGGACGATGCCGGGGCGGGGTATTCCGGGCTGCACCACATCCTGCAGCTGCGCCCGGACCTCATCAAACTGGACATGGCGCTGACGCGCGACATCGATTCCGACCCGGCGCGGCAGGCGCTGGCGGCGGCCCTGGTGGCCTTCGCCTACGACACCGACAGCCGGATCATTGCCGAGGGGGTGGAGACGCCGCAGGAGCTCGAGACGCTGCGCAGCCTCGGGATCGACCGGGCGCAGGGCTATCTGCTGGGTCGGCCGATGGCGCGCGCGGCGATGTTGGAGCTGTTTCCGGTGCCGGATGGGTTGCTGCTGGCGTGATGCGGCAGGCGACGCGGCCGGGCGTAGCCGCGCGCAGGGTCCTGACTTGCCCGCTTCGACGGGAGACGGCGTGACCGCTGCGCGTCACGCGCGCCGGATGCTGGCGGCGGAGACGCCGGCCGCCCTGCCAGGCGCCGCTGCCGCCGGCCGGAAACGCGAAAGGGGAAGGCGCGCGGCCTTCCCCTGTCCCGTGACGTGGCGCGCTGACGCCGGGCGTCAGTTCTCGGTCGCGTCGTCCTCGACCGCTTCCGGCTTCGGGCCGCTGTCCAAGCCCTTGGCGGCCGGGTTGCGGTCGACCAGTTCGATCACCGCCATGGTGGCGGCATCGCCGTAGCGCACGCCGGCGCGCAGCACGCGGGTGTAGCCGCCCGAGCGGGTCTTGTAGCGGTCGGCGATCTCGCTGAAGAGCTTGGTCACCACCTTCTCGTCGCGGATCTGCGCGAGCGCTTGGCGGCGCGCATGCAGGCCGCCGCGCTTGCCCAGGGTGATGATGCGCTCGACATACGGGCGCAGCTCCTTTGCCTTGGGCAGGGTGGTGGTGATCTGCTCGTGCTTGATCAGCGACGTCGCCATGTTGCGGAACATGGCGAGGCGGTGGGACGAGGTGACGCTGAGCTTACGCCCGGCCATTCCGTGACGCATGGTGATCTATCCTTCGTGAGAGCCGTTCGTCAGAACGGCTCTTCGACCTTCTTCGCGAGTTCCTCGATGTTCTCGGGCGGCCAGCCAGTGACGGTGATGCCGAGGCCCAGGCCCATCGAGGCGAGCACTTCCTTGATCTCGTTCAGCGACTTGCGCCCGAAATTCGGGGTGCGGAGCATTTCCTGCTCGGTCTTCTGAACCAGGTCGCCGATGTAGACGATGTTGTCGTTCTTCAGGCAGTTCGCCGAACGCACCGACAGTTCGAGCTCGTCGACCTTGCGCAGCAGGTTGCGGTTGAACGGCAGGTCGTCGCGGATCTCTTCCTCGACGCGCGCACGCGGCTCATCGAAGTTGATCAGGATCTGCAGCTGTTCCTGCAGGATGCGGGCGGCGACGCCGACGGCATCTTCCGGGGCGAGCGTGCCGTCGGTCTCGACCGTCAGGATCAGCTTGTCGAAGTCGGTGCGCTGGCCGACGCGGGTCGGTTCCACGCGGTAGGCCACGCGGCGCACCGGGGAATAGATGGCATCGATCGGGATCAGGCCGATCGGCGCGTCTTCCGGGCGGTTCTCGCTGGCCGGGACGTAACCTTTGCCGATGTCCACAGTCAGTTCCATGGACAGCTTCGCGCCGTCGTCCAGCGTGCAAAGCACGAGGTCGGGGTTCGCGATTTCCATGTCGCCGGTGGTCTGGATCTGGCCGGCGGTGACTTCGCCGGGACCCGTGGCGGTCAGCGCCAGGCGCTTCGGCCCGTCACCCTGCATCCGAATGGCGAGCTGCTTCACGTTGAGGACGATGTCCGTCACGTCCTCGCGCACGCCCTGGATGCTGCTGAATTCATGCAGTACGCCGTCGATGCGGATGGCGGTCACGGACGCGCCCTGCAGCGAGGAGAGCAGCACGCGCCGCAGCGCGTTGCCCAGCGTCATGCCGAAGCCGCGCTCCAGGGGTTCCAGCACGACGGTCGCCGTGCGCAGCGGGTCCGCCCCCATTTCGACGGACTTCTGCGTCTCGATCAGCGAGCGCCAATTCCTCTCGAGCACGATCACACTCTCCTTTCGGCAAGCCACAGGCGAAGCGGCGCGCGGGTGCGCGCGCCAGGCACCGCGTCGATGGGACGCGGCGCCCTGGACGCGTCTTCAGACGCGACGGCGCTTCCGGGGGCGGCAGCCATTGTGCGGGATGGGCGTCACGTCCTTGATGGCGGTCACGTAGAAGCCGACCGTCTGCAGGGCGCGCAGCGCCGATTCGCGGCCCGAACCGGGGCCGGACACCATGATCTCGAGCGTTTCCATCCCGTGCTCGCGCGCCTTGCGGCCGGCGTCTTCCGCGGCGACCTGCGCCGCGTACGGGGTGGACTTGCGGCTGCCCTTGAAGCCCTGGGAGCCGGAGGACGACCAGGCGATGGCGTTGCCCTGCGCGTCCGTGATGGTCACGATGGTGTTGTTGAAGGAAGCCAGCACATGGGCGACGCCCGAGGTGATGTTCTTCCGTTCCTTGCGCTTGACGGGGCCACGGGCGCCGCCGCGGGGTTCGCGGGCCATCTTACTTCGTCACCTTCTTCTTGCCGGCGATCGCGACCGCCTTGCCCTTGCGCGTGCGCGCATTGGTGTGCGTGCGCTGGCCGCGGACCGGCAGGCCCTTGCGGTGGCGCAGGCCGCGGTAGCAGCCGAGGTCCATCAGGCGCTTGATGTTCATCGCCTGCTCGCGGCGCAGGTCGCCCTCGACGCGATAGTCGCGGTCGATCATCTCGCGGATGCGCAGGACTTCGTCATCGGTCAGCTGGTTGACCCGGCGATCGTCGGGGATTCCGAGCTTGCCGCAGATTTCCTTCGCATTCTGCGGCCCGATGCCGAAGATGTAGCGAAGCGAGATGAGCACCCGCTTGTTGGTCGGGATGTTCACGCCGGCGATGCGCGCCACAGTGCCTCTCCTGGGGCCGAGCCCCGAAAACCGCCGTACGAGGCGAATGCCCCTCCGGCGCAGTGAACAAGTCCATGCAACGATGATCGGCGGCCGGGGAGACCCCCTGCCGCGGGAGCGGGCGATCTAGCCCCCGCCCCCCATGGAGTCAAGCCTTCCCGGACAGGATTGCGCCGATCTGGCGCCCGACCTCGTCCATCGATGCCATGCCATCCACCTGCGAGAGCTTCCCCTGCGCCGCGTAGTAGGGCAGCAGCGGCGCCGTCTGGCGGTGGTAGGCATCGAGCCGCGCGGCCACCGTCTCGGCCTTGTCGTCGGCGCGGCGGGTGAATTCGGTGCCGCCGCAGCTGTCGCAGACGCCGGCCTTCGCGGGCGGCTTGAAACTGTCGTGGTAGCCGGTCCCGCAGGTGGCGCAGGTGAAGCGCCCGGCGATTCGGTCGACCAGCGCGGCGTCGTCGACCTTGAGCTCGATCACGTGGTCGAGCCTGAGGCCGTTGTCCGACAGCATGCGGTCGAGCGCCTGCGCCTGGGGCGCGGTGCGGGGAAAGCCGTCCAGGATGAAGCCCTTCGCGCAATCCGGGCGCGCGACGCGTGCGGCCAGCATGGCGGTGATGACCTCGTCCGGCACCAGGTCGCCGCGCTCCATGATCGCCTTCGCCTTGAGGCCGATATCGCTACCCGACTTCACTTCGGCGCGCAGCATGTCGCCGGTCGAGATCTGCGCGATGCCGTGCCGTTCCTCGAGCCGCTTGGCCTGCGTGCCCTTCCCCGCGCCAGGCGGACCCAACAGGATCAGGTTCATTCCCGTGACGTTCCCCCGTAGAGCAGATCGCACGCTGCCCGATGCTGCAGCGCGCGTGAAGATGTTCGCCAAACCAGACAGCCAGAGACGTTGCCGCGCGCCATGGCGAACGGCGCCGGCACTAGCGCGGCCGCGGCATGCCGCGCCCGCCGAGCCTGGCCTTCTTGATCAGGCCTTCATACTGGTGCGCGAACAGATGTGACTGCACCTGCGCCACCGTGTCCATGGTCACCGAGACGATGATCAGCAGGGACGTGCCGCCGAAATAGAAGGGCACGCCGTACTGGCTGATCAGGATCTCGGGGATGATGCAGACGATGCACAGGTAGATCGCCCCCACCACGGTCAGACGCGTCAGCACCCGGTCGAGGTAGTCGGCGGTGTTCTGTCCCGGGCGGATGCCGGGGACGAAGCCGCCATACTTCTTGAGGTTGTCGGCCGTCTCGGTCGGGTTGAACACGACGGCGGTGTAGAAGAAGGCGAAGAAGATGATCATCGCCATGTACAGGATCATGTACATGGGCTGTCCGTGCGCCAGCGCGGCCGTGATGGTCTGCAGCCAGGATTCCTGCGTCGGGTCGGTCGAGAAGCCCGCGACAGTCGCCGGCAGCAGCAGTAGCGAGGAGGCAAAGATCGGCGGGATCACGCCCGCGGTGTTCAGCTTCAGGGGCAGGTGCGTGGCTTCCCCGCTGAACATGCGGTTGCCGACCTGGCGCTTGGGGTACTGCACCGGGATGCGCCGCTGCGCACGCTCGATGAAGACCACGAAGGCGATGATCGCGAGGGCTGCGATCAAAAAGAAGATGATGAAGAAGGTCGACAGCGCGCCGGTGCGGCCGAGCTCGAGCGTGCCGACCAGCGCGGAAGGCAGGTTCGCCACGATGCCGGCGAAGATGATCAGGCTGATGCCATTGCCGACGCCGCGCGCGGTGATCTGCTCACCCAGCCACATCAGGAACATGGTGCCGCCGACCAGCGTGATGACGCAGGAGAAGCGGAAGAACCAGCCCGGATCATAGACCGCGGCGCCGAACTGCCCGCGCATGCCCTCCAGCCCCACTGCGATGCCCCAGGCCTGCGCGATGGCGATCACCACCGTGAGGTAGCGGGTATACTGGTTCAGCTTCTTGCGCCCCGCCTCGCCTTCCTTCTTCAGCGCCTCCCAGGACGGGATCGCCGCGGTCATCAGCTGAACGATGATCGAGGCGCTGATGTAGGGCATGATGTTCAGCGCGAACACCGTCATGCGCCCGAGCGCACCGCCGGTGAACATGTCGAACATGCCGAGGATGCCGCCGCCATGCTGGGCGAGGATCTCGCCCATCACGGCCGCGTCCACGCCGGGCACAGGGACATAGGTGCCAAAGCGATAGACGATCAGCGCGCCCAGGGTGAACCAGATGCGCTTCTTGAGTTCCGTCGCCTTCGCCAGCACCCCGAAATTGAGGCTGGACATCGCCTGTTCGGCCGCCGACGCCATGCACTTCCTCCTGGAGCACGGTCGCCGGAGGCGGGACCCATGCTCGTGAACCACGCACCCGGCCAGTGACCCGCGCCCCCGAGGGGCTGCGGATACGGCCCTTAAGCGGCAGCGGCGCCCGGGTCACCCCGCGCGCCGCGCCGAACACCGGTCCCTGACCTAGCCATGCGGCCGGCCGGGCACAAGGGTCACTCGGACGCGGCTTCCGCCGGCGCGCCCGTGAGCGTGACCGAACCGCCCGCGGCTTCCACCGCCGCAATCGCGGCCGCCGAGGCGCCGGAGACGGTGATGGTCACGGCCTGCTTGATCTCACCCTTCGCCAGCAGGCGAACGCCCGCAAGCTTGGCCGAGGTGCGCACCAGGCCGGCGGCCTTCAGCCCCGCCTCGTCGACCGGCTGGCCGGCAGGCAGCCGGCCATCGGCCAGCGCGGCCTCGAGCGTGCCGATGTTCAGCACGGCGTAGTCCTTGCGGAACACGTTCACGAAGCCGCGCTTGGGCACGCGGCGATAGATCGGCAGCTGGCCGCCCTCGAAGCCGTTGAGGGACACGCCGGTGCGCGCCTTCTGGCCCTTCACGCCACGGCCAGATGTCTTGCCCTTGCCCGAGCCGATGCCGCGGCCGATGCGCTTGAACTTCGGGCGCGCGCCGTCGTTGTCGCGGATTTCGTTGAGCTTCATGTCACATTCTCCAGACCGACCGGCCGCGCCTGGGCGCAGCCTGGCCGTGTCAGTCCTCGACCTTCACCAGGTGCGCGACCTTGCGGATCATGCCGCGCACCGCGGGCGTGTCCTCGAGTTCGCGCGTCCGGTGGCGCTTGTTCAGGCCGAGGCCGATCAGCGTCTCGCGCTGGCCGGGCTTGCGGCCGATCGGCGACCCCAGCTGGGTCACCTTCACGGTCTTCTTTGCGTCAGACACTTGCGGCCTCCGTCGCCTCGGCGGCGTCCTTCTTCTGGCCCAGGATGTCGGCGACCTTCTTGCTGCGACGCGCGGCAACGGCGCGCGGCGAGGTGCAGCGCGACAGCGCCGCGAAGGTGGCCTTCACCATGTTGTGCGGGTTGGCCGAACCCGTGCACTTCGCGACCACGTCGCCCATGCCCAGCGATTCGAACACCGCGCGCATCGGACCGCCCGCGATGATGCCCGTGCCCGCCGGAGCGGCGCGCAGGATCACGCGGCCGGCGCCGAATTCGCCGATCACGTCGTGGTGCAGGGTGCGGCCCTCGCGCATCGGCACGCGGATCATCGTGCGCTTGGCACGCTCCGTCGCCTTGCGGATGGCTTCCGGCACTTCGCGCGCCTTGCCGGCTCCCCAGCCGACGCGGCCCTTCTCATCGCCCACCACGACCAGCGCGGCGAAGGAGAAGCGACGGCCGCCCTTCACCACCTTGGCGACGCGGTTGATGGTGACGAGCTTGTCCTTCAGCTCGTCGCCATCCTGGCGTTCCTGGCGATTCTCGTTGCCGTCGCGACGGCGGCCGCGGCGTTCGCGACCACCCTCGCCACCACCCTCGCCGCCGGACCTCGGTGCATATGCCATGTCTGTCAGCCTCTCAGAACGACAGCCCGCCCTCGCGGGCGCCGTCCGCGAGCGCCTTGACGCGCCCGTGATAGAGATAGGGTCCGCGGTCGAAGACGACTTCCGTCACCCCGGCCGCGAGCGCACGTTCGGCCACCAGCTTGCCGACCGCCGTCGCGGCGTCCTTGTCGGCGCCGGTCTTCAGGCCTTCGCGCATCGGCTTTTCGAGCGACGAGGCGGCCGCGAGCGTGCGCCCCGCCTTGTCGTCGATGACCTGCGCGTAGATGTGCTTGCCCGAGCGGAACACCGACAGGCGCACGCGCCCGCCGGACTTCTGCCGGAGCTGGAAGCGGAGGCGACGCCGGCGGCGGGCCTCGAGGTCGAGCTTGCTGGCCATTACTTCTTCTTGCCCTCCTTGCGGAGGATCTGCTCGTTCTCGTACTTGACGCCCTTGCCCTTGTAGGGCTCGGGGCCGCGATACGCGCGGATCTCGGCAGCCACCTGGCCCACCTGGCGCTTGTCCGACCCCTCCACCTTAATGGCGGTCGGCTTCTCGCAGGTGATCTTGATGCCGGCCGGGATCGGGTAGCGGATCTCGTGGCTGTAGCCCAGCGCCAGCACCAGGTCACTGCCCTGGACGGCGGCGCGGTAGCCGGTGCCGTTGATCTCCATCGACTTCACGAAGCCGGTCGACACACCCGTGACCATCGAATTGATCAGGCTGCGCGTCGTGCCCCACATGGTGCGGGCCCGACGATCGGTGCGCCGCGGGGAGACCGCGACTTCCGACGCCTTGATCTCGACATCGACGTCGTCGGTCAGGTCGAGCTTCAGTTCGCCGAGCTTGCCCTTGGCGGTCAGCGTGCGGCCGGCCAGCGCAAGCGTGACGCCTGCGGGCACCGGCACGGGGTATTTTCCAACGCGAGACATGTCTGTGCGCCTCCCGTCAGAACACGCGGCAGAGGACTTCGCCGCCAACATTGGCAGCGCGGGCCTCGTTCTCGCTCATCACGCCACGCGGCGTCGACAGGATCGAGGTGCCCAGGCCGTTGTAGTACTTCGGCAGCTCCGCGATCTTGGAATAGACGCGCCGGCCAGGCTTGGAGACGCGGGTGATCTCCTTGATGGCGGGCTCGCCCTCCGAGTACTTCAGCTCGATCTCGATGAAGCGCACGCCGGGGCGCAGCTCCTCGGTGCGCCAGGCGCGGATGTAGCCCTCGCGCTTGAGTGCTTCGAGCACGTTCTCGCGCAGCTTGGACGCCGGCGCCTTGCAGCGCGACTGGCGCGAGGACTGCGCATTGCGGATGCGGGTGAGCATGTCACCCAGCGGATCGGACATCGACATGGCCGGTCCTTCCTTACCAGCTCGCCTTGACCACACCGGGGATCTGGCCCTTCGAGGCCAATTCCCGGAGCTGGTTCCGGCAGAGCTTGAACTTGCGGTAGTTGCCGCGCGGGCGCCCGGTCACTTCGCAGCGCAGGCGCACGCGGTTCTTGGCACCGTTGCGTGGGAACTGTGCGAGCTTCAGCGTCGCTTCGAAGCGCTCCTCCACCGGCAGCTCGCGATCCATGATCACGGCCTTCAGGGCGGCGCGCTTCGGCGCATGAAGCTTGGACAGCTTCTCGCGACGCTTGTTCTTCTCGACAGACGAGGTCTTGGCCATGCCGTCAATATCCTCCGGAACCTGCCGGGCGACCCCGGCGGTTTTCCAAAATCACTTCTGAAAGGGAAGCTGGAACGCCGTGAGCAGCGCCTTCGCTTCCTTGTCGGTCTTCGCCGTGGTGACGAAGACGATGTCCATGCCGCGGATCGCGTCGACCTTGTCGTAGCTGATCTCGGGGAACACGATCTGCTCCTTGAGGCCAAGGGAGAAATTCCCCCGACCGTCGAAGCCCTTGTTGCCCGGCAGGCCACGGAAGTCGCGCAGGCGCGGCAGCGCAATGGTCACGAGCCGGTCGAGGAACTCGTACATACGCTGCTGGCGGAGCGTCACCTTCGTGCCGATCGCCATGCCCTCGCGGATCTTGAAGCCCGCGATGGCCTTCTTCGCCTTGGTCTTGACCGGCTTCTGGCCGGCGATCGCCGTCAGCTCGGCGACAGCGGCGTCGAGCTTCTTCTGGTCGCCGGCGGCTTCGCCGACGCCCATGTTGATGACGATCTTCTGCAGCTTCGGCACTTCCATCGGGTTCTTGTACCCGAACTCCTCCGAGAGGGCCTTGCGGACCACCTCGTCGTAGTGCTTGCGCAGCCGGGGCTGTTCGCGTGCTTCGCTCATGCGTCGATCACTTCGCCGGAGGCCTTCGCCACCCGGACCTTCTTGCCGTCTTCCAGCGTCTTGAAGCCCACGCGGGTCGGCTTGCCCGACTTCGGGTCGAGCAGCGCCAAGTTGGAGAGGTCGATCGACGCCTCCTTCTCGACGATGCCACCCGGCCGGCCCATGCCCTGCGGCTTCTGATGATGCTTCGCCAGGTTCACGCCCTGCACGAAGGCGCGGCCCTCGGTCGGGTTCACCCGGATCACCTCACCCTGGCGACCCTTGTCCTTGCCCGTCAGGACCTGGACGCGATCGCCCTTGCGGATCTTCGCAGCCATCACAGCACCTCCGGCGCGAGGGAGATGATCTTCATGAACTTCTTGGCGCGCAGCTCGCGGACCACCGGCCCGAAGATGCGGGTGCCGATGGGTTCGTTCTGCTTGTTGATCAGCACGGCCGCGTTGCGGTCGAAGCGGATCACCGTGCCGTCCTGCCGGCGCACCGGGAAGGCCGTGCGCACGATCACCGCGCGCTCGACCGTGCCCTTCTTCACCTTGCCGCGCGGAATCGCTTCCTTGACGGAGACGACGATGATGTCGCCCACGCCCGCGGTCTTGCGCTTCGAGCCACCGAGCACCTTGATGCACTGCACGCGGCGCGCACCGGAATTGTCGGCGACCTCGAGGTTGGATTCGACCTGGATCACGGCTTACGCCTCCGCGGTCGCGAGGAAGGCCGGGCGATCGACCGAGGCGCCGTTGCGCTCGATCACGACCCAGGACTTCGACTTGCTGATCGGGCGGCATTCCTCGATCTGCACCACGTCGCCTTCCTTGCACAGGTTGGCATCGTCATGCGCAGCGTACTTCTTCGAGCGCCGGATGAACTTCTTGTAGAGCGGATGCATCACGCGACGCTCGACCAGGACCGTGATGGTCTTGTCCGTCTTGTCGCTGGTGACCCGCCCGGTGAGGACGCGCTTCGGCATGGCCGTCGGTCTCCTCTCAGGCTGCGGTTGCGGCGGCG
Organism: Roseomonas fluvialis; assembly: GCF_022846615.1. Classification (NCBI taxonomy): domain Bacteria; kingdom Pseudomonadati; phylum Pseudomonadota; class Alphaproteobacteria; order Acetobacterales; family Roseomonadaceae; genus Roseomonas; species Roseomonas fluvialis. Next base: position 4,271,420 of record NZ_AP025637.1, read on the forward strand.
CGGCTGCGCTCGCCGATGATGGTCTTCACCCGCGCGATGTCGCGGCGGACCTGCTTGATGCGCGAAAGCGCCTCGAGCTGGCCGGTCGCTCGCTGGAAGCGCAGGTTGAACTGCTCCTTGCGCAGGTCGAGCAGCATGGCGTTGAGCTCGTCCGCGGACTTCGCGCGGATGTCGCCGATCTTGGTCGCTGCCATCTCAGGCCTCCGCACCCAGGCGGGTGACGAACTTGGTCTTGATCGGCAGCTTCGCCGCACCGAGCGACAGCGCTTCGCGCGCAGTGTCGGCAGGCACGCCGTCGATCTCGAACATGACGCGGCCCGGCTTCACGCGGCACACCCAGTATTCGGGCGCGCCCTTGCCGGACCCCATGCGGACTTCCGCCGGCTTGGTGGAGACCGGCACATCCGGGAAGATGCGGATCCACACGCGGCCCTGGCGCTTCATCGCGCGGGTGATGGCGCGACGGGCGGCCTCGATCTGGCGCGCGGTGACGCGCTCCGGTTCGAGGGCCTTCAGGCCAAAGCCACCGAAGGACAGCGTGAAGCCGCCCTTCGCCAGGCCATGGATGCGGCCCTTGTGGGCCTTTCGGAACTTGGTGCGCTTAGGCTGCAGCATGATCCATCACTCTCAGCGCTGAGGCGCCTGTTCCGCGGCGCGCTTGTCCTGCGCCATCGGATCGTGCCCCATGATCTCGCCCTTGAAGATCCACACCTTCACACCGCAGGTGCCATAGGTGGTCTTCGCGGTCGCCACGCCGTAGTCGATATCGGCGCGCAGCGTATGCAGGGGCACGCGGCCCTCGCGATACCATTCCATGCGCGCGATCTCGGCCCCGCCCAGGCGACCAGAGCAGTTGATGCGAATGCCGCCGGCGCCCAGGCGCATGGCGGACTGCACCGCGCGCTTCATCGCACGGCGGAAGGCCACGCGACGCTCCAGCTGCTGGGCGATGTTCTCGGCCACCAGCGTCGCGTCGATCTCGGGCTTGCGGATCTCGACGATGTTCAGCGCGACTTCCGCGCCGGCCATCTTCATGAGGTCCTTGCGCAGCACCTCGATGTCCGCGCCCTTCTTGCCGATGACAACGCCAGGCCGCGCGGCATGGATGGTCACGCGCGGCTTCTTGGCCGGACGCTCGATCACCACGCGCGACACGCCCGCACCCTTGAGGCGCTTGATCAGCGTCTCGCGCAGCTTGAAGTCCTCGTGAAGGAGCTTCGCGTAGTCGTCGCCGGCGTACCAGCGGCTGTCCCAGGTGCGGTTGATGCCCAGGCGCAGCCCGATCGGATTGACTTTATGGCCCATCTTACGCGGCCTCCTGCTCGGCCTGAGCGGCCAGCTGCTGTTCCGCCACCACGATCTTGAGGTGGCTGAACCACTTCTCGATGGTGGACGCGCGGCCGCGGCCGCGCGCGTGGAAGCGCTTCATCACCATCGCGCGGCCCACCTCGGCCTTCGCGACGACCAGGCGGTCGACATCGAGGCTGTGGTTGTTCTCGGCGTTGGCGATCGCGGATTCCAGCGTCTTCTTCACCGTCACCGCGATGCGGCGCTTGGAGAAGGTCAGCTGCGCGACCGCGTCCTGCGCCTTCTTGCCGCGGATCAGGCCGGCAACCAGGTTCAGCTTGCGAGGCGAGACGCGGATGTTCCACGTCACGGCCTGCGCCTCGGTCTCCGCGAGCGTGCGGGCGTGCTTCGGCTTGCTCATGTCAGCCCCGCTTCGCCTTCTTGTCGGCCGCATGGCCGGTGAAGGTACGCGTCGGCGAGAATTCGCCGAACTTGTGGCCCACCATGTTCTCGGTCACCTGCACCGGCAGGAACTTCTTGCCGTTGTAGACACCGAAGGTGAGGCCGACGAACTGCGGCAGGATCGTGCTCCGGCGCGACCAGATCTTGATGATCTCGTTGCGCGTGGACGCACGGGCGGCCTCCGCCTTGTTGAGCAGGTAGCCGTCGACGAACGGCCCCTTCCAGACGCTGCGCGACATCGCGATCAGCCCTTCGTCGCGTTGCGGCGGCGGACAATCTGCCCGTCGGTCCGCTTGTTGTTGCGGGTCTTCGCACCCTTCGTGGGCTTGCCCCACGGGGTGACCGGATGCCGGCCACCCGAGGTACGGCCTTCACCACCGCCATGCGGGTGGTCAACCGGGTTCATCACCACGCCGCGGTTGTGCGGCATGCGGCCCAGCCAGCGAGAGCGCCCGGCCTTGCCGAGCTGCTGGTTGGAGTTGTCGGGGTTCGAGACAGCGCCGATCGAGGCCATGCACTCGGACCGGATCACGCGCAGTTCGCCCGACTGCAGCTTCACCTGCGCATAGCCCTGGTCCTTGCCGACCAGCTGCGCAAACGTGCCCGCCGAGCGCGCGAGCTTGCCACCCGCACCGGGCTTCAGCTCGATGTTGTGGATGATGGTGCCGACCGGAATGGCCGCCATCGGCATCGCGTTGCCCGGCTTGATGTCGGCCTTCTCGGCCGAGATCACAGTGTCGCCCACCTTCAGGCGCTGCGGCGCGATGATGTAGGCGAGCTCGTTGTCCTGGTACTTCAGCAGGGCGATAAACGCGGTGCGGTTCGGGTCGTATTCGAGCCGCTCGACGATCGCAGGCACGCCGAACTTGGCGCGGCGCTTGAAGTCCACCAGGCGATAGGCGCGCTTGTGTCCGCCGCCACGGAAACGGACGGTGATGCGGCCATGCTGGTTACGCCCGCCGGTGGAGTGCTTCCCCTCCGTCAGACCCTTGACCGGCGCGCCCTTCCAGAGCTCGGACCGATCGATGAGGATCGTGCCGCGCAGCGAGGGCGTGACGGGATTGAAATTCTTGAGCGCCATGACTTACGCGAGCCCCGTCGTCAGGTCGATGCTCTGGCCCTCGGCCAGGCGCACCATCGCCTTCTTCCAGTCGGAGCGCTGGCCCGGACGGTTCCGGAAGCGCTTCGCCTTGCCCTTCACCACCAGCGTGTTCACGCCGAGGACCTTCACGCCGAACAGACCTTCCACCGCCGCCTTGATCTGCGGCTTGGTGGCGTCCGGGGCGACCTTGAAGGTCACCTGGCCGCGCTCGCTCAGCAGCGTCGCCTTCTCCGTCACCAGCGGCGACAGGATGGCCTGGTACATGCGCTCGCGGCTGATCACCGGGCGCTTCGCCTTCGGGGCGTCGCTCATGCCAGCCGCTCCTTCAGCGCTTCCACGCCGGCGCGCGTCACCGCGAGCACGTCGTGCTTCAGGATGTCGTACACATTGGCGCCGACCGTCGGCAGCACCTGCACCTTCGGCAGGTTGCGGATCACGCGGGCGAAATTGTCGTCCGCCGCGGCGTCCACCACCAGCGCGCTGGTCCACCCCAGGGCCTTCAGCTGCTTCGCCACCGCGCCGGTCTTGGCATCGGCGGGCAGCGCGGCGCTCTCGAGCACCACGAGCTTGCCCTCGGCCGCCTTTTGGCTGAGCGCCGAGATCAGACCCAGGCGACGCACCTTCTTGTTGAGGCTGTAGCCGTGGTCACGCACCACCGGGCCATGCACCACGCCGCCCTTGCGGAACTGCGGGGAGCGCAGCGAGCCCTGGCGCGCATTGCCGGTGCCCTTCTGCCGATACGGCTTCTTGGTCGTGCCGGAGACCTCGCCCATGCCCTTGGCCTTGTGCGTGCCGGCGCGGCGCTTGGCCAGCTGCCAGTGCACGACGCGCGCCATGATGTCGGCGCGCGGCGCGGCGCCGAACACTTCATCCGGCAGGTCGATCTCGCCGGCGGCGGCGTTGTCGAGGGAAATGACAGGAAGCTTCATGACCATGTCCCTCAGGCAGCGGCCGTCGGGAAGGGCGCATCGCCATGTCGCGCACGCTTCTCGGCGTCGCGGATCATGACGTAGCCGCCCTTCGAACCGGGCACCGCGCCCTTGATCAGCAGCAGCCCCTTCTCCGCATCGACCAGCGCGACCTCCAGGTTCTGGGTGGTCACGCGTTCGGTGCCGAGATGGCCGGCCATCTTCTTGTTCTTGAAGGTCTTACCCGGGTCCTGGCGGTTGCCGGTCGAACCATGCGAACGGTGGCTGACCGAAACGCCGTGCGACGCCTCGAGACCCGCGAAGTTCCAGCGCTTCATCGCACCGGCGAAGCCCTTGCCGACCGTCACACCCGTGACGTCGACCTTCTGGCCCTTCACGAAATGCGCGGGGCTAAGCACCGTGCCGGGTTCGATCACCGCATCGGAGCCGACGCGGAATTCGACGACCTTCTGCGGCGCCTCGACACCGGCCTTCGCGAAATGGCCCTTGTTCGCCTTGGAGACGTTCTTGGGCTTCGCCACGCCGATGCCGAGCTGGACGGCTTCGTAGCCATCCTTCTCCGCGGTGCGGGTCGCGATCACGCGGACCTGGTCCACGTGCAGCAGAGTCACGGGAACGGTCGAACCGTCCTCGTTGAACAGCCGGGACATGCCCAGCTTTTTCGCGATCAGGCCGGTACGGCCCTTCTTCGCGGCCATGGCTCTATTTCCCTCTGGCCTTAGATCTTGATCTCGACGTCCACGCCGGCGGCGAGGTCGAGCTTCATCAGCGCGTCCACCGTCTGCGGGGTCGGATCGACAATGTCGAGAAGGCGGCGATGAGTCCGGATCTCGAACTGCTCGCGCGACTTCTTGTCGACGTGCGGAGAGCGGTTCACGGTGAAACGCTCGATATGCGTCGGCAGAGGGATCGGGCCCCGCACGCGCGCACCGGTCCGCTTCGCGGTGTTCACGATCTCCCGCGTGCTGCCATCGAGCACGCGGTGATCGAACGCCTTGAGGCGGATGCGGATGTTCTGGTTGTCCATGGTGTGGGACCCGCGTTCCTGCCGATTACGCCGTGATCTTCGCGACGACGCCGGCGCCGACCGTCCGGCCACCCTCGCGGATGGCGAACCGCAGACCCTCGTCCATCGCGATCGGCGCGATCAGCTCCACGTCCATAGACACGTTGTCGCCCGGCATCACCATCTCGACACCCTCGGGCAGCGAGACAACGCCGGTCACGTCCGTCGTGCGGAAGTAGAACTGCGGACGATAGTTCGTGAAGAACGGCGTGTGACGGCCGCCTTCTTCCTTCGTCAGCACATACGCCTCGGCCTTGAACTTCGTGTGCGGCGTGATCGAACCCGGCGCCGCCAGCACCTGCCCGCGCTCCACATCCTCGCGCTTCGTGCCGCGCAGCAGCGCGCCGATGTTGTCGCCCGCCTGGCCCTGGTCCAGCAGCTTGCGGAACATCTCCACGCCCGTGACCGTCGTCTTCACCGTGGCCTTCAGGCCCACGATCTCGACTTCCTCACCCACCTTGATGATCCCGCGCTCGACGCGACCCGTCACCACCGTGCCGCGGCCCGAGATCGAGAACACGTCTTCCACCGGCATCAGGAACGGCTTGTCGACCTCGCGCGTCGGCTGCGGGATGTAGGCATCCACCGCCGCCATCAGCTCCATGATCGCGTTCTCGCCCAGCTCCGGCGACTTGTCCTCGAGCGCCATCAGCGCCGAGCCCTTGATGATCGGGATGTCGTCGCCCGGGAACTGGTAGCTGCTCAGCAGCTCGCGCACTTCCATCTCGACCAGCTCGAGCAGGTCGGGGTCCGCCATGTCGCACTTGTTCAGGAACACCACCAGCGCAGGCACGCCAACCTGGCGCGCCAGCAGGATGTGCTCGCGCGTCTGCGGCATCGGGCCGTCGGCCGCCGACACGACCAGGATCGCGCCGTCCATCTGCGCCGCACCCGTGATCATGTTCTTCACGTAGTCGGCGTGGCCGGGGCAATCCACATGCGCGTAGTGCCGGTTCGCGGTCTCGTACTCGACATGCGCCGTCGAGATCGTGATGCCACGCGCACGCTCCTCAGGAGCCTTGTCGATCTGGTCGTACGCCGTGAACGTCGCACCGCCCGCCTTCGCAAGCACCTTGGTGATCGCCGCCGTCAGCGACGTCTTGCCATGGTCCACATGCCCGATCGTGCCGATGTTCACATGCGGCTTGTTACGCTCGAATTTCGCCTTCGCCATGTCCGTGATTCCCGATCGGGTTCGAATTTACCAGCGGTAGTGGCTGAAGGCCTTGTTGGCCTCTGCCATCCGGTGCGTGTCTTCGCGCTTCTTGACGGCCGAGCCGCGGTTGTTCGCCGCGTCCATCAGCTCGCCCGAAAGGCGTTCTTCCATCGTGTGCTCGCCGCGCTTGCGCGCCGATTCGATGAGCCAGCGGATCGCCAGCGCCTGGCGGCGCTCCGGGCGAACTTCCACCGGCACCTGGTAGGTGGCGCCGCCGACGCGGCGCGAACGCACCTCGACGGCGGGCTTCACATTGTCCATCGCCTCGTGGAACAGGCGCAGCGGGTCGCCGTTCGGGCCGGAGCGCTTCTTCAGCGTGTCCATCGCGGCATAGACGATATGCTCGGCGGTCGACTTCTTGCCGTCGTACATGAGCACGTTCATGAAACGGCTAAGCACGATATCGCCGAACTTCGGATCCGGCAGGACTTCGCGCTTTTCTGCGCGGTGACGACGCGACATCTCTCAGCCCCTCACTTCGGCCGCTTGGCGCCGTAGAGCGAGCGCCGCTTGCGCCGCTTCGGCAGGCCCTGCGTATCCAGCACGCCACGCAGGATGTGGTAGCGCACGCCCGGCAAGTCCTTCACGCGGCCGCCACGGATCAGGACCACCGAGTGTTCCTGCAGGTTGTGGCCTTCGCCCGGGATGTAGCTCACGACTTCGAAGCCGTTGGTGAGACGCACCTTGGCGACCTTGCGAAGCGCCGAGTTCGGCTTCTTCGGCGTGGTCGTGTAGACGCGCGTGCAGACACCGCGCTTCTGGGGGCTGCCCTTCAGCGCCGGAACCTTGTTCCGGGTCGGCTTCGTCTCACGCCCCTTGGCGATGAGCTGGTTGATCGTCGGCATGACGCCCCTTCGTGACCTTCGTGTCCGCACACGGCGCCGAAAGCAGCATTGCCGGGCATGCGCGCGAACGCGCCACCCGGGGTGTGCCTTCCGCGGCCGGCCTCAGCCCCGAAGGGGGCGGCGCCGGCTGCGCAGCGTTGTGGACCAAAACCTGACAGGGCGCCGTCGCCGGTGCCCTGCCGAGGGGGCGCTATCTACGCGTGGGTCCGGGGTGAGTCAAGCGCATCAATGCCCGATTCACGCGCGCTGCGATGCAACAGCGTCATGGCCGACAGATGAAGGGCAGGAAGGTGCCCGACATGCCGGCGTTCAGCGCCAGCAGCGTCATGGTGTCGGCCATCGCGATCTCGGCCGGGCTGCGTGGGCAAGCGGCGCGATCGCGGCAGCCGGAGGCTATGAAGGCGGCATGCGCCGCGAGAAAGGCCGGGGACATCCCCTCGGTACCCAGGCGCTGCGTGGCGGCGCTCCAGGCCTGCGTGTAGCGGCGGCATTTCTCGGCCGGCCAGTCCTGCGCCGCGGCGCCGGTCGCGAAGACAAGCCCGGCCAACACCGGCATGCAGGCCATCAAGCGGAAAAGGGCCGGCACCCTTGCGGATGCCGGCCCCCCGAGTCTGATGCCGCGCGCCGTGGTCACTCGGCCGCGCGGGGTTCCGGCAGCGCCGGTGCCGAAGACGGCAGGCGCCCCTTGTCGCGCTGCGCCGCCAGGGCGCGCAGCCGGTTCATCACCGAGCCCGTGCCCGCCGGGATCAGGCGACCCACGATCACGTTCTCCTTCAGGCCGGCCAGGTAGTCGACCTTGCCCGCCGTCGCGGCCTCGGTCAGCACGCGGGTCGTCTCCTGGAACGACGCCGCCGAGATGAACGAGGTCGTCTGCAGCGACGCCTTCGTGATGCCCTGCAGGACCGGTTCTGCCACCGCGGGGCGTTCCTTGGCTTCGATCCGCTTCTCGTTCTCGATCTCGAACTCGATGCGGTCGACCGTCTCGCCGATCAGGTAGGTGGTATCGCCCGGGTCGGTGACCTCGACCTTCTGCAGCATCTGGCGAACGATCACCTCGATGTGCTTGTCGTTGATCTTCACGCCCTGGAGCCGATAGACCTCCTGGATCTGCTCGACCAGGTAGTCGGCCAGCTTCTCCACGCCCAGCACGCGCAGGATGTCGTGCGGCACGCGCGGCCCGTCGACCAGCGGGTCGCCGCGCTTTACGTAGTCGCCTTCCTGCACGGACACGTGCTTGCCCTTGGGCACCAGGTATTCGCGCGGGGCGGGCTGCTCGTCGCCGACCGCCTCGGGCACCACCAGGATGCGGCGCTTCGCCTTGTAGTCCTTGCCGAATTCCACGCGGCCGTCGATCTCGCTGATGATCGCGTGGTCCTTCGGGCGCCGCGCCTCGAACAGCTCCGCCACGCGCGGCAGGCCGCCCGTGATGTCGCGAGTCTTGGACGATTCGCGCGGCAGGCGGGCGAGCACGTCGCCGGCGGCAACGGCCGCCCCGTTGTCGATCGAGAGAATCGTGCCGGGGGTGAGGAAGTAGATCGCCTCGGTCCCGTTCTCGCGCTTCACGACGCTGTTCTTCTCGTCGCGCAGGATCAGGCGGGGGCGCAGGTCGACCGCCTTGCCCGGCGCCTTGTATTCGACGACCTCCTTGAAGGACAGACCGGTCACGTCGTCCTGGCGATCGACCAGGGTGACGTTCTCGATCAGGTCGACGAATTCGAGCTTGCCGGCGCGCTCGGTGATGATCGGCAGGGTGAAGGGGTCCCATTCGGCCAGCTTCTGGCCGCGGGTCACCGTCGCCTCGTCCTCGGTCAGCAGGCGCGCGCCGTAGGGCACGCGCTGACGGGCACGCTCGCGGCCCTGCGCGTCGATCAGGATGATCTCGCAGTTGCGCGACATCACGATCGGGTGGTTCTGGCTGTTCGTGACCACCACGCGGTTCAGCACCTTGATGGTGCCGTCGCCCGAGGCCTCGACCGCCGACTGTTCGGCACCACGCTGCGCCGCACCACCTATGTGGAAGGTGCGCATGGTCAGCTGCGTGCCGGGTTCACCGATGGACTGCGCGGCGATGACGCCGACAGCCTCGCCGATGTTCACCGGCGTGCCGCGCGCGAGGTCGCGGCCATAGCAGCGGCCGCACACGCCCTGGCGCGCATCGCAGGTCAGCACGGACCGGATCTTCACCTGCTCCACGCCGGACTTCTCGATGCGCTCGGCCGCGACCTCGTCGATGAGGTCGAGGCGCTTCACGATCGCCTCGCCCGTCGCAGGGTCGAACACGTCTTCCTGCGACGTACGCCCAAGGATGCGTTCGGACAGAGAGGAGACGACCTCCGCACCATCCATCACGGCCGCGACCGTGAGGCCGCGCTCGGTGCCGCAATCCTGCTCGACGATGATGCAGTCCTGCGCCACGTCGACCAGACGGCGCGTCAGATAGCCCGAATTCGCGGTCTTCAGCGCCGTATCCGCGAGGCCCTTGCGGGCGCCGTGGGTGGAGTTGAAGTACTCGAGAACCGACAGGCCTTCCTTGAAGTTGGCGATGATCGGCTGCTCGATGATCTCGCCGGACGGCTTGGCCATCAGGCCGCGCATGCCGGCCAGCTGGCGCATCTGCGCCGGCGACCCACGCGCACCGGAATGCGACATCATCCAGACGGAGTTGGTCGGGCGGCCGACCTCCTGCTTCTGGATCTCCTTCATCATCGCGCCGGCCACTTCGTCGGTGCAGCGCGACCAGGCGTCGACCACCTTGTTGTAGCGCTCGCCGGCCGTGATCAGGCCGTCAAGGTACTGCTGCTCGAACTCCTTCACCTCCGCCTTGGTCTTGGCGATGGACGCGACCTTGCTGTCGGGCACCACCATGTCGTTCTTGCCGAACGAAATGCCGGCCTTGGCCGCCTGGCGGAAGCCGAGCGCCATCATCCGGTCGGCGAAGATCACCGATTCCTTCTGGCCGCAATGGCGGTACACCGCGTCGATCACGTCCGACACGTTCTTCTTGGTCAGCATCCGGTTGACCAGCGAGTAGGTCAGCTGGGGATGCAGCGGCAGCAGCGCGCCGATCATCATGCGGCCCGCGGTGGTCACCACACGCTCGGTCACCACCTCGCCATCGGCGTTCATGGTCTGGCGACGCGCGCGTATCTTGCTGTGCAGCGTGATGGTCTGCGCTTCCAGCGCCAGCTCGATCTCGCCGACCGATGCGAAGGACGGTGTGTCCTTCTCCTCGGTCGCCAGGAACTCAGGCGTCTCCAGCGACAGGTAGTACAGGCCGAGCACGATGTCCTGCGACGGCACGATGATCGGCTTGCCGTTCGCGGGGCTGAGGATGTTGTTGGTCGACATCATCAGCACGCGCGCTTCCAGCTGCGCCTCGAGGCTCAGCGGGACGTGCACGGCCATCTGGTCGCCGTCGAAGTCCGCGTTGAAGGCGGTGCAGACCAGCGGGTGCAGCTGGATCGCCTTGCCTTCGATCAGCACGGGCTCGAAGGCCTGGATGCCGAGGCGGTGCAGCGTCGGCGCCCGGTTCAGCATGACCGGGTGCTCGCGGATCACCTCCTCGAGGATGTCCCACACCTCGGGACGCTCCTTCTCCACCATCCGCTTCGCGGCCTTGATGGTGGTGGCATGGCCGTACTTTTCGAGCTTCGAGTAGATGAACGGCTTGAACAGCTCGAGCGCCATCTTCTTCGGCAGGCCGCACTGGTGCAGCTTCAGCTCGGGGCCCACCACGATCACCGAACGACCGGAATAGTCCACGCGCTTGCCGAGCAGGTTCTGGCGGAAGCGCCCCTGCTTGCCCTTCAACATGTCGGACAGCGACTTCAGCGGGCGCTTGTTTGCCCCCGTGATGGCGCGGCCGCGGCGGCCGTTGTCGAACAGCGCGTCGACGGCTTCCTGCAGCATGCGCTTCTCGTTGCGCACGATGATGTCGGGCGCGCGCAGTTCGATCAGCCGCTTCAGGCGGTTGTTGCGGTTGATCACGCGACGATAGAGGTCGTTCAGGTCCGACGTCGCGAAGCGGCCGCCATCGAGCGGCACCAGCGGGCGCAGTTCCGGCGGAATCACCGGGATCACGTCCAGGATCATCCACTGCGGATGCGCGCCGGATTCGCCGAAGCTCTCGATCAGCTTCAGCCGCTTCACCAGCTTCTTGCGCTTGGCCTCGGACGTCGTCTCCTTCAGGTCGGCGCGCAGCTTCACGCCCTCGGCCTGCAGGTCGATCCCGCCCAGCATCTGCTTCACGGCTTCCGCGCCGATGCCGACGCTGAACGCGTCCTCACCGAACTCGTCCATCTTCTGCTGGTATTGGTCCTCGTTCAGCAGCTGATGGAGCTTGAGGTCCGTCAGGCCGGGTTCGAGCACCACGTAGCTCTCGAAGTACAGGACCTTCTCCAGCTCCTTCAGGGTCATGTCGACCATGAGGCCGACACGGCTCGGCAGCGACTTCAGGAACCAAATATGCGCGACCGGGGAGGCCAGTTCGATGTGCCCCATCCGCTCACGGCGCACCTTGGCCAGCGTGACCTCGACGCCGCACTTCTCGCAGATGATGCCGCGGAACTTCATGCGCTTGTACTTGCCGCACAGGCACTCGTAGTCCTTGATCGGCCCGAAGATGCGGGCGCAGAACAGCCCGTCCCGCTCCGGCTTGAAGGTGCGGTAGTTGATGGTCTCGGGCTTCTTGATCTCGCCGTACGACCAGGACCGGATCTGCTCGGGGGAAGCGATCGTGATCCGGATCTGGTCGAAGGTCATCGCCTGGCCGGTTTGGCCCAGGATCTTCATCAGCTCGTTCATGCGGTCCTCGTGGATGAGGCCGCCGCCGTGGACGACCCACGGCGGCTGAGCGTTTCGAAAGGGTGCGGGGAACGCCGACGCATCACGTCGGGCGGTTCTCCAGATCGACGTTGAGGCCGAGCGACTTCAGCTCCTTCACGAGCACGTTGAAGGATTCCGGAATGCCCGCCTCGAAATTGTCCTGGTCGCGGACGATCGCCTCGTAGACCTTGGTGCGGCCCGACACGTCGTCCGACTTCACCGTCAGCATCTCCTGCAGCGTATAGGCGGCGCCATAGGCTTCGAGCGCCCAGACCTCCATTTCGCCGAAGCGCTGACCGCCGAACTGCGCCTTGCCACCCAGCGGCTGCTGCGTGACCAGCGAATAGGGGCCGATCGAGCGCGCGTGGATCTTGTCGTCCACCAGGTGATGCAGCTTCAGCATGTAGATGTAGCCGACCGTCACCTTGCGTTCGAACTTCTCGCCCGTGCGGCCATCGTGCAGCCACACCTGGCCGGAGGTATCGAGGCCGGCCTGCGTCAGCATGCCCTCGATATCCGCCATGCGCGCGCCGTCGAAGACCGGTGTCGCGATCGGGATGCCCTTCTTCAGGTTCTCGCCCAGTTCGACCAGCTGCGCGTCGGACATCGGCGCGATGTCGTTGGCGAAGATCTCGTCGCCATAGACTTCCTTGAGCTTGGCCTCCAGTTCGGACCGGCGGCCGCCGCGATGGCGGTACTCCTCCACCAGATCGCCGACCTGCTTGCCGAGCGAGGCGCAGGCCCAGCCCAGATGCGTCTCCAGGATCTGCCCCACGTTCATGCGCGAGGGCACGCCGAGCGGGTTCAGCACCAGATCGACATGGGACCCGTCCTCGAGGAACGGCATGTCCTCGATCGGCACGACGCGGGAGACCACGCCCTTGTTGCCGTGCCGGCCGGCCATCTTGTCGCCGGGCTGCAGCTTGCGCTTCACCGCGACGAAGACCTTGACCATCTTCATCACGCCGGGCGGGAGTTCATCGCCGCGCTGCAGCTTCTCGACCTTGCTCTCGAAGCGCTTCTGCAGGCGCTCGACCGCGGCGTCGAATTCGCGCTTCAGCGCCTCGATCTCGGCCATGGCGGCATCATCCACCACGCCGATCTGCCGCCAGGTCGCCTTCGCGAACTGGTCGAGCACGGCATCGTCGATCACCGTGCCGGCCTTCACGCCCTTGAAGCCGCCCGACGCCTTCCGGTTGAGCAGGCGTTCGCGCAGCCGGCCGTAGAAGGACCGCTCCTGGATCGCCTTCTCGTCGTCGCGGTCCTTGGCCAGGCGTTCGATTTCGGCGCGGTCGATCGCCATGGCGCGCTCGTCCTTGTCCACGCCGCGGCGGGAGAAGACGCGCACATCCACGATGGTCCCGGTGACACCCGGCGGCAGCTTCAGCGAGGTGTCGCGGACATCCGACGCCTTCTCGCCGAAGATGGCGCGGAGCAGCTTCTCCTCGGGCGTCATCGGGCTCTCGCCCTTCGGCGTCACCTTGCCGACCAGGATGTCGCCCGGGTTCACCTCGGCGCCGACATAGACGATGCCGGCTTCGTCGAGGTTGCGCAGCGCTTCCTCACCCACGTTGGGAATGTCGCGGGTGATTTCTTCCTGGCCCAGCTTGGTGTCGCGGGCCATGACTTCGAATTCCTCGATATGGATCGAGGTGAAGACGTCGTCCTTGGCGATGCGCTCGCTGATGAGGATGCTGTCCTCGAAGTTGTAGCCGTTCCAGGGCATGAACGCGACGAGCACGTTGCGCCCCAGCGCCAGCTCGCCGAGTTCGGTCGACGGGCCGTCGGCGATAATGTCGCCGGCCAGCACCTTGTCGCCCACGCGCACCAGCGGGCGCTGGTTGATGCAGGTGGACTGGTTCGACCGCATGAACTTGCGCAGGCGATAGATATCGACACCGCGCGTGGTGCCGTCCTCGCCCGACGCACGCACCACGATGCGCGCACCGTCGATGCTGTCGATCACGCCGTCGCGCTTCGCCACGATGGTGGCACCCGAGTCGCGCGCCACCGCCGCTTCCATGCCGGTGCCCACCAGCGGCGCATCGGCACGGATCAGCGGCACCGCCTGGCGCTGCATGTTCGAGCCCATCAGCGCGCGGTTCGCGTCGTCGTTCTCGAGGAACGGGATCAGCGCCGCGGCGACCGAGACGAGCTGCTTCGGCGAGACGTCGATCGCCGTCACTTCCTCGGGCTTCACCAGGCGGAAGTCGCCGCCCTGGCGCACGCTGACCAGCTCGGACTTGAACTCGCCGGTCTCGGCATCGACCTCGGCATCGGCCTGCGCGACGACCAGGCGCTCCTCCTCCATGGCGGAGAGGTAGCGCGGGTTACCGACGATACGGCCATCCTTCACGAGCCGATACGGCGTCTCGATGAAGCCGTACTTGTTCACCTTGGCGAAGGTCGCGAGCGAGTTGATCAGGCCGATGTTCGGGCCTTCCGGCGTCTCGATCGGGCAGATGCGGCCGTAATGCGTCGGGTGCACGTCGCGCACCTCGAAGCCGGCGCGCTCGCGCGTCAGACCGCCCGGGCCAAGCGCCGAGAGGCGGCGCTTGTGCGTCACCTCGGACAGCGGGTTGGTCTGGTCCATGAACTGCGACAGCTGCGACGAACCGAAGAACTCGCGCACCGCGGCTGCGGCCGGCTTCGCGTTGATCAGGTCATGCGGCATGACGGTGTCGATATCGACCGACCCCATGCGCTCCTTGATCGCGCGCTCCATGCGCAGCAGGCCGACGCGGTACTGGTTCTCCATCAGCTCGCCGACCGAGCGCACGCGGCGATTGCCGAGATTGTCGATGTCGTCGATCTGGCCGCGGCCGTCCTTCAGGTCCATCAGCACGCGCAGCGTGGCGACGATGTCGTGCTTGCGCAGCGTGCGGACGTGGTCCGGCACTTCCTCGATGCTGAAGCCCAGGCGCATGTTCATCTTCACGCGACCGACGGCGCTCAGGTCGTAGCGCTCGGGATCGAAGAACAGGCCCTTGAACAGCGCCTCGGCGGTATCGGGCGTCGGCGGCTCGCCGGGTCGCATGACCCGGTAGATGTCCATCAGCGCTTCGTCGCGATTGGCGTTCTTGTCGACCGCCAGCGTGTTGCGCATCCAGGGACCGACCGACTGGTCGACGGCGAGGGTTGGCAGGCGGTCCAGGCCCGCGGCCTCGATCGCGGCCAGCTTCGGTTCCGTGAGCTCGTCACCGGCCTCGGCCCAGATCTCACCGGTCGCCGTGTCGACCAGGTCCTCGGCCACGAAGCGACCGAGCAGGTCGGCGCGGCCGACCAGCACTTCCGTGGTGCCGGCCTCGGCGATCTTGCGCGCAGTGCGCGGCGTCAGCTTGGCTTCCTTGTCGGCGACGACCAGGCCGGTGCGCGCGTCGATCAGGGGTTCCATCAGCTTCACGCCGCGGAAGGCCTCCGGGTCGAAGGCGCGCGACCAGCCCTTGGGGCCGCGCGAGAAGACCACCTGGCCGTAGAAGGCGTTCAGGATTTCCTCGGCATCCATGCCGCGGATCTCGCTGGGCTCCAGCTCACGGCCGGCGGCCGCCGCCTCGGCGCGCAGCCCCTCGGTGCGGGTGCTGTCGAGCGCCAGCAGCAGCGTGGTGGTCGGCAGCTTGCGCTTGCGGTCGATGCGGACGTAGCAGATGTCCTTGGCGTCGAATTCGAAGTCGAGCCACGACCCGCGATACGGGATCACGCGCGCGGCGAACAGGTACTTGCCGCTGCTGTGCGTCTTGCCCTTGTCGTGGTCGAAGAACACGCCCGGGCTGCGGTGCATCTGCGAGACGATGACGCGCTCGGTGCCGTTGATGATGAAGGTGCCGTTGTCCGTCATGAGCGGCATGTCGCCCATGTAGACATCCTGCTCCTTGATGTCGCGGACGGACCGGCTGCCCGTGTCCTCATCCACGTCCCACACGATCAGGCGCAGGCGCACCTTGAGCGGGGCGGCGAAGGTCAGGCCGCGCTGGATGCATTCCTCGACGTCATACTTCGGCTCTTCGAGTTCGTACTGCACGAACTCCAGGCGGCCGCGCCCGGCGAAGTCGTCGATCGGGAAGACAGATTTGAAGACCTCCTGGAGGCCGGTATGGGTCCGGCTGTCCGGGCTCACCTCCATCTGCAGGAAGGCCTCGTAGGAGGCGCGCTGCACGTCGATGAGGTTCGGCATCGGCGCCACTTCGGGCAGACGCCCGAACGACTTGCGGATCCGCTTGCGCCCCGTGAACGACTTCGTGATAGCGTTCATGCCTGCTCTGCTTCCCTTCTTGCCCGGCCCATACGCCCCAGCCGGCGGGGTCGTTTCGCGCTGCCCTGACTGGACAACGCAGGATGGGGCGGCGCGGCCGGACCCTTCCGGCAGCACCACCCGCACCCTCTCGTTCCTGTCCCCAGCCCCGCCCGTTGCCGGGTGGCGCCGGGGGTCGAAATCACTTGATCTCGACCTTGGCGCCGTTTTCTTCCAGCACCTTCTTGATCTTGTCGGCTTCGTCCTTCGAAACCGCTTCCTTCACGGTCTTGGGCGCACCCTCGACCAGGTCCTTGGCTTCCTTGAGGCCGAGGCCGGTGATGGTGCGGATCTCCTTGATCACGTTGATCTTCTTGTCGCCGGCGGCGGCAAGGATCACGGTGAACTCGGTCTGGGCTTCCGCCGCCGGGGCGGCAGCAGCCGCCGGCGCGGCAGCGGCAACCGCCACCGGCGCGGCGGCGGAGACGCCCCACTTCTCCTCGAGCATCTTGGAGAGCTCGGCGGCCTCCAGGACGGTCAGCGACGACAGCTCGTCGACCAGCTTTGCGAGATCGGCCATGTGTGAATGCTCCTCGATCTAATGGCTTGACATCGGTTGTGCAACTCCCCCGTGCCGGAATGGCTGGGGGAGCGGTTCCTTCGGCCCTCAGGCCGCCTGGGCCTCGTCCTTCTTGGCGTATGCCGCCAGGACCCGCGCCACCTGCCCACCGGGGGCCTGGAGGATGCCCGCGATGCGCGTCGCCGGGGTCTGGATCAGACCCAGCAGCTGCGCCCGCAGCGTCTCCAGGGACGGCAGCTCGGCCAGAGCCTTGACGCCGGAGGCATCAAGCGTCTGGGTTCCGAGCGCGCCGCCCAGGACAACGAACTTGTCGTTCGTCTTGGCGAACTCGACCGCGGTCTTCGCCACCGCCACAGGATCCGTCGACCACGCGAGCGCGGTCGGACCCTTCAGCAGCGGCTTGACGCCGTCGAAACGGGTGCCTTCGAGGGCGAGGGTGGCCAGGCGGTTCTTCGCGACCTTGTACGTCGCACCCGCCGCGCGCATCCGGCGACGCAGTTCGCTCACATCCGCGACCGTCAGCCCCTTGTTCTGGGCCACGAGCACGAAGGAGGTCTCTGCGAAGACGGTCGCCAGCGAAGCGACGAACTCACGCTTCTCCGTACGGTCCACTCCACGTCTCCGTCGGTGGCCGGGGCCTTGTGGAAGGGCTCCGGCCGGTTCACTCGGGGGCGGGGGGCACCTGCCCCACGCCCCGGTTCGCCTGTCAGGCCGGAACACCTCGTCAAGCCAGGCCGCGCCTGCGCGCGGACCGGTCGAAACTTCGGCACACCGTCTCTCCCCTGCGTGGCTTTCGCCGCATCAAGGCCCCGGGGGGCCACAGGAGGTCTCCGACAGGTTTCGGGCGGGGGCGAACCCCTGCCCTGCCCGCCCGGCCCCGAGGGACCAGGCGTATCTCGTCATGCCGCCGCGCCCCTGCGGGCGCCCGCGGCCTGGTTTGTCAGCCGCCGGCCGAGAGGCTGGCGACATCCACCTTCACGCCAGGCCCCATGGTCGAGGACACGGCCACCTTCTTCAGGTAGGTGCCCTTCGCCCCGGTCGGCTTGGCGCGCTGGATTGCGTCCACGAAGGCACGGGCATTGGCCAGCAGCTGGTCCTCGCCGAACGAGGCCTTGCCGATGCCGGCATGGACGATGCCCGCCTTCTCGGCGCGGAACTCGACCTGGCCGGCCTTGGCGGCGGTGACCGCGCCCTTCACGTCCATGGTGACGGTGCCGAGCTTCGGGTTCGGCATCAGGCCACGCGGGCCGAGCACCTTACCCAGGCGGCCCACCAGGCCCATCATGTCAGGCGTGGCGATGCAGCGGTCGAATTCGATCTTGCCGTCCTGCACCAGGGCGGCGAGGTCGTCCGCGCCCACCACGTCGGCGCCGGCGGCCTTGGCTTCCTCGGCCTTCGCACCACGGGCGAACACGCCCACGCGCACGGTCTTGCCGGTGCCATGCGGCAGGCCGACCACGCCGCGGACCATCTGGTCGGCATGGCGCGGGTCGATGCCGAGGTTCATCGAGATCTCGATCGTCTCGTCGAACTTCGCCTTCGCGTTGGTCTTGGCGATCTTCACCGCCTCCTCCAGCGCGACCGCCGTCTCGCGGTCAAAGCCGGCATAGACGGCCTTGAGGCGCTTTCCCTGCTTGGCCATCGGATCAGCCCTCCACCACGGTGAGGCCCATGGAGCGCGCGGAGCCCGCGAGCATGCGCACGGCCGCGTCGACGTCATTCGCGTTCATGTGCTGCATCTTGGTCTTGGCGATCTCGGCCAGCTGCGACTTGGTCACGCGCCCGACCGGACCCGCCTTGCCCGGCGCGGTCGAGCCCTTGTCGAGCTTCGCGGCCTTGAGCAGGAAGTAAGTGTTCGGCGGCGTCTTGGTGATGAAGGAGAAGGTGCGGTCGGTATACGCGGTGATGACCACGGGCGTCGGCGTGCCCGGCTCCATCTGCTGCGTCGCCGCATTGAAGTCCTTCACGAACTGCATGATGTTCAGGCCGCGCTGACCGAGCGCGGGCCCCACCGGCGGGGAGGGATTGGCCTTCCCGGCCGGGATCTGCAGCTTGATGTAGCCTGCGATCTTCTTCGCCACTGTGGCAGTCCTCTGTTGCTGTCAGAGGCCCGCGGTCCATGCGAATGCCCGAAGGCATTCTCCCGCGTTCCCTGGAACGCCGAAGACCGGGGCGAGAGACCCCGGTTGGTCGGCGAGGGCCGGCGTATAGGCGGCAGCGCGGCCCCTGTCCAGTGGCTGAATCGCCCGCGCGGGTCAGCGCCCGCAGGCTAACCAATCGCCGCTTCGCTCCGTATATCCAGCACCGACTGGAGATTGCCCATGCCCTGGCGCGACCGCACCGGCGCCTTCTCGCCCTTCAAGGCCACCGTCTTCGTGGCCCTGTTCGTCCCGGCGCTGATCCTGGCGCAGTCGGCGGGGGAGAATGCGCTCGGCCCCAAGCCTTGGCAGGCCGCCACGCACGACACCGGCACCTGGGCGATCCGCCTGCTCCTGCTGTCGCTGCTGGTCACGCCCGCGCGGCAGGTGCTGCGCCAGGCCCGCATCGCCGAGGTCCGGCGCATGGTGGGGGTGGCCTGCTTCGCCTATGCGCTGCTGCATCTCGGCCTCTATGCCGGGGACAACGCCTTCGACCTCGTGAAGGTCGGCTCCGAGATCATCAAGCGCATCTACCTCACCATAGGCTTCGTGGCGCTGGCGGGACTGGCGGTTCTGGCGTCGACATCGACCGATGCGGCGTTGCGCCGGATGGGGGGCGCGGCGTGGCGGCGACTGCATTGGCTGGTCTATCCGCTGGCCGGCCTGGCGCTGGTGCACTTCACGCTGCAATCCAAGGCGGATGTGACGGAACCCATGCTGATGGCCGGGCTGTTCGCCTGGCTGATGGGGTATCGCGCCATCGCGCCGGCCGGCGGCGCGCCGGGCGTGCTGGCGTTGGTCGCGCTGGCCGTGGCGGCCGCGGGGTTCACCGCGGCGGTGGAGTTCGCCTGGTATGCGCTGGCGACCGGCATCGACCCCTGGCGCGTGCTCGCCGCCAACCTCGATGTCACCTTCGGATTGCGCCCCGCGCTCTGGGTGGGCGTGACCGGGGCCGGCGCCGCGGTGCTGCGGTTGGTGGCGCCCGCCCTCCGGCGGCCGCGCGCAACCGCGCTGGCGGTTCGCGCCGATTGACATGGCGGCGCGCGGACATCGCGCGCGGCGTGCAGTTCCGACTCCGTGACATTCCTCACTGCGAGCCGCCGGTCGAAGGCTCAACCGTTGGGCGACTACCCCCCCCAACGCAGGAGGATCCCCCGATGTCCGGCCCCAGGAACGGCAGCCATGGCTACGGCCAGCGCAGCGACGTGATTCCCCCCCGCGGCATCGCCTTCAAGGCGGGCCGCTTCGGGCGCATGGTGCCCGAACTCGCGACACCGCTCGAACCGCCGGATGCGGCGATCGTGGAACTCGGCCTCGCGATGACCGAGGGGGCCGGCGGCAAGCCTTCCGCCGACAACCCCAATATCGCGGCGGGCTTCACCTATCTCGGCCAGTTCGTGGACCACGACATCACGCTCGACACCACGACCCTCGCCGAGGTGGCGCAGGACCCCACGGCGATCGAGAATTTCCGCACGCCGCGCTTCGACCTCGACAGCGTCTACGGCTTCGGCCCGCGGGCGCAGCCATCCCTGTACGACCGCAACAGCACCGGGCGGGCGAAGCTGCTGCTGGGCGACAACACCGCCGCCGACGACCGTGTGAAGGCCGTGCGCGGGCACGACCTGCCGCGCAATGCGCAGGGCTTCGCTATCATCGGCGACGAACGCAACGACGAGAACCTGCTGGTCGCGCAGACCCACCTGTCCTTCCTGCGCTTCCACAACGCCATCGTGGACCAGTTGGCCGGCACGGTGCCGGACCGGGACCTGTTCGCCGCCGCCCGGCGCGCGACCGTGGACCTGTACCAGGCGATGATCCTGCGCGACTTCCTGTCTAGGCTGTGCGACGTGAACGACATCGCGGCCGCGGTCAGCCAGCGTCGCTTCTTCCGCTTCGAGCAGTTCGGCGCCTTCGGCCAGCCCTACATGCCGATCGAGTTCTCGGTCGCGGCCTATCGGCTGGGGCATTCCATGGTGCGCAACATCTACAGCCACAATCGCATCTTCCGGCCGAACAACCCGCCCTTCCCGTCCGGCAGCTTCGACCTGCTGTTCCTGTTCACGGCGAAGTCGGGGAACATCGGCAAGCCCGCCGACGCTCCAGGCGCGGGCCCGGCGAACCGGCCGACGCTGCCCGCCGACTGGATCATCGACTGGCGCCGCTTCCTCGATTTCCAGACCACCGACACCTCCGACGGGTTCGAGTTGAACCTGACCCGCACGATCGACCCATACCTGGCAGAGGAGTTGCACCTTCTCGGCGTGCCGCCGGGCCCGCCGGCCGGGCGCGTGCCCAGTGCCGACACCAGCCTCGCGGTGATGAACCTGCGCCGCGGCGTCAAGATGAAGCTGCCCGCCGCGCAGGACCTTGCCGCCTTCATGGGGGTCGAGGTGCTGTCGCCCGCAGCCATCGCCGCGGCCGGGCCGGACGGCGCCATCGCGAAGAAGCACGGCCTGCATGAGCGCACGCCGCTCTGGTACTACATCCTGAAGGAGGCTGAGCTCACGCAGGGTGGCGCGCGGCTGGGGCCGCTCGGCAGCCTGATCGTGGCCGAGACCTTCGTGGGGCTGCTGCAAGGCGACCCGGAGAGCATCCTCGGCCGCAACCCGTCCTGGCGCTTCGGCCAGCCGATCCCGGGGCTGGTTCTGCCCGGGGCGGACTTGTCCTTCACCTTCGCCGACCTGGTCGCGGTGGGTGCCGGCGGGCGCACGAAGGAACAGCTGAGCCCGGTGGACGACCCGACCAACATCCCGTAGCCAGGCGGCGTGACGCCGGTGCCGCGGCAGGCCATGCTGCGGTGCCGGCCCCTGCAGGAGGACCCCTGATGTCTGAGACGGTGCGCCCCCTGATGCTGGACCTGGTCGCGCATGTGGCTGACGGCCCCCGCCCCTATGCCGAGGTCATGGATGCCTGGCGGACAAACTGCCCGCGCCTGACCGTGTGGGAGGATGCCGTGGATGCGGGTTTGGTGTCGTTGCGCGACGGCTTCGTGTCGGCCACCCCCGCTGGTGTGGCAGCGCTAAGGTCCCGGCGGGGTCCGGGGTAGTGCTGCTACCCCGGCGGGGGTCCGGGGGCAGCGCCCCCGGGTGCGTTCAGAGCTTCTCGACCTGCCCGTATTCGAGGTCGACCGGCGTGGATCGCCCGAAGATCGAGACGGACACCTTCACGCGCCCCTTCTCCTCGTCGACTTCCTCGACCACGCCGTTGAACGACGTGAAGGGGCCGTCGGCGACGCGGATCTGTTCGCCCACCTCGAACAGGATGGCGGGCTTGCGCGGCTTCTCGACCCCTTCCTGCACCTGCTTGAGCAGGCGTTCGGCCTCGGATGCCGGAACCGGCTGGGGCTTGTTGCGCGCACCCAGGAAGCCGGTGACCTTCGGCGTGTCCTTGACCAGGTGCCAGGCGTCGTCGGTCATTTCCATCTTCACCAGCACGTAGCCGGGGAAGTACTTGCGGTCGGTGTCGACCTTCTGGCCGCGGCGGACCTCGGTGATCTGCTCGGTCGGCACCAGCACGTCGTCGAACTTGTCGGCCAGGCCCTTCTGGGCGGCCTGCTGCTTGATCTGCTCGGCGATCTTCTTCTCGAAGCCCGAGTAGACATGGACAACGTACCACTTCTTGTCGGCCACGGTGCCGTTCCTCTCATTTCCACGGCGGCAGATGCGAGAGCATCAGCCGCCCCTCAGACGCCGGGCGCCGCGCATCCGCGCGGCTTGGCTTCGCCGGACCACCGGCGGGCCGCATTCGCGGCCTCGGCAATCGGTGAAGAACCGATGCCGCAGATACTAGCCGATTCCGAACACGAATCGCATGGCCAGCTGGATCAGCTGGTCCACCACCAGGAAGAAGACCGCGGCCAGCGCCGAGAGCGCCAGCACCAGACCGGTGGTGACGAGCGTTTCCTTGCGCGAAGGCCAGGTGACCCTGGAGACCTCCTGGCGGACTTCCCGGACGAACTGCGCCGGATCGAGCTTGGCCAACTGCGATACCCTCTGGAATGGCGGCGGGCGACGGACCCCGCCGGACCCGCCACCAATATGGTGCCCACCGGCGCGCCGTGGCAGGGGCGGAGGGTCTCGAACCCCCAACCTCCGGTTTTGGAGACCGGCGCTCTAGCCAATTGAGCTACGCCCCTCGACGCGCGTGCGGCAGAGGGGCCGTCCTATAATGCGGCGGCCGGAGCCTGTCGAGGCTTGCCGGACGGCGCAACCGCACAGGCCCGGCCCGCGTTACCGCAGGCGCAACAGACGCCGCCGGAGCGTGCATGACCTTGGATCGCATCCGCCTTCTGGCCATCGACACGGTCAAGGGCTTCTTCGCCGACGAATGCCTCAGCCGCGCGGCGTCGATTGCGTATTTCACGCTATTCTCGCTCGGCCCGCTGCTGATCGTGGCGATGGCGATCGCCGGGCTCGCCTTCGGCGAGGACGCCGCGCGCGGCGCGGTCCAGTCCCAGCTGCAAGGGCTGTTCGGCGCCGATGCCGCCCGCACGATCGAGGCCGCCATCGCCAACGCGGGGAATATCGGGGCGGGCACGCTGGCCGGCATGATCGGCATCGGGATGCTGCTGCTGACCGCAAGCGGCACCTTCGGCGAATTGCAGGCAGCCCTGAACGCCATCTGGAAGACCGCGACGCCGCCCGAGGTGTCGATCTCGCGCCTGCTGCGCGCCAAGGCTGCGGCGATCGGGCTGGTCGCGGCGACCGGCTTCCTGCTGTTGACCTCGCTGATCGCCAGCACCGCCATCGCCGTGCTGGGTGGGTGGATCGGCGCGCTGCTGCCGGGCACCGAGGTCATGCTGCGGGTGGTCAATATCGTGGTGTCGCTGGCGATGATCACCGCGCTGTTCGCGGCCATCTACCGCGTGCTGCCGGACCGGCGGATCGCGTGGCGGGATGTGGGCGTCGGCGCCTTCGTGACCGCCGTGCTGTTCACCATCGGCAAGTCGGCGATCGGCGCCTATGTGGGCGGCGGGGGCATCGCGAGCGCCTACGGGGCGGCGGGCGCGCTCGCGGCGGTGCTGGTGTGGATCTATTACTCCGCGGTGATCTTCCTGCTCGGGGCGCAGTTCACCCGCGCCTGGGCCGGGCTGGAAGGGTCGCAGCAGGCCGCGCCGGTGCCCGCGCAGGCCCGCCTGGCGCCGCAGGGCATGACGGCGCGGCTGGTTGCCGCGGTCGACCAGGTGGCCCCCGCGCGGCCTGTGCGGCAGGCGCGCCTGTTGCGCCCCGCGGCAGCACCTGCCTGGACTACGGTGATTCCCGCGCTGGCGGCGGCGACCATCGCTTGCGTCATCCGCGACCGGCGACGCTGAAACGCAAAGGGCGGCGCCCGGTTCCCCGGACGCCGCCCCTGCAAGCCCGCGTTCCTGCCGATTACGCCGTGATCTTCGCGACGACGCCGGCGCCGACCGTCCGGCCACCCTCGCGGATGGCGAACCGCAGACCCTCGTCCATCGCGATCGGCGCGATCAGCTCCACGTCCATAGACACGTTGTCGCCCGGCATCACCATCTCGACACCCTCGGGCAGCGAGACAACGCCGGTCACGTCCGTCGTGCGGAAGTAGAACTGCGGACGATAGTTCGTGAAGAACGGCGTGTGACGGCCGCCTTCTTCCTTCGTCAGCACATACGCCTCGGCCTTGAACTTCGTGTGCGGCGTGATCGAACCCGGCGCCGCCAGCACCTGCCCGCGCTCCACATCCTCGCGCTTCGTGCCGCGCAGCAGCGCGCCGATGTTGTCGCCCGCCTGGCCCTGGTCCAGCAGCTTGCGGAACATCTCCACGCCCGTGACCGTCGTCTTCACCGTGGCCTTCAGGCCCACGATCTCGACTTCCTCACCCACCTTGATGATCCCGCGCTCGACGCGACCCGTCACCACCGTGCCGCGGCCCGAGATCGAGAACACGTCTTCCACCGGCATCAGGAACGGCTTGTCGACCTCGCGCGTCGGCTGCGGGATGTAGGCATCCACCGCCGCCATCAGCTCCATGATCGCGTTCTCGCCCAGCTCCGGCGACTTGTCCTCGAGCGCCATCAGCGCCGAGCCCTTGATGATCGGGATGTCGTCGCCCGGGAACTGGTAGCTGCTCAGCAGCTCGCGCACTTCCATCTCGACCAGCTCGAGCAGGTCGGGGTCCGCCATGTCGCACTTGTTCAGGAACACCACCAGCGCAGGCACGCCAACCTGGCGCGCCAGCAGGATGTGCTCGCGCGTCTGCGGCATCGGGCCGTCGGCCGCCGACACGACCAGGATCGCGCCGTCCATCTGCGCCGCACCCGTGATCATGTTCTTCACGTAGTCGGCGTGGCCGGGGCAATCCACGTGCGCGTAGTGCCGGTTCGCGGTCTCGTACTCGACATGCGCCGTCGAGATCGTGATGCCACGCGCACGCTCCTCAGGAGCCTTGTCGATCTGGTCGTACGCCGTGAACGTCGCACCGCCCGCCTTCGCAAGCACCTTGGTGATCGCCGCCGTCAGCGACGTCTTGCCATGGTCCACATGCCCGATCGTGCCGATGTTCACATGCGGCTTGTTACGCTCGAATTTCGCCTTCGCCATGGTGTCCCGCGTCCTCGTGTCCGAACGGTGTCTGCCAAACTGAGGGGCGCCGCCGCGCGGACGGAACCCGGAAATCCTGTGCCCCGGGGCGGGGCGGAAAAGACCCGCGCTTCGCTGGAGCGGGTGACGGGAATCGAACCCGCACAACCAGCTTGGAAGGCTGGGGCTCTACCATTGAGCTACACCCGCGCCGCGAGGCGCAGACCCAAAGTCCCTGCTCCTGCACCGGTATATGGAGATCCCGGCAGGCGGTATGGAGGGGGTTGGATTCGAACCAACGTAGGCGCAAGCCAACGGATTTACAGTCCGTCCCCTTTAGCCACTCGGGCACCCCTCCGCAGCCGCATGACCCCTTCGGGCCGGCGGGAGCGCGCGGGGTTAACCGCATGGGACGCGCGCTGTCAACGATCGGCGCGGCGGCGGACCCTACCGCGGCGCCCGCCGCGTCGTCACGCCAGCATGCGCAGGCCCGGCTCGCGGTCCCACTGCCGCCCGGCGGCCAGGCGGATGAACGCGTCGTCGGCCTCGTCGATCGCGACGATGCGCTCGTCGTCGCGGACATTCGCCTTGTCCAGCAGCGGGCGCGCCGCCGCCGTGAAGCCGATCGCCTTCAGGTGGGCGAAGGCGGCCGCGACGAAGTCGACCGCCGCGGCCTCGGCCAGCAGCGCTTCCACGCCCTTGGCCGAGACGACCAGCGCCACCGCATCGAACAGCACCGACGGGGTCCCCGCGAGCTGCCCATCGGCCTTCAGCAGCCTGTTGCCCTTGAGCTTCACGCCGCCGATCCGCGGCGCGACGATCTTCACCGTGGCCCCCGCCGCCTTGGCGGCTGCCACCACGGCATCCACCACCGCGCCATCCGCGCCGTCGGTCACCAGCACGCCGATCGCGCGGCCCTCCAGCGTCTCGGGATACTTCCCGATGATCCGCAGCGCGGCCGACGGTTCCATGTCGCGCACCGGCGCGGCGGTCGGGTTCGCCTCGGGCAGCGGGGCATTCAAGCCATCGGCGACACGCGCGGCCAGCGCCGGATCCACATTGACCAGGTTCGCCAGCACGCGGGTGCGGACATGCTCCAGCGTGACCTTCGACAATTCGAACACCAGGGCGCTCGCCAGATGGGCCTGTTCGACCGCCGACTGGGACCGGAAGAACAGTCGCGCCTGACTGTAGTGGTCGGCGAAGCTTTCCGGCCGAAGGCGCTGCTTGGGACCCTCCATTGGCTGGCGGTAGCTGCGGAAGCCGCTCTTGGGGTCCTCGCGCGGGCCGCCATTCTCGTCCGCTTCCGCGAGGCTGTTGGGTTCGTAGTTCGCCCGGCCATGGAACACCTGGGTCTGCATCTGGCCGTCGCGCTGGAAGTTCTGGAACGGGCAGCCCTTGGCGCGGTTGATCGGGATCTGGTGGAAGTTCACCGTGCCCAGCCGGGACAGCTGGGTGTCCTGGTAGGAGAACAGCCGCCCCTGCAGCAGCGGGTCCTCCGACACGTCGATGCCTGGCGGCATGTTGGTCGGCAGGAAGGCGACCTGCTCGGTCTCAGCGAAGAAATTGTCCGGGTTGCGGTCGAGCACCATGCGCCCGATGACGCGCAGCGGGTGCACCTCCTCCGGGATCAGCTTGGTGGCATCGAGGATGTCGAAGGGCAGCGCATCGGCCTCGGCCTGGGTCAGCAGCTGCACGGCGAAGTCCCATTCCGGGAAATCACCGGCGGCGATGGCTTCGTACAGGTCGCGGCGATGGTAGTCGGGATCGGCGCCGGCAATCTTCACGGCCTCGTCCCAGCAGGTCGACTGGGTGCCGAGCTTCGGTCGCCAGTGGAACTTCACGAAGGTGGCCTCGCCCGCCGCGTCGACCAGGCGGAACGTGTTAACGCCGAAGCCCTCGATCATGCGCAGCGATCGCGGGATTGTGCGGTCCGACATGGCCCACATGACCATGTGGGTCGATTCCGGCATCAGGCCGATGAAGTCCCAGAAGGTGTCGTGCGCGCTGGCCGCCTGCGGATAGCCGCGGTCGGCCTCCATCTTCACGGCATGGATCAGGTCGGGGAACTTGATCGCGTCCTGGATGAAGAAGACCGGGATGTTGTTGCCGACCAGGTCCCAATTGCCCTCGGCGGTGTAGAACTTCACCGCGAAGCCGCGCACGTCGCGCGGCGTATCGACCGAACCGGCGCCGCCGGCGACGGTCGAAAAGCGCACGAAGACCTCCGTCCGCTTACCGGTTTCGGTCAGGATGCGCGCGGTGGTGACGTCGGCCAGGCTGTCGGTCAGTTCGAAATAGCCATGCGCGGCGGACCCTCGGGCATGCACGATGCGCTCGGGGATGCGTTCGTGGTCGAAGTGCTGGATCTTCTCGCGCAGCACGAAGTCCTCGAGCAGGGTCGGGCCGCGGGCACCGGCCTTCAGCGAGTTCTGGTTGTCGCTGACCGGCACGCCGTGATTGGTGGTGATACGCGCGTCGGGCGTGCCGGCGGTCTGGTGCAGCACCCCGTCGGGGTGCGTTGCCTTGAAGCCCTGGGCGCGACCCCGTCCGTCAGACTTGGCCATGGTTTCCTGCCTCCGCGTGCGGGGATTGTGAGGACCATGAACGTCCCGCCCGGGGGCGAGTTGCGCTGCGAAGGCTGGACAAAGGCGTCGCGAAACGCTGGATGGGGCCATGCCACGCCCCCCGAGGCGGCCGGAAGGCCGCACCCCCACCCGCCCCACGGGCGCCCAGCGCCCGACCGGCCGCAAGCCCCGCCGCGACGATGCCGACCTGCCGCCGGCCAGCCGCGGTGCTTCGGCAGCCGCCACCCGTGGCGAGGCCGGAAAGCCTGAACGCCCGCCGCGGCGCGGGCGGGAGGGTGGGCCGAAGGCGGTGTATCGCCCCGACCCGGGCGGACCGCCGCGCGCGCCGCGCGAGGACGAGCCGCGCGCCGCGCGAGGCGACAAGCCCCGGGCTGCCCGAGGCGCAAATCCCGGCGCCGCCCGCGGCGACAAGCCATATGCGGCTCGGGGGGAGTCACCGCGCGGCGCACGCGGCGGCGCATCCCTGCCCGGCCGCGGCGACAAGCCCCGCGGTTCGCGCAGCGAAGGGTTTCGCGACGACGCCCCCCGCGCGCGGCGCGGCGACGACTTCGGCGCATCGCGAGACGATGCGTTCCGCGCGCCACGCGGCGATGCAGCGCGCACCGCCCGCGGCAGGCCCGCGCGCGTCCAGGCCGAGCCCCCCGCCGCCGCGATCGACGACACCCCGCCCCCGCCGCGCCCCGGCGCCGGCGCGGGCTCCGGCGCCTATTGGATCTACGGCCACCACGCCGTGCTCGCCGCGCTGTCCAACCCGCGTCGCAAGCCACGCCGGCTGCTGACCACCACCGATGCCGAGCTCACGCTGCGCGACGCCTATGACGGCCGCTGGCGCGTCACCCCCGAACGCGCCGACCGCGCCCGCTTCGCCACCTTCCTGACCGAGGACGCGGTCCACCAGGGCATTGCGCTGCTGGCGGAACCGCTGGAACCCGTGCAGCTCGAGGACGCGATCGCAGCCGCCGATGGCCCGGTCCTGCTGCTCGACCAGGTGACCGACCCGCGCAACGTCGGCGCCGCGCTGCGCGCCGCCGCCGCCTTCGGCGCCGCCTGCGTGGTACTGCAGGACCGCCACGCACCGCACGAGACAGGCACGCTCGCCCGCGCCGCCTCCGGCGCGCTCGACATCGTGCCGGTGGTGCGGGAAGTGAACCTCTCGCGCGCCATCGCCGCCCTGCAGCGCGCCGGCTTCTGGGTGCTGGGCCTGGCCGGCGAAGGCAAGCGCACGCTGGCCGAGGCCGCCCCGCGCGACCGCCGCGTCGCCCTGGTCATGGGCGCCGAGGAAGCCGGCCTGCGCCGCCTGCAACGCGAAACCGTCGACGAACTGGTGCGCCTGCCCATGGCCGAGGGCGTCGAAAGCCTGAACGTCGCCTCAGCCGCGGCGGTGGCGCTGTACGAGATCGTACGGCGCTGAAGGGGTGAACGCGCGCGGAGGGGGCTTTGCCCCCTCCGGACCTCCCCCACCAGGGGGCTACGGCCCCCTGGACCGCGGAGCTTTCATCGGGGGTATTGGGGAGGGGCGTCGTCGGAACCACCGACGCGACGGGTGCGTCATGCCCCTCCCCAATTCCCCCGATCAGGTCGAGGGTTCCAAGGGCCTTAAGGCCTTGGTGGGCGGGGGTTTGGGGGAGGGCAAAGCCCTCCCCCGCCAGCGTCATTCCCGCCCCAGCGGCGTGCCCATCGCGGCCTGGGCTTCCTGGGCCTTGGCCGGGCCGCGCAGGAAGCGGGCGACCAGAACGGCGATCAGGGCACCGCTCAGGGGGCCCACGACGTAGACCCACCAGGTCGAGAGGTCGCCGCGCGCCACGTCGGGGCCGAAGGCGCGGGCAGGATTCATGGCGGCGCCTTGGAAAGGGCCGCCCATAGTGCCGAGCGACATGACATAGGCGCCGACCGCGATCGGGATGAATTGCCCGTTCAGCTTCGGGCCGTTCGCCATGGACAGCACCATCAGCACCATGCCGAAGGTGAGTACGGCCTCGAAGGCGGCGGCATGCAACGCCAGGCCGGGTGGGGGCTGCGTTGCGGCCAGGTTGCCTTCGATGCCGAAGAACCCGCGGGCCAGCATCGATCCGGCCACGCCGGCAATGAGTTGTACGACCACGTAGGTCGCGCACATCGGCCAGCCCATGTCGCCGCGCAGCGTGAAGGCGAAGGTCATGGCCGGGTTGAAGTGCGCGCTGATGTCGCCGAGGAAGTAGACCGCCGCGACCAGCCACAGCGCTGAGACGGCGGAGAGGATGAAGGCCGCCTGGAAGGGATGCACCGGCGCACCGGCGTAGAGCGCGAGGATGGCCGCACCGCCTGACAGCACGAAGGTGAGGCCCGCCGTGCCGATGAACTCGGACACCAGGCGGCGGGCGCGGTGCTGGGGGTTCTTCCAGTCGGCGTTGAAGCGATCGGGGCCGATCTGCTGCGACAGCGCAGCCTGTCCGTAGGGCGCCACGCTCAGCCCTCCGCCGCGACGTACGGCTTCACCATCTTCGCCGGGTCGACCACGCGGTCGAAGGTCGCTTCATCGACGTAGCCGAGCTTGAGTGCGGCGGCCTTCAGCGTGAGGTCGTTGTCCATGGCGTAATGCGCGATCTTCGATGCCTTGTCGTAGCCGATCACCGGCGACAGCGCCGTGACCAGCATGAGCGAGCGTTCGACGTATTCGCCGATCTTCTTGAGGTTCGGCGTGGTGCCTTCCACCAGGAACGTGCGGAAGTTGGTCATGCTGTCGGTCAGCAGCGTGATGGAATGCGTGACATTGTAGATGATCAGCGGCTTGTAGACGTTCATCTCGAGATAGCCGCCAGCGCCGCCGAAGCCGACCGCCATGTCGTTCGCCATGACCTGGACAGCGGCCATGGTCAGCGCCTCCGCCTGGGTGGGGTTCACCTTGCCAGGCATGATCGAGGAGCCAGGTTCGTTCGCGGGGACGTTCAGTTCCGCGAAGCCGGCGCGCGGCCCGCAGGACAGCAGGCGGATGTCGTTGCCGATCTTGTACAGCGAGACCGCCAGCGTGCGCAGGCAGCCGGAGAACTGCACCAGCGCGTCGTGGCTGCCCTGCACGGTGAACTTGTTGGGTGCGGTGACGAAGGGCAGGCCGGTGAGCTTGGCGATCTGCGCCGCCGCCGCGGTGTCGAAGCCCGGGGCGGAGTTGATGCCGGTGCCGACGGCCGTGCCGCCCAGTGCCAGCTTGTAGACATCGCTGAGCGCGGCCTCGATCCGCGCGATGCCGTCCGCCAGCAGCCCGGCATAGCCGGACCATTCCTGGCCGAGCGTGAGCGGCGTCGCGTCCTGCATGTGGGTGCGGCCGATCTTGACAATGTCGGCCCACGCTTCGGCCTTCTTCGCGATGGAATCGTGCAGCGCCTGCAGCGCCGGCAGCAGCCGCTGCTTCGCGCCCAACGCGGTCGCGATGTACATGGCCGAGGGGAAGGAATCGTTCGACGACTGCGCCATGTTGACGTGGTCATTGGGGTGCACCGGCGCGTGCGACCCGAGCGGCGTGCCGGCCATCTGGCAGCAGCGGTTCGAGATCACCTCGTTGACGTTCATGTTGAACTGCGTGCCGGACCCCGTCATCCAGACATGCAGCGGAAACATGTCGTGGTGCTGGCCGGCCAGGATCTCGTCGCAGGTCGCGACGATGAGCTTGAACTGTTCATCCGCGAGCCGCTTGTCCTCGTGGTTCGCGATCGCCGCGCCCTTCTTGAGGATGGCGTAGGAGGTGATCATCTCGCGCGGGATCAGGTCGCGCGCGATCGAGAAGTGCTCGAGCGAGCGTTGCGTCTGGGCGCCCCAAAGCTTGTCGGCGGGCACCTCGACCACCCCGAGGCTGTCGGTTTCCTGGCGCGTTGCGACCATGCGTGATGCTCCTTCCGGGGAGGGGCCGAGCGTATCGTCGCCGCCGGAACGATACCAGTGAGTCGTGCCAACCGGCGGGGTCGCATTGATCCGCGCCGCCCGCTGCGCGAGCCTGTGTCCCGGACCGGGCCCTGCCCGACCACCGTGACATCGCCCAGGGAAGGAACCGCCAATGGCCTCCGACGCCGCCGAAGCCATCATCGAGGCGCGGCGCAGCCGCCGGATCCTGGCACCACTCGGCAGGATCGCGCCCGCGACGCCGGAGGCCGGCTACGCGCTGCAGCGTGAGGTCGCGCTGCGCCTGGGCGGCCTGCCGCCGGCGGGCTTCAAGATCGGTGCGACGACGAAGCAAATGCAGGCCTATCTGGGGCTGTCCGGGCCGGCGGGGGGCTTCGTGCCGAAGGCTGGGCTGAAGCGCACGCCGGCCAGTGTGCGCCATGCCGACTACGTCGATCCGGGCATCGAGTGCGAGGTCGGGCTCCGGCTTGCGCGTGACATCCCGGCCGGGCCCTGCACGGCGGATGAGGCGGCGGATGCGGTCGGCGAGGTTTTCGCCGCCATGGAGATCGTCGATCGCCGCTATGGCGACCTCGCGGTGCTCGGCACGCCGACGCTCATCGCCGACCAGGTCTTCCATGCGGGCGGCGTGCTGGGGCCGCCGGTGGCGGGGTGGCGGGCGCTCGGGCTCGACCTGGCGGCGACACGCGGGCGGATCAGCGTGGACGGCGAGGTGCGTGGCGAGGGCGTGGGGGCGGATCTGCTCGGGCATCCCTTCGCCGCGCTGGCCTGGCTGGCGGGGTCGGGCTGTGCGGCGGCGTTCGGCGGGCTGCGCGCCGGACAGGTGGTGTTCCTGGGGTCGGTGACGCCGCCGATCTGGATCGACAGGCCCTGCCGCACGGCGGTGGACTTCGACACGCTTGGGCGGGTGGAGCTGGAGTTCACCTGAAGCGCGCCGCACCGGCGGATGCGTGGCGCCCCGGCGCGCGCATCAACCTGGTTCGCCGGCAGTGTCGCGTGGCCAGCGAGGCTGCCTGCGTCGTGATCGGGGCCGCACTTCCCGCATGGCGGCGGACGCCCATCTGCGTGACATGACCGATGGCGCGAGGATCCAGGGCGGTGGCTTGCTGGCACAGGCCTGGGCCATACTGCGGCCGCCGGCGGTGGATGCGCTGTACGGGATGCTCGGCACGCGCGCCTTCACGGCGCAGGGGCTTTGGCTGAACCTCGGCCATTGGCGCGAGGCGCGCAGCATCGAGGAGGCGTGCCCCGCGCTGGCGCTGCTGCTGGCCGAGGCCGCGGCGATCGGACCCGACGATACCGTCGTCGATGTCGGCTTCGGCTTCGCGGACCAGGACATGCTCTGGGCGAAGCGTTTCGCGCCGCGCCGCATCACCGGGCTGAACGTGACGCCGCTGCATGTGCGGCTGGGGCGGGTGCGGGTGCGGCGCGCGGGGCTTGGCGACACCATCGACCTGCGTGAGGGATCGGCGACTGCGATGCCGCTGCCCGATGAGTCCTGCGACGTGGTGACCGCGCTGGAATGCGCCTTCCACTTCGACACGCGCGCGGATTTCCTGGCGGAGGCCTTCCGCGTGCTGCGGCCGGGCGGACGCATCGCGCTGGCCGACATCATTCCCGCGGCACAAGCGGGCGGCGCGCTGCGGCGGCGCTGGCAGGCCGCGTCCTGGCGCGCGCTCGCGCGGGCGCTGTCGATCTCCGATGCCAATGCCGACACACAGCAGACCTATGCCGCGCGCTTCGCCGCCGCCGGCTTCGACGCGGTGGAAGTGCGGTCGATCGGCGCGGAGGTCTTCCCAGGCTTCCACCAGGCGCTGCGGGAGGACGCCGCCTTCTTCGCGCGGCTGCCGGCCTCGGCGCGGATCGCGTACCGGCCGCTGCTGCGCTTCGAGGCCGGCGCCATCTACGCCGGCCTCGACTACGTGCTCGCGACGGCGCGCAAGCCTTTTGCCGACGGCCGCGCGACGTGATTCGTGGATCGGTCGCGCGGCCGCTCGCCTGGCGTTGATGTCGCGCGCAGTCGCCGTGCCGACGTTGCACGCATGTCGGTCGGCCCTTTCGGGCCGACGGTATCAGTAGTAGCCGCGGCGCTGGCGCGGCGCGGTCAGCGCGCCGACCGCGGCACCGCCGGCGCCACCGATCGCGGCCCCCGCCAGCGGCGACCCGCCGGTGAGCGCGGCGATGCCCGCGCCACCCGCCGCACCGAGGCCACCGCCCACCAGCGCGCGCTGGCCCACGGGGTCGGAACAGGCCGCGACACCAAGGCCGAGCAGTGCGACGGCGGCGACGCGAATGGAAGTCCAGGACATGCGCAATTCCCTTCTGCTGAGTCCGATGCGCGCAGCACAACCGGGGCGTGTGGCGGGCATCGGGCGAAAGCGGGGCAAGACCTGCCCCTGGAATCACGAACGCTTCAGCCGGCCTTCTTCTTCCGGCCGCCCTTCATCTTCTTCGGATCGTAGCCGCCGCCACCGGGGCCGAGCGGCTTCGGTTTCCAGTCGGCCTTGGGCGTGGCCTCGCGCAGCGACCGTCCGGCCAGGTTCGGTTCCAGGCCGAGGTCGAGCGCCTCGAGCCGCTTGATCTCGTCGCGCAGTCGTGCGGCGGTCTCGAACTCCAGGTCCGCCGCGGCGGCGCGCATCCTGCGTTCCAGCTCCGCGATCGAGGCGCGCAGGTCCTTGCCGACGAAGTTCGCGGCGCTGTCGTCCTCGACCGCCTCCACCGTCACGTAGTCGCCCTGGCTGACATCGCGCAGCACGTCGGCGATCTCGCGCTTGATGGTGGTGGGGGTGATGCCGTGCTCGGTGTTCCAGGCGGTCTGCTTGGTGCGGCGGCGCTCGGTCTCCTCCAGCGCGCGCTTGAGGCTGTTGGTCATGGTGTCGGCATAGAGCACCACGCGGCCTTCCACATTGCGCGCGGCGCGGCCGATGGTCTGGATCAGCGCGGTGGCGGAGCGCAGGAAGCCTTCCTTGTCGGCATCGAGGATCGCGACCAGCGCGCATTCGGGAATGTCGAGGCCCTCGCGCAGCAGGTTGATGCCGACCAGCACGTCGAACACGCCTTTTCGAAGATCGCGGATGATCTCGATGCGCTCCAGCGTATCGACATCGCTGTGCAGGTAGCGGACGCGGATGCCCGCTTCCGTCATGTATTCGGTCAGGTCCTCGGCCATGCGCTTGGTGAGCGTTGTCACCAGCACGCGCCCGCCCGCCTGCGACACGGTGCGGCATTCGGCCAGCAGGTCGTCCACCTGGCCTTCGACAGGGCGGATTTCGCAGACCGGATCGACCAGGCCGGTCGGGCGGATCACCTGTTCGGCAAAGGCGCCGCCGGTGCGTTCCATTTCCCACGGGCCGGGCGTGGCGCTCACGAACACCGTCTGCGGGCGATAGGCGTCCCATTCCTCGAACTTCAGCGGACGGTTGTCGGTGCACGAGGGCAGGCGGAAGCCGAATTCGCTCAGGATCGCCTTGCGCGCGAAGTCGCCGCGATACATGCCGCCGATCTGCGGCACCGTCACGTGGCTCTCGTCCACGATCAGCACGGCGTTGTCGGGCAGGTATTCGAACAGCGTCGGCGGCGGCTCGCCCGGGTTGCGGCCGGTCAGGTAGCGGGAATAATTCTCGATCCCTTTGCAGGAGCCGGTCGTCTCCATCATCTCGATATCGAAGATGGTGCGCTGTTCCAGGCGCTGGCGTTCCAGCAGCTTGCCCTCGACCTCGAGCTGCGCGAGCCGTTCCTTCAGCTCCTCCTTGATGCGGGAGATCGCCTGGGTCAGCGTCGGGCGCGGCGTGACGTAGTGGCTGTTGGCGTAGATCGCGACGCGTTCCATCTCCGAGGTGACCTCGCCGGTCAGCGGGTCGAATTCGCGGATGCCGTCGATCTCGTCGCCGAACAGGGAGATGCGCCAGGCGCGATCATCGAGGTGCGATGGCCAGATGTCCACGCTCTCGCCGCGCACGCGGAAGGTGCCGCGCGCGAAGAAGCTGTCGTTGCGGCGGTACTGCTGTTCGACCAGACCCTTCACCAGTGCGTCACGGTCGATCCGCCCGCCGCGTTCGAGCTTCACGACCATGCGGCTGTAGGTTTCGACCGACCCGATGCCGTAGATGCACGACACCGACGCCACGATCACCACGTCGTTGCGTTCGAGCAGCGCCTGCGTCGCCGAATGGCGCATGCGGTCGATCTGCTCGTTGATCTGCGAATCCTTCTCGATGTAGGTGTCGGTGCGCGGGACGTAGGCTTCCGGCTGGAAGTAGTCGTAATAGCTGACGAAGTATTCCACCGCGTTCTCGGGGAAGAATGACTTCATCTCACCGTACAGCTGCGCGGCCAGCGTCTTGTTCGGCGCCAGCACCAGGGCGGGGCGCTGCAGTTCCTCGATGACCTTGGCCATGGTGAAGGTCTTGCCGGAACCGGTCACACCCAGCAGCACCTGGTCGCGCTCGCCCTGCAGAAGCCCCGCCGTCAGCTCACGGATCGCAGCCGGCTGGTCGCCGTTCGGCTCGAAGGGGGAGACCACCTTCAGCCGATGCTCGGAGGGCGGGGCGGGCCGCTTCTGCGGCATGAACAGGACGGGGCCGGGGGCGATCAGGTTCATGGCGCCAAGATGGGGCGGCGGGGCGCCGCGCGCCAGCGGGGTCAGCCGCCCTCGGTCAGCGCCGCCAGGCGGTCCCGCTGAACCTTGCCGGTGACGGTGCGCGGCAGGGCGGGCACCACCACCACGCGGCGCGGAGCACGCAGGCCGAGCCTTGCCCGGCAGGAAGCCGCCAGCGCCGCCACGTCCACCGCACCCGGCGCGGTCTCCACCACGGCCAGGGCCGGGATGTCGCCGAGCGACGCCGACCGCATCGCGAAGGCCGCGCAATCCGCCACTCCCGGAAAACCCTGCGCGGCACGCTCGATCTCGGCAGGGAAGATGTTGATGGTGCCCAGCATCATCATCTCGGCATCGCGGCCCACGAAGACCAGCGTGCCGTCGGCTTCGATGCGGCCACGGTCGCCGGGCTGGAACCAGCCATCGTGGAAGGCGCGGGCCTGCGCCTCGGGATCGTCCAGGTAGCCTTGCGCCATGCCCGGCGCCCGCACGCGGACCAACCCGGTCCCGCCCGGCGGCAGGTCGCGCCCGGCCTCGTCCACGATGCGCAGGTGCACCCCGTCGATCGGGCGGCCGACGCCGTCGGGATGCCGCGCATGGTCGGCAGGCCAGGCGATGGTCGCGGTACCGATCTCGGTGGTGGAATAGTTGACCACCAGGTTCGGCGTGACGGCGTCCATCACGCGCCGCCGCAGCGCCGGCGTGGCGGCGGCGCCGAACACCGCGATCGAAGTGCCGGAGGGCCAGGGATGCGCCCCGGGGCGTGCCTGCAGGTCGGCCAGCGCGGCGGCGCGTTCGGGCGGCAGCGTCACGCGGTCGATGCCCCACCTTGCGCAGGCCTCCGCGAGGTCGGGCAGCGCGGCGCAGTTCGCCAGCACCGTCGTGGCCCCCAGCGCGAGAAGGCCCAGGTGGTACTTCTTCGCGTTGTTGTGCTCGACCGGGATGGACCGGAAGAAGACCCGCCCCTCGCCGGCGCGGCGCGCCATCTGCGCCGCGAGGTCGGCTTCCGCGAGCGGGATCAGCTTGGGCTGGCCGGTGGTGCCCGAGCTGGCGAGCACGACCCGCCCGATGCGCCCCGGCGGGACCGGCGGCGGGGCGGCAGCATCCTGCGGCGCGAAGCGCAGCAGCGGCAGGCCCGGCAGCGCATCGGCGTCGTCCGCCGCCAGCAGCACCGCCACGCCCAGCCGCCGCGCGAGCGCCAGGCGCATCGCGGGCGGATCGTGCGACGCCAGCGTGACCTGGTCGCAGCCCAGGAGGAGCAGCGCCAGCGCCGCGACGATGTGCGCCATGTCCTCGCGCAGGGTGATGCCGACCATGTCGCCGGCACGGACCCCCTGGCCCCCCAGCCAGGCGGCGGCGGTGGCCACGCGGCGGTCCAGCGCCCCGAAGGCGACCGGCACACCGCGGTCGATGAAGGCGGCGCGGGCAGGTTCGCGCGCTGCCCAGTCGGCAAGGGCGGCGAGGAGCGGGCCGGGCGTCATGCGCCGAACATAGCCGCCCCGCCGGCCCGCTGTCCCAGCAGTCGCCGGTCAGCCGATCAGCACGGTGGGGCAGCCCGCCACGATGGTGCCGCCATGCGCGGTCGCATCGCCCATCCGTGCGGCGGGCTTGCCGCCGATCGTCACCTTGGCGCTGCCGGTCGCGATCGTGTCCGGCGGGCCGGTGCAGATGCATGTGTCGCCCATGCGCGCGGCCGGCAGGCCGCCGATCAGCACGGTCGGCGCGCAGGGGCCCACGATCGGCCCGCCGACATGCGGCACGGGGCCGGGTTCGACCATGGGACAGACATGCATGTCCGACATGCGGGCGGCGGGCATCATGGCGCGGCGCTCCCGGTCATCCGCCACCGCCGTCGGCGATGTTGCGCGCGCTCGCGACGAAGGCGGGGTGGCGCCCGGCGGCCTGTTCGGGGTCGGGGCGCAGCGCGGCCAGCAGCACCGCCGAGGCGACCGCCACGCCGCACATCTGCGGCGCGGGCGGGATCTCCGGGGCGTCCGCCGGGCCGACGCTGCCGCCCGACCAGAACGCGCCGATCGCGGCCCAGGCCTCGGGGCTGCGCGCGCCGGCCGCTTGCGCGGCGGCCATCGCAGCGCGGCGGAGCTCCTCGGACGGCCGCCGGACCCAGGCATCGGTGGCCTGCAGTGCGGCCAGGTCGGCAGGCGTCGCCGCCGGGTCGGGCGCGCGGCGGGCGCACACGCAGGCCCACCAGACCGCCTCGCGCACGGGCAGCGCCTGGCCGAGGATGCGGATGGCGGCGATCCAGTGGCCATGCTGCTCCAGCGCGGCGAGCGCCTCGGGCACGGTGGCGAGGCCTTCGACCAGCGTTCGGCTGGGCGGGTCGACCTCGATGCGCGCCAGCACCTCCGGCAGCGCCATCGTCAACTTCCGGAGCGGCTGGGTCATCCGATCGTGATGGTCGCGCCATTGATCTTGACCAGGGCGACGGCCTTCAACTCGATCATCGTGCCCTCGATGGTCACGCCCCCCTGGTTGACCGTGAGCTTGCTGGCACCGACCTTGAGGACGATCTGCTGCGCCGCCTCGATCTCGACCCCGCCCATCGTCGCCTTGATCTTGAGGTTGCCCTGCTTGAGGGTCAGCGTATCGCTGTTGGCGATCTCGGTGATGCGGTCGCCCGTGCCGCCCAGGCCCACCTTGTGCGTCTCGGTGTCCACCACCTCGGTCAGCAGGGTCTTCGCCGCGCGGATATAGACCTCCTCCTTGCCGTTCGCGTCGTCGAAGCGGAGCTGATTGTCGCGGACGGTCTTGATGCCGGATCGCGTGTGCTCGCCCGGCAGCGGGAAGGGAACCGTGTTCTTGCCGTTGTAGACGCGCCCGGTGACGATCGGCCGGTCGGGATCGCCTTCTAGGAACTCGACGATCACCTCGTCGCCGGTCTGCGGGATATGCATCTGGCCATGGCCTTTGCCGGCCCAGCCTTGGGAGACGCGCACCCAGGCCGACCCGCTGTGCTCCCGGTCCCAGTGGAAGTCCAGCTT
Organism: Roseomonas fluvialis; assembly: GCF_022846615.1. Classification (NCBI taxonomy): domain Bacteria; kingdom Pseudomonadati; phylum Pseudomonadota; class Alphaproteobacteria; order Acetobacterales; family Roseomonadaceae; genus Roseomonas; species Roseomonas fluvialis. The sequence continues at coordinate 4,310,693 of NZ_AP025637.1, forward strand.
GACGCGGCCGAACTTGTCGATCTGGGGATTGTCGCCGCCGAACGTGACCTTGGCGGTCTGCGGGCCGTCCACCACCGGGCGCGGGGTGATCGCCTCGGGCCGGAAGGGCACGGCGAACGGGATGCAGGTGAAGGCGTTCTCGTAGAAGGGTGCGGTCCGCTCCTGCGCGCCCCAGTCTGCGTCGGTCCAATGGCTGTAGTCGCGGGCGCGGTGCGTGACGGCGGTGACCAGCACGTCGGACCCGGCGACCGTGGCCCTCCGCCCGGCGTCGAGGTGCGCGTTGATGCTGGCACCGCGGCACAGGTGGTGGCGCGCCTCCTCGCGCTCCATCGCGACGTCGGTCAGGTCGCGCCCGACAGGCACCAGGCCCATCACGCCCGACTGGCCCGACTTCTCGATGAAGGCCCCGACATAGTCGTAGCGTTCATGCGCGGTATTGAGCGCCTTGCCGCTGATCTTGGTCGGGCGCCGCTCCGCCGAGGCGACGAAGCTGAAGGGATCGAACTCGCGAAGGGACCACTGGCCCGATTGCACCGAGAAATCCTCCTCGACCGATATGAGGTTGGAGTCGTCGAGAACGGTGCGCTGGTCGGCATGAAGGTTGGCGTCAGCGACGATCAGGTTCGTCTGGTGCTTGTCGTGCTGGTGGAAGTAGAACCAGCCGTAGCGCTCCATGATGCGCGACAGGAAGGCGAGGTCGCTCTCGCGGTACTGGACGCAGAAATCGAGCTTCGTCGACCCGAAGCTTGTGGCGCGCATGACCGGCGTGGGGATGCCGTATTCGCCAGCCATCTTCATGACGATCTGCTGGAACGTGATGTCCTTGTGGATGCGCATGTTGGTGCGCAGCGACAGGAACCACAGCCGCGGCACGACCTCGGCCTCCCATTGCCATTCGTCGCGCGTCGCGTTCGTGAGCTCGGTGCGCACCAGCCGGCGGAGGTAGCCGCGGAACGGCCGCCGCCCATCCTCCGTGCCCGCGGCACCGAATTCCAGGGTCACCGCCGTCGACAGCAACGCCTTCACGTCTTCCATCGGCCTGTCGGTGACCATCCGGATCTTGAACAGGAAGGGCCGGGACAGCTCGTCCACCCCGTCGAGCTCGGTCAGCATGACCATGTCGACGCCGAGATCGGTGGTGATCTTCAGGAGACGGTTCGACTGGACGTACGAACGCGTCGTCGGGTCGTACACCATTCTGCCCCCTGGGACCGCTGGTCGGTTGTGCGACCCGCAGGCGGGCGACCATGTCTGAGGCAACGATACCGGCCGCCGGCAGCTAAACAAAATGTAATAAATGCTTCATTCCGGCTTCGGCCGAAACTACTTGCGGGGCCGACCCGTCGGGCCTCAGCCCTTGCCCGCAAGCGCGGCCATGCGGGCGGCATCTGGCACCTGCCCTTCAAACCACAGCGCCGCGCAGACCTGCGCCATGGCGTGGCCGTCATGGGCGATGCCTGGCGCAGTCTCGAGCCGCCAGTGGCAGGCGGTGCCGCGGCGCACGGCCTCGGCGCGCGCGAAGGCCAGCAGGTGCTTCGCGCGGGCGAAGCGGTGCGCGCCTTGCGCCAGCGCGGCCGGCAGGGACGGGACCGACGGGCCGGTGGTATCGAGGTCCGCCTCGCCGACCAGGATCGTGAGCGGCCAGGCAAGCCGCGCCTCGAGATCCGCATCGGTCAGGCCGAGCCCGCCGAGGCCCTCGGGGAAGGGGCGCAGCAGCGTGGGCAGCGTGTACCAGCCGGCATTCGCCGCCACCACGGCGCAGAAGGGCGAACGGTCGGTCAGCAATGCCATGCGCTGGGCGAATTCGGCGCCGGCGGAATGGCCGAACAGGAAGGCCTGGCGGCGCTTCGTGACGCCGGCGCGCTGCAGCAGCGCCAGCATCCGCGCCGGCACCTGGTAGGCCCAGCGGCGCGACGGCGTGACGTCTCCCGCCGCATTCACCACGCCGCCGTCATCGTAGGCGCGCTCGCCGGGATGGGTTTCGTGCGGGAAGGCGGGGGCCAGCACCAGTACGCAGTGGCGGTCGGCGGTGTCGATCCAGTGCTCCCGGTATTCCTCCCCGTTGCGCGCCATGCCGTGCATCGAGAACACGACCGGCCGGTCGGGCGTGTAGCCGGCCGGGCGGTAGGCATGCAGCCAGACGGGGTGCTGCGCGTCGTGGATCGCGTCCAGGACCGGGACGCTGATGCGACCCGGCGCGGCGAAGGCGCGGGCGAGGGCCTCGACCTCGGTCATGGCGCGACGGCGCCGGCGTGGCCGGGGGCACGGAGCGGGCGCGGGCGGACCAGACGGGGCACTGGCAGCATCATGTCGGGGAGTGTGTCGCCTTGTCGCGGCCCGGGCGCAAGCGTGCCAGGATCATTGGCCGAATCCCGAGGTGATTGATGCGTTCCGCCTGCCTGATCCTGACCCTGTGCCTGCTGGCGCTGCCGATCGCCCCGCTGCAGGCGGCCGAACGCCGCTGCGGCTGGCTGCACAACCCCTCCCCCGGCAATTACTGGCTGACTGACCGGCAGGGCGAGTGGATCATGTCGACGCAGGGCGCGCGCGCGACCCCGGGCATGGAACGCGTGCGGGGCATGACCGAGCGCGAATGGGTCCGCACGCACGGCTACTATGGGTATGGCTGCGCCTGCGTGGTGATGGACGCGGATGCCAACCGCGAAGCGGTGCGCATCCATTCGGCCGAGCAGTTGCCGCTGGCGCGCTGCCGGAACGACCGGTCGCTGCCGCGCCCCTGACACGCGCGCCGGGCCGGCGCGGTCTGAGGGCCGCGCCGTGCATGGCTGGGGACCATGTGCTCGGCCCGCACGCCCGGCGGCACGCCGCACGGCGATGCCCGCAAGGGGCGCGCGGACGGCGGGGATGGTGCCGGGTGAGGGATTTGAACCCCCGACCTTCTGATTACAAATCAGCTGCACTACCACTGTGCTAACCCGGCCCTGCGCTTTGGTGTAGCAGAGCGACCTTCCGCGGCAACCCGATGATCGCTTCGATTCGGCAGGGCCGCCCCCATCTCCCGAGGGCTCCCCGGACCCATCGATGCGCCTTTCGCCCCGAGACCGCCACCCACCGCCGGCCCCGGCCGCCGCGTCGATGCCCCCACCCTGGGGCCCGATGGCGACGCGCCGCCGCCGCCGGCACGACATGGGCGTGCCCGCGCTGGTCTCGGTGCTGCTGCATGCGCTGGTGGTGGCGGCGCTGGTGTTCGACCTCGACCCACGCAGCCGACGCGGGCCGGAGGAACTGCCGGCGCCGACTTTCGCCGTGGTGTTCCAGGGCGGGTCGGACCAGGCGCCGCGCGGCGCCGAGGCACCGGAGGAAGGGCCGGTGCCGGATGTCGGCGCGCTGCCCCCGCCGCCCCCGCCACCGCCCGCACCGCCGGCGCCGGCGCAACCGCCGGTCGCGGCCGCGCCGCCACCCACGCCGAGCCCGGTGGCGCCCACGCCCCTGCCGCCGCCACCCGCACCGGCCCAGGCCACGCCGCCGCCCGCGCCGCCGCCGCCAGCACCGCCCGCGCCGACGCGCCTGGCCGAGATCCCGCCGCCACCGGCGCCGGCCCCCGCGCCGCCGGCCGAACCCGTGCCCGCACCCAGCGCGAGCCCCCTGCCGCAGCCCGCCCCGCCGCCCGGCCAGCCGGCCCCGGCGCCGCCCCCGCCCCCGCCGGCGGGCGCGCCCCCGCCACCTGCCGCCGCCGCGCCGCCCCCGGTGGCCAGTGCCCCGCCCCCGCCGCCGCCCGCCGCGCCGCCCACGCCGCGCCCGGTGCCGGCCACGCCGCCGGCCGCCGCGCCGGAGCGCCCGGCCCAGCCCACCCCACCGCAGATCGCGGCGCTGCCCCTGCCGCCGCCCGCGCCGCCACCGCCCCCGCCGGTCGAGGTGGCGCCGCAGCGCGAGCCGCTCGACCTGACGAACCGCCCGCCGATCCGGCTGGGGCAGCCATCCGCGCCGCAGCGCGGGCTTGACCTGCGGCCGGGCGCGAGCCTGCCGGGGCCGGGCGATGTCGAGAACCTGCGCGTGCGCGGCGCCCAGGCCGGGCCGGACTGGCGCAACGCCTTCCGGCAATGGCTGGACCGTACCCTGCGCTACCCCCGCGAAGCGGCCGAACTGGGCGAGCAGGGGCCGGTCATGGTGCGCATCACGACCGGCGCCGATGGCCGCGTGCGCAGCGTGGAGCTGCGCCAGGGTGCGAGGTCGGTCTTCCTGAACCACTATTCGCAGGCGGTGTTCCGCGGCGCGACGCTGCCCCCCTTCCCGCCCGGCACGGCGGAGGAGGAGGTCACCATCGACCTCACGATCAACTACGTGCTGTACCGCCGCTGAGCGGCCGCCGGGAGCGGCTGGTCAGGCGTGCCCGACCTCGCCGAAGGCCTCGCGATTCGTGGTGCGGACCACTGCGGCGAACAGGCGCAGCGCATCCGGCCCGCCGCGGTCGAGCAGCGCGCCGTGCTCCATTTCCTGCGCCAGGATCTCGGCGTGGTCGGCCAGGGTTTCGGCGGCGCGGCGCAGCGCCTCGCGGGACAGGACCAGCTGCTGGTCGTCGGACAAGAGATTCCACTCGGCAGGCCGCACGGTGTTTCCATCCGTATCTTCCGCCGTCCTGGCGCGGTTCGCGGCTCGGGGGGCCACGCGACGGAGGATGGCAGGGCTGGGTTAACACCGCGTCACTTGGCGGGCGGCGCGGGGGGCTTGTCGGCGGCGGCCGGACCGGGCCGCGGCGGGCGCGGCGGCGTGGACGGGCCGGAGATGACGTCGAAATCGTAGTCGGTGCGCTGCATGGCGGGCCTCCTGTGGCGGGTGCCGGCGGGAGCCTGGTGCCTTTGCGCGGGGCGGGGTGCGAAGGGCCCCGAAACACGAAAGCCGCCAGGTCCTGGCGGCTTTTCGGGTGGAACGATGCTGACGCGTTTCCCTAGGCCGCCGGAGGATACCAGCGGTACCAAAATCGAGCGGTCGGGATGCGGTGCTGCATCATGGGACGGATGCTACGGCGCGGCGGGCGCGTGGCGCAAGGGGGCATTGCCCGCGCGCTGCGCAGCGAGGCGTGTGTGTTGCCGGAATGCCGGGCAGCGTCGCCGGCGCGGCGGGCCGGGGCACCGACGCGGCGCTTGCGCGCGCACCGGCCTTCGCTAGGTTCGGGCGACCCCTACCGGAGCGACACAGATGGACCGCCGCCTTCTCCTCGGCGCCGCCGCCGGCCTGCTGGCCGCCCCGGCCGCGCTGCGCGCCCAGGCCTTCCCCAAGATCACCATCGGCATGTCCGGCTGGACCGGCTTCGCGCCGCTGACGCTGGCCGAACAGGCCGGGCTGTTCCGCGCCAATGGCCTGGATGTCGAGACACGCTTCGTGCCGCAGCGCGAGCGCAACCTGGCCCTGGTGGGCGGCGCGCTGAACTGCGTGGTGACCACGGTCGACACCATGATCCTGTGGGCGAGTGCCGCGCCGCTGGTGCAGGTGCTGGTGCTGGACCGTTCGCGCGGCGGCGATGGCATCGCGGTGCGCCCGGCGATCAATGCCTGGGCCGACCTGCGCGGCAAGACCATCGCGGTGGATGGTGCCGGCACCACGCCGTATTTCGTGCTGGCCTACATGATGCGCGAGAACGGCATGAGCATCCGCGACGTGACCGCCGCGACGCTGGCGCCGCAGCCCGCGGCGCAGGCCTTCGTGGCGGGGCAGTTCGACGGCTGCTCGACCTACGAGCCGTATCTGTCGCAGGTGCGCGCGATGGGGGCGGATCGCGGGAAGATCCTGGCGACCACGCTGGACCACCCCTGCGTGGTCGATACCCTCGCATTCCAGCCAGCCTTCATCCAGGCGAACCCGGAGGCGGTGCGCCGCGTGGTCAAGACCTGGTGGGATGCGCTGGCGATGATCGCGCGCGAACCCGATCGGTCGAACGAGATCATGGGCCGGCGGGTCAACCAGACCGCCGCGCAATTCGCCGCCAGCGCGCAGTACATCGAATGGCTCGACCAGGCGAAGAACCGCGACTACGTCGCGAACGGGCTGCCGCAGTTCATGCAGAAGGCGCACACCGTTCAGCGCGAGACCGGCGTGGTGCGGCAGGACGTGAACCTGGGCGCGCTGCTGAACACGACCTTCCTGGCGTGACGCGCACAGGGGCGCGGGGGGCCGCGCAGGGGTGAAGCCGCTCGTGGCCGTCACGGCCCGCGCCCGGGTGCTGCTGGGCGCGGCCTTCTTCGTGCTGTTCGTGCTGGCCTGGGGGGCGGCGACCTGGTCCGGCTGGGTGCCGCCGCTGTTCCTCGCGAGCCCGGAGAAGACGCTGCGCGCCGGATGGTCGCTGCTGACCGAATTCGGCTTCGCGGGGGATATCGCCATCACCATCTGGCGGGTGTTCGGCGGCTTCGCGATCGCCGCCGCGCTGGGGGTGCCGCTCGGGCTCATGATGGGGGCGTTCAAGCCGGTCGAGGCCTTCTTCGAGCCCTTCATTTCCTTCGCGCGCTACCTGCCCGCTTCCGCTTTCATCCCGCTGCTGATCCTGTGGGCGGGGGTGGGTGAGGCGCAGAAGCTGTCGGTGATCTTCATCGGGTCCTTCTTCCAGGTGGTCATCATGGTGGCGGTGATCGCGGGTGCCACGCGCATGGACCTGGTGGAAGCCGCCTACACGCTGGGGGCGCGATCGCGCGGGATCGTGCGGCGGGTGATCATCCCGTCGGCCGCGCCGCAGGTGATGGAGACGCTGCGGCTCGTGCTCGGCTGGGCCTGGACCTACGTGATCGTGGCGGAACTGATCGGCGCGACGAGCGGCATCGGCCACATGATCATGGACAGCCAACGGCTGCTGGACACGGGGCAGATGATCTTCGGCATCGTGGTCATCGGGGTGATCGGGCTGGTGACGGATTTCCTGTTCAAGGCGCTGAATCGCCGGCTGTTCCCCTGGGCGGCACTGTGAGCGCCAAGACCCTGCGCATCGCAGGCGTGACGCGCACCTTCCCCGGCCAGGGCCGCACCGCGCCCACGCTCGCGCTGCAGCCGACCGACCTGGTCGTGACCCCTGGCGAATTCGTCGCCATCCTCGGCCCCTCGGGCTGCGGCAAGTCGACGCTGCTGCGCATCGTCGCGGGGCTCGACCAACCCAGCGCCGGCACGGTCACGCTGGATGGCGCGCCGGTCACGGCACCCGGTCCCGACCGCGGCATGGTGTTCCAGTCCTACACCCTGTTCCCGTGGCTGACTGTCGCGCAGAACATCCGCTTCGGCCTGGCCGAGCGCGGCCTGCCCGAGGCGGAGCAGCGCGACATCGCTGCGCGCTTCATCGCGCGCACCGGCCTGAGCGGCTTCGAGAACCACTGGCCGCGGCAACTGTCTGGCGGGATGCAGCAGCGCTGCGCGCTGGCCCGCGCCCTGGCCAACGACCCCGAGATCCTGCTGCTGGACGAACCCTTCGGCGCGCTGGACCACCAGACGCGCGAATTGATGCAGGAACTGCTGCTGGAAATCTGGGAAGCGGATCGCAAGACCGTCCTGTTCGTCACCCACGACATCGACGAGGCGATCTTCCTGGCCAACCGCGTCGTGGTGATGTCGGCACGCCCCGGCCGCATCAAGGCCGAGGTCGCGGTGCCGCTGCCCCACCCGCGCGACTGGACCATGAAGACCAGCCCGGACTTCGCCGCGCTCAAGGCGCGCCTGATGGGCGAGATCCGAGACGAGGTACGCCGCGCCGCCGCGGCGGCATGACGCGCGCGGGGTGACGCTGGCGCGCCACGGGCCTACATGGCCCGGAATGCACGACGCCGTTCCTTCCACGATTCCCCGCGCTGCCCTGGTCACCGGCGGCGCCAAGCGCCTTGGCCGTGCCATGGCCCTGGCGCTCGCCGAAGCCGGCTTCGATGTCGCGATCCACTACGGCACGAGCGCCACGGAGGCCGAGGGCACCGTGGCCGAGATCGTGGCGCTGGGCCGCCGGGCCGTCGCGCTGCGCGCCGACCTGGCGCGCGAGGCCGAGGTCACCGCCCTGATGCCCGCCGCCACCGCCGCGCTCGGGCCGATCGGCGTGCTGGTGAACAACGCCTCGACCTTCGAACGCGACGAATGGCACGACGCCACGCGCGACTCCTGGGACATGCATGTCGAACCCAACCTGCGCGCGCCCTTCGTGCTGGCGCAGGGCTTCGCTCGGGCCCTGCCGGGGCAGGCCGAGGGCGTCGTGGTCAACCTGCTCGATCAGCGCGTGTGGTCGCTGACGCCGCATTTCGTATCCTACACGGTGTCGAAGGCCGGGTTGTGGGCGCTGACGCAGTCGCTGGCGCTGGCCCTCGCACCCCGCATCCGTGTGAACGGGATCGGCCCGGGCCCCGCCTTGCCGAGCCCGCGGCAGTCGCGCGAACAATTCGATCGGCAATGCGCATCGGTGCCGCTGCAGCGCGGCACCTCGCCCGACGAAGTGGCGCGCGCGCTGATGGCGATCCTGGCGCTGCCATCCATGACGGGGCAGATGATCGCGCTTGATGGCGGGCAGCACATGCAGTGGGCGCCGCACCATGCCGGAGTGCCCGAGGAATGAGCTTCGCCCCCGATGCCGCGCGCGGCCTGCGCCATGTCTTCGTGCGTGGGCTGACGCTGCAGGCGCTGCTTGGCGTGCATGCGCACGAGATCGCGCAGCCCCAGCGTGTAGTCATCGGCATCGATCTCGCGGTGCTGGACGATGCGGCGCCGTCGGGCGAAGGCCCGGACACGCTTTCGCGCGTGGTCGACTACGGCGCCGTTGCCGCGACCGCGCGCAACATCGCCGCGGCGGGGCATGTGCGGCTGTGCGAAACACTGGCCGAACGCATCGCCGTGGCGCTGCTGGGCGATGCGCGCGTGCAACGTGTGAGGGTATCCGTGGAGAAGCCGGAAATCCTCCCGGATGTGACCAGCGTCGGCGTTGTCGTTGAAAGGACGCGATTTTGAAACGCGCGCCCGGCGCGGTTTGTCCACTGCGCCTGGGCCGCCCACTTGCGGGAGGCGGCGTCAAGGGCAGAATCCGTCTTGACCCATTCCAGGCCCCGGCGCAGGCCAAGTTTCCTCAACGAAATCAGTATGTTGTCAGAATCAGCCTGGATCGCCCAAATCAGTGGCAAGTCGTTGAAACCGTCGTGTAACAAGGGCTCGGCCCCAATGCGCGGAACTTCCCCCACAGACTTATCCACAAGCTTCGTGGACAAGATCGGCGTTCGGCCCGGCGCATGATTGCAACCGACGCCGATCCCGCACCGACCGACGGCCTGGCGGTCATCGAAGCCGCGCTGGCCACGCTGCCGCTCGCGCCGGGCGTGTACCGGATGCTCGATGCGAAAGGCGATGCACTCTACGTGGGCAAGGCGCGCTCGCTGAAGAAGCGCGTCACCTCCTATACGCAGGTTGCGCGGCTGTCGGAACGGCTGCGGCGGATGGTGTTCGAGACGCGCAGCCTCGAGGTGGTGACGACCGCGAGCGAGGCCGAGGCGCTGCTGCTCGAGGCGAACTTCATCAAGCGCCTGCGGCCGCGCTTCAACATCGTGCTGCGCGACGACAAATCCTACCCGTGGCTGATGCTGTCGGACGACCATCCCTATCCGCAGATCGCCAAGCATCGCGGCGAACGTCGCAAGGGCGCGACCTACTACGGGCCCTTCGCGTCGGTCTGGGCGGTGAACCAGACCATCACGGCGTTGCAGCGCGTGTTCCTGCTGCGGTCCTGCCGCGACACGGTGTTCGACCAGCGCACGCGGCCCTGCCTGCTGTTCCAGATCAAGCGCTGTTCCGCGCCCTGCGTCGAGCGCATCAGCCAGGAGGGCTATCGCGACCTGGTGCGCGAGGCGAAGGAGTTCCTGTCGGGCGGCACGCCATCCATCCAGAAGCGCCTGGCGACGGAAATGGAAACCGCCGCCGAGAACCTGGAGTTCGAGCGCGCGGCCGCGCTGCGGGACCGCATCCGCGGCCTGACGCATGTGCAGGGCCATGACCGCGTGAACCTCGATGGCGTCGGCGATGCAGATGTGGTGGCGCTGCACCAGGCGGCGGGCCAGGCCTGCGTGCAGGTCTTCTTCTTCCGCGGCGGGCGCAACAACGGCAACCGGCCCTACTTCCTGTCGACCGCGAAGCAGGAGCAGACGCCCGAGGAGGTTATGGCGACCTTCCTCGCGCAGCTCTACGACGACCTGCCGCCGCCGCCGTTGGTGCTGCTCAGCCACGAACCGGCCGAGGCGGCGCTGATCGCCGAGGCGCTGACGCTCAAGGCCGGCCGGCGCGTCGAACTCCATCGCCCGCAGCGCGGCGACAAGAAGTCGGTGGTCGAGCACGCCGCGACCAATGCGCGCGAGGCGCTGGAACGCCGGCTCGCGGAAGGCACCGCGCAGGCGCAGCTGCTCGATGGCGTGGGCACCATGTTCGGCCTGCCGGCCGCGCCCGAGCGGATCGAGATCTACGACAACAGCCATATCCAGGGTGCGAACCCCTATGGCGTGATGGTGGTGGCTGGCCCGTCCGGCTTCATGAAGCAGGCCTACCGCAAGTTCTCGATCAAATCCGCACAGGGCAATGACGACTTCGCCATGATGCGCGAGGTCTTCGAACGCCGCTTCGGGCGCGCGCTGCGCGAGGATCCGGGCCGCGAAGGCGAGGCCTGGCCCGACCTGGTGTTGATCGATGGCGGTGCCGGGCAGCTCTCGGCGGCGCAGTCCGTGATGGCCGAACTGGGTGTCGAGGACGTGCCGCTGGTGGCGGTGGCCAAGGGCCCGGACCGCGATGCCGGGCGGGAATGGTTCCACATGGCCGGGCGCGACCCGGTGCAGCTGCCCCCGCGCGACCCGGTGCTGTACTACCTGCAGCGGCTGCGCGACGAGGCGCACCGCTTCGCCATATCGGCGCACCGGGCCGGGCGGTCGAAGGCGCTGACGAAGTCCGAACTGGACGACATCCCAGGCGTTGGCACCGCCATCAAACGCAGGCTGCTCAACCATTTCGGGTCGGCCCGCGGGGTGCGCCAGGCGGGGCTAGCGGATCTCGAGGCCTGCCCCGGGATCGGCCCAGCGGTGGCGCGGCGGGTGCACGACCACTTCCACCCCGGCGCCGCCAGCCCTCCGCGTAACGCCGCCCCCGCGCCAACCCGCCCCGTGACGGTGGCCCCGCGCGACGGGACCGGCTAAGCAGGCGGGCGCCATGCCGACCGACCTGCCCAACCTGCTGACCGTCTCCCGGATCGCCGCCATCCCGGTGCTGGTGGCGCTGGCCGCGGTCGCCGCGCCCTGGGCCGACATGGCGGCCTGCGTGATCTTCGCCGCCGCCGGCATCACCGATTACTTCGACGGCAAGATCGCGCGCGACCGCGGTGTCACCTCCTCCTTCGGGCGGATGCTGGACCCGATCGCAGACAAGCTGCTGGTAGGCGCGGCGCTGATGATGCTGGTCGGGCTCGACCGGCTGTCGCATGCGGCGCTGTATCCCGCCATCGTGATCATGCTGCGCGAGATCGCCGTCTCGGGCCTGCGGGAATACCTGGCGGAGCTGCGCGTCGGCCTGCCGGTGACCAAGCTGGCCAAGTGGAAGACCGGCTTCCAGATGGGCGCGGTCGGCACGCTGCTGGCGGGGGATACCGGCGCGGGCACGATTGGCCTGGGTTTCCTGCCGGTGTCGCTGATCGGGGAGGTCGGGCTGTGGATCGCGGCTGCGCTGACGCTCGCGACAGGCTGGGACTACCTGCAGGCCGGGCTGAGCCATGCCGGGCGCGCCGACGCGGCGGCATCCGCCGCGGCGGATGCGCGCGAGACGGCCCTGCGGCCTTGAGCCGCGCGCGGTGCAGGATCATCTTCAACCCATAACGACGGGGCGGACAGCGATGCGACGCGCAATGGCGGGCGGAACCCTGGGACTGGCGGTGGCACTGGCCGCCTGCGGTCCCGACCCCGGGCCGTCCTGGAACATGTCGAGCCGCCCGGCGGTCGAGGGCGACAGCCTGACCATTCAGCGCGTCACCGGCGGCGACCCGGAATTCACCACGCTGCGCAGCGAGGACCCGGCCCGGCTGCGCGAGACGGCGAGCGCGCTGCTGAGTTCCCGGCCCACCTCGCCCGAGGCGGCGATGCGCGGGATCCCGGACTATGCTCCGGTCGCGCGGCCCGCCGTGGACGCCGCCACTGGAACGCCGCCGCCGCGGGTGGGCAGTTCCACCCCGCCGTCGATCGTCGCGCCCATCCCGGAGCCCGAGCGTGCGCGGGTGTCCGCCCCGCTGCCGCCGGTGCGCCCGGCCACCCCGCCGGTGCGCGAGACGACGCGGCCGGTGACCATTCCGGGTGAACCGACGGGCACCGTCTCCGGCACCGGGCGCATCCAGACCTATACCCAGCCGGGCAATCCCGCCGGTAGCGTGGCGATCCAGGATGGCGGCACCACCACCATCATCCAGCCGGGCGGGCGCGTGACCACCGTGCCGACGCCGCGCTGACCACCATGCGCGTGCTGTATTTCGCCTGGGTGCGGCAGAAGGTCGGGATCGCCGAGGAGGAGGTGGCACCGCCGGCCGACGTCCGCGACGTGGCCAGCCTGGTCGCCTGGCTGGCCGCCCGCACGCCGGGCCACGCCGCCGCGTTCGCCGACCGCAAGCAGGTGCGCGCCGCGGTGAACCAGGATTTCGCCACCCCCGACCACCCGGTCGCGGCGAATGACGAGGTCGCCTTCTTCCCCCCCGTCACCGGCGGCTGACATGGCCCGGGTCCTGGTGCAGGACGCCCCCTTCGACATCGCCGCCGAGACCGCGGCGCTGACGGCGGGGCGGACGGATGTCGGCGGCGTCGGGTCGTTCGTCGGGCTGTGCCGCGCCGATGACGGGCTGTCGGCGCTGGTGCTGGAACACTATCCGGGCATGACCGAGCGCGCGATCAAGCGCATCGTCGACGAGGCCGAGGCGCGCTGGCCGCTGACCGCCTGCACCGTGATCCATCGCGTGGGGCGCATCCTGCCCGGCGAAGGGATCGTGCTGGTGCTGACCGCCTCGGCGCATCGGGCCGCCGCACTCGAATCCTGCGCCTTCCTGATCGACTGGCTGAAGACCCGCGCGCCGTTCTGGAAGCGCGAGGAATTCGACGGCGGTGCTGAGCGCTGGGTCGCGGCACGCGCCGAGGACGACGCCGCGACGGCGCGCTGGGAGCGCGACATGGCGAGCGCACGCCGCGGGCAGGATACCCCCGCGCGCCAGGCCAAGGCGTGACGCCCGCTCTCGCCCTCGCGGAGGTGGTCATCCCCTGCCGCGACGTAATCCGCCAGCGCGCCTTCTACGAACGCATCCTGGAACGCCCGCCGGCCGACGCCCGCGCCGGGCTGGTGCGCTTCGACCTGGGTGCCATCGCGCTGGTGCTGCGCATGCGCGGCGACGCGCTGTTCCCACGCGAGGGCACGCCCGGCGTGATGCTGTCCTTCCGCCTGACGACCCGCGACGAACTCGAACGCTGGCATCGCCGGCTGCTGATGGCGCAGGTCGCGGTACTGGACGGCCCCGCGGCACGCCCGGGCGGCGGCATGGACCTTCTGGTGGCCGACCCCGAGGGCAACGTGCTGGCCCTGGCTGCGCCCTGATGGCGGCCGCACTGGCGGTGGTGGCCGGCGCGCTGCTGCTCGCCTGGCCGGCGCTGCTGAACGGCTACCCGCTGGTGTTCAGCGACACCGGTGGCTTTCTGCACCAGACGCTCGGCCCGCTGATGCTGTGGGACAAGCCGTGGGTCTATGGGCCGCTGCTGCATGCCTTCCACTGGCGCGCGACGCTGTGGCTGCCGCTGGCGGGCCAGGCGCTGCTGGTCTCGGCGATGCTGTGGCTGGTGCAGCGCGTGCTGCGCGGCGCGCCGGGACACGCGGGCGCGGCGACGCCTGGGGCGCACCTGGCGGTGTGCGTCGTCGCGGCAACGCTAACCACCGCGCCGTTCACCGTCGCGCTGCTGATGCCGGATGTCCTGACCGCGCCGATGGTGCTGGCGTTGGGGCTGCTGGGTTTCGCGCGGGAGAGGCTGTCGGGTCGCGAGGCCGCCTGGCTGGTGCTGGTCGCGACGCTCGGCATCGCGGCGCATCTGTCGCATGTGCCGATCGGCCTCGCGCTCGCGCTGCTGCCGCTGCTGGCGCTGCGCGTGCGCGGCGCGCTGCTGGCGGGGCTGCCGCTGGTGCTGGGCGTGGCGCTGGTGGTGGGCACGAACGCGGTGGGGCATGGGCGCGCCGCGCTCTCGCCGCATGGCGCGACCTTCCTGCTGGCGCGGCTGCAGGCGGATGGCCCGGCGGCGCGGGTGATCCAGGCGCGCTGCCCGGATGCCGGGTGGTACCTGTGTGCCTTCGCCGACCGGCTGCCGATGGATGCCAACGACTTCCTGTGGGAGGCCGACAGTCCGGTGAACCGCGCGCCGGACGGCACGCCGCGCTTCCTCGGCGGCGCCATGCTGTCCCCGGAAGCCGGCGTGATCGTGGGCGAGACACTGCGCGCGGAGCCCATCGCCGTGGCGCGCGCGGTACTGCACAATACGGTCATGCAACTTCTCACCGCCGGGATCGGGGATACGCTCGGACCGGAGAACCTGGCCGCCGCGCTGCACCCGCGTATCGCGGAAGGCTTCCCCGCGCGCGAAACCGCGGCCTTCGAGGCCTCGCTGCAGATGCGCGGGGAGTTGCGCGCGGCGGTGGCACCGCTGGCGCTGCTGCATGCGCTGGTGCTGCTGGCCACGCTGCCGGTGCTGCTGGCGGCGGGATGGCGCACCTGGCGGGCGGGCGATGCGGTGCGTGTCGGCCTGCTGGCGGCGGTGCTGGTGGGCGTTGTCGGCAATGCCGCGGCGACGGGCGGGCTGTCGGGCGTCTTCCCGCGCTACCAGGCCCGGATCGCCTGGCTGCTGCCGGTGGTCGCGCTGCTGCTGCTGCTGCTGCCGCAGCGCCCGGCGGGGCGGGAGGCCGGCGCGTGATCGGGGGCGGCGGCGGCCCGGACCCCGCCAGCCCGGGGCGGCGGCGTGTGGCCTCTGCCACCGGCCTGCCGCCCAGCCTGGCGGACCTGTCGCGCCGCGACGCGGAAGCCGCGGAGGCCGCCCGCAAGGCTGCCGAGGAGCGCGCGCGCATCGCCGAGGCCGAGGCGAGGGCGCCGGGTGAACGGCTGCCGAACCCTGCCGGCCCGTCGCCATCGGCACGCGCGTGGCGGCTGCCGGCCCCGTTGCGCGGCGCGCTGTCGATCGCGGCGATCCTGCTCGGCGCGGCGATGCTCGCTTGGCCGGCGGTGCTGAACGGCTATCCGCTGGTGTTCATCGACAGCGTCTCCTACCTCGGCCAGACGCTGTTTCCGGAGTGGCCGTGGGACAAGACGCCGGCCTATGGCGCCTTGCTGCACGGGTTCCACTGGGGCTGGTCGCTCTGGCCGGCGCTGGCGGGGCAGGCGCTGATCCTGTCGCACCTGCTGTGGGTGGCGCAGCGCGCCGCGCGGGGCGGTATCACGCCTTTCGCGCATGTGGCGCTGTGCGCCGGGATGGCGGCGCTGACGACGCTGCCGTGGTTCGCCGCGACCCTGATGCCCGATGTCTTCGCCGGCGTCGCGCCGCTGTGCCTGCTGCTGCTGGGGCTGGCGCGGGAGAGGCTGTCGCGCGGGGAGGCCGCCTGGCTGACGCTGCTCGGCGCCGTGGCGGTGGCCGCGCACCTGTCGCACCTGCCGACGGCGCTGGCGCTGGTCGTGTTCGTCGCGGTGGCGATGCGCAGCGTGATGGCGCCACTGCGCGCGGCGCTGCCCATCGCGATTGCCGTCGGCGCGCTGGTGGGTGCGAACGCCTGGGCCTTCGGCAAGCCCACCCTGTCACCGCACGGCGCGGTGTTCTTGCTGGCGCGGCTGCAGGCCGATGGCCCGGCCGCACGCACCATCCGCTTCGCCTGCCCGCGGTCGGGCTGGCACCTGTGCGGCTTCGCGGCGCGCATGCCGATGGATAGCGACCATTTCCTCTGGAGCCCCGAAGGCCCACCCAACCGCCAGCCGAATGGCACGCCGATCCGGATGGGCGCGATGCGTCTCGCGCCCGAGGCGGCGGAGATCCTCGGCCGGACGCTGCGCGAGCGCCCGGGCGAGGTCGCCGCCGCGATGGCGCGCAACACGCTGGCGCAGGCCGGCATGGTCGAGGTCGGGGATACGCTGGGGAACCGTCATTTGGCGGCCTCGGCGCGGCGGGCCATCGCGGTGCTGCCGCCGTCGGAACTCGCCGCATTCGACGCAGGGGCGCAGATGCGCGGCGCGCTGCCCGCGCTGGCCGCGCCCTATCTGGTGCCGCATCGCGCCGTGCTGCTGGCGAGCCTGGCGCTGCTGCTGGCCGCGCTGGTGCTGGCGTTGGCGCGGCGCGACCGGGTGCGCTTCGCGCTGGTGGGGGGGCTGCTGCTGGCTGTGGCGGTGAATGCCTTCGCGACCGGCGCGCTCTCGGCGCCGGTCGATCGGTATGGCGCGCGCATCGTGTGGCTGCTGCCGCTGGCGGCGGTGCTGGGCCTGGCGCCACGCTTCGCGGGCGCGCTGACCGACAACGAACGGGTGCGCGCGCGCATGGCGGCGCTGCAGCCGGCGCCCGCCGGATCGAAGGATTGAGTGCCCGTGTGAGAATGCGCCCATTGGCGCCATCGCGACGTCCGGCACCGGCCCGCACCCGGCCACTCGTTCCAAGAGACGCAGCTGGGTGGCCGGGGTCAGTGCCGTACTTGTCCAAACGACACTGAGCGGCAGGACCGCAGGAGGCGCCGGCGCATGGCGGATCGATTGGCGGTACGGCTCAAGCTCGGCATCCTCGTGCCGGCCTTCAACGCGACGGCGCAGCCGGAGATGGAATCGCTCCGCCCGCCCGGCGTCACCAACCATGTCGCGCGCATCGACATGCCCGACCGCAATCTGGCGGCGGATGCCGACCAGGTGGCCGTGGTCGAGAGCCTCGGCGCCGACCTGTTCGGCGCGCTGGCGCGGGTGATGAAGGTGCGCCCGGGCGCGGTGGTGCTGGGCATCTCGGTGCCGTGCTTCTGGGCCGGCACCGCCGGCGGCGCGGCCCTGCGCGGCCGGCTCGAGGCGGCGGCGGGGGTGCCGGTCGCGACGGCCGATGCCGCCTGCCTCGACCTGCTCGCCCGGCTGCCGGCGCGGCGCATCGGCGTGCTCACGCCGTTCCAGCCGGTGGCGAATGAACGCATCGCCGCCTTCCTGCGCGAGGCCGGCTGCGAAAGCGTGGCGTTCCGGTCGACCGAGGCGGCGTCCAACCTCGCCATCGCGCATGCCGAGGCGTCGGCGATGATCGGCGCGATGCGCAGCCTGGCGGAGGACGGGTGCGAGGTGCTGCTGCAACTGGGCACCAACCTCGCCTTCCTCGACCTCGCGGCCGAGGCGCGGCGCTGGCTCGACCGCCCCTGCTTCGCGGTGAATGCGCTGCTCTATCGCCACGCGTTGCGGCTGGCCGGGATCCAGGACGTGGTGCCAGGCTGCGAGGGGCTGGACTGATGTCGGCAAGGATACGGCCGCTGGGCCGGCGCCGCGCTACTGCCCGCAGAGCCCCACCAGCGCCTGCCGCACCACCTGCCGGCAGCGGGCGATGACCATCTCCTTCCAATCGTCGCGCGCGGGCAGGTAGGCGTCCATCATCTGTGCCTTGATCCCGCGCGTCAGCGGCGCATCCCAGTCCGGCGTGCCCTGCGCATGCAGCCAGTGGTCGGCGCAGAGCGCGCGCTGCATCACCTTCGGGCTGCGCGTGCCGAATTCGAGGTAGGCGAAGGTCAGCCCCGGCCCCACCAGCCGGCCCCAGCCCAGATGCGCCATGCCGTATTGCGGCACGATGATCGACCCGCCGCGCAGCGGTTCGGTCAGCGTCGGGCCGTACCAGGCGCGCAGCCGCGCCGCCGCGGGCTCGTGCGGGTCGGCGCCGGCGATCAGCTCGCCATAGGCATAGGGGCCGAGGCCGGTGTGGAAATCCACCACCGCCACCGCGCGCCCGGCCAGCGTCCAGTCGGCGATGATGCGTTCGCTGGTGGCGCGCGCCCAGCTCGGCGCCAGCCCGCCATAGAACAGCCCGCCCGGATGCGTGTACTGGCCGCTGCCGCGCGCCGTGAGATACGCCGCCTCGCCATGGCGTTCGCGATAGGCCGCCATGCGATCCTCCGCCGCGACCAGCGTCGCTTCCTCGAGGTCGGGCGTGACGAAGGCGTCGGCCAGTTCGCCGTAGCCGGGGTTGGCGGGCACGCCCGCGGCGAAGTCCACGAAGTTGCGGTTGAGGTCCACGCCTTCCTCGGTGGTGCGGCGCCACCAGGCGAAGCCATGCGGATTGATGCCGTGCACCAGCAGGCAGGCGCAGCCATCAGGCAGGCCGTGCGCGCCGGCGCGCTTCAGCCAGTCGATCTGCGGGCCGGCGCCGGCGAAGCCCTCGACGCCATGCGATCCGCTGATCAGCACCAGCACGCGCGGCGCATCGGGCGGGCCGACCCAGGCGGTGTCGCAGGACAGGATCTCGCCGCGCGGGCCGGCCAGCGGATGGGCGTAGCTGCGCAGCTTCGCGCCGGCCGCGGTGGCGGCGGCGACGAAGCGTTCGCGCGCCGTGGCGTAGTCGGTGCAAAACTCGCCGACGGCGAGGTCG
Organism: Roseomonas fluvialis; assembly: GCF_022846615.1. Classification (NCBI taxonomy): domain Bacteria; kingdom Pseudomonadati; phylum Pseudomonadota; class Alphaproteobacteria; order Acetobacterales; family Roseomonadaceae; genus Roseomonas; species Roseomonas fluvialis. The sequence goes on from NZ_AP025637.1 coordinate 4,329,265, forward strand.
GTGAAGGCGTCGCCGATGGCGGGGTCGGGCTGGATCACGCGGATATCCTGTGCTGCGCTCGCACGATCGCCGCAGACGGGACCGCACCATGATCGAAGTCTACGCATCGCCCACCGCGAACTGCCAGAGGGTGACCATCGCGCTTGCAGTGCTCGGCCTGCCGCATCGCGTGGTGGCGGTCGACCGCGCGGCGGGCGAGCAGCGGTCGGAGGCGTTCCTCGCCATCAATCCGGCGGCCGCGGTGCCGGCGATCATCGACCGCGATCCCGCGCTGCCCGCGCCGGTGGTGCTGGCGCAGTCGGGTGCGATCCTCATCTACCTCGCGGAGAAATCCGGCCGGCTGCTGCCGCACGAGGGCGCGGCGCGCGCGCTGACCTTCCAGTGGCTGATGCAGGCGCTGACGGATGCCAATGCCGCCGCGTCGCTGGTGTTCATGGCGCGCCACGGCATCATCCCGGGTGCCGGGGCGGAGGTGCAGGGCTTCCTGGATGCACGGCTCGCGCGCTTCCTCGGCGATGCGGACCGCGTGCTCGCCACGCGCGACCACCTAGCAGGCGAACTTTCCATCGCTGACCTCGCGCTCTATCCGGTGGTGGCGCATCGCTGGCGCGATGCCGAGGTGGCGACGCGGCATCCGTACCTGGCGGCCTGGGCGGAACGCATCGCCGCCCGGCCCGAGGTGGCGGCCATCCTGCCGATCGTGCGCTGACGCCGCGCACCCTTTCGCGCCTGTGCGCGATGCACCATGCTGCACTGCACGATCGGATGGGAGCCGCTTCATGACCCTCGCGCGCCGCAGCCTGCTCGCCACCGCCCTCGTCCTGCCCTCGGTCGCCCGATCCCAGACGCGGTGGTCTCCCGACCGGCCGGTCAGTTTCCTCGCACCCTTCTCGGCCGGCGGCGCCTTCGACGTGACGCAGCGCGCGCTCGCCCGCGCGGTCGAACCCGCGATGGGCCAGCCGATCGCCATCGTGAACCGCACCGGCGCGGCGGGCACCATCATGCTGTCGGAACTGCAGCGGGCGCGGCCGGACGGGCAGACGCTCGGGCTGCTGTCGGTCAACACCAATGCGGTGGCGCCGCAGCTGGTGCAGGTGCCCTTCAACCCGGTGACCGACTTCACGCCGCTGATGCTCTACGGGATCTTCCTCGGCTTCATCGCGGTGGCGCGCAATTCGCCGTTCGGATCGCTGCGGGAGATGGTGCAGTTCGCGCGGCGCGAGCCCGGCAAGCTGACCATCGGCGTCGCCGGCATCGGTGCCAACAGCCACCTGAACATGGCGCGGCTGGCGGCAGAGGAGAACATCGACGTCACCTTCGTGCCCTTCCCCGGCGGCGCGCCAGCGACGACGGCGCTGCTCGGCGGGCATGTCATGTGCGCGGTGGTGGCGGGCGAGGTGCTGCCCGCTGTGCGCGACGGCACGCTGCGGCTGATCGCGATCCTGAACACGATCAAGAGCGAGGAATTCCCCGACGTCCCGACGTTGCCGGAACTGGGATATTCCTGGGGCATTCGGCCGTGGCTCGGCATGGGTGGCCCGCCCGGCCTGCCGGATCCGATTGCCGCGCGCTGGACCGAAGCGCTGCTCGAAGGCATGTCGGCGCCGGTCTTCCAGCAGGCGATGCGATCGGTCGCGATCGTGCCCACGCCGATGCGCCCGGCCGAGATGCGCACCCTGATGGCCGAGAGCTACGTCGAGCACGAGCGCATCGCGCGGGCGATCCGGATCGGGCGCTTCTCGGGCGGGTAGGCGGACGGGCGATGCTTCGGCGCGGGCCGCAGCACCGCTGCGTGGCTTGCGCCAGCATGGCGCCATGACCGACCTGATGATCATCCTGCCGATCTTCCTGCTGGCAGGGCTCGTGAAGGGCGTGGCCGGCTTCGGCCTGCCCACCGTGTCGATCGCGCTGCTCGCGCTGGTGCGGCCGCTGCCCGAGGCGATGGCGCTGATGCTGGTGCCGTCGATCGCCACCAACCTGTGGCAGGCCTTTGCCGGCGGGCAGTTGCGGGTGGTGGCGCCGCGCCTGGGGCTGTTCCTGGCCTGCGCGGCGGTGGCGACCTTCGCGGCGGCGGGGGTGCTGGCGCGGGCCGATGCGCTGGTGCTCTCGGGCCTGCTGGGGGTGGTGCTGGTGGCCTCGGCGGCGCTGGCGCTGGCGGCACCGGGGCTGCCAGTGCCGGCGCCGCGCACCGAGCGCTGGCTGGGGCCGGTGATGGGCCTTGCCTCGGGCGCCATTGCGGGGCTGACCGGCAGCTTCCTGGTGCCGGCGGCGCAATGGCTGCAGGCGATCCGGCTGCCGCGCGAGCAGTTCGTGCAGGGCTTCGGCCTGGGCGTGGTGGCGGCGCATGGCGCGCTGGCGGCGGCCCTGGCCGGGGGCGGGATGCTGCCGGCGGGGGTGGGATTGGCCTCGGTGGCCGGGGTGCTGCCGGCCTTTGCCGGGATGGAGGCCGGGCGGTGGCTGCGGTCGCGGCTGGACGAGGCGGCCTTCCGGCGCGTGGTGCAGGTGGCGCTGGGGGTACTCGGCGCCTGGCTGGTGGTGCGCGCCTTCGGGTAGGGCGGGGGATGTCGTCCTGGCCGACCGAAGGCGGGGACCGCGCCAGAACGGCATCGCGGGCCGGAGGATTGCACCTCGTCAACGGCGTGCCGCCGCGCTGCAATGGCGGCATGGATATGGTCAGGATCGATGCAGGCGGGTGGGATGCGGTGCTGGCACCGCAGGATGGCGGCGGCCTGACCGCGCTGCGCTTCCGGGGGCAGGACATTCTGGTGCCGACACCGGCGGGCGAACGGCTGGGCGGGCCCTTCGGCGCCTTCTGGATGATCCCGTGGGCGAACCGGCTGGATGGCGGGCGGCTCGGGGCGCATCGGCTGCCGGTGAACCGGGTGGCCGACGGCACGGCCATCCATGGACTGTCACGCGACCGGCCATGGCAGGTGGAACACGCGACGCCGGACCGCGCCGTGCTGGCGCAGTCGATCGTGGCGGGGCCGTATCGCTACGCGGCACGTCTGGAACATGGCGCGACCGGCGAGGGCTTCGCGCTGGACCTGGCGGTGACCAATACCGGCGAGGCCCCCCTGCCCTTCGGCGCCGGCTGGCACCCGTGGTTCGTGCGCCCACCGGGTACGTGGCTGTCCTTCCGGGCCGCCATGCGCTTCACCCATGATGCGCGCTGCCTGCCGGTGGCCGCCGCGCCCTGCACCGGGCTCGATGGCGACGAGGCGGCCTTCCTCGGCCTCGACACCCATTTCGCCGGCTGGGACGGAGTGGCGCGGATGGCATGGCCGGGAATCGGCCTGACACTGGCCGCCGAGGGCGCGCTGGCAACCAACCTCCAGGTCTATGCGCCAGCGGAACGGGCTGTGCTTTGCGTCGAGCCATCCTCCCACGTGCCGGACGCGCCGAACCGGCCGGGGCCGGCCAGGCATGGTCCGATGCGGGTGCTGGCACCGGGGGAAATCTTGACCGGGCGCATCATCCTGTCCGCGGAGTGTTCACACTTGCCCAAGGGCGGGGCATAGGATGGGGGCATGGCTTCTTCCTCCACCGCCCTGGTGCTCGGCGCCGGCATCATGGGCCTCAGCGCTGCCTGGGGCCTGTCGCGGCGTGGCTTCGCGGTGCGGGTGGTCGAGCAGGACCCGGTGCCGAACCCGCGTGGCGCCTCGGTGGACCATCACCGGCTGATCCGCCACGCCTATGGCGCCCAGGCCGGCTACATGCGGATGGTGGACCCGGCCTATGCCGCCTGGGACCAGGTCTGGCGGGATATCGGCGAGGTGCTGCACCTGGGCACGGGCGTGCTGGCGGTCTCGGGCAGCGCCGATGGCTGGCTGGGCGACAGCCGTGCGACACTGGCCGCCGACCGCCTGCCCTTCGCCGACCTGACCGCGGCCGAGGTGGCGCGGCGCTTTCCGATCTTCACCGAGTCCGGCATCGGCGCCGCCTTCCACATGGACGCGGGCGGGGTGCTGCTGGCCGAACGAATCGTCGCAGGGCTGGCACGGCACCTGGCGGCGCGCGGCGTGGTGTTTGAACGCGCCCGCGCCGCAGGCCTGGACCCGGCGCGCGGCGCGCTGCGCCTTGCGGATGGCGCGGAGCGATCGGCCGACCTGCTGGTGGTGGCGGCCGGCCCCTGGGCGCCGCGGTTGCTGCCGCAGGCGCTGGCGCCGCGGGTGGTTCCGTCGCGCCAGATCCTGGTGCTGCTGGAACCGCCCGCGCAGCACCGCGAAGGCTGGGCGCGCGCGCCGATGCTGCTGGACCTCGCGGAGGATGGCGGCTTCTACGCGGTGCCGCCGGTGGCGGGCACACCGCTGAAGATCGGCGACCACCGCTTCTCGCGCATCGGCGACGCCGAGACGGACGCGCGCGAGGCCACCACCGCCGAGGCCGAGGAGATCCTGGCCTTCGCGCGGCCGCGCCTGCGCGACATGGCGGGCTATCGCGTGATCGGCGCGCGCGCCTGCTACTATGATGTCGAGGATGGGGAGCGCTTCGTGGTGGAACCGATCGCGCCGCGCTGCCTGGTGATGTCGGGCTTCTCGGGCCACGGCTTCAAGTTCGCGCCGCTGCTGGGGCTGGGCCTGGCGGCCGCGGCGGCGGACCAGGCGCTGCTGCCGGCCCTCGCCCCGTGGGCCGCCGGGGTGGCGGCGCCGGCGCCCGGATTGCTCGCTGCCCTGGAGGGCGTTCCCGCATGAGTTCGACCGCGGCCACCGACCTGATCTTCGGCCTCACGCGCGTGGTCGGGCTGCCGGCGCTGACGGGGGCGACGCTGTCGGCCGAGGACATCGCGCAGATCGTCACAGAGGCCGACCGCTTCTGCGCCGAGGTGCTGCTGCCCGGCGCCCAGGCCGCCGACCGTGCAGGCGCCGTCTATGCCAATGGCGTGGTCACCACGCCGTATCGCGAGACCTACGCGAAATGGGTGGAGGGCGGGTGGCAGTCGCTCGCGGCCCCGGTCGAGCATGGCGGCCAAGGGCTGCCCGCGGCGCTGTGGACCGCGATGACCGAGCTCGGCATGGCGGCGGATACGTCGTTCATGCTGGGGCCGCTGCTGACCGCCGGCGCGATCGACTGCCTGTTGCACCACGCGACGCCCGACCAGGCGGCGCGGCTGCTGCCGAAGATGGTGTCGGGCGCATGGTCGGGTGCGATGTGCCTGACCGAGCCGGGCGCGGGCAGCGACCTGGGCGTGCTGCGCACCCGCGCCGAGCCGCTCGGCGACGGGCGCTTCGCGCTGCATGGCGAGAAGATCTACATTACCTGGGGCGAGCAGGATTGCTCGGAGAACATCGTCTACCTGGTGCTGGCGCGACTGCCGGATGCGCCGCCGGGGTCGAAGGGGATCTCGTTGTTCGTCTGCACCAAGTGGCGGGCGGACGGGTCGCGCAACGCGCTGCGCGCGGGGGGCATCGAGCGCAAGCTGGGCATCCATGCCAGCCCGACCTGCGTCATGCTGTTCGAAGGAACCGAGGCCGAGCTGGTGGGCGAACCCCATCGCGGCCTGCCGGCGATGTTCGCGATGATGAACAATGCGCGCCTGGGTGTCGGCACGCAGGGGGTCGCGCATGGCGCGGCGGCGCTGCGGCTTGCGGAAGCCTATGCCGAGCAGCGCGTGCAGGGCGGACGCCCGATCGCGCGCCACCCGGATGTGGCGCGGATGCTGATGGAGATGCGCGCCACCACGCTGGCGGGGCGGCTGCTGGCGCTCGAGACCGCCTTGTGTGTGGACCGGCACGCCATGACCGGCGATGCGGCGGCGCTGGAACGCCTGGCGCTGCTGACACCCATCCTGAAGGCCTGGTGCACCGACCGCGGTGTCGAGACGGCCTCCACCGGAATCCAGGTGCATGGCGGCATGGGCTTCGTCGAGGATGCCGGGGCCGCGCAGGTGCTGCGGGATGCGCGGATCGCGCCGATCTACGAGGGCACCAACGGCATCCAGGCCATCGACCTGCTGGTGCGCAAGCTGGCCAAGGATGGCGGCGCCGCGATGCGCGCCCTGCTGGCCGAGGTGAAGCGCATCCCCGATGTGCGCCTGCGCGTCGCGGTCGAGACGCTGGAACACGCCACCACCGCGGTGCTGGAGGCGCAGGGCCGCGACGCCGATGCCGCGCAGTCGGTGGCGGTGGCCTATCTGGAAGCGGCGGGCTGGGTGCTGGGTGGCTGGATGGTCGCCCGCGCCGCAGCGGAGGATTCTTCCACCTACGGTCCGATCGCCGATTTCTACCTGCGCCGCCTGCTGCCGCGGGCCGGTGGGCGGGTCGCCGAGATCGCCGGGGCGCTGGCGGCATGAGCCCATGCCCTTGCATGGCTGCCCGGCAGCGCAATCTGCACAGTCCTTAACCTGATACGAATGAGCCGGATGAACGCCTCGCTGCCCGCCCTCTCCCGCTCCCGCCCGCGCGTCGCCATCGTGGGTGCGGGACCTGGTGGCTTGGCCGCCGCCATGATCCTGGCCGCCAATGGCGCCCGGGTGACCGTGTTCGAACGCGATTCGGTGGTGGGCGGGCGCACGCGCACCGTCACCGCGCCGGGTGGCTACCGCTTCGACATCGGGCCGACCTTCTTCCTGTATCCGCGCATTCTGCGCGAGATCTTCGCCCAGTGCGGCGCGGATTTCGACCGCGAGGTCGACCTCATCCGCCTCGACCCGCAGTACCGGCTGGTGTTCGAAGGATCGAACCCGGTCACGCTCGATGCCTCGCCCGACATGGCGCGGATGGAAGCCGAGATCGCCAAGCTGAACCCGGCTGATGCCAAGGGCTTCCGGTCCTTCATGTCGGACAACCGGGTGAAGCTCGAAGCCTTCCGCCCGGTGCTGGAACGGCCCTTCCACGGGGTGATGACGTATCTCGCGCCCGAGGTGATGAAGGGGCTGCGGTACCTGCGGCCGTGGTTGTCGCTGGATGACGACCTGAAGCGGCATTTCGCCGATCCGCGCACGCGCCTGGCCTTCACCTTCCAGTCGAAATACCTGGGCATGAGCCCGTTCCGCTGCCCGTCGATGTTCTCGATCCTGTCCTTCCTGGAATACGAGCACGGCATCTTCCACCCGCGCGGCGGCTGCGGCGCCGTCAGCGAGGCGATGGCCCGCGTGGCCGAGCGCCTCGGTGTGGAATTCCACTTCGACGCCAAGGTCGATCGGCTGTCCTTCGAAGGGACGCGCGCCTCGGGTGTCGAGGTCGGCGGCAAGCGCCACGCGGCCGATGCGGTGGTGGTGAACGCCGATTTCGCGCACGCCATCCCGGGGCTGATGCCCGAGGCGCTGCGCCCGCAATGGCCCGACGCGAAGATCGAGAAGGCGCGGTACTCCTGTTCGACCTTCATGCTGTACCTCGGCATCGAGGGGAAGCTCGACCTCGCGCACCATTCGGTGCTGCTGGCCGAGGATTACGAGCGCAACCTGCAGCAGATCGAGGGCGGGATCATTCCCGAGAACCCGTCGCTGTACGTGCAGGCGGCGGCGGGCACCGATCCGTCCCTGGCGCCCGAGGGCCATTCCACACTGTACATGCTGGTGCCGGTGCCGAACCTGCATGGCGGGCAGGACTGGGCGGCGGAGACGCAGCGCTACCGCCGCATCGCGCTGGATCGGCTGAAGGCGCTGGGTCTGCACGACTTGCAATCGCGCATCCGCTACGAACGCATCGTCACGCCGCAGGATTGGCAGGACGAGTATTCGGTGGGCTACGGCGCCACGTTCAACCTGGCGCATAATGTGCGGCAGATGATGCACTTCCGCCCGCGCAACCGCTTCGGCAAGGCCGAGGGCGTGTACCTGGTGGGCGGCGGCACGCATCCGGGCAGCGGGCTGCCGGTGATCTACGAAGGCGCGCGCATCAGCTCGCGCCTGCTGATGGACGACCTCGGCATGCAGCCGAGCACTGAGGCGAATGACAGGGTCGGTGCCGCGCAGCCTGCGCTCGGCGACTGACCGGGAGGACGTTGAGATGGGTTCGAAAGTCGTCGTCATCGGCAGTGGCCTTGGTGGCCTTGCCGCGGCCGCGGTCGCGCAGGCGCGCGGGCACCAGGTCACGCTGCTGGAACGCAATCCCTGGCTGGGCGGCAAGGCCGCCGTGCTGCATCTCGACGCGCCGGACGGGTCGGGGCGCTTCCGCTTCGACATGGGCCCGACCATCCTGACCGTGCCGCGCGTGCTGCGCCGCATCTTCGCCGAGGCCGGGCGCGACCAGGCGACCGAGTTGCCGCTGATCCGCCTGGACCCGCAGTGGCGCTGCTTCTTCGACGACAACACGCGCATCGACCTGATGGCGAATGTGGACACCATGGCGCAGGCCATGGACCGCTTCGCGCCGGGCAAGGGCGTGGGTGCGGGCTACCGGAAGTTCCAGGACATCTCGCGCCACCTGCATGAGGTCAGCGAGAAGTTCTTTTTCTGGAAGCCGGTCGAAGGGATCGGCGACACGCTGGACTTCAGCACGAGCTTCAACACCGAGGTGCTGCGCGACGTGCTGGCGCTGCGCATGGGCCGCACTGTCGCGAAGGTGATCCGCGGCAATGTGCCGGACGAACGGCTCGCGCAGATGCTGGACCACTTCACGCAGTATGTCGGGTCGAACCCGTATCTGGCGCCGGCGGTGCTGTGCGGCATCGGCGACATGCAGGCGAGCGAGGGCGTGTGGTACCCCGAGGGCGGCACGCGCGCGGTGGCGGAAGGGCTGGCGAAGCTCGCGACCGACCTTGGTGCCGACCTGCGGACAGATTCCGAGGTCACGGCGATCGAAATCGAAAACGGCGCGGTGCGTTCGGTCACCGCGAATGGCGAGCGCATCGCTTGCGACGCGCTGATCTCGAACATGGATGCGGTGCGCACCTACACGGAACTCGTGAAGGGCGATGCGGCGCGCAAGATCGAGAAGAAGGGGTTCGAGCCGGCGTGCTCGGGCGTCGTGCTCTACCTCGGCCTGAACAAGCGCTACGACCACCTCGCACACCACTGCTTCGTCTTCTCCCGCGACGCAGAGGAGGAGTTCGACGCGATCTACAAGAAGGGCGTACCGGCGCCGGACCCCACCGCGTATCTCGCGGCGACGTCGTGCTCCGACCCGACGACTGCGCCCGAGGGCGGCGAGGCACTGTACGTGCTGGTGCACACGCCGCACCTGCGCCCGGGGCAGGATTGGTCGAAGATGTTCGCGCCCTACCGGCAGACCATCCTCGACAAGCTGAAGCGCACCGCAGGGCTCGAGGACATCGAGAGCCGCATCGTGGTGGAGCGCGCGCTCACGCCGCAGGACATCCACGAACGCTACAAGGTGCTGGACGGCGCGATCTACGGGCTGGCGTCGCACGGCGCGTTCCTGGGTGCCTTCAAGCCGTCCAACCGGTCGAAGGCGATCAAGGGACTGTACCTGTGCGGCGGTGCCGCGCATCCGGGCCCGGGCATGCCGATGGTGATGATGTCGGGCTGGATCGCGGCGGATGCGATGGACCGCGACGCGGGCGGGCGCGGCATGTCGGAGGCGGCCGAACGCGCGGGGCTCAGGGACGCGCTCCTCGCCGCCGAATGACCAGCCGGGCCGGGACGCCAGGGCGGGATCCGGTGGTGCTCCGTTCGGAGCGCCACCTGGACTTCTTCAACTTCATGTTCACGCGCTTCACGCGCAAGCACATGCGCGCCGTGCGCATCGCGCGCTGGGGCCTGCCCGAGGTCCCGCGCGGCGCGCCGGCGGTGATCTTCGCGAACCACCCGTCCTGGTGGGACGGTGTGGCCTTCATGCTGCTGTACCGCCGGCTGCTGAAGGACCGCCCGCTGTTCACGCCGATGGCCGAATGGGCGCTGAACAAATACGCCTTCATGCGGCGCCTGGGCGTGTTCGGGATCGAGACCGGATCGTCGCGCGGGACGGTCGCGTTCCTGCGCACGGCCGAACATGTGCTGAAGGACCCGTCGCACATCCTGTGGATCAACGCGCCGGGGCGCTTCGCCGACCCGCGCGAGAGGCCCATCCCGATAGCGCCGGGCATGACACGGCTGGCGGAGATGGCGCCTGGCGCGAACTTCGTGCCCCTCGCGCTCGACTACCCCTTTTGGGGGGAGCGCAAGGCCGAGATGCTCGTCGCCTTCGGTGCACCCATCCCCGCCGCGGAACTGCTCGCGCTAGATCGGGATGCCCGCGCCGCGCGCCTGGCCGCCGCCCTGGAAGCCACGCATGACCGGCTGGTCGCGGATGCCATCAGCCGAGACCCCGAGCGCTTCGACACCCTGGTGCAGGGGCGCGAGGGCATGGGCGGCGTCTACCAGATGTGGCGGCGCCTGGGCGCCCTGCTGCGCGGCCAGCGCTTCGACCCCCGCCACGACAACCAGCCGGAGCGCGCGCCGTGACTTTCGACCCCGCCTGGATCGCGCTGCTGCTCGCCGTGTTTCCGGCTGTGAACGGCGTGATCAACCTGTTCCTGCTGCGCGCGCCCACCGGGCCCGTGCCGGCCGGCACGCTGGTGTCCATCCTGGTGCCCGCGCGCGACGAGGCGGCGAACATCGCCGACTGCATCGAGGCGGCGCTGGCGCAGACCGGTGTCGCGATCGAAGTGGTGGTCATGGATGATGGCTCCACCGACGGCACGCCGGACATCGTCCGCCGCATCGCCGCCCGCGACCCGCGCGTGCGGCTGGTGAGCGCACCCCCGCTGCCCGAGGGCTGGTCGGGCAAGATGCACGCCTGCGCGCGCCTGGCCGAGGCCGCGCGCGGCACGCATTTCCTGTTCATCGACGCCGATGTGCGCCTGCTGCCGGGCGCAGCGGCGGGGTTGGCGGGCCATGCGGTGCGACGACAGCTGGGGCTGGTCAGCACCGTGCCGCGCCAGCACATCGGCACGCTGGGCGAAGGGCTGACCGTGCCCATGATCAACCTGCTGCTGGTGGGCTACCTGCCGGGCGGCGGGCGCGCGTTCACGCGGCACCCGGGCTTCGCGGCCGGCTGCGGGCAGCTGATGATGCTCGAACGCGGCGCCTACGAAACCTCGGGCGGGCATGGAGCGGTGCGCACCACGCTACATGACGGGCTGAAGCTGACACGGCTGCTGCGCGTGCACGGCTTCCGCACCGAGATCGTCGCCGGCGCCGAAGTGGCGACCTGCCGGATGTATCGCGGCTTCGCGGAATCCTGGCGCGGCTTCCTCAAGAATGCGCGCGAGGGCATGGCGACGCCGGTCGGCCTGCCAGTCTGGTCGGTGGTGCTGGCGGGGGCGCATCTGTGGCCCTTCTTCCTGCTGCCCGACATGCAGGCGGTGATGGCGCTGGCACTTGTCTTCGCGCTGCGTGCCGCGATCACGTTGCGCAGCGGGGAACCGGCCTGGACGATCGTGCTGCACCCGGCCGCCGTCATCGTCGCGCTCGCCATCCAATGGACCGCGCTGGCGCGCTTCCTGATGGGGCGCAAGGAAGGCTGGAAGGGCCGCGCCTACGCGGCGCCCGAGGCGCCGTGAGCCGGAGCGTCGCGGTCGGCCCGCCCACGCGCGACGCCGACGGCGAGAACTTCCCTGTCGCCTCGCTGCTGCTGTCGCGCGCGCTGCGGCCGAAGGTGATGGGCTTCTACCGCTTCGTGCGGACGGCGGACGACATCGCCGACAGTGCGGTCCTTGAACCCTCGGAAAAGCTTGCGCGGCTCGATGCGCTGGAACGCGCGCTGGATGATCCCGCCACCACCGAGCCCGCGGCGACATTGTTGCACATGGCGGGCAGCGGGACGCCCGAGGCGCGCGCCATGCTGGCCGCGTTTCGCCAGGACGCGACGCAGCGGCGCTATGCCGACTGGGCGGACCTGGAAGCCTATTGCGCTGCCTCGGCAAACCCGGTCGGGCGGATGCTGCTGCGCCTGCATGGCGTGGACGCGCCAGGTGCGGCCGGCGCGTCGGATGCGCTGTGCACGGCGCTGCAGATCCTCAACCACCTGCAGGATCTGGTGCCGGACCGCGATGCGCTGGACCGAGTTTACCTGCCGGTGTCCTGGATCGCGCTGGCGGGGGGCGAGGACGCCTTCTTCGATGCCGCGAACACCGCCGCGCGCCGTGCCGTCCTGGATGCGGCACTGGACCGGGTGGAGGAACGGCTCGATGCCGCGGCCGGGCTGCCGCGCCTGATCGGGTCGTGGCGGCTGGCGATGGAAGCGACCGTCACCATCGCGCTGGCGCGGCGGTTGCTCGGGCGGCTTCGCGCGGCCGACCCGGTGCTCGCGCGCGTCGCCCTGGGCAAGCCCGACTTCGCGCGCGCCTTCGCCACCAGCCCCTTCCGCGGGCCGTCGGATGCCGCGCTGGTGCGCGCGCGCGTCGCAGCCGCCGGGTCGTCCTTCGCCAAGGGCATGTCGGCGCTGCGCGGCGACCGGCGCCGCGCGCTCTGGGCCGTGTACGCTTTCTGCCGCGCGGTGGACGACATCGCCGACGGCGCGATGCCGGAGGCCGAGAAGCGCCGCTTCCTGGCCGATTGGCGCGCGAAACTGGCGCGACCTGACTGCGCGCTGTCGCGCGAGTTGGCGCGCGCGCGCGAGGCCTATGCGCTGCCGATCGAGGAGTGCGAGGCGATGATCGCCGGCATGGAGACCGACGCCGCGCCGCGCCTGCGCATCGCCGATGCCGACGCGCTGGACCTGTATTGCCGGCGCGTGGCGGGCAGCGTGGGCGCGATGGCGGTGCGCATCTTCGGCGCGCCGCAGGCGGCCGGATTTGGACTGGCGCTGGGGCGCACGCTGCAGCTTGTGAACATCCTGCGCGACATGGACGAGGACGCGGCGCGCGACCGCGTCTACCTGCCGGCCGACCTGCTCGCCGCCCATGGCGTGATGGATGGCGATGCCATTGCCATGATGGCACAGCCGGGCGTGGCGGCGGCAGCCAACGCGCTGGCGGTGCAGGCCGAGGCCGGCTTCGCGCGCGCCGAGGCCGAACTCCAGGGCTTCGACACCCCCGCGCTGCTGCCCGCGCGCATCATGATGTGGGGCTACCGTCGTATCTTCGACCGCCTTGTCGCACGCGGCTTCGGCCCGCCGCGTGCGCGCCCGCGCCTGACCGCGGGCGAGAAGGCGCGCATGGCGGCCTTCGCGCTGCGCCTCGCGCCGGTCGCCGCACGGTGATGGCGGTAGCGCGCGACGGCGGCCAGATGCCGGCGCACGTGCACGTGGTCGGCGCCGGCGTGGCGGGGCTGGTGGCGGCACTCGCACTGGCGCGCGGTGGCCATGCCGTGACGCTGCACGAGGCCGCGCCCGTCGCCGGTGGCCGCTGCCGCGCGCTGCCCGACGGCACCGACAACGGCACCCATGCGCTGATGGGGGCGAACCATGCGGCGTTGCGCTTCCTCGATGCCATCGGTGCGCGCGCGGGCTGGGTGGAACCGGAACCCGACGGGCTGCCGATGCTCGACCTGGCGGATGGCAGCGCGCGGCGCATCGCGGCCGCGCCGCTCGCCTGGCGCGACCCGGCGCGGCGGCCGCCGGGGTTGACCGCGGGCGGTATGCTGGCATTGCTGGGCATGGCGCTGCCCTTCACCGACAAGCCCGTGGCCGCGGCGCTGGCCAGGCACCCTGCCCTGCTGCGCGGCTTCGTCGAACCGCTCGCCGTCGCGGCCCTGAACACGCCGGTGGCCGAGGCATCCTCCGCGCGGCTCGGCCAGGTGCTGCGGCGGGTGCGCTCGGCCGCCGATGCGCGGCTGCTGGTGGCGCGGGACGGGCTGGGGCCTGACCTGATCGCGCCTGCGCTGGCCGCGCTGCGCGCCGCGGGGGCCGAGATCCGGTTCGGCAGTCGCCTGCGCGCGCTGACCAGCGCGGAGGATCGCGCCATGGCGCTGCACCTGGCGGAGGAGTCCGTCGCGCTCGGCGCCGCCGATGCGGTGGTACTGGCGCTGCCACCCTGGGAGGCAGCGCGGCTGATCCCCGGGCTGCGCGTGCCGGACCGTCACGCACCGATCCTCAACCTGCATTTCGCGCATCCCGGCGCGCCGGCGGTGCGCTTCATCGGCGTGGTCGGCGGCCTCACGCAATGGGTGCTGGTGCGCCCGGCGGGCATCAGCGTGACGGTCAGTGCCGCGGATGCCGAGACCGAGGAGCGTGTCGAGGACCTCGCCCCGCGCGCCTGGGCCGAGATCCGGCGCGCCGCGGCGGCCTTCGCGCTGCCCGGCGACTGGCCGGACGCACCGCCACCCTGTCGGGCCGTGAAGGAACGCCGCGCCACGCCGCGCCATGCGGTCGGCATCGCGCCCATCGCGCCGCGGCTGGTGATGCGCAACCTGGCACTCGCCGGCGATTGGACCTGGACCGGCCTGCCCGCGACCATCGAAGCCGCGGCGCGGTCGGGCGAGGCGGCGGCGAAGGCCATCGCGGCACGGCTGCCGCGGCCGGTCGCGCTGGGCAGGGCCGGAGCATGACCGGGCATCGCCGAAGGCGCGCGCCGTCTCTCGCCGACAGGTGCGCTAAGCCATGAACCCGACCGATCCGCGCGCGGCAGCACCCGTCTCCGAGGCCCGCGCGCATGATGCCGCGGCCGACCACGCGTCAGCTGCGGCACAGGCGCTGGCAGCGCTGCGCGCTGCCGAAGCGCGCGACGGTGCACCCGACCTTGCGCGGAGGCGCGACCTGCTCGCGCGCCTCGCCGCCGAGTTGAAGCGCCGCGGGGAGGACATCGCCACCGCGGCCGCCGCCGATTTCGGCGCGCGGTCGCGCCTCGAAACGCTGCTCGCCGACGTGCTGCTGGTGGCGGATTTCGCGCTGCATGCGCGCCGGAAGCTGCCGCGCTGGGCACGGCCGAAGCGCGCCGGCGTGCCCTACCCGTTCTGGCCGGCGCGCGCGGTGCTCGAACCCGTGCCGAAGGGCGTGGTGGGCATCATGGCGCCGTGGAACTATCCGGTGCAGCTGGCGCTAGCGCCGGCGGTGGATGCGATTGCGGCGGGCAACCGGATCGTGGTGAAGCCGTCCGAGCATGCGCCGCGCTGCGCGGAGATGATCGCGCGGGTGCTGGACGCCGCCCTCGGCCCCGACATGGCGCGCTGTGTCCAGGGCGACGGTGCCGTGGCCGCCGATTTCGCCGCGCAGCCCTGGGACCACCTGGTGTTCACCGGCGGCACCGCGACCGGGCGGCGGGTCGCGCTCGCGGCGGCGGCGAATCTCGTGCCCATCACGCTGGAACTGGGCGGCAAGTGCGCGGCGGTGGTGCTGCCGGGGGCCGACCTGGTGCAGGCAGCGCGGGAGATTCTGGTGGGCAAGGCGCTGAACGCCGGGCAGACCTGTGTCGCACCCGACACGGTGCTGCTGGTCGGGCATGGCATCGATGCCTTCGCCGCGGCCTGCCGCGCCGCCGGCATCGCGCTGCCCGAAACCGCCGTGCTGAACGATGCGCAGGCCGCGCGGCTCGATCGCCTGGCGGAGGGCGCGGCGCTGATCCCGCTGGCGCAGGATGGGCCGGGCCGGCGGCGCACCATCGTGCTCGCGACAGCGCCCGACGACGCGCCGCTGATGACGCAGGAGGTGTTCGGCCCGGTCCTGCCGCTGCGCGCCTGCGCCGACCTGGCTGAGGCGATCGCCTGGATCGCGGCGCGCCCGCCAGCGCTCGCCATCTATCTGTTCGGCGCGACGGCGCAGGACGAAGCGGCGGTCGCCGCCGGCACGCGTTCGGGCGCCATCGTGCTGGGGCGCTGCGTCGAGCATGTCGGCTTCTCGGACCTCGCCTTCGGCGGGATCGGCGCCTCCGGCCAGGGGCGCACGCATGGGGAGGAAGGCTTCCGTGCCCTGTCGAACCTGCGCGCGCGGGTGCGGCATGGCCGCTTCTCGCTCGCGAGAATGTTCGACCCGCCGCGCGGTTCGATGGCCGAACGCATCACGAAACGGCTGTTGCGTTAACCGTTCCACGCTATGCTCCCGCTATGGTTGTGGAAGCGCCCGTCCTTGTCGCCGTGGAAACACCACGCCTGCGCCTTCGCTGCGCCGAACCGGGCGATGCCGCCGCCCTCGCCGCCATGATGAATGCCGCGATCAGCCGCCGCCTGGCGTCCTGGCCGGTGCCCTATACGCCGCTGATGGCGGCGGACCGGATTGCCGGCGTGCGGATGGCCGCGGCCGAACGACGGTCCCTGCCGCTGGTCATCGAACGGCGTGCGGATGGCGCGGTGGTGGGGTGGATCAGCATCTCGCGCGCGCCAGGGGATGGAGCGACGGCGCTGATCACCTATTGGCTGGGCGACGGGTTCCAGGGCCAGGGGCTGATGCGCGAGGCGGCCCCCGCCGCGCTGGCCGAGGCCTTCCGCAGCATGGACATCGCGCGGGTTCGCGCGGCGGTACAGGCGGACAATGCGGCGTCGCTCGCGGTGGTGCAGTTGCTCGGCATGGTGCCGCTGGGCGAGGGCCGCATCTGGTGCCCCGCGCGCGGGCGCGACGAAGCCTGCCTGTGGTTCGAGATCACGCGGGAGGCGGCGGAGCCGTAGGCGCCGCAGGGGCGGGCACCGACGGGTCGCTCTCCGCCCTGTCGCGATGCAGCGCGGCGCGCGCCAGCAGCATGAGCGTGACCGGCGTCGTCACCACGATGAAAGCGGCAATGAGCAGTTCGTGCAGCACCGGGCGCGTCTGCAGCACCGAGAAGAACAACATCGACGCGATCAGGATGCTGCCGATACCGAGCGTGGTGCCCAGCGTCGGCGCATGGACGCGTTCGTAGAAGCCACGCAGGCGCAGCAGCCCGATCGAACCCGTCAGTCCCAGCCCCGCGCCGAACAGCACCAACACCGCCACCGGCAGCGCCGCCCAGAATGGGATCTCCGCCGCGCCGGTCATTCGATCACCTCGCCGCGCATCAGGAACTTCGACAAGGCGGCGGTGGCGACGAAGCCCAGCAGCGTGACAAGCAGCGCGGCCTCGAAGTAGTGGGTGGTGCCGGTGCGGATGCCGAAGACCAGCAGCAGCATCGCCGCGTTCACGTACAGCGTGTCGAGCGCCAGGACGCGGTCCTGCGCTCGCGGGCCGACCAGCGCGCGCAATGCGGCGCAGCCCATCGCGACCGCCAGCATGAGCTGCGCGAGCAGCAGCGCGGCGCCGAGCAACGCGGCGGTCATTCGAAGATTTCCATCAGCCGGCGCTCCCACTTGTCCTTGATGGTGCGGACCCAGGTTTCCTCGTCGACCAGGTCGAGAACGTGCAGCAGCATGGTGCCGCCGCGCGCATCGTAGTCCACCCAGACGGTGCCCGGCGTGGCGGTCAGGATGCAGGCCAGCGCCGACAGCCCATAGGG
This sequence comes from Roseomonas fluvialis, assembly GCF_022846615.1. Classification (NCBI taxonomy): domain Bacteria; kingdom Pseudomonadati; phylum Pseudomonadota; class Alphaproteobacteria; order Acetobacterales; family Roseomonadaceae; genus Roseomonas; species Roseomonas fluvialis. The sequence goes on from NZ_AP025637.1 coordinate 4,346,485, forward strand.
GCTGCGCATGTCGAGCGGGACATGGACGAAGCCCGACCTCCGCTCGCCGGGTGCGCGCGGCTGCAGGATGATGCGCGCGACGGCGTTGTTCGACCGCACGACCTCGACCAGCACGTCCAGCAGCAGGCCGGGCAGCGGCTTCAGCCGGCCGACCCGCCCGCGCGGCACGCCCAGCGCCGTCAGCACGCCCGACCCGGTCACCGCCAGCAGCACGCCGAAGACGATGGCACCGGTCGACACGCTCTCCTGCAGGAGCAGCCACAACAGCAGGAAGGCCGTGGCCAGCAGCGGATGGGGCAGTAGCCGCGTCATGGTCGCACCGCCGTGCCGAGAACGGCGTCGAGGTAGGTGCCGGGCGCATGCAGCCCCGCCGCGGTGGCGAGCATGTAGTCCATCGCCGGCCCTGCCGCGACGGCGAGCCCGGCGCACAGCAGCAGCAGCCCGGCAATCGGCGCGACCTCGAGCAGGCTGACGCGCGGCACCGTCGAGGGCGGCGAGGCCCAGAAGATGTCGATGCCGGTGCGCAGCATGGCCACCACCGTCGCCAGGCCCGACAGCAGCAGCGCGGCGACCAGCAGCCAGCTTGAGACCGGCACCGCGGCCTCCGGTGGGCCGAGCAGCGGCGCCATAATGGCGAATTTCGCGAGGAAGCCGGGCAGCGGCGGCAGCCCCGCCAGCAGCAGCGCACAGGTGCCGAAGCCAAGGCCGAGGATCACGACGATGGCGGGGATGGCGACGCCCACCGCCTCGGGCTCGCGCAAGTCGTCGTCTTCCTCGCCGGTGCCGAAGGCCTCGCGCGTGACGGCGAGGACATCGGCGCCGACATCGCGCCCGCGTTCGATCAGTTCGATCAGCAGGAAGAATGCCCCGAGCGCGAGCACCGATGTCGCGAGGTACAGCAGCGCGCCACCGGTGACCGCCGCCTGGCCCGCCCCGAGCGCGGCCAGCAGGGTGCCGGAGGAAACCAGCACGCTCGCGCCCGCGAGCCGCGGCAGGTCCTGCGCGGCGAGCACCGCGATGGCGCCGAAGGCGATGGTGAGCAGCCCGCCGGCCAGCAGCACGTTCGCGCCGAAGCCTGCGGAATCTCCACCCTCGGCGCCGAACAGCAGCAGCCACACGCGCAGCACGGCATAGACGCCGACCTTGCTCAGGATGGACAGGATCGCCGCCGCCGGCGCGCTGGCCGCGGCGTAGGTGCCCGGCAGCCAGAAGCCGAGCGGCCAGGCCGCCGTCTTGATGAGGAACGCCACGCCCATGACCGCGAGCCCGGCCTCGAGCAGGGCGCGGTCGCCTGCCGCCACCTCGCGCAGGCGGGCCGCCAGGTCGGCCATGCCGAGCGTGCCCGAGATGCCGTAGATCACGCTGACGCCGATCAGGAACAGCAGCGAGGCGACCAGGTTGATGACGATGTAGTGCAGCCCCGCGCGCACCCGCGCCGTGCCCGAACCGTGCAGCGCCAGACCGTAGGAGGCGGCCAGCATCACCTCGAAGAAGACGAACAGGTTGAACAGGTCGCCGGTGAGGAAGGCGCCGTTCAGCCCCATCAGCTGGAACTGGAACAGCGGGTGGAAATACGCCCCCGCCCGGTCCCACCGCGCGAGGGAGGAGACGAAGGCGGCGAGCCCCAGTACCGCCACCAGCGCCAGCATCAGCGCCGAGAGCCGGTCGAGCACCAGCACGATGCCGAACACCGCCGGCCAGTCGCCCAGCCGGTAGATGCGCAGCTGCGGCGTATCCGCCATGCCGACCAGCGCGATGGCGAGCCCGACCAGCGTGACGGTGGACAGCAGGCCGAGTGCCGCCACCGCCCCGCGCCAGCGGTCGCCGGCCAGGATCATGGCGGCGCCGGCCAGCATCGGCACGATGATCGGCGCGACGACCAGGTGGTCGGTCCAGGCGGTCACCGGTCGCGCTCCCGCCCGTCCACGTGGTCGGTGCCGGTCAGGCCGCGCGCCGCCAGCAGCACCACGAGCAGCAGCGCGGTGGTCGCGAAGCCGATGACGATCGCGGTCAGCACGAGCGCCTGCGGCAGCGGGTCGGTGAACTGGCCGAGCGTGCCCTCCTGCCCCTGCGCCAGGATGGCGGCCGCGCCGGTGCGCAAGCCCCCGGTCGAGAAGATGAACAGGTTCACCGCATAGGACAGCAGCCCCAGGCCGATGATGACCTGGAAGGTGCGCGGGCGCAGCAGCAGCCACACGCCCGAGCCGGACAGCACGCCGATGGCGAGGGCGACGACGATCTCCATCAGCGCTCTCCGGCCACGGCGCGATGCGCGCGCACCGACTGGTGCGCCAGCGCCACCAGCATCAGCAGTGTCGATCCCACCACCAGCGCGAAGATGCCGATGTCGAAGATGAGCGCGCTGGCGGTCGGCACGCGTCCGAACAGCGGCAGGTCGGCATAGGCGAAATAGGTGGTCAGGAACGGCCTGCCGAAGGCCAGCGCCGCCAGCGCGGTGCCGGCCGCCACCAGCAGCCCGGCGCCGACCCACAGCTGCGGGCGCAGCCGCAGCCGGTCCTCGGTCCAGTCGGTGCCGCCGATCATGTACTGCAGGATGATCGCGATCGCGACCACCATGCCGGCCGAAAAGCCGCCGCCCGGCAGGTCGTGCCCGCGCAGCAGCAGAAAGACCGCGACCACCAGCATGGCCGGGAAGATCAGCCGCGTGAGCATGAAGGGCACCAGCAGCCAGTCGCCGCCGGCCGCGACCTCGCCGCGCGCCGTCATGGCGGTGCCGGCGGTCGTGCCATCGGCGCCGGCCTGCTGGTCGGGCAGTGCCACGCTGTCGGCCGCGGGGCGGAAGCGGCGCAGCAGCGCATAGGCGGTCAGCGCCACGGCGGCGACGACGAAGATCTCGCCGAGCGTGTCGAAGCCGCGGAAGTCAACCAGGATGACGTTCACGGCGTTGGTGCCGCCGCCTTCGGTATAGGCGCGCTGCAGGAAGTGCTGCGCCAGCAGTTCGGGCGGCACGCGCGTCATCACCGCATAGGACAGCGCCGCGAGGCCGCAGCCGGCGCCGAGCGCGAGCGCCAGGTCGCGCAGGCGGCGCGTGCGGGTCAGCACTTCCGGCCCGCTGTCGCCGGGCAGTTGCACGCGCTTGGGCAGCCAGCGCAGGCCAAGCAGCAGCAGCACGGTGGTCACGACCTCGACCGTCAGCTGCGTGAGCGCGAGGTCGGGCGCGGAGAACCACACGAAGGTGAGCACGACGGCAAGGCCCGAACCGCCGAGCAGGATCAGCGCCGCCAGGCGATGGAACTTGGCCATCCAGGCCGCGCCGATCGCGCAGGCGCCGCCCACGCACCAGACCAGCGCCAGCACCGGGTCGAACCCCGTGCTCGGCAGGTTGCCTGGCCCCACGCCGCGTAGCCAGACCGCGGCGGCGCCCCCCATGATGGCGATGCCCACGATCAGGCGCAGCTGGGGCTGCAACCGGCGCGTGCCGGCCAGGCGTTCGACGCGCCGCGCGAGCCGCCAGGACAGGAAGACCATGGAGCGTTCGAAGATGCGCTGGCCCTCGAGCCGGCCGAGCAGCGGCGGGCGTTCGAGCCCGACGCGCAGCTTCCGGTGCAGCAGCAGGTACAGCACGATGCCCGCGGCCATGGCGGCCATGCTCATCGCCAGCGGCAGGTTGACGCCGTGCCAGATCGCGAGGCTGTAGTAGGGCACCTGTTCGCCCAGCACCGACCGTACGGCGATGGCGAGGAAGGGCCCCACCGTCGCCGCCGGCAGCACGCCGACCATAATGCACACCAGCACCAGCAGTTCGACCGGCAGGCGCATCCAGTTGGCGGGTTCGTGCGGCGTGCGCGGCAGGTCGGTCGGCTCGGGGCCGAAGAAGGCGCCGTGGATGAAGCGCAGCGAATACGCCACGGCGAAGGCGGAGGCGAGCATGGCAGCGAAGGGCAGGATGTTCATCAGGCCCATCGGCGATTCCGCCGTCAGCGCCTCGGCGAAGAACATCTCCTTGGAGATGAAGCCGTTCAGCAGCGGCACGCCCGCCATAGCCGCTGCCGCCACCAGCGCGAGCCGCGCGGTGAAGGGCATGGATCGGTTGAGCCCCGACAGGCGGCGGATATCGCGCGTGCCGGTCTCGTGGTCGATGATGCCGGCCGCCATGAACAGCGAGCACTTGAACGCCGCATGGTTGACGATGTGGAACACCGCCGCGACCAGCGCGAGTTCGCTGTTCAGCCCGAGCAGCAGCGTGATCAGCCCCAGGTGGCTGATGGTGGAATAGGCCAGCAGCCCCTTCAGGTCGTTCTGGAAGATGGCGATGTAGGCGCCGACCAGCAGCGTGATCAGCCCGGCCGAACCAACGATCAGGAACCAGGCATCGGTGCCCGACAGCACCGGCCACAGCCGCGCCATCAGGAACACCCCCGCCTTCACCAGAGTGGCCGAATGCAGGTACGCCGAGACCGGCGTAGGCGCCGCCATCGCATGCGGTAGCCAGAAGTGGAACGGGAACTGCGCGCTCTTCGTCAGCGCCCCCAGCAGGATCAGCACCAGCGCGGGCAAATACAGCGGATGCGCGCGGATCCGATCGCCCGCGGCCAGCACGGAATCGAGGTCGTAGCTGCCCGCGATGTGGCCGAGCACCAGCACGCCGGCGAACAGCGCCAGCCCACCCGCGGCGGTGATGGTGAGGGACATGCGCGCGCCCTCGCGCGCCGCCGCCACGTGGTGCCAGTAGCCGATCAGCAGGAAGGACAGCAGGCTGGTCAGCTCCCAGAAGAAGGCGAGCTGGATCAGGTTCCCCGACACCACCACCCCCGTCATCGCCCCCATGAAGGCGAGCAGGAAGGCGAAGAAGCGCGGCACCGGGTCGTCCTCGCTGATGTAGTAGCGGGCATAGAGCACGACCAAGGCGCCGATCCCGGTGATCAGGCCGGCGAACAGCCAGGCGAAGCCATCCATGCGCAGCGAGAGGTTCAGCCCGAGCGCCGGCATCCAGGCGAATTCCGCACGCAGCACGCTGCCGGCCGCGACCGTCGGATAGGCCACCCAGATCAGCGCGAGGCCGATCAGCGCGATCGCGCCGGCGAGGATGGCGGCCGCATTGCGCGCCTGGCTCGGCAGCAGCCCCGCCGTGATGGCGCCGAGGAACGGCAGGACCACCAGGCTGAGGAGAAGGACGGCATCCGGCATGGTCGCGCGTCAGCCCGCGCGACGGGTGGTGCCGGGACCGCGCGGCATCACGCCGGCCCCGCGGCGGCGGGGCTGGCGAGCGCGGCCAGCACCTCGTCCGGCGTTGCCGCCGTGCGCAGCCGCCGCAGGGTGTTCGGGTCGCGCAGCGCGCGGCAGGTCTCGGCCAGCATGGGCAGGAAGCCCTCGGCCGCGGCCTCGGGCCAGAGCACCTGGATGACCAGGTCGACCGGTTCCTCGTCACGGGCCTCGAAGTCGATGGGGCGGTGCAGGCGCGCGAAGGTCACCACGGGATGCGCGTCGCCGTCGATCCGTGCATGGGGCAGCGCGACGCCGCGGCCGAGCGCGGTGGAACCGAGCCGCTCGCGCGCATTCAGCGCGTCCAGGATCTCGGCCTCGGGGCGATCCAGACGGAGCGCGGCAACGGCTGCGAGCGACTGCAGGGCGGCAGCCTTGCTGGAGGCCCCGAGGTCAAGGATGACGTCCTGCGGCGAGAGGTGGTCCGCGATGCCCATCAGTCCATTCTTTCAACGCTGCGGCGCAGGGTCACGCGCGGCCAGGCGGGGCGGCGGGCCAGGGCGGACCGCCGCGGTCGGGAAGGCTGGATGGCGCGGCAGGCGTGGCCCGGCAATGGTGTTTCTCCCGTCTTCGCCCCGATGTGGTGATGCCCGCAAGCCACATCAACCATTTTGATTAATCTTGCCTGGATTGATGCAAAAGCCTAAGGCGGCGCGACCATGTCCCTTTCCCCCGCGCAATGCCGGGCTGCCCGCGCCTTGCTCGCCTGGACCCAGGACGACCTGGCCGAGCGGGCGCAGGTGAGCCGCGGCACTATCCGGGGGTTCGAAACGGGGCAACACGCCCTGCAACGCGCCACCGCCGCCGCGATCCGCCGCGCCCTCGAAGCCGGCGGCGTCGCGCTGGTCGAGGCGGATGGCGGCGGCGGTCCCGGGGTCAGGTTCGTCACGGCCGAGGACCGTGCGCCACCGCGGCACCTGGAACCCGGGGCGGCGAAGTAGGCGCGGCCCGCGCGATCAGCCGCGCACCAGCACCAACGCGCCGGAGGCCTCCATCGTCGCGGTCCAGCCGGGCCCGACCAGGGTGGTGGCATCGAGCTGCGTGACGATGGCCGGCCCGGCGAAGGTTGCGCCGGCGCCCAGCCGGCCGCGGTCGATCACCGCGGCCTCGACCGCGCCACCGGGCAGCAGGACGCGCTGGTGGCCGATCTCGGCCTGCGCGGCGCCACCGCCGTCGGGTGCGCGCCATGCCGGGGCCGGCAGCAGCCCGGCCGCCTCGACGCGCAATGTGACCACCTCGACCGCGACCTCCGGCAGGTCGAAGCCGTACAGGCCGCGATGCGCGGCGGCGAAGGCTGCGCCCAGCCGGGCCGGGTCATCGCCGGCCTGCCAGGCGACAGGCAGTTCGTGCCCCTGTTCCTCGTAGCGCATGAGCGCCACGCGCCGCAGGCGCCGGTCCGCGGGGGCCACGCCCTCCTGCGTGAACCAGGCGGCGGCGTCCTGTTCGAGGCTGGCGAAGACGGCTTCAAGCCGCGCGAGGTCGGCGCCGTGCAGCGGTTCGGCGACGCTGCGCGCGAATTCGGCCTTGAGGTCCGCGGCCAGCAGGCCTTGCGCGCAGAGCACGCCGGGCGCGGGCGGCACCAGCACGCGCGTGATGCCGAGCAGTTCGGCGATGGCGCAGCCATGCAACGGACCAGCGCCGCCGAAGGGCACAAGCACGAAGTCCCGCGGATCATGCCCGCGTTCGACCGAGACCACGCGGATCGCGCCGACCATGGTGTTGTCCGCGATGGCGAGGATGCCGCGCGCCGCCTCCGCGATGCTCAGGCCGAGCGGTTCCGCCACGCGCCGCACCGCCGCCTCGGCCAGCGCGGGGTCGAGCGCCATGCGCCCACCGAGTAGCGCCGGCGGCAGGTGGCCCAACACCACATGCGCGTCGGTCACCGTCGGCTCCTGCCCGCCGCGGCCGTAGCTCGCGGGCCCCGGGTCGGCGCCCGCGCTCTGCGGGCCGACCGTCAGCACGCCATCGGTGCCGACACGCGCGAGCGACCCGCCACCCGCGCCGATCGTGACCATGTCCACCATCGGCAGCGAGAGCGGCCAGGGACCGACGCGGCCGGTCTGCGTGAGGGCGACCTCGCCCTTGGCGATCAGGCAGATATCGGCGCTGGTGCCGCCGATATCCACGGTGATGATGTTCGCAACCCCCGCCGCGGCGGCGACCGCGCGCGCGCCGACCACGCCGGCCGCAGGGCCGGACAGCGCCGTCTGGGCGGGTGCCTGGCGGATCGCCCGCGCGCCGGCGACGCCGCCATTCGACTTCATCAGCAGCAGCGGAGCGGCGATCCCGGCGGCCTGCAGCCGTGCCTCGAGGCGCGCGATATAGGTGGAGATCGCCGGCATGACGGCGGCGTTGAGCACGGTCGCCATGCTGCGTTCGTATTCGCGCACCACGGGCAGCACATCGACCGAGGCGGTCAGCGCCACGCCGGGCGCTTCCTCCGCCAGGATCGCGAGCGCGCGGCGCTCATGCGACGGGTTGGCGAAGGCATGCAGCAGGCAGACGGCAATGGCGGAGACGCCGGCCGCGATCGCAGCACGTGCAGTGGTACGCACGGCATCCTCGTCCAGCGGTGCGAGTTCGCTGCCGTCGGCGGCGATGCGGCCCGCGGCTTCGAACACCAGGGACGGGGGCACGGGTCGGCGCGGCTTCACCCAGGCCCAGAGATTGTCGCGGCGCGGCAGGTCGGCGCGGCCGATCTCGAGCACGTGCCGGAACCCCGCCGTGGTCAGCAGCGCGGTCGGCGCGGTCTTGCCCTCCAGGATCAAATTGGTGGCCACCGTCGTGCCGTGCAGCACGCGGCCGATCGCGGCTGCCTGCCGGCCGGCGGCCGCCAGGGCCAGATCCACGCCTGTGATGAAGGCCTCGGACGGGTCGCGCGGGGTGGAGGGAGTCTTAGCGGTCCAGGCCTCGCCCGTCGCGGTGTCCTGCAGCGTGACGTCGGTGAAGGTGCCGCCGATATCAACGGCGACGATCAGGGGCGCGGCGTCAGGCGACGGCATCGCGGTACTCCCGGCGATGGAACAGTGCCGCGGGCGGGCGTTGCGCGCGCCTCGCCTGGGTGGCGGTGCTGTCCAGCGTGCCGTCGCGGAACACAACGCCGTAGTCGCGCGTGGCGCTGTCGCTGCTGACGAAGCCACCCTGGACGTCGGCGATCACATCCTCGACGGGGCGGTCGAAGGGATGGCCCCAGCCGCCGCCGCCGCCGGTCTCGATGCGCAGCACGTCGCCCTTCGCCAGCATCGTGCCGTCCGACAGCGGCGCGAGGATCCGCGCGCGCGGCGTGCCGGGGTTCAGCACGGCACGACCGGATCCGCCATTCATTCCGCCGGCCACGCCCCAGGGTGGGTTCTTCACGCTGTCGATGCGGATGGCGACCATCGCTGCGTCGGCCAGTACCTCGAATTCGCGCACCACACCGCAGCCGCCGCGGAAGCGCCCCGGCCCGCCGGAATCGAGGTTCAGCCCATAGGCGCGCAGCCGCACCGGGTAGGTGAGTTCCATGAACTCGACCGGGTAGTTCTCCTGCGCGACGAAGTAGACAGCGTCGGTGCCATCCGCGAAGGGGCGCGCGCCGTAGCCCACGCCGATGCCGTCGCTCAGCAGGAAGCGCTTACCGCCGGCGGTGCCACGCAGCGCGATGACGACATAGGCGGAATGCGCGGCCGGCGCGTTCCCGTCGCGTGCTACCGCGACCAGGCCGTGCAGCGCGGCCAGCAGGCGCATCATGGTCAATCCGCGCAGGCCGAGCGGCGCGGGTGCGCGCGGCGCGAGCAGCGAGCCTTCGCGCAGGCGCACCTCGTCGATCCCGCGCGGGCCGCCGGCGTTCAGCACCTGGCCCGGATGGTCCTGCAGCACATACAGGCCGAGCGCCATGCCGGGCACGTCGGGATGCATCAGCAGGTTCACCGGGCCGGTGGCCTGGTCGTCGGTCTCGGTCGCGTCGAAGATGAAGCGGTCATCGGGCGTGCGCGTGAGTGCGAGGCGCAGCGTGAGCGGCGCGCTGCCCTGGCCGTCGCTGTCGATGGTGTCGGCGAAGCGGGTGGTGCCGATGGGGAAGATGGACTTCAGCTGCGCGCGCACGGTTGCCTCGGTGCGCGCGAGCAGTTGCGCGAAGGCATCCGCCAGCACCTGCGGCCCAAAGCGTGCGGCCATGTCCGCCAGGCGGCGTTCGCCCAGGCGCACGGCCGCCATCAGCGCGCGCGTGTCGCCCTGGGATTGCGTGGGGAAGCGGCTGTTGCGCCAGAAGGTGCGCAGCAGGTCGGTGTTCGTCTCGCCGCCGCGCATCAGGCGCACGGGCGGGATGATGATGCCTTCCTGGAAGTGGTCGGTGGCGTCGGGGCTGATCGACCCGGGCCGCAGCCCGCCGATGTCGGAGAAGTGCGCCCAACCCATCACGAAGCCGATGCGCGTGCCTTCGTGGAAGGCGGGGGCGAGGAAGACCTGGTCGTTGGAATGCGAAACCGCGCCGCGGCTGCCGTAGCAGTCATTGTACCAGTACAGGTCGCCCTCGCGCATCGTCGCGATCGGGAAGTGTTCGGCGACCGGGCCCACGATGTCGCCGAAGATGGGCAGGTCGCTGCCCACGGCCATGGCACCTTCGGCGTCGAACAACGCGGTGTAGAAATCCTTCTTCTCGCGAATGAAGGCGGACATGGCGGTGCGTTCGAGCAGCGCCTCCATCTCCGCCTGCGCGGCGCGCGCGGCGCCGCGGATGATCTCGAGGGTGACGGGGTCGCAGCGTGTCATCGGCGGGCCTTCATGCGGCGTCGCGGCCGGGGGTCTCGGGGGCGAGGTCGCGCCAGCGCAGGCAGGCGACGGCGTGCGCCAGGCCGGCCTCCTCCAGCACGGGTTCGCGGCGGGTGCAGGTCTCGGCCGCTGCGGCGCAGCGCGGGTGGAAGCGGCAGCCTGGCGGAATGGCGCGCAGGCTGGGCGGGTCGCCGGGCAGGGAGGGCCCGCTCTCGCGCCCGTCGAGGTGCGGCGCGGCGGCGATCAGGGCGCGCGTGTAGGGATGGCGCGGTTCGGCGAAGATCGTCGCGGCGCTGCCGTGTTCCACCACGCGGCCGAGATACATCACCGCGACACGGTCGCAGACGCGCCGTACCACCGAGAGGTCGTGCGAGATGAACACGTAGGTCAGCCCGAAGCGCGCGCGCAGGTCGCGCAGCAGGCGCAGTACCGCCGCCTGCACCGACAGGTCGAGCCCCGCCGTGGGCTCATCCAGGATCACCACCTTGGGCCGCAGCAGCAGGATGCGCGCGAGCCCGATGCGCCGCTGCTGACCGCCGGAGAGTTCGTGCGGGTAGCGGTCCGTCATCGCCGCATCGAGGCCGACGGCAGCGAGCGTCTCGGCGATGCGCGCGCGTTGTTCGGCGCGGTCGGTGACGCCATGGATGGCGAGCCCCTCGGCCAGCGTCGCGCCGACGCGCCACCAGGGGTCGAGCGCCGCGCCGGGGTCCTGGTGGACATACTGCACCGCATCCCGCACGCGTCGCGCCGCGCGTGGTTCGAGGCCGGAGACGGTGCGGCCTTCGAGACGGATCTCGCCCGAGGATTCACGCTGCAGGCCGAGCAGCGCGCGCGCCAGCGTGGTCTTGCCGCAGCCGCTTTCACCGACGATGCCGAAGGTCTCGCCCTGCGCGATCGAGAGATCGACGCCATCCACGGCGCGCATGCCGGCACGGTGCCGCAGCAGCCCGCGCCGGGCGCCGAGCTCCACGACCAGGCCGGTGGCACCCAGGATCTCAGGCAAGGGCGGTCTCGTGCCAAGGGCAGGCGACCGCGCGGTTCGCCCCGAGTGCGACCATCGGCGGTGCTTCCACGGCGCAGCCGGAATGCACGATGGGGCAGCGTGGATGGAAGCGGCAGCCCGTCGGCTGCGCCGTCGCGGCGGGGACGGTACCGGGAATGCCGGCGAGGTCGGTCGCACGATCGGGATGGCAGGCGAGCAGCATGCGCGTGTAGGGATGGCAGGGCGCATCGAGCACCGCGCGCGTCGGCCCCGCTTCCGCCACGCGCCCGGCATAGAGCACCGTGACGTCCGTGCAGACGGACGCCAGCACGCCGAAATCATGCGTGACGAACAGCAGCGACAGGCCGCGCTCCGCCACCAGGCCACGCAGCAGTCCCAGGATCTCCCGCTGGGTTGTGACGTCCAGCGCGGTGGTGGGTTCGTCGGCGACCACCAGCGCGGGATCGCAGGCGAGGGCCGCGGCGATCAGCAGCCGCTGACGCTGGCCACCGGAGAACTGGTGCGGGTACTTGCGCAGCGCCGCCTCCGGGTCGGGCAGTTGCACGGCGCGGAACAACTCGACCAGGCGGTCGCGATGGTCGCGGCGCGAACCCTTCGCGTGGCGGCGCATGATCTCGAGGATCTGGTCGCCGGCGCGGAACACCGGGTTGAGTGAGAGGTACGGGTCCTGCGGCACGAAGCCGATCCGCCCGCGCGCGGATTCGGCGCGGTCGGTCAGGATGTCGCGGCCTTCGAACAGGATGGCACCGGTGGGTGTCTCGGCACCCTGCGGCAGGATGCCGAGGATGGCGCGCACCAGCGTGGACTTGCCGCAGCCGCTCTCGCCCACCACGCCAACGGTGCCGCCGCGCGGGACGGTCAGCGAGACGTCGTCCAGGATACGCGCGACGCCGCCTTCCCCGCGGAGGTGCACGGCCAGGCCCTCGACTTGCAGGACGGGTATGCTCACCGGCGTGACCGCCGCAGGCGCGGATCGGCGGCGTCGCGCAGCCCGTCGCCGAGCAGGTTGAAGCCCAGCACCAGCAGCAGGATCGCCATGCCCGGGAAGGTCGGGAACCACCAGGCTTCCGGCAGGTGCTGCCGTGCCTCGGACACTGCGAGCCCCCAATCCGGCGAGGGCGGCGCGGCGCCCACACCAAGGAAGCCGAGGATCGCCGCCGTCAGGATGGTGAATCCCATGCCGATGGTCGCGCGCACCAGCACCGCCGGCGCCGCATTCGGCAGCACATGCAGCAGCAGGATGCGCGCGGGGCTGGCGCCGATGCCGGCCAGCGCGTCGACGAACAATGCGCTGCGCAGCCTGCGCGTTTCAGCGAAAACGGTGCGGGCGAAGAAGGGCCAGTAGGTGAGTGCAAGCGCAACCATCGCCGCGCCGATACCCGGCGCGATCAACTGCCCCAGCGCCAGTGCCAGAATCAGCTGCGGGACGGCGAGGAAGACGTCGGTGACGCGCATCAGCGTCTCGGACAGCCAGCCTTCGCGCCAGCCGGCCGCCAGGCCGATCGGCACGCCGATCGCCATCGCCGCCAAGACGACCGCGACCGCGACCAGCAGCGCATTGCGCGTGCCCAGAATGACGCGCGAGAGGATGTCGCGGCCGAGATTGTCCGTGCCGAAGGGGAACTCCGCCGAGGGCGGCCGCAGCCGCTGCATGATGTGGCTTTCGAACGCGTCGTCCGGATAGGGGGCGATCCAGGGCGCGAAGATCGCGACCACCAGCGCGAACAGCACGATAAGCCCGCCGAAGGCGGCGACTCGATCGCGCAGCAGAAGGCGAAGCGCGGTCATCGCCCTTCCTCCGCCACGCGCGGGTCGATCACCACCTGCGCCACGTCCACCAGCACGTTCACCACCGCGTAGACCACGCCGACCACCAGCGTGACCGCCAGCAGTGCCTTGTAGTCGGCCGACAGGATGGCCTGTACGGCATAAGTGCCCAGGCCCGGCCAGTCGAAGATCGCCTCGACCGCCACCGCGCCCGAGATCAGCGCGCCGAACAGCAGCCCGACCTGCGTCACCACCAGCGTGACCGCGTTGCGCAGCACGTAGATCGCGGCCAGGCGCACGCGGCCATAGCCGGCGGCGCGGGCGTAGAGGACGAAGTCCTTCTGCAGCGTCTCGAGCACGCCTGACCGCGTGAAGCGCGCGATGGTGGCGATCCCCGGCAGGCTGAGCGTGACAGCCGGCAGCACCAGGTGCCGGCAGCCATCGACGAACAATTCGGGGCGCCCGGCGATGAGGCTATCGATCAGCACGAAGCCGGTCACGCGCGGCGGCATCCCCATCGCGACATCGACGCGCCCGCGCAGCGGCAGGATGTCGAGCTCCATCGAGAACACCAGCTGCAGCATGATGGCGAGCCAGAAGGACGCGATGGCAAGCCCGCCGACCGAGAGCACCCGCACCAGGTTGTCGACGACGCCGTTGTGGTGAAGTGCGGCCACGAGCCCGAGCGGAATGCCGAGCACGGTCGCGATGAACAGCGCGGCGAAGGTGAGTTCCAGCGTGGTGGGCAGGCGCTGCAGTATCTCCTCCGCGACCGGCCGGCCCGAGAAGACGCTGCGGCCGAAATCCCCAGTCAGGACTTGGCGGAGGTGGATCACCGCCTGCTCCAGGATCGGCCGATCCAGGCCGTATTGCGCGCGGATCTCGGCGATCAGCGCGGGCGTCGCGGCATCGCCCGCCAGCGTCGCCGCTGGGTCTGCCGGGACGACGCGCGACAGCACGAAGGTCAGAACCACCAGCCCGAGCAACGCGGGCAGCGCCAGCAGCAGGCGCCGCAGGATGTAGCGCGCCATGATGCCGCGCTCAGTTCTCCAACGACATCAGCCGCAACTCGCCGCCCGAACCAACCGGCGAGAAGGAATACCCCTGCACCCGCCGCGCGAGGCCACGCAGGTTCAGCGTGTTGTAGACCCAGATGTCCGGGCTATCGGCGACCACCTGACGCGTCGCGGCCTGGTACAGGCGCTCACGCTCGGCGCGGTCGAGGCTGGCGCGGGCGCGCCGCAGCAAGGTGTCGACTTCGGCGTTCGAATACCAGGCGCTCGCCTTCCAGGTGCCGTGGAACTGGCTGTCGTACATCTGGCCGACCCAGTTCTCCGGATCGACGAAATAGGTCGAGACCCAGTGCACCCACATGTCGGGCGTGGTCTGCGGCTGGCCCGTGGCGCCGGTGATGCCGGCCCAGGTGTTGGGCACGATGCGCAGGTTGATGCCGACGCGGCGCAGGTCTGCCTGGAACATCTGCGCGGCCTGCACGGTCTGCTCGAGCTCGTTCTGGACGTGGATCTCGATCTCGCGACCGATCGGTGCGCCGGCGGCGCGCGCGCGGTCGCAATGCTGGCGCGCGAGGTTCAGGTCGAAGGCGTAGGGCACGAGGTCGGGCGGATTGCCCCAGAGGTTGTTCGGGTTCGGCCCGCCGTTGCGCACCACCAGGCCGCGCAGGATGACGTCGTTGAAGCCCTGGTAGTTGAAGGCGTGGGCGAAGCACAGGCGGGCATCACGGTTGTCGAAGGGCGGCTTGCGGTTGTTCATGCGGATGATGAAGACGCGCATGCTCTCGTCGCGCGCCACGCGCGTGCGGGCGTTGCGATCCACACGCTCCACCTGGTCGGTCGGCAGGTAGGAATCGGTCGCGTCGATCTCCCCGCGCAGCAGCGCGAGCACGCGGGTCGACGTCTCCATCACCGGGCGCGCGCGCACAGTGTCGATCGGGCGCTGGGTGTGCGACCAGCCCATGAAGTGCTGCGGGAAGCGCGCGAGGTCGAGTGAGACGCGCGCCTGGTAGGTGGCGGGATCGACCCGGTAGGCACCCGACCCCGCGCCGTTCACAGCAAGCCAGCCCGCGCCCCAGTCGTTATTAGCGACGTTCGGCGCGATGGCGCGCTGGTTGACGATGGCCACAAGCGGGATCGCCGACAGGAAAGGCGCGTAGGGGCTGGAGAGCACGAAGCGCACGGTTCGCGGGCCTGTCGCGGTGACGTTCTCGGCGCGCAGTACGGGCGAGAAGGCGGCGGCCGGCGCGCGGTTCATCGCGAGCAGGCGGCGGAAGGAATAGACGACGTCCTCCGCCGTCATGTCGCTGCCGTCGTGGAACTTGATGCCCTCGCGCAGGGTGAAGTCCCAGGTCAGGCCGTCGGCGCTGGTGGTGTGGCTCTCGGCCAGCCAGGGCACGAGTTGCGGCGGGTTGCCCTGGTAGCGGTACAGCCCGTCATAGACGTTGAGCAGCACGAACTGGCTCGGCACGTCGAAGATTGCGTGCGGGTCGAGCGTCGCCGGCAGCGTATCGCCCCAGACCAGGGGGCGCTGCTGCGCGGCGGCCGGCAACGGCGCGGCCGCGATGGGCAGCGTTGCGACGGCAGCGGCGAGCATGGCGGCACGCAGTCGACGGAAGCCCATGGCGCGGTTCTCCCCGGAACGGATGTCGTGGCGGCAACTGAAACCCGCGCAGGCCGCCGCGGCAAGCCCTGGTGGCCACGAAAGCACCGGCACGCGGCAGCGCGGTGCCCATTGGCGGGGCAGCCTGCGCCGAGATGTGTCAACCATCCACGCGTCCCCGCCGACGCGCAGGGCGCATGCGCCAACATGCGGCCAATCCGCTCAACGGTGGTGCGCCAGCGTGGCCGCGCGCGGATGGTCCGCTTCTTGCTGCCCAACAGCCCGTGCCATCCACCACCGCGACCGAACCGCTGTCCCACCCGCGAGCTCCGCGCGATGCCACGGTGGCAGGACAAGGACCACTGTCGGCCTCGGCGATCGCGGAGACGACATGAGGATCGGCATCATCGGCACCGGCGTTGCCGGCAGCGTGCTGGCGGAGATGCTGGCAGACACGCCGGGGCTCACCATCGACGCCTTCGACCGCATGACCGAGCATGATGCGGGGGAAGCCGGGACGGGGCTGAATGTCGGCCCCAATGCGATGAAGGCGCTGCGGCTGCACCTGCCGGCGCGGCACGATGCAGTGCGTGCGGCGGCACTGCCCTGGCGGCGGTGGTTCATCGACACCGCGGCGGGCGAGCGCCTGTTCGATCTCGACCTGCTGGACGTGGCCGAGGAGCCGGGCATCAGGCTGCGCTGGTCCGAGTTGTATCGCGTCCTTCGCGCACCAGTCGCCCCGCTGACGCGCCTCGGCCTCGCGCTGGAGGCGCTGGAGGAGGACGCCGCCGGTCGCCTGGTGCCCGTGCTGCGCGATGCGACGGACGCGCTGCATCGCTTCGGCGGCTTCGACCTGCTGGTGGCGGGCGATGGCCGCTATTCGCGCCTGCGCGCGCTGACCGCCGGCGTGCCCGAACCGATCTTCCATGGCGTCGCGATGTCGCGCCTGCTCGTGCCGGATGCGCAGGATTGCCCGTACGACGACTACGGCCAGTGGTTCGAGGGGCGCGCGCGGCTGCTGTCGTACCGGCTTCCCGGCGGCGCCGCGTATATCGCGGGCGCGGTGCCGCTCGAGACACCGACCGCCGAGATCGATGCGCGTATCCGGGGCGCAGATTTCCAGGCGAGCCTTTACCTGCCCAAGGACCGCGCGCCCTGCCCGGCGGTGGCCTGGATGAGCCGCAAGCTCGGCGAACATGCCGGTGCGCTGCATTGGGCGCGGCTGCAGTCCTCGCCGCTCAGCCGCAGCGCGGCAGGCGGGCGCGTCCTGCTGCTGGGCGACGCCGCACATGCGATGGTACCGACACTCGGACAGGGCGCGACGCAGGCGATCGAGGACGGGGTGCTGGCCGGCGCGGTGCTGCGCGCCGGCGGCGATGCGGCCGCGGTCGCCGCGCTGCGCGACCCGCGCGTGGAATTCGTGCGCGCCTTCAGCCTTGAGGCGTCGGATACCATGTTGCCAGGCGGCGATCCCGTGGCGGGGTCGCGCGCGAAGATGGCGCCGGACTTCCTGACGAAGCTGCGCCGCACCTACACCGATGTCCCGGGACCCGAGGCCTTCGCCTGATCAGCGGCCGGACCAGTGCACGAAGCGCTTTTCCATCAACAGGAAGGCGAGGTTCAGCACGTAGCCCAGCGCGCCGGCCAGGAAGATCACGCCATACATCAGCCCACTTTCGAACAGCGACTGCGCGACGATGACGCGCTGGCCAAGCCCGTCGGAACTGCCGATGAACATCTCCGCCACCACCACGATGACCAGGGCGAGCGAGATGCCCGCGCGCATGCCCACCAGGATCTGCGGCAGCGCTTCCCACAGCAGCACATCCCACAGGATGCGCGCCTCACCGGCCCCCATCACGCGCGCCGCCAGCACGCGTGTGCGCCGCGCATTCATCACGCCATAGGCGGCGTTGAACAGGATCACCAGCGCCGCGCCGAAGGCCGCGACCGCGATCTTGGTGCCCTCACCCACGCCGAACAGGATCAGGAACAGCGGGAATAGCGCCGAGGCCGGTGTCGAGCGGAAGAAATCCACCACGAATTCGACGCTGCGATAGACTGATTCCTTCGCGCCCAGCGCGATGCCCAGCGGCACGCCGATGGCGGTCGCGATCAGGAAGGCCTGCACCGTGCGCAGGATGGTGCGCGTCAGGTCATGGCCAAGCGGACCTGTCCGGAACGCGGCCAGCGTGTCGCGGAACGTCTCGGCCGGGCTGGGCAGCAGCACCGGGTCGGCGAGTTCCACCAGCGTGGCGAACCACCATAGCGCGATGAATCCCACCGCGCCGAGCACGGGCGCGACCAGCCCCTTCATGCCGCCACCGGCCGGCCGGCGACGGCGGCTTCGAACACGGCGAGGCAGCGGCGCTTCAGGGCAACAAAATCGAGTTCGGACAATGTCGCCGAAGTGCGGGGCCAGGCCAGCGGCACCGCCAAGTCGTCGGCGACCGTGGTGGGGCGGCGGGTGAGCATCAGCAGCCGGTCGGCCAGCGCGATGCTTTCCTCGAGGTCGTGCGAGACGAGCAGCGTCGTGACACCGAGGCGCTTCAGCACATCCTGCAGCAGCGCGCGAAGGTCGAGCGTGGTCTCGAAATCCAGCGCGGAGAACGGTTCGTCGAGGAACAGCACTTCGGGTTCGACCGCCAGCGCGCGCATCACGGAGACGAGTTGCTGCTGCCCGCCCGAGAGTTCGTAGGGGTAGCGCGCCAGGTCGAAGCGGACGCGGAACTCCGCCTTCAGGCGTTCGACGCGCGCTTCGATCTCGCGCTTCGGCAGCCCCATGCGGCGCATCGGGTAGCGGATGTTGTCGGCCGCGCGCATCCAGGGGAACAGCGCCTCCCGGTAGTTCTGGAACACGTAGCCCACGCGCACGTCGCGCACGTCGCGGCCATCGTACAGGATGGTGCCGCCATCCACCGGCAGCAGCCCCGCCGCCATGTTGATCAGCGTCGACTTGCCGCAGCCGTTGGGGCCGAAGATAGCGAGGATGTCGCCGCGCCGCACATCGAGGTCGAAGCCCGAATAGACCGGCTGCCCGCCGAACGCCTTGCGCAGGCCGCGGATCGACATCGCGGCCTCGCGTGGGGCGATGGCGGGGCCTTCCATCCGTTCAGAGCGGGCGGATGAAGGTGCCGACATCGATGGCGCTGCGCACCACGCCCATCTGCACGCCGATATCGACGAATTTCTGCAGGTCGGCGCGATCCTGCGGGGTGAAGTCGCGGATCATCGTGAACGCCTGCAGCGGCATCACGGCGGCCAGGTCCGCGGGCGTGTTGAGGTTGCTGGTCAGCACCTGACGTGTCGTGGGGTCGGTACGGATGGCCTCAATCGCGCGGGCCCAGGCCTGGGCGAAGCGGTTCGCGACATCGCGGCGGCTGTCGAGGAAGCGCCCGGAGAAGCCAGGACCGCCGGCATAGGCCTGCGCGTCAGGCCGGCCGAGCAGGTAGGTTGCGATCACCCCCGCTTCGAGCCGCTTCATCGCCCCCGCGCGTTCGCCGATGGTGGCGACCGGTTCGAGCGTGTAGGCGGCGTCGAATTGGCCGGACTGCATGGCGCCGATATGCATGCCCATCGGCTGTTCCACCAGCGTGTAGTCGCGCCCGTCCTGCAGGCCGACGGCCGCGAGTACGCCGCGCGCGGCCGCCATGTTGGCCGGCCCGGGGGCAGAGAGGATGCGTGCGCCGCGCAGATCGGCGAGGCGCGTCGCGGTGCTGTTCGCGCGCACCACGAATTGCTCCATCTGGTGGCGCGCATTCTGGCCGTTCAGGCCGAAATACAACACCGTGTTGGGGCGGCGGACGTTGATATTCGCCCCCTCGAGGGTGACGAGGTTGGTGCAAGCCTCGGCATCGCCGGCGACCAGCGCCTGCACGATCAGCGGGTGGTTCGCCAGCGCGAAGCCTTGTGGCGCGATGCCGGCCTCGGTGAAGAAGCCGCGCGCCAGTGCCACGAAATAGGGCAGCGTGGACGCTGCTTCGAAGATCGCGACCTTCACGGTGTCGGCCGCGCGGGCCTCGTTGATCACGAAGGGCGCGGCGAGCGTACCGAGCAGCAGCGGGCGGCGCTGGATCATGGGGCCTCCTTCAGCCAAGCCTGGGGTAAGTCGCGGGATCGAAGAAGGTCGCGCCGGCCACATAGGCGCGGCCGGGCGACATGTCGGGCGGCGGGCCGTCCTCGCCCGCACCCTCGAAGGTGAGTTCGCACTGCACGCCCGACGGGTCGTAGACGAACAACTGCCAGAGCGTGGTGCCGGGCACGAGGAATTCGCGCCAGTCGAGCCCGGCGGCGCGGAAGCGCTCAACGAAGCCGCGGTAGCCGCGGCAGGCCAGCGAGACATGGTCGATCGCCGCGGTGCCAGCCGGCGCACGCCCCTCGGCGCCGAGGGCAGGCCCGCCGGCATAGATGTGCAGGATGGCCGGCCCGCCCGCGATGGGCACGTACAGCCAGGCTCCGGGATAGCCGAAATCCGGCCGGAAGCCGTTCCGCAGGCCGAGGATGCGCGTGTAGAAGGCGACCGTCGCCTCGATGTTGTTGGTCTTGACCGCAACGTGGAACAGGCCGGCGACAAGCGGTTCGGTGGTGACGGCGGTGCTCATGCGCGGCGGCTCCAGCCCGGGGTCAGCGGCGCCCCGCGGGACGCCATCGTGGCTCCGGTGCAGCAAGAGACATGCCACCACGGCGCGATGCGGCGGGCTACGGCACCGCGCACGTCACTGGCCGGGCCGCACGCTCGTCGCAAGCGTCCATTCATCGGCGCGCGCCGCATGCTGCAACCCGCGGCGAAGGCCCCAGAGATTGACCTGATGATGCATCGGCACCAGGCCGACATCGCGCACGGCGATCTCGGTCGCGCGGATGAAGATCTGGCGGCGGCGTTCGTCGTCGAGCGTCGCGAGCCCCTCGGCCACCAGCCGGTCCACGTCGCGGTTCGAATAGCGCGAGCGGTTCGACGCACCCTGCCCAGTGGCGCGGTCGAAAGTCGCGAGCAGCGAGCCGAGCGGCGAGGAGGCTTCCGCCGTATCGATGCCCCAGCCGCCGAAGATCATGCTGTAATCCTGCCGGCTGGCCGCCGCGATCCAGGTGGCGAAGGGCAGCGCCTGCACGGTGGTCTGGATGCCGGCGCGTGTGAGCATCTGCCCCAGCGCCTGGCAGATGCGGTCGTCGTTCACGTAGCGGTTGTTCGAGCAGTGGATGGTCAGGTTGAAGCCGTTCGGGAAGCCGGCCTCGGCCAGCAGGGCGCGCGCGCGGGCGGGGTCGTAGGCCGGCGGCGGCAGCGTGGCCGTCCATCCGAACCAGTCGCGCGGCATGAGCTGCCCGGTGGCTTCCGCAGCGCCGTCCATCACGCGGCTGACGATGGCATCGCGGTTGATCGCGTGATTGACCGCCTGGCGCACGCGCAGGTCGCGGAAGGGATTCTGCGGCAGCGGACGGCCCTGGCGGTCAGTCACATGCGGCGAGGCGCGATCCAGGTGATCGACGAAGACATACATGTTGCGGTTGGACAGCGCGCGGCTCACCTGCGTGCGCGGGTCGTTCTCGACACGGCCGATATCGCCGGTGGGCAGCGCGTCGATGATATCGACATCGCCGGACAGCAGCGCCGCGACGCGCGAGGCCGGGCTACGCATGAAGCGCGTGGTCACGCTGCCCCAGGGCGAGGCGCCGCCCCAGTAGGCGGGGTTTCGTTCGAACACGATGCGGTCGCCTTGCGTCCAGGAGACGAAGCGGAACGGCCCGGTGCCGATCATGGCGCGGCCGCTGTTGTAATCCGCGGTGGTCGCACCCTCGCCGTGGCGGCGCGACACGATGCCGAAGGTCGACAAATAGACCGGCATCAGCGGGAAGACCGAGCGCGTGCGGAAGCGGATGGTATGCGCATCCACCACCGTGGTCTCCGCGATCTGGCGGATGTACAGCCCGAAGGAGGACGGGCTGTTGGGCACCGTTGGCGCGCGGGCGATGGTGAAGGCGACATCCTCGGCGGTGAAGGGCGAACCGTCGTGCCAGGTGACGCCCTCGCGCAGCTTGAATTCCCAGGTCACGTCATCGATGGCGCGCCACGATACCGCCAGGCCCGGCACCAGGCGCTGCTGCGCATCCTGCAGGATGAGCGCATCGAAGACATGCGCTGTCACCGCCTTGTTCGGCGCCAGGTTGTGGAAATGCGGATCGGTCGAGGTGATCTCGGCCTCCACCGCCATGCGCAGCGCCGGTGCGGGCTGCGCCCCGCCAGGGCCCGGCAGCAGCGCGAGTGCGGCGGCGAGGCTGAGCAGCATCAGGCGATGTCGCGGGATCACGGGCATGGTGACGGCCTTCTCGGTGCGACCCGGAGGGCAGCAAGGCGCGTGCCGTGCGTACGGCGCACGCGGCGCAAGGGGCGCATGACCGCGGACCGAAGCCACCTTATGGATCGCCGGGCATGCAGGGTGCGTGCGGTTCGGCAGCCTCGTCAGTGCCGCACCGATGGGCGGCAGTGCCGCGCGCATGGGCAAACCCAGGCCATGGGCGCGGAATTGCCGCCTTGGCTTCGTTGACACGGCACCGGCGTGATTGTCGCATGGCGTCGCGCCGGACGTCCGGCGATACCGACCGGAGCCACGCACCAACCATGCTGCCCGTCGTTCCGCTCGACCCCACAGCGCCGCAACGCCGGCGTGCCTATGACCCGCGCCACCCGCTGCTGCTGCCCTTCGTGCCGCGCGCGAACGACATCGCCGCCGGCCGCACCACGCCGCGCGACCTGCTGGAACAAGCCATTGCGCGCATCGATGCGGATGAACCAGCGATCCGCGCTTTCGTGTGCCACGACCTTGCCGCCGCGCGGCATGCGAGCGATGCCGCGACCGCGCGCTGGCGTGCCGGCCAGCCGCTGTCGCCGGTGGATGGCATGCCGATCGTGGTGAAGGACATGATCGCCACGGCCGGCCTGCCGACGCAGATGAACAGCCCGATCTTCGAAGGCTGGGATGCGCGCGTGGATGCCGCCTGCGTCTTCGCGCTGCGCGAGGCCGGCGCGGTGGTGCTGGGCAAGACCGTGACCACCGAATTCGCCTGCGGCAATTCGGGCCCGACGCGCAACCCCTACGACACGGCGCGCACACCGGGCGGGTCATCGAGCGGGTCCTCCGCAGCCGTCGGCGCGGGCATGGCGGCGCTGGGCTTCGGCACGCAGACGCATGGTTCGACCATCCGCCCGGCCGGATATTGCGGCGCCTATGCGCTGAAGCCCACGCATGGCGCGCTGCATGTGGGCGGCCTCGCGCCGCTCGCCGCGACGCTCGACCATCTGGGGCTGATCGGCGCGAGCCTCGAGGATGTCTGGGCGGCAGGCATGGCGATCTCGCGCATCGTCGGCGGCACGCCGCCGCATCCCGGCATGGCAGGACCGCAGACGGCGCCCTCGCCACGGCGCCCGGCCACGCTGGTGCGCCTCGACACGCTTGGCTGGGCCGAGACGCCACCGGCATCGCGCGATGCCTTCGAGAACGCGGTCGCAAGGCTGGGCGCGGCGGGCGTGCGTATCCTGGACGCTGACAGCGACGCCGAGGTCGCGGCGCTGGAGGTCGAGCTATCGGGCATCGGCGACTTCGCAAACGACCTGCTGGCCTGGGAGGCGCGCTGGCCGCTCGCCGCCTATCGCGCGCAGGGCGAGGACATGGTCGGTGCGCGCATCCACGACCTGCTGGCACGCGCCGCGCGCGTCGATCGCGCCGCCTATGCGCGCGCACTGGCCGACCGGCAGCGACTGCGCGACCGTGTCGCGGGTTTCGCCGGGCGCGCCAACGGCTTCGTGATGCTGTGCTCGAGCGGCCCGGCCATCGCCGACCATGGCTTCACAGGGTCGCGTAACTACGCCTTGCCCTGGACGCTGGTAGGCGCGCCCGCCTTCGCATTGCCGTTGCTGGTCGCGGACGACCTGCCGCTTGGCCTCCAGGTCGCAGGCTTCGCCGAGCGCGATGCCGAGGCCTGCGCCATTGCCGGCTGGGTGCGCGACACGCTGCTGACCGACAACGCATGACAGGGGAGACGGACCGATGACCTTCCGCCGCACGCTGCTGGCCGGGCTGCCGGCGCTGCTCGCAGCACCTGCGGTGCGCGCGCAGGATGCCTTCCCCAGCCGCACCATCCGCTTCATCGTCGGCTTCCCGCCGGGCGGCACCACCGATGTCGCGGCGCGGCTGATGGCGCCGAAGATGCAGGCGCTGCTCGGCCAGCCCGTCGTGGTCGAGAACCGCGCCGGCGCGCATGGCAACATTGCCTCGGAGCATGTCGTGCGGTCGCCGGCGGATGGCCATACCATCCTGATGGGCACGATCGGCGGGCTGGCGATCAACCCGGTGCTCTATGGGAACCTGACCTTCAACCCGCGCACCGACCTGATGCCCGTCACGCGCGTGGGCATGATCCTGAACGTGATGGCGATCCCGGCGGAGCGGCCCTGGCGCAGCGCGGCGGAACTGGTCACGGCCGCGCGCGGCACGCCGCTCACCTTCGGTTCCTCCGGATCGGGCGGCGCGGGGCACCTGGCGGGCGAGCAGCTCAACATGATGGCCGCGCTGCGCAACATCCACGTGCCCTATCGCGGCGGCGCGCCGCTGATCACCGATCTGATCGGCGGACGGATCGACTTTGCCTTCGCGCCATCCTCCGGGGCGAAGCCGCAGGCCGATGCGGGGCGGCTGCGCATCCTGGCGGTGTCCACGAAGGATCGCAGCGCCTTGCTGCCGGAGGTGCCGACGCTGGCCGAGAGTGCCAACCTGCCCGGCTTCGACATGGCCGACTGGAGCGCGATGATGGCGCCGCGCGGCCTGCCCGCGCCCGTGCTGCGCGCGCTCCATGGCGCGGCCACCACGGCGCTGCGCGACCCGGAACTGGTGGCCGCGCTCGGACAGCGCGGCATCGAGGCCACACCCTCGACACCCGAGGATTGCGCTGCCTTCATCGAAGCCGAGAGCATCAAGTGGGCGCCAGTGGTCCGTGCCTCGGGCGCGCGACCGGATTGACAACGACGGCCGGCGTCCCAGCCGCCCAGGAAGGATGATCTGATGGCAGACGCGCGGCTGAACGAGATCTCGGCGTCCGAGACCGCACGGCGCATCGCGCAGGGCGAGACCACGGCGCGCGCGGTGGTCGAGGCCTGCCTCGAACAGGTGGCGCGGCGCGAGACGGAGGTCATGGCCTTCGAGTGGCTCGACGCGGACGGCGCGCGGCGCGCGGCCGATGCGATCGACGCGCGCGATACGGCGCGGCACCTGCCGATCGCCGGCGCATGCTTCGGCGTGAAGGACATCATCGACACCGCCGACATGCCGACCGGCTATGGATCGCCGATCCATGCCGGCCATCGGCCTGGTGCGGATGCGGCCTGCGTCGCCCTGTCGCGCAAGGGCGGCGGCATCGCGCTGGGCAAGACGGTCACCACCGAATTCGCCAACGTGCATCCAGGCCGCACGCGCAACCCCCATGACGCGCAGCGCACGCCGGGGGGGTCGTCATCGGGGTCGGCGGCGGCGGTCGCGGCCATGATGGTGCCGCTCGCGCTCGGCACGCAGACCACGTCCTCCACGATCCGCCCGGCATCCTTCTGCGGCGTCATCGGCTTCGTGCCAACCCAGGGGGCGGTGAGCGTCTCGGGCGTTCGGGCAGCGGCGGGATCGCTCGATCGCATCGGCCTGTTCGCGCGCTCGGTTGACGAAATCGCGCTGTATCTCGATGTACTGCGCGGCATTCCGCGGGCCGAGGCACCGTCGCGCCGGACCTTCGCGCCGCGCATCGGCCTCTGCGCGGATTTCCTGGCCGAGCGGATGGATCCCGGCACGCAGGATGGGCTGCTACGGCTGGCGCGGCGGCTGGACGAGGCCGGGGCCGCGGTGGCCGATTGCGCGGTTCCGGCGGACTTTGCGCGGCTGACCGACGAGCATCGCTGGGTCTCGAGCTTCGAATTCGTGCGGAACTTCGCCTACGAGATCGAGAACCACTGGGAGAGGATCAGCACGACGCTGCGCGAGGGACGCATCAGCCATGGGCTGGCCTGCACGCATGACCAGTATCGCACCGCGCGCGCCCTGGCCGCGGCGGCGCAGGCGCGCATCGACGAGATGTTCGGCTCGCATGACGTGCTGCTTGCGGCCTCCGCGGCAGGCGAGGCGCCGGTCGGCACCGCCACCGGCGACTTCGCCTTCTGCGCGCTTTGGACGATGCTCGGTGTGCCGGCGATCTCCCTGCCGCTGATGGCGGGCGCCTCTGGCCTGCCGGTCGGAGCGCAACTCCTGGCACGCCCGGGCGACGAGGCGCTGCTGTTGGCCGCCGCGGCCTGGATCATGGCGCAGCGCGACGATTGATGCGGCCGGCGACAGCGCGTGTTTGGGCACCAGGACAATTGCAAGCCTGACCGACCGCAAGGCCGTTGCGCCGGATCGTGTGCAACGGCAGAGCGATGGCTATGGCCCCTCCGCACCCCGCCCGTATTCGGGCAGCGCGAGCGTCAGCGCCCAGCACGCCGCAAGCATCGCGGCTGACGCGGCAAGGCAGGCGGACAGCCCGCCCAGGCCGAAGACGAAACCGGATGCGAGGATGCCGGCGAACCGCCCTGTCGCATTGGCGGCGTAGTAGAACCCGACATCCTCCGCCGCCTTCTCCGACCCCGCATAGGCCAGGATCAGGTAGGAATGGATCGAGGAAGTGACCGCGAACAGGATGCCGAACAGCCCGAGGCCCGCGACGACCACAAGGTCAGGCCGCGCCGGTTCGGCCAGCAACACGGCGGCGAGCGCGGCGGGAACCAGCGCCAGCAGCGCCGACCACAGGCGCCCCGCCGGCACCTCCGCCGAGAGCCCGTCCGGGCTGCGCTGCACCAGCGATGGCGCAACGGCCTGCACGATGCCGTAGCCGATCGTCCAGAGTGCGAGGAAGCCGCCCACCATCGTGAAGGTCCAGCCATTCGCATACAGGAAGACCGGCAGCGCCACGACGAACCACACATCGCGCGCGCCGAACAGGAACACCCGCGCTGCGGCGAGCAGGTTCACGCCGCGCGACTTGGCGAACAGTTCCCGGGCTGATCGCGATGCCTTCGCCCGGCCCATCAGCGGCGGCAGGGAGAGCACCACTCCGGCCAGGATCGCGCCGAGAGCCGCGGCCATGGCCCAGAGAGCGCCGCGGAAGCCCAACGCCTCCAGCAGCAGGCCGCCGAGGAAGAAGCCGAAGCCCTTCATCGCGTTCTTGCTGCCGGTGAAGAACGCGACCCAGCGGAACAGGCGTCCCGACGCGGCGCCGGCGGTCAGCTTGATGGCGGATTTCGACGCGGTCTTGGTCAGGTCCTTCGCCACGCCGCAGACACCCTGCGCCACGAGCACCCAGGCGACCGAGGCGGCGGCCGCCCAGTCCGGCGACATGGCCGAGAGCAGTACGAACCCGACGATCTGCGTGGTCAGCCCGACCGCGAGCATGCGCGTGATGCCGTGGCGCGTGGCGAGCCAGCCGCCGACCAGGTTCGCCCCGATCCCGGCGGCCTCATACAGCAGGAACAGCAGCGCCAGCGTGAAGGGGCTGTAGCCGAGGCTGAAGAAATGCAGCAGCACCAGCATCCGCAGCGCGCCATCGGTCAGCGTGAAGCCCCAATAGGCAAGCGTGACGATGACATAGTCGCGCGTGCCGCGGGATGCGGTGGCGGTGGTGCTGCTCATGCCGTCAGATCCCGATAGCCTGCATGTGGCAGGCGAGATCGACCATGCGGCAGGCATAGCCCATCTCGTTATCGTACCAGGCATAGACCTTCAGCAGCGTGCCGTCGGTGACCAGGGTGGAGGGCGCATCCACGATGCTGCTGCGGGTGTCGCGCGCGTAGTCGGCGCTGACCAGCGGGCGTTCCTCGTAGCCAAGGATGCCTGCGAGCGGGCCGGCGGCGGCGGCGGCTTGGAACAGCGCGTTGACCTCCTGCGCGGTCGTCTCGCGCCGCATCTCGAAGACGCAATCGGTGAGCGAGGCGTTCAGCACCGGCGCGCGCACCGCATGGCCGTTCAGCTTGCCCTTCAGTTCGGGGTAGATCAGCGCGATGGCGGTGGCGCTACCAGTAGTGGTGGGCTGCAGCGAAAGCATGGCGCTGCGCGCGCGGCGCAGGTCCTTGTGGGGCGCATCCACGACGACGTTGGTATTGGTGGGGTCGTGGATGGTGGTGATCTGGCCGTGGCGGATTCCGATCGCCTCGTGCACCACCTTCACCACCGGGGCGAGGCAGTTGGTGGTGCAGGATGCCGCGGTGACGATCGGATGCCGCGCGGGATCGTAGAGGTCGTGGTTTACGCCCACGACCACGTTCAGCACGCTGTCGAATTTCACCGGGGCTGCGACGATCACCCGCTTCGCGCCGCGGTCGAGATGCCCTTGCAGGGTCTCGGGCGACAGGAACTTACCCGTGCATTCCAGCACAAGGTCGACGCCGAGGTCGCCCCACGCGATGTCACCCGGTGTCGCATGTTCGGAGAAGCCGAGGCGGGCATCACCGATCTCGATCGTGTCCTTGTCCACGGCGCGGATCGGTGCGCGCCAGCGGCCCTGCACGCTGTCGAATTCCAGCAGATGCGCGGTCGCGGTGGTGCCGCCCTTGGTCTCGTTGAGGTGCACGATGTCGAGACGGTTGCCAGCACGCGGGTCCTCCGCCTGCCGTTCCGCCGCGCCCATCGCGGCGCGCAGCGCGAGCCGCCCGATGCGCCCCATGCCGTTGATGCCGACCCTCATGCCCGCGCGCCCGCGGCGAGCGGCTGCGCCAGTTCGTCGAGCCGCGCCTTCAGCGCCATACGGTCGAGGGTGCCGAAGGGCAGGCTGGTGAAGATGGACAGGCGGCGGTGCAGGGCCGCGTAGAGCTCGTTCAGCAGGCTCGCGCGCTCGGTGGCACCGCCGGTGAACTTCGCGGGATCTGGCAGCGGCCAGGCGGCGGTGACGTGGGTGCCTTCGAAATCGGGGCAGGCCTGCAGGTTCAGCGTGTCGCACAGGGCGATGACGAAATCCATGCGCGGCGCATCGGGGCCGGTGAACACGTCCCAGGACTTGGATTGCAGCGCGGAGACGTCGTGACCGAGCCCCCGCAGCTGGCCCAGCACCTCGGGCAGCGGGCCTGTCGGCATTGGGTCGGACCCGGCCGAGAAGGCCCGGAAGCGGCCGCGCCCGATGTCGTTGAGAATGGCCTCGCCCATGATCGAACGGGCCGAATTGCGCGTGCAGAGAAACAGCACGTTGAAGGGTGCCGGTGTCATCCGGGCGAACTCCCTGGAGGGTTGGAACAGGCGGTGAAGGTCACCGCAGCGCGACGGGTCGCCGTCGCAGCAGGCATCGGCCAGGAAGGCGAGCAGCGCGCGCAGGCGGTCGACCTGCGCGGCGTAGATCAGGCTGCGCCCCTGCCGGGTGGCAGCGATCAGGCCAGCCTGGTCGAGCGCACGCAGGTGGAAGGACAGCGTCGAGGGCGGCACGCCGAGCCGCGAGGCGACGTCACCCGCTGCAAGCCCGCTGGGCCCGGCGGCAAGCAGGATGCGCAGCAGGTCGAGGCGCGTTTCCTGGCCGAGGGCGGCGAAGGCGAAGGCGGCGGCAGCGGATTCCATGTTTCGACGATAATCGAATCATGAGATCGGGCCAGTGAAGCTTCGATGACAGGCCAGCACGGGTCTGGCCCGCGCGTTCGGCTGAGCAAGCGAAGTGCGGCGCGCCGCCGATTAGCCGAGGGCGGCGATCACCTCATCCGTGGTGGTGACCAGGGCCACGTTGCGCATGGCGTAGTCGATCGACGCACGGTGCCAGTCGGCGTTCATGGTCGAACAGCCATCCTCCGGGATCACCATGACGTAGCCCTTGTCGGCACCGGTGCGCGCGGTGTGTTCGATGCTCATGTTCGTCCAGGCGCCGGTCTCGATGATGATGGACCGCCCCTCGGCCTTCAGGATGCGTTCGAGCGACGTGCCTTCCCAGGCGCTCATGCGTGCCTTGCGGACCACGTGGTCGCCGGGCTGGGCTTCGAGCCCCGGCACCGGCTCAGCGCCCCACGTGCCCTCGATCATCGCGTTGGCATCCACGCAGCCTTCGAACAGCGGGGCGTTCAGCGTCATGTCGCGCGCATCGGCGCGGCGGAGGAACCAGACATGGATGACCGGCACGCCGAGCGCGCGGCAGCGCGCCGCCAGCCGCGCGATGTTCGGGATGGCGTTCTGCTGCCGGCAATGGTCCGGGCTGCCGGAGGGAGCAAAGGCGCCGCCATCCATCACCACGTCGTTCTGCATGTCCTGGATGATCAACGCGCAGCGCGACGCGTCGAGGCGCAGCGGATCGCCCTCGTTGGCCGGTGCGTTGCGCGCGGCCGGCGGTGCGCGCATGAAGGGCTCGTTGCGCGGGCCGACCTTGACCGGTACCGCGTAGACCGAGGTGCTGGCGCAGACGTACAGGGTACGCCAATCCGCACCACCCCAGTGCAGGTTCGCCGGCGGCTCCGGGATCGACACCTTGCCGAGCAGCCGCCCATCCGGCGCAAACACCCAGACGCCGCCAGGCCCGGTGCACCAGACATTCCCCTCGGCATCGCACTTCATGCCATCCGGCAGGCCCGGCAGCAGCGCGTCGCGAATGCCGGAGGCGAAGATGCGCCCGTTGGTCAGCGCACCATCGGCGGCGACCTGATAGACGCGGATATTCGCCTGCTCGGTGTCGTTCACGTACATCAGGCGTTCGTCGGGCGAGAAGCACAGGCCGTTGGGCTGGCTGTGCGTGTAGCGCTCGACGACCAGTTGCGGCTCCTCGCCCGGCCGCGCATGTGGGCGGATGCGGAACACGCCCTGCCAGCCGAGCTGGCGCGGCCGCTCCACGCCGTAATGCGGCATGCGCCCATACCACGGATCGGTGAAGTAGATCGCGCCGTCCGCGGCGACGCAGACATCATTGGGCGAATTCAATTCGCGGCCCTGGTAGTGCGAGGCGAGCACCTCGCGCGTGCCGTCCGGGCGGATGCGCACCAGGGAGGAGGTCGCGTGCTCGCAGGCGATCAGGTTGAGGTCGGCGTCATAGGTGAGGCCGTTGGCCTTGTTGGACGGGCGCGCCACCTCGCGCACGCCGGCGCGGTCGAGGCGACGGCGCACATCGGCCGGCATGTCGGAGAATAACAGGTAGTGGTCCGTTGGGTGCCAGATCGGCCCCTCTGTGAAGGTGAAGCCGCTGCCGGCCTGGTGCACCGGCGCGTGCTCGTCCACCAGGCGGCGGAAGGCGGGGTCGAGGGCTGTATGGGCCATGGCGCCGGCGCTCTCAGGCCGGGAACCAGTCGCGGCGCGGCACGGTCTGGGTGATGGGCCCCGGCACCTGCATGTCGAGCCGCCCGACCACCTGCCCGCCTTCGATCTTGGCGGGCTTGTCGTGCACCGGCAGCAGGAACTTCGACGTGGCAAGCAGCTTCTTGATCGCCGCCTTCTCCCCGCGCTTCGATCCGGCGTGGTTGCCCGTGACCTGGGGTTCGTGCGCGTTCACCTGGTACAGCGGTTCGACGATCTGGTCGTTGAAGTCGTAGATCACGTCGCCGCAGAGCGTGGCGCGGCCCTCGGCGGTCTCGACATGCACGTTCATCGAGCCTTCGGTATGTGCGTTCGCGGCGTCCAGCACGACGCCCGGCATGATCTCGATCGGGCCGGTGATCTCGAGGTCCTCGAAGCGCAGTGCGTGGCGGGTGTGCAGGCGTTCGACCAGGTGCTGGATATCGGGCTTGGGGTATTGCGGGTGCATCAGGCCCGAGACCGAGTGCTCCATCTCCCGGCGGTTGATCACCACCGTTGTGTTCATCGGGAAGTGGTCGTCCTTGCCGGCATGGTCGATGTGCAGGTGGGTGTGCAGGACGTAGCGCACATCGCCGACCTTCACGTTGTGGCGGGCGAGTTGGCGTTCGATCATGTTCTCGTGGAATTGCAGGCCGCGCATGCCCAGCGTCTCCATGATGGCGTTGTCGCGGTAGCCGGTGTCGACCACCACCGGATAGCGCCCACCCAGGATCAGGAAGCCGTAGACCGGCACGCGGCGTACCCGGCCGCAGTCGCGCGCGAGCACGAGGAAGCTCGATTCCAGCTCGATATCGCCATAGTCGAGCAGCTTGATCTCCAGGGCCATGACGTCGCTCCCTACAGCCGGTAGACCCGGCGTGCCGTGTTGAAGAAGATCGCTTCCTGATCGGCGGCGCTGAGGCCACCAGCGCCGCGACGATGCGCGTCGAGCAGCGCGCCGTAGCCGGTCCAGAGCCTCTCGATCGGGAAGTTGGAACCCCAGAGGCAGCGATTGGCGCCGAACAGTGCGACCGTCTCGCCGATGAGCCAGCCGATGTGGTCGGCGTCGTTGCGATGGATGAAGGTCCCGAAGCCGGAGAGCTTCGTCACCACGTTGGGCTGCGCGGCCAGTCGCGCCATGCCCGTGCGCCAGGCGTCGCGGCCGGCGGGCGAGAGGTCCTCCAGCATGCCGGCATGCTGCAGCACGAAGGTCACCCGCGGGCAGGATGCTGCAAGGTCCGCCGCGCCCGCCATTTGCCCGGCGAAGACCTGCAGGTCGAAGACCAGGCCGTAATCGGCCAGCCGCGCCACGTTGCGCCGCAGCGCGGGATCGGCGCAGAGATCCGGGCGCGAGGCAAAGCGGTATTGCTCGTTCGCATGCCAATGGAGTTGCTGGCGGATGCCGCGCAGGCGCGGAAAGCGGGTCAGGCGATCGATCGCGGGGCGCGCATCCGAGACCGTCATGTCGGCATAGGCGACAAGGCCATGTGGCCAGCCGGTCTCCAGCGCGACCGTCTCGATCCAGGCGGCCTCCTCGACGGCGCGATCCACCGGCCAGTTGGCCTGTACGTAGACCGACTTCTCGACACCCGAACCCGCCAGGTCGGCCAGATATTCGGCCATCGGATAGTCGCGGCGGATCGGCTCGTAGGGACCGAAGATGCGTGGCTGCACCGGCCCCGACAGCCAGGGCAGGTCGGCTTGGCGCCAGATGTGGAAGTGGCTGTCGATCACCCTCATCGGAAGGCCCCGGCGCGGCGCAGCGCGTGATCACCAACCAGCGACGCGGCCATGGCCGCGAGGTCGTGGCCGGCGTCGAGGTGGTCGATCAGCGGCAGGATGGCGCGCATCGCCCCAGTCTCGGGGCGATAGGACGCATCGGAGGCGAGCGGGCTGAGCCAGACGATCCGCCAGGCGAGCGCGCGCAGGCGCCTCATGGCGTCCACCAGCGCCTCCGGCCCGCCGCGTTCGAGGCCGTCCGACACCACGATCACCAGCGCGCCGCGCGCGAAGGATGCAAAGCGCGGGACGGCGAGGAACACCGACAGCGCCTCGCCCAGCCGCGTGCCACCATCCCAGTCCGCCACCAGGCCGGAGGCGAGTGCGAGCGCCTGGTCGCGGTCGCGCCGGCGCAGCGCGCGCGTCACGCGCGTCAGCCGCGTGCCGAGGGTGAAGGCCTCGGCGCGCTCGGCAGTCCGGACCATGGCATGCGCGATGCCGAGCGCGGCCGCCGTACCGCCCTTCATGCTGCCCGAAATGTCGAGCAGCACCAGCACGCGGCGCTGGCGCGACCGGCGCCGGCGGGTCGGCAGGACCAGGATCTCGCCATCGCGCCGCGCCATGTCGCGAAAGGCGCGGCGTGGGTCGGCGAGGCCACCGCCCGTCGCCTCGAAGCGTCGTGACCGCCGGCGCGGCAGCGTGCGCGGCAGCGCGCGGGCGAAGGCGGCGAGCAGCGCGGCGTCGTCGGCCGGCGCGAAGGCGCGGGCGAACAGGCGCTCACGCTGGGTCGCGTCGCTGCCGGAGGGATCTTCTTCCTCCGGCGGCAGCAACTCCTCCATCTCGCCGGCATCGAAGGCCTGCGGTGCTTCCTCGCTGGTTGCCTCGCCAGGGGCGAGGACGGCGCGGCCGAGGAAGATCATGTCGAAGATGTCGTCGAAGTCCTGCCGCCGCTCGGGGCCTGGGCCGAACACGGCATGCGCCGCGCGGCGGACGTCCTGGATGGATCGCGGGCCGAGCAACCCGACCGCGGCAAGGAAGTCCTCGGTCTGCGCCGGGGCTGCCCGGAAGCCCTCTGCCCGCAGCGCGCGTGGGAAGGCGAGGAAGGGATCGAGCGCGCGCGGCGTCATGCCGCCCCCTGCAGGATGCGATCGAGCCGCGGCGCAACGAAGGCCAGGTCGTCCTGGTCCTTCAGCGCGACGCCGATGGCGCGCGCGAAGGCGGTGGGCCAGGGCGCGCCTTGTGCGTTGAGCAGCGTGGCGGCCTCCGCCCATTCCACCGTCTCGGCCACGCCGGGCGGCTTCGCCAGCGGCTCCGCGCGTAGCTTCCCCACCGCGGCGACGACCCGATGCGCCGTGTCGCGCGCGACGGAGGAGGCGCGCATCATCACGATCTGCGCTTCGAGCTGTGGGTCCGGGTAGCCGATCCAGTGATAGACGCAGCGCCGTCGCAGCGCTTCGTGCAATTCACGCGTGCGGTTGGACGTCAGCACCACGACGGGCGGCTCGGATGCACGTATGGTGCCGCGTTCGGGGATCGACAGGCTGAAGTCGGACAGGAATTCCAGCAGGAACGCTTCGAACTCATGGTCGGAGCGGTCGATCTCGTCGATCAGCAGAAGCCTTTCGCGCGGGCGCTGCAGCGCGAGCAACATCGGCCGCGCGATCAGGAAGTCGTCGCCGTAGAGGTTGACGTAGGCATCGCCCGCCTGGCGGATGGCGAGCATCTGGCGCGGGAAGTTCCACTCGTACATCGCCGCGGAGGCATCGAGGCCCTCATAGGCCTGCAGGCGCACCATCTCGCGCCCCAGCACCGCGGAGAGCGCCTTCGCGGCCTCGGTCTTGCCCACGCCCGGCGCGCCTTCCAGCAGCAGCGGCTTGCCGAGTGCGAGCGCGAGATAGGCCG
Source organism: Roseomonas fluvialis (assembly GCF_022846615.1). NCBI lineage: Bacteria > Pseudomonadati > Pseudomonadota > Alphaproteobacteria > Acetobacterales > Roseomonadaceae > Roseomonas > Roseomonas fluvialis. The sequence goes on from NZ_AP025637.1 coordinate 4,380,745, forward strand.
CGGTGGAGAGTCCCTCATCGGCGATGTACTGCGCGGCACGCATCGCCTCGGCGAGCGCCTCCGGGCTGTCGATGCCGGCGATGGAGCGCCTGACCGGCATGCGTCAGAGCCGCTTCTTCGGCCGCGCGCCGCCCTGGGCCTTCAGGCCGCGCAGCACCTTCTCGGGCGTGGCGGGCAGTTCGTCGATGCGCACGCCGACGGCGTCGTAGATGGCGTTCACCACCGCCGGCAGGACGGGGTTCGCGCACATCTCGCCCGGTCCCTTGCCGCCATAGGGGCCGTCCTCGGCCGGGCGTTCCAGGATGCTGATGTGGTGCGGCGCGAGGTCGCCGGGGCCTGGCATGAGGTAAGTGTTGAAGTCCACCGGGCCGTGATCGCGCAGCGGGTAGTAGGGTTCGGTCGTCTCCCAGGCGGCGTGGCTCATGCCCATCCAGGCACCGCCGCGAAGCTGCTGTTCCACCAGGCGCGGGTTGAGTGCGCGACCGACCTCATAGGCGGATTTCATATCGGTGACGGTGACCTCGCCGGTCTCGTCATCCACCTCCACCTCCACCAGCATGGCGGCGTGGGCGAAGGTGCTGACTGGGGTCATCTCGCCGGTGTCGGGATCGACGTCACTCAGCGGGATCAGGAAGATGCCGCGCCCGGCGATCGTGCGGCCCTGCTTGAACTGCGCGGCCTGCGACGCCGCCATGGTGGTGATGGAGCGCCCCGGCGCGCCGCGCACATGGATGTTGCCGCGCCCGTCGGTGACCAGGTCCGCCGCGTCGACTTCCAGTTCTTCCGCTGCGGCCTCCAGCATGACCGATCGCGCCTCGCGTGCCGCCATGATGACCGCATTGCCCATGCGATGCGTGCCGCGGCTGGCGAAGCTGCCCATGTCGTGCGGACCGGTGTCGCTGTCGGCGGTGTCGACATAGACATCCTCGACCGGCACGCCGAGGGTTTCGGCGGCAATCTGCCGCGTGACCGACTTCATACCCTGGCCGAGGTCGATGGCGGAGAGCGCCACGGTGAATTTGCCGTCCGGGTTGGAATGGATCAGCGCCTGGCTCGGATCGCCGCCGAGGTTCATGCCGATCGGGTAGTTGATCGCGGCGAAGCCGCGCCCGCGATGCAGCGCCATGGGTCAGCGCCTCCGAAAGCCGGAGAGGGAGGAGAAGCGCATGGAGCCGGCGCGCGGGGTTGACGGCGCCGCCGGCGCGGTCGGTGGAGCCTGTGCGGGCGCGGGATCGCTACGCCGTGCCGGCGCGGTTCGAGACGCGTCGAGGTCGGAGCCGTAGGGCAGCGATGGTGCACCGGGCGGAGCTGCCGGGCGTGCGCCCTTCTTGGCGTAGGAGCTCGCCTGGAAACCCTGCACGCGGCCGTTCTCGTCGGTCGCGGTATGCGCCGGCAGGCGCGCGCGCTCGCCGCCGCCATCGCGCGTGGACGCCGCGGCCAGCATGGCCGGGCTGAGTTTCACGCCTGCCTTCTCCGCCACCACCTGGCAGCATTCGATCAGTGCGCAGTTCTTCGCAATGCGCCGATGCGCCTTCATGTCGCCGTCGCGATAGGCGTTCAGGATGCGAAGGTCGATCGGGTTCATCCCGACCGTCTCCGCGACCTTGTCCATATGCGCCTCGATCGCGAAGTCGACGCCGGTGATGCCAAAGCCGCGCATGGCGGTGGCCGGCGTGCGGTTGGTGTAGACGCAGTACACGTCAGCCGACACGTTCGGGATGGTGTAGGGGCCGGGCAGATGCCCCACGCCCTTGATGATCGCGTAGGAGGACAGCCGGGTATAGGCGCCGGAGTCGAAGTAGCCGGTGAATTTCCGCGCGACGATCCGCCCGTCGCGCATCACGCCGTCCTTCACGTACCAGCGTTCGGCGCCACGCGGCGCGCCGACCTGCATTTCCTCCTCGCGGTCCCACATGAACTTCACGGGGCGGCCGGTCAGCATCGCACCCAGCACCGCGAGCGGTTCGTGGATGCTGTCCACCTTGCCGCCGAAGCCGCCGCCCACGGTGCCACCGATGAAGTGCAGTCGGCTTGACGGGGTCTCGAGCGTCTTCGATGCCGTGGCGAGCGAGAAGAACAGCGTCTGGGTCGAAGTATGGCAGACGAAGCGGCCGTTCTGTTCGGGAGCGGCGATGGCGCCGCAGGTTTCAATCGGCGCCTGTTCGATCGGCGACATCTGGTAGCGGCCGTCGACGATGTGATCGGCCTGTCGAAAGGCCGCCTCCACATCGCCGAAGCGCAGCTTCTGGTGGTCGTATTTGCCGTGATAGGCGAATTTGTTGTTCGGGTAGATGTCGAGCACGATCGGTGCGCCGGGCTTCACCGCTTCCTCGACATCGAGGACGTGCGGCAGCGGTTCCCATTCGACCCGGATCGCTGCGACCGCGTCGCGGGCCCGCGCATCGCTGGTGGCGATCACCGCCGCCACCGGCTCGCCGCGATAGCGCACGCGGTCGGTCGAAAGCAGCGGCTCGTCGTCGATGCCAAAGTCGAGCAGCGAGAGCAGCGTGTTGAGGTTGCGCGGCACGTCCTTGCCCGTCAGAACGCGGACCACGCCCGGCATGCGTTCGGCCGTTGCTGCATCGATGCGCCGGATGCGCGCCGCATGATGCGGCGAGCGCGCACACCGCATATGCAGCAGCCCTTCGAACAGATGGTCGTCGTAGAAGGGCGACCGCCCGGTCACGTGGCCGGTTATGTCCTGCCGGCGCGTCGGCTTGCCGATCTCGTTCAGGTCGTCGTTGCGCTCGTCGGCAAAGAACTGCTTGCGGAAGTCGATCATCGGCTGGTCGGACGCGCTCATGCCCGGATCCTCCCTTCCGCCACGTCTAGAATGGCCGCGATGATCGGCTCGTAGCCGGTACAGCGGCAGAGGTTGCCGGCGATGGCCTCGATCACCTCCTCGCGGCTCGGTCGTGGATTGCGGTCGAGCAGCGCCTTCGCGCTCATCAGCATCCCGGGCGTGCAATAGCCGCATTGCGCGGCGAAGCGCTCCATGAAGGCTTCCTGCAGCGGATTCGGGCGCGCCTGGCCGAGGCCCGCGGTGGTCTCGACGCGTCGACCCTGGATTGCCTCGGCGAGAACAAGGCAGGAGAGGTGCGGTTCGCCGTCGACCAGCACGGTACAGGCGCCGCAGGTGCCCTGGCCGCAGCCATATTTCGGCGACAGGTCGCCCACGCCGCGGCGTAGGAAATCGAGCAGGTTCTGGCCGTCCTCGGTAAAGGCTGCCTTCGCTTCGGCGTTCAAGGTGAAGGTGACGGGCTTCATCGCCATGTCAGAGCATCCGCTCCAGGAGGCGCCTCAGATGCACGCCCGCCACTTCGCGCCGGTACCACGCCGAGGCAAGCGCGTCGGTCGGTGGATCGAGCCCTTCGACCGCGGCCGCCGCGGCGCGCGCGAGAACGCCGAGATCGGGCGTAGCACCTTCGAGGACGCGTTCCGCGGCAGGCGCGCGGATCGGCGTCGTGCCCATGGCGCCGAAGGCGATGCGCACCCCGCGCAGCCGGCCCGCGTCGCGCGGCAGGTGGGCGGCGATGGACAGCACCGATACGCCCTTCGGCTTCACCCGGCTGACCTTGAGGAAGGCGAAGGCACGCGGTTCGCGCGGCCTTGGCACCTGCACCGTCGCGACAAGCCCGGCCCGATCGCGTTCGCGCAGGAAGTCATCAATCGGACGCTGCGCACCACCGACTGAGACGACACGCGCGCCCAGCGCCAGCAGCGCGACCGCGAAGTCACCATAGGGGTGCGCGGCAAAGAGGTTCCCGCCCACGGTCGCCATGACGCGCACCTGCGGTCCGCCGACGGCGCGCGCAACCGGATGCAGGTGCGCCAGGTCTCGTTCCGCCAGGATCATCGCCATGGTCACGCCGGCGCCGATCTCGGCGGTGTCGAACGAGGACCGGATCTGCCGCAGCGCGGGATCCGTCGTGCGCAGGATACGACCCTGCAGCGCGCCGGCGTTCACTTCACGCATCACGAGCGTGCCGCCACCGAGATAGGTTCCGTCCGACCCGAGCGCGCGCTGCACGTCGCCGAGAGTAGGATGGGTCTCCACCATGACGGCCATCACGCCGCTCCCTTCGCCAGGTAGGCGCGGATGGCGTCGAAGCCGCCCTGGTAGATGTCCTCGCCGACCATGTGGGCAAGTTCGGCCTCGCGGCCCGCCGGCGTGTCGAAGCGGCTCTCCCAGTGCCAGAAGGTGCGGTCGCCATCGGTCACGGGGGCGAGCCGGACATGGGAGACATAGTTGAACAGCGGAATCGGCGTATCGAGCAGGCAGTAGCTATAGGCCAGGTCCGCATCCGACAGCGTCAGAAGGCGTTCGCGCAGCTCCGACCCGTCGCGCAACCGGAAACGGCGCACGCAGCCGACGCGATCAGAGCTCCAGCCGCGCTCGATCTGGCTTTCCGCCACGGGCGGGTGCCACTTATCGTGCCCGTTGAAATCGCGCAGCACGTCCCAGACCGCTTCCACGGGCGCGTCAATCACGGTGCTTTTCACCACCTGCGGCATGGTCAGGACGCCATCTGGCGCTTAAGCGCCTGGAATCCTGCAAGGAACACGTTCTGCCCGATGTTTGTCACCAGGTCGTCCGCCGCATCGGGCGCGCAGTCGAACTCGGCGGTCCATTCCGCGAAGGCACGGTCGCCATCGGTGATCGGCGTGAAGCGAAGCGTCGCGACATAGTTGGTCAGCGGCATCGGGCTCTCGAGGATCGAATAAGTGCAGAAGTAGTCATAGTCGGACAGTGCTAGCAGCTGTTCGCGCAGGCGATCGCCGTTCTGCAACCTGAAGTCTCGTACGCAGCCGACCCGGTCAGACGGCTCGCCATTCTCGATCCGGCTTTCGCGCACAGCCGGCAGCCAGCGCGGCAGCGCGTTGAAGTCGCGCACCTTCTCCCAGACCCGCGCGACCGGCGCATCGATGACGGAGCTGACATAGACCCGCGCCATCACTTGTCCCCGCTCTTGGGGGCCTTGCGCGCGGCTTCGCCAATGCGCTGCATGTCGGAGGCCTCGCGGATCAGCCCGCCCTGCTTGCTGAGGTTGCCGCCATCGATGCCGATATCGCTCAGCAGGTTGTCGATCAGCGGGGCCTGCACGCGGTAGCGCAGCGCCGAATTGATCACCTCATCGGTAGGCGACCCGCCGCCGGTGCCGCCCCCGCCACCGGTGACACCGTCCAGCTGCACGATGCGGATGTCCTGGATCTTCTCCAGCGGCTTGACGCTGGCGGCGACGATGCCTTCGACATGCTCGAGCAGCTTGCGGCGGAACAGCGAATGCCGCGCCTCGTCGGTGAGGACGTTTTCGGCCTCGTTGAGCAGCTTCTGCGCCTCGGCCTCCACCGCGGCGCGCACCTTCTGTGCCTCAGCTGCAAGCCGCGCCTCGGCGGCGGCCTTCTCGGCCATCACGACATCGACCGACTTGCGACGGTTGGCGGCCTCGGTCTCATGGACGGTGCGGACCTTCTCCTCGGCGACAGCGGCCAGGGCGCGCGCGGCGTCGGCCTCGGCCCGCGCCGCAGATTCCTCCAGCGACTTGCGGTAGATGGCAACCGCCTTATCCATCTGGGCGGCTTCCACAGTCCGCTCGCGCTCGACCTCGAGGCGGCGGCGTACGGTCTCGTGGTCGATGCGGATCTCGTCGAGCTGGCGCTCGGACGCGATCCGCGCACGCTCAATGTCCTCGCGGCTGACGATCTCGGCCTCGCGCAGGTTCTGCACGCGCGCGATCTCCAGCTGTTCGAGTGCGCGGCGGCGTTCGAGGCGCGCGGCCTCCACCGTGCGCTCGCGCTCGACCGCGGCGGTCTCGACGTCGCGCTCGGCGGCAATCTGGGCCTGGCGCACGCTGGCATCGGCCATCGTCGCCTTCGCCTTTTCCTCGGCAAGGGCCACCACGCGTGCCTGCTCGGCGGATTCCACGAGCCGCTTGCGCTCGATATCGGTGACCTCGCGCACGCGCTGGCTGGCGATGCGTTCCTGCTCGAGCACCAGCTCGGTCGCGATCCTGGCCTTCTCGATGCCTTCGCGCCGCGCGATCTCGGCACTCTCGACCGCCCTTTCGCGGACGATCTCACGCGAGCGTGTCGCCTCCTCGGCGGCGATCCGATCGGCGGCCAGGCTTCGCTCGCGCGCGATACGGGCGGCCTCGGTCGCCTCCCCGGCGGCGATCTCGGCGGCCTCCACAGCCTTCTGGCGTTCGATCTCGAGCTCGCGGATGCGCCGGTCCTCGGCGATCCGGGCCTGGTTGACCTCCGCGGCCTGGGCGATGCGCGCGCGCTCCACCGTCTCGCGCGAGGCGATCTCGAGTTCGTCGAGCGTCTTCTGCCGTTCGATCTCCTGCTTGCGGACCTCTTCCTCGCCGGAGATGCGGGTCTGGTTCAGCAGCAGGGTCTGCGCCATGCGCCGCTTCTCGGTCTCCTCGCGGGCGGCGATGTCCGCCTGTTCGGTGGCGCGCTGGCGTTCGATCTCGAGGGCCTGCGTCTCGCGCTCCTTGGCGATGCGGGCCTCGTCGACCGCCCTTTCCTGGGCGATGCGGGCGCGTTCGGTCGCCTCGCGCGCCGCGATCTCCGCCTCCTGGAGCAACCGCTGCTTCTCGATCTCGCGCGTCTCGGTCTCCTGCTCGTTGGCGATGCGCGCTTCGCGCACCGCGCGTTCCTGCAGGATGCGCGCGGTCTCGATCTCCTGGCGCGCGGCGATTTCGTCGGCGTCGATCGCTTTCTGGCGCGCGATCTCGCGCGCGCGCACCTCGCGCTCGGAGGCGATGCGCGCCTCGGCGATGATTTGTTCGTTGGCGATCCGTGCCTTCTCGATCGTTTCGCGCGAGGCGATCTGCGCCTCCTCGGCCTCGGCGTCGCGCGTCGCGCGCTCGCGTGCGAGTTCCGCACGCTGCTGGGCACGGCGGAATTCGATCTCGCGCTCCTGCTCGAGGCGTGCGCTCTCGCTGTCCCGTTCGATATCGAGCGCCATCTTCTCGGCTTCGAGGTTGCGGGCGCGGATCTGGATCATCGAGTCCTGCTCGATGTCGTTGCGCTCCTTGCGCTTGCTCTCGATGTTCCGGATGAGGGCGGTGAGGCCCTCGGCGTCGAAGCGGTTGGACGGGTTGAAGAATTCGAGGCTGGTCTGGTCGATGTCGAGGATCGCGACGCTCTCGATCTCGAGGCCGTTCTTGTCGAGGTCGACCTGCGCCGTCTCGCGCACCCGCGTCACGTAGGACGCGCGGTTCTCATGCATGCCCGCCATGTCCATCTCGGCGGCGATGGCCCGCAACGCGCTTTCGAATTTGCCCGACAGAAGTTCGTGCAGGAGGCCCGGCTCCAGGGTCCGGCGCCCGAGCGTCGAGGCGGCCATGGAGACCGCCGTGTGCTCCGGCCGCACCCGCACGTAGAACTCGGCTTCGAGGTCGACGCGCATGCGGTCCTTGGTGATCACCGCCTCGGTCTTCGTGCGGCTGATCTTCAGCGGCAGCACGTTCATGTTGACCGGCGTGATGTCGTGCACGATCGGCCAGACGAAGGCGCCGCCGTCGATCACCACCTTCTCGCCGAGCAGGCCGGTGCGCACGAAGGCGACTTCCTTGGTGGAGCGGCGATAGAGCCGCTGCATTACCCAGTAGACGATCGCGATGACGATGACCGCGACAATCAGCCAGAGGATCAGTCCGCCGATGAATTGCCCGTCCATAGTCGTGCCCCCTGCTGCTCAGCGGCCCGTGATGCGCTTGAAGGCGCGGGTCTGCTCGGTCAACGCGATCTCGGTCGGCAGGCGCTCCATCGAGGAGGCGCCGTAGAAGCCATGGCATATCGCGGCGGTCTTGAGGACGAATTCGGCATCCGCCGGCATCGCGACCGGTCCGCCATGCACCAGGATGATGGCATCAGGCTTTACTGCCAGCGCCGCGGCCGCGAGGCGATCCACCACCGCAGGGCAGTCCGCGAGCTTCAGCGCCGTCTCGGCGCCGATGCTGCCGCCGGTGGTCAGCCCGAGATGCACGACGATGATGTCCGCGCCGGCGCCCGCCATGGCGGCGGCGTCGGCCTCGCTGAAGACATAGGGCGTGGTCAGCAGGTCCTTCTCGCGCGCCAGGGCGATCATCTCGACCTCCTGCGCGTAGGACATGCCGGTCTCCTCGAGGTTCTGCCGGAACGTGCCGTCGATCAGCCCGACCGTGGGGAAATTCTGTACCCCGGCGAAGCCGATGCGCTTCACGTCATCGAGGAAGACCTCCATCCGGCGGAACGGGTCGGTGGCGCAGACCCCGGCCAGCACGGGCGTACGCTTGATGACCGGCAGCACCTCGCCCGCCATCTCCATGACGATTGCGTTGGCATCGCCATAGGGCATGAGGCCGGCGAGGCTGCCGCGACCGGCCATGCGGTATCGGCCGGAATTGTAGATGACGATCAGGTCGATCCCGCCGGCTTCCTCACACTTGGCCGACAGGCCCGTGCCGGCGCCGCCGCCGACGATGGGCTCGTTCCGGGCGATCATGGCGCGGAAGCGCCCCATGATCTGCGATCGGGTTTCCTGCCTGGCGCTCATGGCACCGCGCCTTTCCTGCGTGGGCCTCGTTGCGCGCCGTGCAGGCGTCGGAACGCCTCGACGACCGCCGCGGCAAAGGCCGGGTCGTTGATGTTGTGCGGCAGTCGGATTAGCTGCCGGTTCGCGCTTGGGCGGAGCGTCGTCTCGATGGCGCGGAAAAGCGCGTTGCGCGCCACCGGATCGTGGAAGGCCTGGCCTGGCGCATCCAGCGCGGAGACGCCCCCCTCCGGCAGCAAGAAGCGGACCGGCCCTTCCATCAGGTTCAGCCGCTCGGCGATCCAGCGCCCCATCCTGGTGCATTCCTCCGCCGTCGTGCGCATCAGCGTGACCTGCGGATTGTGCTGGTAGAGGGTGCGGCCGTGGTATCGCTCGGGCACCGTCCCGGGCGCGCCGAAATTCACCATGTCGAGCGCCCCGACTGAGCCGATGTAGGGCATGCGCGTGCGGATCACGGCGCCGAAGCGGTCCTCGGTGCAGCCGAAGACGCCGCCCATCATCATGTCGGCGACCTCGGTGGTGGTCACGTCGATCACGCCGGCCACCCGGCGGTCGTCGATCAGCCGCTCCATAGACTGCCCGCCGGTGCCGGTGGCGTGGAAGACCAGGCAGTCCCAGTCCTCCTTGAGGGCGCCGGCGATCTGCTGCACGCAGCTCGTTGTGACGCCGAACATCGACACCGCCACCGCGGGCCGCAAGGACCGCGCGCGTCGTCCGGATCGGCGCGCCTGGACCATGCCGACCATGGCGTGGGCCGCGTTGCCGAGCACCTCCTCGGTGATGGTGTTGAGCCCCTGCACGTCAGCGACCGCGTGCATCATGGTAATGTCGGCCGTGCCGACATATTGGCGCACCTCGCCGCTCGCGACCGTCGAGACAATGAGCTTCGGCACGCCGATGGGAAGCGCGCGCATGGCTGGCGCGACCATGGCGGTGCCGCCCGACCCACCGGCCGAGAGGATGCCCGCGATCCCGCCCTGCCGGGCGAGCCAGCGCGCGAAGGCGTCCGTCATGCCCGCGACCGCCGTGCCGCGGTCGCCGGTCAGCACCCCCGCCGCGCCGCGCGGATGGAAAGCGGCCACCTGGTGGGCCGGCACATCGGCGCCGGTGTGCCGACCGGTGGTCGACAGGTCGACCAGCCGCACGGGCACGCCCGCCTCGCGCAGGATGTCGCGCATGAAGCGCAACTCGTCGCCCTTGGTGTCGAGCGTGCCGACCACCAGCACGACCTCCGCGCCGGGTGCGGCCAACGGCCGGATGTCCAGCTGCGCGCCCTCGGCCGCGGCAGGCTGGACGGTCAGCAGCCTGGCGTTGCGCTCGATCGTGGCGACCGCGACCGGCTGCGACCAGCGCGTCGGCGGCACGGGGTTCGCCATGTAGATGCGGGTCGGACCGCCCTGCATCGGCGGCGCTGCCTCGGCACCGGCGGGGACGGTGGCCACGGCGGGCGTCTCCTCGTGGGCGTGGCGGCCCACGCCGAGCAGCCGCTGCTGGAGGTCGCGGTCGGCGGCAAGCTCGCGCGCCGGCGCCGCGCGGTTGATCCTGCCATTCACCATGATGGCAACGGTGTCGGCGATGGCGCAGGCAACGCCGATGTTCTGCTCGATCACCAGGACGTCGATGTCGCCGTCCTCGGCCAGGCGGACCAGCATCTCCTCGACCTGGGCGACGATGACGGGCGCGAGACCCTCCGTCGGTTCGTCCATCACCAGCAGTTGCGGGTTCATCAGCAGCGCGCGGCTGATGGCGAGCATCTGCTGCTCGCCGCCCGACAGCTGCGCGCCGCTATTGCCGCGACGTTCGGCCAGGCGCGGGAAGGTCGCGTAGATGCGCTCGATCGACCAGGCGCCACCGGGCCGCGCGACAAGCTTCAGATGCTCGTCGACGGTGAGCGAGCGCCACAGCCGGCGCCCCTGCGGCACATAGCCTACGCCCAGGCGGGCAATCTCGGCCGGGTTGAGCCCGACGAGCGGCTTGCCTTTGAAGCTGATCGAACCCGATCCGATCGGCACCAGCCCCATGATCGCCTTGCACAGCGTGGTCTTGCCCATGCCGTTGCGGCCGACGACCGACAATGCCCCGCGCTCGAGCCGCAGGTCGACGCCCTGCAGCGCATGGCTCGCGCCGTAGAATACATTGAGGCCGCGGATCTCCAGGGCCGCGGGGCCGGCGCGCTCAGCCATGGGCATGCGTCCCGTCGCCGAGATAGAGCTCCTGGACCTGTGGATCCTCCTCGATTTCGGCCGGCGTGCCTTCCTTGAAGACGCGGCCGTTGTGCATCATCGTCACCTTGGTCGCGACGCGCAGCGCCACGTCCATGTCATGCTCGATGATGATGAAGCCGATATGCGCGGGCAGGTTGCCCAGGATCGCGATAAGCTCCGCGCGTTCCGTCGGCGACAGGCCGGCCGCCGGTTCGTCGAGCAGGATGAGGCGCGGCGCGCCGGCGAGCGCGAGCGCGATCTCGAGCTGCCGCTGCTGGCCGTAGCTGAGTTCGCTCACCAGGCGTTTGCGTGCCGCCGTCAGATGCACCGCCTCGACCAGTTCCTCGGCGCGCGCCACGAGCGGGTCGCCGCTGCGCGGACGCAGCAGCGAAAAGCGGTAGCGGTTCACGCCGCGGCAGGCGAGGTAGACATTGTCCGCCACGCTCAGCCCGCCGAACAGCAGCGAGATCTGATAAGTTCGCCGCAGGCCACGGCGGATGCGCTCATGGGCGGGAAAGCCGGTGACATCCTCACCGAACAGCCGGATCGTTCCCGAGGTCGGCAGGAAACCTCCGGTGACGCAGTTGAACAAAGTGGTCTTGCCCGCACCGTTCGACCCGAGAACGGCCCGCCGTTCGCCGGGTGCGACGGTCATCGTCACGTCGGAAATCGCGGCAAGCGCGCCGAACATCTTGGTGACGCCGCGGAGTTCCAGGGCGCTGCCCGATGTCACCGCGCCCAGGCGGTCGGCGGCGGCGGCGCTCATGGCCGCCCCTCCGCGAGCGCCTTGCCGGTCAGGGGGTCGACCGCGCTGCGCCGACGGGCGCGCCAGCGCTCCCACAGGCCCAGCGCGCCATCCGGCGAGAAGAACACGACCGCCAGGAAGCCGATGCCGATCACCAGCTTGAAGCGTTCGTTCGAGAGCCCGAAGGCGGAGAGAATGTCCGGGCTGAAAGTCGACAGCAGGACGAAGATGAAGGCGCCGATGAAAGCGCCGATCGGCCGGCGGATGCCGCCGACCACGGCGATGATCAGGATATCGATGACCGCCGAAATGCCCCCGGAGAAGGGGGCGACCTGTGCGGTCTGCCACACCAGAAGGATGCCGCCGATCGATGCGATCACCCCGGCAAACGCATAGGCCGCGATGCGATGCGCCGTGACATTGAAGCCGAGCGACGCCATGCGGCGCGGATTGTCGCGCACGCCCTGCAGCGCCAGGCCGAAGGGCGACCGCGACACGTAGACCACCGCCGCGTAGCAGAGCACCGCACCGGCCAGCGAGAGGTAATAGAAAGCTGTCGGCTGGCGCCAATCGATCCCGAACAGCCGCGGTGGGACCACCAGGTTGAAGCCGCTGTAGCCGTTGAAGATGCCGTAGTTCTGCCGGGTGAAATAGAAGAAGGCGCTGGCGATCGCGAGGGTGATCATGATCGTGTAGATGCCCTCGGTCCGCACCGCCAGGGCGCCGACCAGGGTCGCGAAGGCGGTGGCGATGAGGATGGCGAGCGGCAGGTAGAGCCACCAGGCCAGGCCGAGGCTGATCTGCTCGACGCCCGAGGACCCCAGGATCGCCACGACGTAGCCGGCGAGCACCGCCACGGTCATCTGGATCAGGCTGACCATGCCGCCATAGCCGGCCAGAAACATCAGCGAGAGCGCGATGATGCCGAGACAGAAGGACCAGCCGAAGACCTGGAACAGCCAGAAATTGCCGGCGACGAGCGGCATGAACAGCAGCACGAAGCCGGCGGCCCAGACGCCGCCGGGCACGCGGGAGAACACGCCGAATTCGGCGCCGGGCTGCATGGCCGGTCTGCGGGGCGCGTCGGTCATCGCCCGGCCCCGAGCAGGCCCTGCGGCCGGAAGGCGAGCACCACCGCCATGATCAGGAAGGTGAACACGACCGAATAGGTCGGCGCGTAGACCAGGCCGATCTGTTCGACCAGACCGATGATCAGGGCGCCGATCGCCGCACCCGGGATCGATCCCATGCCGCCGACGATCACCACGACAAGGCTTGCAAGGAGAAACCGCGTATCCTCGCCCGGCGACAGCGACTGAAAGGTGCCGCCGACCATGCCGGCGATTCCCGCCAGGCCCGCCCCGAAGCCGAAGACCGCCAAGAATACGTAGTTGATTCGCACGCCCGAGGCGGTGAGCATCTCGCGGTCGTCGACGCCCGCACGGATCAGCATGCCGAGCCGCGTCCGGTTCAGCACGATCCACATGCCGACACCAATGACGATCGCGGCGACCAGGATGGCGATTCGCACCTGCGGGAAGCGCATGTAGATCGCCTCCCCGTTGCGCCCCACCCCGGCGACGATCGGCAGGGTGGCCGGGCCCGACAGCCAGTCGGGCGACTGGATCGTGTAGGACTGCCCGCCCCAGATCCACAGCATGACATCGGCAAGCACCACCGAAAGGCCGATCGTCACCATGGTCTGGCGCAGTTCCTCGCCCTGCATGCGGCGGAACACCTGGTGCTGCATCAGCAGGCCGAGCAGTGCGACCAGGATGAACACCGCGGGAAAGGTCAGCAGCCACTGGTCGGTGGCGGTCGAGATCGTGTAGCCGAGATACCCGCCGAGCAGGTACAGCGAGCCGTGCGCGAGATTCACGTTGCGCATCAGCCCGAAGATCAGCGTGAAGCCCGACGCGACCAGGAAATACAGCGCGCCAAGCGTCAGCCCGCCGAAGATGGCGTTGAGGAACACACGCTTGCGGCCGAGCGCTTCCTCGAGCCCTGGGCTCCAGGGGGCCAGGATCAGCCAGAGGAACACGGCGGCCAGCACCGCGATGACGAGCGACCAGAAAGGGTTGCGGCGCGCGAACTCGGTCATGTGTGCTCGATCGGAGGGCGCAGGTCGACGCGAAGGGCGGCTGCCCGGAAGCGCCGGCGCCATGGCACCGTCGCCTCCGGTTGCGTCGCCGCCATGCGTGCGGTGCCGCTTCTGGTCAGCCGCGGGCGAGTGCCGCGCAGTCGCTCGGCGTGGTGCGCGACGGCAGGCCCATGGCACGGAACTGCGCCGCCGACATGCCCAGGGTCTGGGTCACGCCGTCGGTCTTGCCGACCATCTTGTTGACCAGCGTGCCGCCGGGGCCTTCCGCGACCTCGTTCACGAAGACCGTGCCGGTGGCCTGGCGGTTCTCGTTGAGCGTGATCTCGCCCAGTGGGGAGGCCAGCTTCAGCGCCGAGAGCGCCGCGCGGAACTTGGTCTGGCCGTCGCTGAGGTCGCCATTCACCGCGTTCAGCCCGGCGATCGCGGCCAGGGTGGCGATGTGGTAGCCGACGCCGAACAGCGAGGGGCTGGCCAGGCGCTGCGCTGCCGGGAACCCTTCCTGGTAGGCGCGGACATAGTTGCGCCAGGCCGGATCGGGATTGTCGTCGGCGATCGGGCCGGAGGTCAGCGCGCCGATCAGCGCGTTCCGCGCCCGCCCGCGCGACGTCAGCACCGTCTGGTCGGCCATGATCGACCCGCCGATGATCTTGGTGCCCGCGCCGGCCTGCTGCCACTGGTTGAGGAAGTTGATCGAATCCGTACCGCCAAGGCCGAGGTAGATGGCGTCGACATTGTCGGGCAGCTGGGCGATCACGCCGCCGAAATCGGTGGCGCCCAGCGGCACCCAGAAGCGCTGCACGATGTTGCCGCCGGCGCGGCAGTAATCCACCGCGAAGCCGAGAAAGTTCGTGTAGCCGAAGGAATAGTCGGCCGCGACGGAGGCGATGCGCCGGTAGTTCCGGTTCCGCAGGGCGAAGGTGCCGAGCCCCGCACCCCACTGCGCGCCATCCAGGTTGAAGCGGAAGAAATTCGGCGCGGGATCGACCCAGGTGGTCTCCAACGCACCGGAAATGCCGTTGATGACAGTCTTGTTCGGAATGGTCTTGGCATAGTCGCGCATGGCGATGCCTTCGGAGCCCGACAGGGGTCCGATGATGAAGTCGACCTGGTCCTGCTCGATCAGCTTGCGCGCCTGGCGCACCGCCGTGTCAGGGCGAGTGTCGGACGGTGCGACGATGGTCTCGACGCGCCGTCCGCCGGCCGTGTTCCCCGCCTGCCGTAGTGCGAGTTCGACATTGCGGACACCGTCCGCGCCGCCGGCGGCGAAGGCGCCTTCGAGTGCGACGAGGATGCCGATCTTGATCGGCGGTTGCGCCTGCGCCGAAGCGTTGGTCGCCACCGCGGCTGCGCCGGCGGCGCCCAGAACCGCTCTCCTGCTCCAATCCATCCGTCTTCTCCCTGAATGCCCGCTGTTGTTGCGCGCTATTGTTAAGTGAACCGAGATATTTCGCGCCTTGACCGGCACCCTGCAGGAGGAAGAGTCCGCCTGCCGGTTGCGGCCAGCCGCATTGGTTCATTGCCATTACTCGACCGCGCGGATTGTTCTGCGTCAAGGCCGGAATGCGCTGGGCTCGTCATTGCAGGTGTTGGCCGCGCAACATGCGGCCGCGTGGTGCACCGGGTTCTTCTCGCGCGGGGCCGGCGCGGAAGCGGCACGCGCGGGTGCGTGGCGCCTCGCCGCAGCATCCACCTTCGGGCTGGTGTCGTGGTCGCGATGCGTGTGCAGCGTGGCGGCGCCCGGCGCGCAGTGTTCCTGCTCCGCCTGAATCAGCCACCGCCCAAGGTCGCGCGGGCGATGGGCATGGATGCGGGGCATCACGGCCAGACGGGGCGCACCGGGCACTTGTCTGCGCCGGCATCGCGCAGCAGGTCGCGGATCGCCCCCGATCGGTTCGCGCAGCCGCACACCTGCATGACGGCGTCGAGCCCGCCGGCGGCCTCGTCCCCAAGGGTGATCGTCATCAGGTGCGTGATGTTCGCCGTCCGGAGCGACACGGGCGCCGTGTTCGTTTGCCATGGCTCGCTTCAATTTGCTTTCGCGCGCGTCTTCGTCCGAACCGCGGTTCTCATCCGACCGGGATCTGCTCTGGCCACAGGCAGGCCGCCGCGGCAGCACCGCGTATGCGCTTTGTTGGACTTTGTCATACCACCGGCTAGGCTGGGGCACCCTTTCGGAGCCCGCCATGATCCCGCGCCGCACGCTCGCCCTGCTGCTTGCGCTGCTGTGCGCCACGCCTGCCCTAGGCCAGCAGCGCGGCGGCACCGCCGTGATCGCGGTCGCGGGCGACCCGGGCCACCTCAACCCCGCCATCTCCACCGCCGGGCCGTTGCACGCCGTGGCCGGTTCGCTGTTCAACGGGCTGGTGGCGCTGGACGAAGTGGGCGGGCCCGTGCCCGACCTCGCGGAATCCTGGCAGGTCGCGCCGGATGGCCTGACCGCCACGTTCCGACTGCGCGACGGTGTGCGGTGGCACGATGGCCGCCCGTTCACGTCGGAGGACGTGAAGGTCAGCTTCGAACAGCTGCTGCTGCGCTTCCATGCGCGCGCTCGTGCCGGCCTCGCCCCGGCGGTCGCGGCGATCGAGACACCCGATTCGCGCACCGTGGTGTTCCGACTGCACCGCCCGCATCCCGCGCTGCTGCGCCAGCTCGACGTGACGGAGGCGCCGATCCTGCCCGCGCATCTCTTCGCTGGTACGGATCCGAATACCAATCCCGCCAACCAGCGCCCCATCGGCACCGGCCCGTTCCGGTTCGACAGCTGGCGGCGCGACGACCAGGTGGTACTGACCCGCAACCCTGACTATTTCCGCGCCGAACTGCCGCGGCTCGACCGCGTCGTGTTCCGCATCATCCCCGACGCCAATACACAGGTGAATGCGCTGCTGGCCGGTGAGGTGGACATGCTCGCCCGTGTCAGCCCACCCGATGTGGCGCGTCTGCGCGGCCGCGGCGTAACCTTCGCGGAGATGCGTTCCGCCCCCGGCGGGTCCAACTGCATCATGACGCTCGGCTTCAATCTCGACCGCCCTGCAACCGGCACATTGGCACTGCGCGAAGCCTTCGCGCTCGGTCTCGATCGTGCGCAGATGCTGGAGCGCGTGGTTTTCGGCCAAGGCCGCGTGGCGGAAGCGCCGATCGCCTCGGGCATCGGATGGGCACATGCGCCGGGCGGGCTGTCAGGCTGGCGGCAGGACGTGGCGGAGGCGAACCGGCGGCTGGATGCGGCGGGCCTCGTGCGCGGTGCGGATGGTGTGCGCGTCAGCCTCGACATCGTGCATTTTCCTGCCTTCGCACGATGGTCGGAGATCCTGCGCCAGCAGCTTGCCCCGCTCGGCGTCGCGCTGCGCCCGCGGATGATGGACCCGGCCGCACTCTCGCAGGCCGTCTTCACGCGGCGCGACTTCGACCTGACGCTGATTTCCTACTGCAACGGCACCGATCCCGAGATCGGCGTGCGGCGCATGGTGCATTCCGCGGCAGTGGGGAACGTGCCCTTCTCGAATGCGGCCGGCTATCGCAACGCGGAGGTGGACGCGCTGTTCGACCGCGCGGCGTCCCTGCAGGACGATGCCGCGCGCGGCGAGGCCTACCGCGCGGCGCAGGCGGTCCTGGCACGCGACCTGCCGTATTGGTGGCTGGTCGAGACCGACTTCACCGCCGCCTGGCGCGACGACTTCGCCGATTTCGCGCCCTGGTCGGGCCAGGTGGCGGAACGCGCCTGGCGCCGGCGCTGAGGCGCGCCGCGTGGCGGGATTCCTGCTGCGCCGGCTGGCCTTCGGCGTGCTGGCGGTGCTCGTGGCGGCCAGCCTCGCCTTCGTGCTGGCCTGGCACGCGCCCGGCGGGCCTGCGGTCGGGCTACTGGGCGAGCAGGCCGCGGCAGGGCAGGTCGAGGAAGTGTCCGCGCGGCTCGGCCTCGACCGGCCGGCGATCGAGGTCTGGGCCGGATGGATGGGCCGGCTACTGCGCGGCGACCTCGGCACCTCCTGGCGCGAACAGGCGCCTGTCGCGTCGCTGATCCTCGAGCGCCTGCCGCTGACACTGACGCTGACCGCGGCGGCGGCGTTGGTGGCGGCGATCGCCGGCACGCTGGTGGGTGTCGCGGCCTCCGCGTCCGCGGCGCGCTGGCCAGTCGCGGCGCTTGCCGCCTTCCACGCCGTGCCGAGCTACATCGTCGCGCAGGGGCTGGTGCTCGTCTTCGCGCTCGGCCTCGGGGTGCTGCCGGTGCAGGGCGTTGCCGATGCGCGGGACCCTGCCATGGGCGGCGTGGCGCTCGGTGTCGAGCGGCTGCGCTATCTCGCGCTGCCGGTCGCGGCACTCGCGCTGCACCAGCTGTGCTTCACGGCACTGCTGGTCCGCGCCTCCGTCCAGGAACAGATGCACCTGCCGCATGTGACCGCCGCCATGGCGCGCGGCCGCAGCCGTGGCGGCGCGCGCTGGCACCATGCCTTGCCCAATGCCACGCTGCCGGTCGCGACGCTGACGGCCGCGCGCATCGGCGGGCTGGTCGGCGGCGCGCTGGTGATCGAGACCGCCTTTGCACTGCCGGGGCTCGGGCGGCTCGCGGTATCGGCGGCGGTCGCACGCGACCATCCGGTGG
This sequence comes from Roseomonas fluvialis, assembly GCF_022846615.1. Classification (NCBI taxonomy): domain Bacteria; kingdom Pseudomonadati; phylum Pseudomonadota; class Alphaproteobacteria; order Acetobacterales; family Roseomonadaceae; genus Roseomonas; species Roseomonas fluvialis. The sequence goes on from NZ_AP025637.1 coordinate 4,398,937, forward strand.
TGATCTGCTGCGTCGTTGCCGCCTGTGCGCTCGTGTGGCTGGCGAACCTGCTGGCGGATGCGATCGCGCCGCTGCTCGACCCGCGGCTCCGGGAAGGATGAGCCGGCTACTGGCCGCGCTGGCGCTGGTCACGCTCTATCTTGCCTGCCTGGTGTTCGCGCCGGTGGGCGCCCTACCGGACCTGCCGCGACAACCGCCGTTGCTACCGCCGTCCTTCGCGCATCCTTTCGGCACGGATGACCTGGGGCGCGACCAGTTGGCGGCGGCGTTGCAGGGCGGCAGAACGTCGCTTCTGGTCGCGGGGCTGGCGACCGGGCTCGCACTCGCGCTCGGCGTGATGGTGGGCCTGGCCGCAGGGCTTGCGCGCGGCGTGCTGGATGAAGTGCTGATGCGCGGCGCGGAGATCGTGGCGAGCCTGCCGACACTGCTGGTCGCGGTCCTGGTGGCCGCGCTGTTCGGCGGGTCGATGGTCGCGCTCGCGCTGGTCATCGGGCTGACGCGCTGGCCGCTGGTGGCGCGGCTGGTGCGGATCGAGACGATGGCGGTGCTTGGACGCACGCATCTGCGCGCGGCCTTCGCACTGGGGGCGACACCATTGCACGTGGCGCGGCGGCACCTGCTGCCGCATCTCGCCGCGCCGCTCGGCGCCACGGCGGGCATCGTCTTCGGCGGGGCGATCCTGACCGAGGCCGCGCTTGCCTTCGTGGGGCTCGGTGATCCGGCGGTGACCAGCTGGGGGCAGATGATCGCCTCCGGCTTCACCCTGCTCGGCCTCGGCTGGTGGCTGTGGGCGACGCCGGCGGCGATGATCGTGCTGGCGAGCAGTCTGGTGGCGGCGGCCACGCTGCCGGGCGTGTCCGTTGCGCGCTCCCTGCCGGTCGGCCAGTCGCCCTGACGGTTCAGGGCATCGCCACGGCACGACCACCAGATGGCGGCCAGTGAACGCAGGGGCGCTGCGGTCGCACATCGGACGTCGCGCCATGCGAGAGGGGCGGCCGCGCCTTCGAAGCCAGCGGCCAAGCATCTATGCCCGCAACGTGATCAGCAGGGCTTGCGCCACGATCTCGTCTTCGTCGAGCCGGGCGCCACGCGCGATCTGCCGATCCAGCTCGACTTGGGAGCGGTGGCTCTCTCGCAGGACCGCCGTCAGCCGCTCGTGCACGGCCTGCGAGCCGAAGCTTCGCAGCACCGAACTCTGCGCCAGGCAGGACTGAACATATCCCAGCAGCAGCGCCGCAGCTTCGGGATTTCCCTCGAGCGCCGCGATCAGCGCCAGTCTCTCGACATTGGCGAGGACCTCGTGCGGCAGTCGCATGAGCCGGGCTGCCGTCAGCCGCTCCGCGATGATCGGGCGCGCACCGGCGATGTCGCCCTCGACCAGGCGGTAGGATGCGATGGCGCCGGACACATGTTGCACCCAGGCAGAGCGCGCCTGCGCCGGCCCAAGGGAGTCCAGCGCGTCCTGGGCAACCCTTGTGGCCTCTGCGATCCGGCCTTCGGCGCAATGGAGTTCGGCCATGCTGCCCAGGGTGAGCGCGACATCGCGCTGGCTGCGCAAGTCCCGCGCGAGGGCGAGCGCTTCCTGCAGGTTGGCATGGGCGGCGGCAGGCTGGTCCGCGCGCATGCGGGCCACCGCGCGGGCCCTCAGGCAGGAGACGAGCGCCTTGTTCACCCTGCCACGGCGAAGCAGGTCTTCCGATTCATCGAGCAGGGGCTCAGCGTCGCCGATGTCACCGGCAAGGATGTGCTGCCACGCCAGGCGCCACAGCGCCCGCCCCAGGTCGATCCGCGCGCCCGCCGCGCGAAACAGCGCAACGGCCCGGCGCGCGGCATCGAGCGCCGTCGCCCCCCGAGGCGCGACCCAGCCGCAGCGACCCAGCCACAGCCGGCCGGCGACATCTGGCGGGGTCGCTTCGTCGATCCTGGAGATCGCGAGGTTGAACCACTCATGCAACTCGCCGGTGAGGGAGAGCTCTCCCCAGACATGCTCGGTGAGGCTTGCGAGTTCCACGCCGAGGCGAATGTCGCCATCCGTCCCGAAGGCCCAGGCGAGACCGGCGCGCAGGTTCTCGATCTCCGGCGCGTAGAGCGCGAACCAGTCGTCATCGGCCATGAAGGGCCAATCGACCTCGGCCCGCTCGTAGGCCCGCGCCAGCCACCGAACCAGGTTCCTGCGCGCCTCGGCCAGATCGGTCGTCGACAGGCGCTCAGCGGCGTAGAAGCGCGTCGGGACCAGCAGGCGATAGCGCGCCTGCACGCCTGTCAGATCCGCCTGCACCAGCGACTTGTCGACCAGCGCGGCGATCAGACGGCAGACCTCGTCCTCCGTCGACGCCCCGCCCATCACGAAGGCGGCGGATTCCGATGTCCAACTGCCGCCGAACACCGACAGCCGCAGCAGCAGCGCGCGTTCCGCGGGCTCCAGCAGGTCGATGCTCCAGCCGATCGCCGCCCTGAGGGTCTGTTGTCGCGCCAGCGCCGTCCGTCGCCCGGCGGTGAGCAGCCCGAAATGGCGTTCCAGTCGCTCGCGAAGCTCCGCCAGCGTCATGGCCTGCAGCGCCGGGGCGGCGAGTTCGATCGCGAGCGGGATGCCGTCCAGCCGTCGGCAGATGCTCATGATCTCGCCGGCGTCGGCATCGCCGGGGACGAATTCGCCGAGCGCGGCGCGGGTGCGCTCGACGAACAGTTCGCTGGCCGGGAAATCAGCGAGTTGCACGGCCGTGACAGCCGTCTCGGGTGCCGCCGCAACCAGCGGCAGCAGGCGGTGCAGACGTTCCCCCTCGGCGCGGAGGGGTTCGCGGCTGGTCGCGAGGATCACGATGCCGGGGCAGTTGCGCAGGATGGCTTCGGCGGCATCGGCCGCCGGGCGCAGCAGGTGCTCGCACCCATCGAGCACAAGCAGGCCACGCCGATCGGCAAGCCAGGCGCTGACCACGCGCAGCGCATCCCCTCCGCCGACGTCGACGCCAAGAGCAGAAGCGATCGTGGGCAGAACGAGACGAGGGTCTTCCACAGGGCTGAGATCGGCGAGCCAGGCGCCGTTCGGGAAGCAGCTGCGGTTGCGGTCGGCGACGGCAAGGGCCAGCCGCGTCTTGCCCACGCCGCCAGCCCCGACGACCGTGACGAGCCGCGCTTCGCGCAGCCGCGACTCCACGCGATCGACGTCAGCGTTGCGGCCAATGAGGCGGGTCAGGGGACGCGGCAGGCCGCCCGGCCATGGCGCGGTGTCACCCGGTTCCTGCGACACCGCCTCGGCAGGTGCGAGGACGGCGGCGGCAGGCGGCGTCTGCCGGGCATCCTCGGCCAGTATTTCCGTGACGGGCGCCACGAACCGGTAGCCCCGCCCCGATACCGTCGCGATGATGCCGCTGCCGAGCAGCTTGCGCAGGCCGGCGACATGGACGGTGAGGTTGCCTTCCTCGACCACGCGGCCAGGCCAGACCCGGGCCATGAGCTCGTCCTTGGAGAGGATACGGTCGCGGCCCTCCACCAAGGCGAGAAGGAGGTCAAAGGCGCGCCCACGGATCGGCACCTCCCTGCCGTTGCCAACCAGGCTGCGGCGTTCCGGGACAAGGCGATAGGAATTGAAGGCGAAGGCCTTTGCAGCAACTGCCATCGCGACTCCTCATTTGGAAAAATTTGGACTTCTTCGCTCCGTCAGGCCGAGCGGCGGCGGGCATCATTCGCTGGGCGGAGACTACATGCGGCGGGGCCGGCCGACACGCCCCGAAGCGGCGGCAATGGCGAGGTGCGGATTGGACGTTCTGTATGCGGCCACGGTTGAGGTGACTGGGGGCCGGGATGGCCAGGCCGCTGCGCCGGGTGGCATGCCCCGGCTGACGTTGGACCATCCTGCGGAGCTCGGCGGCCGTGGTGCCGGCACCAATCCCGAGCAACTCCTCGCCGCGGCCTTCGGCGCCAGCTTCGGCAGCGCCCTCGATCTCGAGGCACGGCAGATCGGCTGCGCGGTCGACCCGTTGCGCGTGACTGCGATCGTCGCCTTCGGCCATGGGGATGAAGGCTGCTTCGCCATCGCGGTCGAACTGCACTGCCATCTCGCGACGCTTCCGCGCGAAACAGCAGAGCGCTTGCTGCGCGCAGCGCGTGCGGCCTGTCCGTATTGCAGGATGGTGCGCGGCAACCTGGACCTCGTGATCATGCTCGCCGGCACCGACGCGCCCTGACGCGCGCAGGCCCGCGCGCCTTCGAAGATCTTGGAAGTTTTTGGCGGCGCGACAAGGAATTCGCGCGCCCGAAATGGGAGTGTCCCTCCGCCGTCGCCGGGTGGCGCACGGGCAATGTCGGAGATGCGGCCGTGGATATCCATCCTGATCGACGAAGCCTCGTCTCCTGGCTTGCCCTTGCGTCAGCCGCCATCGCGGCAGGCCTGCCGCGCCGAGGGGCGGCGCAGGCCGCTGCCGGACTTCATTCCGCAACACATCACGCAGGAGCCGGGACCATGGGCATGATCACCACGCAGGACGGTACGCAGATCTTCTTCAAGGATTGGGGCCCGAAGGACGCCCAGCCGATCGTCTTCCACCATGGCTGGCCGCTCAGCGGCGACGATTGGGACGCCCAGATGCTGTTCTTCCTGCGCGAGGGCTACCGCGTCATCGCGCATGACCGCCGCGGCCACGGGCGCTCGAGCCAGGTCGGCGACGGCCACGACATGGACCACTATGCCGCCGATGTCGCCGCAGTGACCGCGCATCTGGACCTGAGGAACGCGGTCCATATCGGCCACTCCACCGGCGGCGGCGAGGCGACGCGCTATGTCGCACGCCATGGCCAGGGCAATGGCCGCGTGGCGAAGCTTGTCATCATCGGTGCCGTGCCGCCAATCATGGTGAAGACCGAGGACTACCCGGGTGGCCTGCCGATCGAGGTATTCGACGGCTTCCGCCAGCAACTCGCGGCCAATCGGGCGCAGTTCTACCTCGATGTCGCCAGCGGGCCCTTCTACGGCTTCAACCGGGCTGGGGCGCAGGTCTCGCCAGGCGCGATCCAGAATTGGTGGCGCCAGGGCATGATGGGCGGCGCCAAGGCCCACTACGATGGCATCAAGGCCTTCTCGGAAACCGACTTCACCGCGGACCTGAAGGCCATCGAGGTGCCCGCGCTGGTGATGCACGGTGGCGACGATCAGATCGTGCCGATCGCCAACTCCGCGCTGCTCGCGGCGCCGCTGCTGAAGCGTGGGACCCTCAAGGTCTACGACGGCTTCTCGCACGGCATGTGCACGACGCACCCGGATGTCGTGAACCCAGACCTGCTGTCCTTCGTGCGGGCCTGAGCGCCACGGCGCCGCACGCCCGGATCCCGTTCGATCGAAAGGAGCTTCCATGATGCCCGCTACCCGTCGCGACATCGTCGCCGCGGCTGCCGCGACGACCATCGCCGGCGCGGCCCGGGCGCAGCCGGCCAACCAGGCCACCGGCGCGCAGCCCGTGCGCAATGTCGTCCTTGTGCACGGCGCCTTCGCCGATGGCTCCGGCTGGCGGGGCGTCTACGACACCCTGACTGCACGCGGCTGTCGCGTCAGCATCGTGCAGAACCCGCTCACGTCGCTGGCCGATGACGTGGCGGCGACCCGTCGCGTGCTCAACCGGCAGGATGGCCCGGCCATCCTGGTCGGACACAGCTGGGGCGGCACCGTCATCACCGAAGCCGGCACGCATCCGAAGGTCGCGGGCCTGGTCTACGTCTCCGCCCTCTCGCCAGATGCCGGCGAGACCACGGGCCAGCAGTATGACGGTTTCACCACGCCGCCGATCTTCGTCATCGACGTGCAGGAGGACGGCTTCGGCTTCCTCAAGCCGGAGAATTTCAAGGCGGCCTTTGCGGCCGATGCAAGCGATGCCGATGCGGCCTTCATGCACGATTCCCAGGTCCCGATCGCCATGGCGGCCTTCGGCACCAGGCTGACCCAGGCCGCCTGGCGAACGAGGCCGAGCTGGGCAGTCATCGCCACCGACGACAAGGCCTTCGACCTGCGCATGCTGCGCCACATGGCCAGCCGCATCGGCGCGAAGGTGACCGACGTCGGCGCGAGCCACGCGGTGTTCATGACCCAGCCCGGCGTAGTGGCCGACGTGATCGACGACGCGGCCAGGACCGCCCAGCGCGCCGCGCGCTGACCGCGGGACGCAACGGCAAAAGGGGCACCGGTGCCGGTGCCTGGCCGGCACCGGGCGGCGCAGCTTCGGCGCGATGCACGAGAACGCCCCGGCGCGGGCGCAGGTGGATCGATGGCCGCGTGCGCCACGTCGGGCCGCGCGCGCGCGGCATTCGGATACGCAGATCGAGGAATGCAAACATGAACGACACTGTCACGACCGAAGATCGGGACTTTGCCACGCGCGCGCGCGACAACCAGGCGCAGCGGACGGCCGGCCTGCGGCGCAGCTACGACTTCATTGTCTGCGGTGCTGGCGCGTCCGGCTCTGTCATCGCGCGACGCCTGGCAGAAAGCCCGGAGGTCCATGTGCTGCTGCTCGAGGCCGGCGGCAGCGACGAGGCGGACTCCGTGCTCAACCCCGCCTTGTGGCCCACCAATCTCGGCAGCAAGCGGGACTGGGGATTCCTGGCCGCGCCGAACCCGCACCTGAAGGGGCGCGCGCTATCGCTGTCGATGGGCAAGGGCCTCGGGGGCGGTTCGAGCATCAACGTGATGGTCTGGGCGCGCGGCCACCGGAGCGACTGGGACTACTTTGCCGCGGAGGCAGGCGACCCGGCCTGGGGCTACGAGAACGTCCTCGACATCTACCGTCGCATCGAGAACTGGCAGGGCGCGCCGGACCCACGGTTCCGGGGCACCGGAGGGCCGGTCTGGGTGCAGCCCGCGGCCGATCCGAGCCCTGTCGCGCACGCCATGCTGGATGCCGCGAGCGACATCGGCATCCCGGTTTTCGACCACCCGAACGGGCGCATGATGGAGGGCGAAGGCGGCGCCGCGATCAGCGACATGCTGGTCCGCGACGGCCGCCGGCACTCGCTGTACCGCGCCTATCTCCACCCGTGGCTCGACCGGCCCAACCTGACCGTGCTGACCGGTGCGATGGTGCGTCGCGTCGTCTTCGACGGCCGTCGTGCGACCGGGGTGGAGTTCCTGCGCGATGGGCAGGTCACGACGGTGGGCGCGACTGCCGAGGTCGTGCTGTCGCTCGGCGCGATCCATACGCCGAAGGTGCTGATGCATTCGGGCATCGGCGATCGCGAGGAGCTCGCGCGTGTGGGTATCCCTGTGCGGCAGCACCTGCCGGGCGTTGGCCGTAACTTCCAGGACCACGTTTCCTTCGGCTGCACCTGGGAATATGCCGAGCCGATCCCGCCGCGGAATAGCGGCAGCGAAGCGACGCTGTACTGGAAGAGCCGGCCCGACCTCGATGCGCCGGACCTCCTGTTCTGCCAGGTCGAGTTCCCGGTGCCGAGCGACCGTACGGCCGCACGCGGTGTGCCGGCGCATGGCTGGACGATGTTCGCCGGGCTGGCGCAGCCCGTCAGTCGAGGGCGGTTGCGTCTGGAGGGTGCGGATCCTTCCGCGGCGGTTACCGTGGACACGAACTTCCTGTCGGATCCCACGGACATGACGACGGCACGCGCCTGCATCGAGATTTGCCGTGCGCTGGGCAATGCGCCCGCCTTCCGCCCCTACGTGCGCAGCGAGGCGATGCCGGGTGCGCTGACGGGTGACGCGCTCGACGACTACATCCGCGACGCTGCCGTGACCTACTGGCACCAGAGTTGCACCGCCAAGATGGGGCGCGACGCGATGTCGGTCGTGGACGGCGCCCTCAGGGTCTATGGCGTGGACGCGCTGCGGGTGGCGGACGCTTCGATCATGCCGCGGGTGACGACCGGGAACACGCAGGCCCCCTGCGCGATCATCGGCGAGCGCGCGGCAGAGGCCATCAGGCAGTCGCACAAGCTGCGGCCACGATCGGCGCGCAGTGCGTCCGGGCTTCGCGGTTCCGACATCGAGGCCGCCGACGAGCGTGCCGTGCTGGCGCCCGTCGGACGACCCTGACGGCGGGGCCGTTCCTGACAACTGGCGCTGCGGGGTGGTTGGATCATCCCGCAGCCCCGGAACGGCGGACATCGCCGCCCTGGAGCCCCGAGGCAGCGACGTGACCTTCGATCGCGAGACAGGCCATGAACGGAACACACGGGATCAGGGCGACCGAACGACCGGCGGCACCGATCCCGCAGCAGGTTGGCGACGGCCGCAGGCGCCATCGCCCGGCGCGGATATCGGGGCCATCGACCCGCTGGACCAAGCGGCTTTGGCGGTTGGCCGTGCTCGCGGCGCTGTGCGGATGCAGCGACGTGGATCGCGGCATCAACCCGCCGCTCCAGCAGGGCACCCGGAACTCCGGGTACGACCTCTCGGAGATCAATGCCTCCGGGGGGCGGTCGGATATCCTCATTCTCGTCGCCTTCTCGGGAGGCGGGAAGCGATCCGCGGCGTTCAGCCACGGTGCGCTGCGCGGCATGCGGCACGTTCCGGTTCGTCTCGGCGGGCCACCCTCCACCCTGCTGGCGGAGATCGACCAGATCGGCGGCGTCTCCGGCGGCAGCTTCTCCGCCGCGCATTACGCGCTGTATGGTGAGCGGTCCTTCGAGACCTTTCCGCAGGATTTCCTGCACCGCGACATCGCTGCCTATGTCTGGGGCACCTACCTGCTGCCCTGGCAATGGGGCTGGCTCGCGAGTCCCGGGGTGGGCACCAACGATCGCATGACCGAGGTCTATGACGACCACATCTTCCGCGGCGCCACCTTCCGCGACCTCATGGCGCGCGGTCGCCCGCGCCTGTCGATCAGCGCGACGGATCTCGCCAGCGGCGCCGCCTTCCCGTTCCTGCCGCATGCCTTCGATGTCATCTGCTCGGACCTCGCGCGCTTCTCGGTGGCGCGCGCGGTGGCCGCCTCGAACGGCTTTCCGTTGCTCTTCACGCCGATCACGCTGGCGAACCATCGCGGCCCCGACTGCGACGCGCCGCTGCCGGTCAATTTGTCGGTCATGCCCATGTTGGCGGAATACAATCGCCGCCGGCTGCTCGAGGTGGTCGCCCGGATGGCCGACCGGGATCGCACGCCCTGGCTGCATCTGCTGGATGGCGGCATTTCGGACAACCTGGCGCTGCGGGCGTCCTTGAACTTCGCCATCCTCGGCGGCACCGACGAGCAGGATTTCGTCGAACGCGCGCAGCCTGTGCGACGGATCCTGATCATCAGCGTCGATGGGCAATCCGCGACCGACCCCGCCCTGTCACGGCAGCGCATGATCAACGGCCTCGTGCAGATCTTCGATGCCGTCTCAGGCGCGCAGATCGACAACTACAACCTCGAGACGCTGGCGGTGACCGCGGCCGAGGTCGATCGCATGGTGGAGCGCCAGCGGTCCAATCGTTGTCGCCATGCCAGGACCATCGACGGCCGGCCTTGCGAAGACGTGCAAGGCCGGCTGGTCCATGTCTCGTTGGCCGACCATCCAGACCCGGTGCTGCGGGATCGCCTGCGGCGGATTCCAACCGGCCTCACCCTTCCGCGCGAGGATGTCGAGCTGCTGGTCGCGGCCGGGGAGACGGTCATGCGCAACAACCGCGACATCGCCGCGTTCTTGGGTGGCGAGGATGCACCGGGCGGGCGCTTGCGGCAGCGGCGCTAGGCGGACCGCTGCGCAGGCGTCGGCAGCCCGGCGCTCTGCCTGTTGCCGCCCCGACGCAGGTTGCGCTCCGGCGTCACACCGTAGGCACGGTACCACCGTCGATGACATGTTCCGTGCCGGTGATGCTCGCGGCGCGATCGGAGGCCAGGAAGGCGATGAGGCTGGCAACCTCCTCCGGCGTCGATGGCCGGCCGATCGGGATGCCACCGAGGGATTCCATGATCATGCGCTTGCCATAGGCGAGATCGGCACCGGCCTCGGTCGCGAGTCGCTGGGCCAGCTGCACGGAGGCCTCGGTCTCGATCCAGCCTGGCGCCACGCGCAGGACGCGCACGCCCTTGGGCGAGACTTCCTTCGAGAGACCCTTGCTGTAGGTCGAGAGGGCGGCCTTCGCCGCAGCATAGGCCGTCGTCGCTTCCGGGAGCGGCAGCACGCGCTGGATCGACGACACGTGGATCACGACCCCATGGCCCTGCGCCACCATCGCCGGCACCAGGGCACGGTCCAGCCTGACGGCGGGCATGAGGTTGAGGTCGAACTCACGCGCCCACGCAGCGTCGCTCAGCGCAGCGAAGCCGCCCGCCGGGCTGGACGAGCCGCCGAGCATGTGAACGACGATATCGACGCCGCCCAGGCGATCGCGCACGGCGGTGGCGAGCGTCGCGCACCCCTCCGGCGTCGTCAGGTCGGCGCCGACGAACATCTCCGGGGAGATGGTGTCCGGACGGGAGCGCGCCGTCGTCAACACCTGCGCGCCGAGGTCTCGAAACAAGGCGACGGCCGCCGCGCCGGCACCGCGCGTGCCCGAGGTGACGAGCGCGCGCTTGCCTTCAAGCGTGAGGAAGTTCGTCACGCGCGTATCTCCAACCCTGCGATCCGGCCGCCCTTGAGCAGGAAGGCGAAGGTCAGCGTGACCGGACTGCCCGGAAACTGCCCCGACACGCGGGCACGAACTTCGGTGGTATCGCCCGTCTCGACCGCAGCGATCGGCTCATTCCTGTGTTGAGCCCTGGCCTTGGCGTCGCGCCACCATGCTTCGATCGCCTGGCGGCCGGTGTGGGTTCGGCCTTCATCCGTCACGACGGCATCGGGCGCGAAGGCCATCAACAGGGCTTCGCAGTCATTCCGGTCATCGGCGTCGAAATATCTTTGGATCGGCAAGGGCAGGTGCATCGCGCTGTCTCCTGGGTTGCGGCGACTGGTGTCCGCGCTTCACCTGGCGATGAACGTCTGTTCAGATAACTGGGATAAAGAGGGATGCGGTATGCCGAAAACCGGAACACTGTATCGCGCCGGGCTCAGTGATCTCGAGGCGATCATCGCGATTGCACGCCGGGCCTCGTTCCGTGCTGCGGCGCTGGATTTGGGCATGTCCGCGACGGCGCTCAGTGTCGCTGTCGGAAAGCTGGAGGCGAGCCTTGGCGTCCGGCTGTTCAATCGCACGACGCGCAGCGTTTCGCTCACCGATGCCGGCCGCGTCTTTGTCGACCAGGTCGGTCCGGCTCTGCTCGATATCCACGGCGCCATGGACGCGGTGCGGTCGCAGCAGGCGACGCCGTCCGGTACGCTGCGCATCAATGCTTTCGCGACGGCAGCGCGTGAGATCCTGTCTCCGCTGATCCTGGAATTCCTGCGTCGCTATCCGCAGGTGCATGTGGACATCGTCACCGAGGGACGGTTGGTCGACATCGTTGCCGAAGGCTTCGATCTCGGCGCGCGGGTGGCCGACCTCGTGCCAACCGACATGATCGCGGTTTCGCTCGGGCGTCCTCGGCGATCTGCCGTCGTCGCTTCGCCGGCGCATTTCGAGAAGCATGCCAGGCCGCGCGTCCCGTCCGATCTCCTCAAGCACCCGTGCATCCGTGCCCGGCTGCCGAACGGCGCCCTGTATCGGTGGCACTTCGAGAAGGGTGGGAGGACTGCCGTGATCGATGTGAACGGTCCGATCACGCTGGACGACGCCGGCCTCGCGCGAAGCGCGGTGCTGGCGGGCATTGGGCTCGGCTACTTCTTCGAACAGGACGTTCACGCCGACATCGAGGCCGGACGCGTGGTTCGCGTGCTGGAGGACTGGACACCGCCATTGCCCGGCCTCTGCCTGTACTATCCCGGCCGGCGCAATCCGTCGGCGGCCTTGAAGGCTCTTGTCAGCCTGGCGCGGGAACTCGGCGTGAAGCGGGACTCGCTCACTCCTGCCAAGGTCGACGTCGCCGTGAGGGGGCGGCGGCGCAAGTCGGCGACGTAGGCGGGGCGTCGAGCGCGATCCGCTGGTGGTTGTTGCACTGGCAAGTGGGTTCGGTGCTGCGCCGGCCGCTCGGTGATGCTGTCGTTATAGAGGATCTTGGCGGTCGCGCATCCATCGAAGCCCCTGGCGCTCGCCTGCTCCACCTGTCGTTCCCCCATCGAGAGTTCCTTCCGCAGGCGGGAAGCCGGCGAGCGGACCAACAACGGCCTCTGGCCTGCCAGCGACAAGACCGTCGGCGCCTTCGACCCAATTGAACGCCTGGAGTCCGGGCAGGCCGTCCTGAAGGCGAACGGTCGCCGCCATCCTGCCAACGTCACGGTCATGCCGCGTCAGCGGAAGCCGCCTGACGACCTACAGAAACCCGAAGATCTTGCCATGCTCCAGCAGTGGCGCGCCCGGCAGCCCGAGTGCCTTGAGGCACCCCCAGATTCCGACGGAACAGGAATCGATCACCACGACGCCACATTCCGCCTCGAGCGCCGCCACCACGGGCAGGCCTGGCATATTGGTACCCCAGATCAGCACGGCGTCGGTCGTGGCTTCCGCCACACAGCCGCGGATCGCTTCGCCGAGGGTCGCGGGGGATACGCTCGCCGCCTCAAGGTTAGACCCTAGCCCAAGCCCTCGCACGGCCGTCATCGGAAAACCCTGTTCTCCGAAGCGGTCGCCGATGCGCTGCGCGCGCGCCACGGTGCCCTGCGAGACCAGCGCGATCCGTCGTGCGCCGAGGCGTCGCAGGATCTCGAGCACGTCAAGCGACACGCTGGTGACAGGTAGACCGAGCCGCGCGCTTGCCGTGGCGCACAGATCCCGGTCCACCTGAAATCCGTCGATGGCGCCCTTGGTGCCATTCCAGCAGATCGCCTCGACCTCCGCGTGGGCCAGCATCTCTGCCGCAGCCAGCACGGCTGGCGCATCGTACCCGATCTCGGGCTGGCCGCTGCCATCGGGCCGATACGCGATGCGCGAGTAACACGACGACAGGCCGGGATAATCGGACAGCAGTCGCTCAGTGGTGCGCTCGACCGTGCGGTTCGACGAAGGCACCAGTTGGCCGATGAAGCGACCGGTCACAAGGTGCTCCATCAGTCGAGCCGCGCGCCTGAGGCTGCCACCATCTCCCGCCAGCGCGGCGTGTCCTGCTGAATCTGGGTCTGCACCTCCGCGGGGCTGCTTGAGACCGAGAGCACCAGCCCGGACGCCTTGAGGCGATCCTCGAGTCCCGGGGCCTCGCCCGCCTTGCGAATGCCCTCGAACAGTTGCGCAACGGTGGCCGGCGCCATCGATGACGGGCCGGCGAGAGCGGACCAGCTCTGCAAATCGACCGCGGCCAAGTTTAGGTCGGCGAATTCGCCCATGCCGGGCACCTGCGGAAAGAAGGGTGATCGCTCCCGGCTGCCCACGGCGAGGGGCACCGCGCGGCCTGCGGCGACGTGAGGCATGAGCTGCGGCATGGCGTCGAAGATCATGTCGATGGTGCCGGCCAGGAAATCGCTCACCGCCGGCGCACCGCCGCGGTAGGGGATGTGCTGGATATCCGCGCCGCTGCGGCTTGCAATGGTGGCGCTGATCAGGTGCGAGGGCGTCGCCCGCGCCGAACCCGTCGTCACGCGGTTACTGGGCCGCTTGGCCCATTCGATCATGCTGCGGAAGTCGGTCCAGCCGCGTTCGCGCGCACGCTCCGGCGTCACCACGCAGAGCACCGTCGAATTGGCGATGCGTGCGACCGGCATGAGGTCTCGCACCGGATCATACGGCGGTCGGTCCATCATGAATGGGAGCGCCGCGAAGAAGGTGACGCTCAGCACGCCGAGCGTCGAACCATCGCTTGCTGACCGCGCGACGGCTTCCACCGCGAGGATGCCATTCGCAGCGCCGCGGTTCTCGACCACCACCTGTTGGCCGGTCTGGCTCGTGATGGCCTCGGCATAGTGTCGCGCCAGGACGTCGGCCGCGCCACCGGGGTTGAACGGCACCATCAGGCGCAACGGTCGCCCGCCCGACAGGAACTGCGCGCTCACCCCGCGCGGCGCAGCGAACAAAGGCAGGCAGGTCAGGAGATGTCGGCGGCGCAGCATGGTGCGTGTCTCTCCGTCTGTGTGTCATGGCAAGGCCGCTGTGCGGCGCGCGGGGGGACAAGCAGGTACACGCCGAAGCCTATCATGAACAGCGAGAACTCACGGCGCGCCGCGCGGTCGAAGAAGGTCTGCACCGGGGCCGTTTCCAGACGGACCTCGATCCCGATCCGCGCGCCGCCCTCGCGCTGCATCTGGGGGCGCAGTTGCCGTTGGTGGTTGCCATCACCGCGCTGGCGGTCAGGCAGGATGCGATGCCCGCATGGCAGGGAACGACGCTCCGGGGGGTGGGGCGGCATCCTGACGATACTGGTGTCCCCGATGCTGGCCGGCCGCTCTCTGCTGAACAGACGCCAGGTCGGCTGGCCATACCGTCACCGCGTTGCGTCCACGATACCTGCTACGGGGATGAGGACCCGGACCTGAATGCGCGGGGCCGCCGCCATGTCGACCGTCGAGGCGCCAACGTTCCGCGCCGTGACCCGCACGCTGTTGTCGGACCAGTGATGGCAGTCGGGTACGACGGCGATGCGCTACCGGGTCAGTCCGAGCCCCTGCGGATCCTCCTGCCGGGCCGCGTGCCGATCCTGGTCGTCAAAGGTGGACCGATCAATCACCGAATCAACATGCGTCAGGTAGCGCCGGACCTCGTCGGCACGCACATCGCCGTCCAGGAGTTCCTCGAGGCCAAGCAGCGCCGACCGCAACCGTCGCAGCACCTGTACGGAGGTCGCGCCGAAGACGCGGATCTCGTCGAAGGCGAGGGATAGGTAGTCGCCCCAATTCGGCGAAGGAAAGGTCAGGCGAAGCACGCCTTCCTGGTCCGCCACGCGCCCGATGTCGAGCGGCCGTCGGGCCAGGCGCCGAAGCAAGTCCTCGATCTGGTCGAGCGCCTGCACCGCCGTGGTCGGGTCGTTGATGGCCGGGGAGAGCGCCTTGATCGCGATGTCGACCAGAAGGCGCAACGGATACTTCGGATCCTGCTCGAACGTGCGGTCGTTCCCGAGGCGCACCGCGCGCAGCAGTTCCGAATCCGGCAGCCCTCCCGTGCCACCCAGCACGCGGAGCACCACGGATCCGTCCAGCACCATGTCGCCGACCGCGACCTCCATGTCGATCACCCCGCCTGCGCGGCGGGCGAGTGCGACCAGTGCCGGGATGTCATAGGCCTGGACATAGCGGGGCGGTCCCTGGTGTCGCAGCTTCTGCACGACCGGATCGGCCGTCGTGGTGTCGGGGACGACCGCCGCCCGCACCCCGCCGGCAATGATGGTCTGGCGGATCACCTCTCGTCCCTGGTCGCCGATGAAGCGCAGTGTGTTGGCGATCTGCAGGTCGCCGAGACGGCGCATCAGCAGTCCGAACGCCAGCAGGCTTGCGAAGAGCATCACCATCGCGCCGATGGCGGAGAGTGTCGGCACCCTGGCCTCGCCGGACCGATCCACCCACATCGTCGTGGCAAGCGCATAGGTGAAGGTCGCGAAGAAGATCCCGAGCGCATGGAACAGGACCGGATCGCGCGCAAAGCGCGACGCGAAGCGTGGCGAATAGGTGATGGCGCTGAACTGCAACATCACGAAGGCGATCGAAAAGACGATCCCAGTCAGCGCCATCATCCCCGAGGAAATCGCCGAGAGTGCCGCCAGCACCGCCGACGAGGAGACGCCCAGGTCGAATGACGCGGCATAACTGTGCTCAAGCCGCGGGAGCACGAGGCCGCAAACGATGCTCACCACGGTATAGGCGATAGGAATCAGCCAGACAGGCATGCTGCCTCTCCCTCCGTGGCCGCCCGCCGCGCGACCCGCGCGAACCACCACGCGGCGATCAGGCCACAGGCGATCTGCACCGGCACGCCGAGGGTCACCATGACGATTACACCATCATCCACGCCAGGCGCCGAGAGCAGCGGCGCCATGGCGGCGCCCACGTTGCGCGTGCAGAGCCCAAGCCCGAGCACACTGCGCCGTTGCTGCCGGACACCACGCGACAGTCCATAGCCCGCTGTCGTCATGATTGCCAGGAACAGCACCTGCGAGCCGACGGCAAAGCTGCCGAAGGACGCCAGGAAGCCACGTCCGAACAGCACCCCGCAGAGCACCACCAGGACCACGGCCGCCCCCGCCGCCACGGACCTGACATGGGGGCGTACCGTCGCCGCGACATGCGGCGCGACATGGAATACGACCATCCCGAGCGCGAGCGGCCCCAGGACCATGATCACGAGCGGGCGCGCGATGGCCCAGGCGTCGATAGTAAGCCCCGTGGCCAGCAACGGTACCGCCACGGGCATCAACACCACCGTGCCGACGGCGGCGAGCAGCATCATCGCCGGCACACAGGCGACGTCGCCCTGCGCGCGCTTCACCATGACCGGCAGGAAGGGTGCGCAAGGCGTGAGCCCAAGCAGCATCAACCCCAGCGCATGTGGCGGCGAGAGCGGTAGGAGTTGCGTCATCGCCCACGCAAGGGCAGGCCCGATCACGAAGCCGAAGCCGACGCCATAGATGAGAAAACGGCGATCACGCAGCCCGGACAGCGCATCGCTCAACCGCAGCCTGAGCCCCATCTCCAACAGCGAGCCCGCCATGAAGACGAGCAGCGACAGCTTCAGCGCGAGAAGCGGCAGGTCGCTCACCGCCGAGGGTCAATCGAGGGCATGAGCGATCCCTGCCGGGCCAGGCTCCAGCACGGCGCGCGCGAGCACGCCGCCCGACAGCGTCCGCGCGCGGAAGCCGTTCTGCAGCAGCAGACGCGTCGCGTAGTAGGCGCGCTGCCCGGAGCGGCAGATGACCTGGATCTCGCGGTCCCGCGGCACTCCGAAATCCGGTCGCGCGACTGGCCGAGCGGGATGTGGAGCGCGCCAGGCACGCTCTCCACCGCCAGTTCCGGCGCTTCACACACGTCGAGCAGCAGACCGTCGCCGCGCGCGGCCCCATGCGCGACCGGCATGTCGCCGTCGAGGATGCTGCGCGCCATCATGCCCGCGAAGTTCAGCGGGTCCTTGGCACTGCCGAATTGCGGCGCGTAGCAGAGCTCACTCTCGGCCAGGTCGTCGATTGTGGCACCCATCTGGATTGCCATCGCCAGGGCGCTGATGCGCTTGTCCGTCCACGCCGCGTCGCGGCTCAGGGTCTGGCCGCAAAGGACCTTCTCGTAGTCCGTCATGCCGAGGCGCAGCAGCGCCGCGCAGGACGCCCCGCCTGCCACGCCGCCGACGATCACCAGCTTCATGCGCGCGATTTCCTGCCCGACCTCCGCTTGCCGAGGTTCATCGCGCGAAAGGGCGCCGGAGGCGTTGATATGCATCAACAACGCGACCGCGATGCGCCGCCCGCCTTGAAGTCCATCCCTGGCCGGCTCCGCGAATTGGACGCGAGCGTCTGCGCGCGAAGCTAACCGCGGGGAGGCTTCACATCCTCGGCCTGAGCATCGCCGGCCAGGTGGAAGCGCTCTGCGAAGATGTGCCGGCGATCTGGCCGAACCGTTGCGCCGACGCTGTCGCGGCACTGCCGCAGACATGTCACGCAGCGGTTGCACCCCACGACGGCTGCGAAGAAACTCCAGCCGTGAGTGTGCGCACGACCAACGTCGCGGCCGTGGCGGGCAGCGCCGGCCTGCCGCGCGCCTGCCTGCGGATCGCGGCGGCCGTCGCGCTCGTCACCACCGCATCCAGTGCATCGGCCCAGGACATCGAGCCGCGCGCCTTCGCGAACACGCCGGTCGGCGTGAATTTCCTGGTCGGTGGCTATGCCTTCACGCGCGGCAGCCTGTCCTTCGACCCGGCCGTCCCGGTCGCCGACGCCCGGCTCGAGACATCGGGCCTGCTCCTTGCGTACGCCCGATCCTTCGACATCCTGGGCATGTCGGCAAAGTTTGACGTGATCGCACCCTTCAGCTGGCTATCAGGCTCGGCGACCTTCGCCGGCCAGCCGGTGGAGCGCACGGTCAGTGGTCCCGGTGATCCGCGCTTCCGACTCTCGGTCAATCTGTTCGGCGCGCCGGCGCTGACACTCGAGGAATTCGCCACGTGGCAGCAAGACCTGATCCTGGGCGCAAGCGTGCAGGTATCCGTCCCGGTGGGGCAGTACGATCCGTCGCGCGCGGTGAACCTCGGGACCAACCGCTGGTTCGTGAAGCCGGAGATCGGTGGGTCTCAGCGCTTCGGTCCGCTGACGCTCGAGGCGACCGCCGCTGTCACCTTCTTCAGTGACAACAACGATTTCCTGCGCGGCCAGACTCGATCCCAGGATCCGCTCTATTCCCTCCAGGGCCATGCCATCTACAGCTTCGGCAGGGGCATCTGGGGGTCGGTCGACGCGACCTATTTCACCGGCGGGCGGACCACGATCAATGGAGAGGCGAACGACGACCTGCTGAGGAACTGGCGGCTCGGGGCGACTTTTTCCATCCCGCTCAGCCCTCATTATTCGGTTCGGCTGTATGGCAGCAGAGGCATCTCCGCGCGCACGGGGAACAATTACGACCTGCTCGGGATCGCGCTGCAGTACCGCTGGGGCGGGGGCCTCTGAAGCGCGCCGCCCCGGGGGTGAACCGCGTCTGTGGGTAGCTCCGCCTTCCCCGCGTGCCCAGCGACCAAGCTGGGCTTGACGGTTCGCCAGCGCAGCGACCTACCGTGGCCGCCGATCGGCGGTGGCACCGGTGGAGGAACCGGCAGGTCGCACAGCCAGGGCAGGGTGGCTGCTCTGCCACGTGCGCCCCTCAACTGTGCGCAGGCGCCCGTATTCAAACAGCGCGCGCATCCACTCGCGGTCGAAGGGGCGCACCCAGGGCAGAGTGAAGTCCTCACCGATATACGTCAGGTTGAAGTCTATTCCGTCGCGTACCGCGTTGGTCTGCAGGCGAAGGATGTCGTTCTGGCCACTCGCTGCGATCATGCTCGAGATGGCACGACCGGAGATCGGTAGCAGGCCGCGTTCGGTCTGCTGCCACTCACCACCGAGGCGGGCGTTGCGGATGACCCAGGCGCGGCGTGCGCGTGCCAATGCACCGGCGCGCAGGTTGCGGCCCTGCGTCAATGCAGGCGGATAGAGGAAGGTCTGCGCCATAGCACCGCCATCCACATGCATTTCCTGCCAGGTCCGGCCTTCGGCCTCCACCTGGATCATCACTGGGGGGAAGAAGGTTGGTACCGAGGCCGAAGCGAGCATAAGGTCGCGAATCAGATCGGCGGCGCCAGGCCGGCCGCTCGCGGCGATGGCGCCGACATTCCAGATCACGCCCCGCATCGCGTCGAGATTGGTGGTGCCGATCAGCAGCAGACGCCCCTGGCGATAGCCTTCGGCGATCTGCCCCACCGTCGCCTCGTTCATGTGGCGGGCAAGCATCTCGCGCAGGGGACGGGTGTCGGTCAGCGCATCGGCGAACAGGATGCTGATCCAATCGCGCATCCGGAAGATCTGGTCCGGCCCGACGGCGGTATAGACATCCCGCAGCACGGGATCCTTCGAGGATCCAACGAAGGCAAGCGGTGCGGTCAGCGCGCCGGTGCTGATGCCCGTGACGAGTTTGAATTCCGGCCGGGTGCCGAGTTCGGTCCAGCCCACGAGTATGCCGGCACCAAAGGCGCCGTGATCGCTACCGCCGGACAGCGCCAGCAGATTGGCCGGCGGCAGGCGACGCGGATCCGTATCCGGTGGCAGGCCCAGATGCAGCGCCTCGCGCCGGCTGGCGGCGGCGAATTCCTCAAAGAGCGCGACAGCCTGGGTGTCGGGAAAGAAGCGGGCATTCGGTATGCCGAGAATCTGCGTGTGATCCTGCAGCGTCTGCGGCACCGCGGTGCCGCGTTCGACCGTACCGCAGGCGGCGAGGAGGAATGGCGCCGCGAGAGCAAGGCGGCGCGGGATCGGTCGCGATGTGGCGGAGCTGCGATCCGGGCTACGTGACATGGCATCCTCCGCTGGGCAGCCGGGAGTGCGTCGGCCGCCGGATTGGCCTCACGCATAGCGATCGCGATGTGGCCAAGGTTGATCCGCATCAATCAAGTGCTCGAACATGTCACCGGCCAGCCAATTCGTAGGAAGTTGCGACGAAGCCTCGGCGCCGGTCAGCGCGAGATTCGCGACGATCGCGCAGAAGGAGATGCAGCCACCGCCAAGCGTGAGCAGCGTGACGCTGTACTACCCGGCCGTCGCTATGCCATCCGCCTCCGCACGGGACACGCTGTCGAGCGGCAATCGCTCTTCGATGCGAGCCCGGGCATCGGGCCACCTGTGGGGCCCTCACCCGCCCAGCGCGATCAGGCCGATGATTTGCACGGCGATGACCTTCACGATCGTCGCAGAGGGAAAGATCATCGCGTAGCCAATGTCCGGACGCTCGGTCGGCGCCATGCGCGTGGCATAGACCAGGATGGCGGGGTTGCCCGTGGCGCCGGAGGCGACTCCGAGCAGGTCGTCATAGGGCAGTTTCAGCACGTAAACACCGACCCCGAGCACGATCGCGACGGTGGTGAGCAGCACCAGCGCACCGATAATCAACAGCAACGGTCCTTGCGACGCCACCGTCGTGACAAAGGCCTGGCCCGAATTGATGCCAACCGCAGCCAGGAACAGCGTGAGGCCGAAATTGCGCAGGACGATGTTGGCCGGCAGTGGCATGACCCAGGAGATCGGTCCGGTGCGCCGCAGCCGCCCGAGAAGCAGCGCCACGATGAGCGGACCGCCGCCGATGCCAAGCGTGACCGTGCCGACGCCCGGCACCGGAATCGGCACCAGGCCCAGCAGGACGCCCAGCACCATGCCGAAGCCGACCGAGACGTAGGAGAACTCGGCGGCCGACTTCACCGTGTCACCGAAATGCGCCCGTGCCGCCGCGACCTGGTCGGTTGGCACCAGCACGCCAACACGGTCGCCGATCTCGAGCATCAGATCGGGCGTCGGCACCAGGTCCACGTCGTAGCGGCGGACATGCAGGATGCGGATCTCGGTGCCCGCGGGCATGGGGATCTCGTCTAACTTGCGGCCCGTGAGGCCCGCCTTGGAGACAAAGAAGCGCTGGTAGCTGAGGTCCGCGCGGTCCTTCGCGATACGGCCGGGATCGAGCCGGCCGAGCAATGCCGCCGTCTCCTGGATCGATTCCGCGCGGTCGGCGGCAATCAGCAGCGCGTCGCCGACGCCGAGCACGAGGTTGGCGTCGGGCATTCGATTGCGATGGTCCTGGCGCACGGTCGACACCTGCACGCCTTCCGGGAGCATCGCAATCACCTGACCGAGCGTGCTGCCGTCGGGCAGTCGCTCGAGCGTGACTTCGCCGATGTGGAACCGCGCCGGCTTGGGCGGAAAGCTCGGCTTCACCTTCCGCGTCAGGAAGTAGAAACACAGGATCGGACCGATGACGCCGAAGGGATACGCGACCGAGTAGCCGATCGAGGGCTCGTTGTTCTTCGTCACGTCGAGCGCGGCCTGCAGCGTCGCCGTACTGGTCATCGATCCGGCGAAAAGCCCAAGCGTGTGGCCGAGTTGCACGCCGAAGATCCAGCCCAGGCCCAGCGCCATCACCAGCCCCGCCACGACGGCGACGAGGGCAAGGAGGTTGTAGATGCGCCCCGGCCCCGTCAGCCCCTCGAAGAACTGGCGGCCGTAGAGGATGCCGATGCCGTAGAGGAACATGATCAGGCCGATGAGGCCGATCGGCCCGGCGATGTTGGCCTTCGGCGCGATGGCGCCGAGGAACAGGCCGACGAAAAGCACCGCACCGATGCCGAGAGAGAAACCCAGGATGCTGATCTGCCCGACCAGGTAGCCGAAGCCGATCGCGAGGAACAGCGCAAGGATCGGCTGCGTGCCGATCAGTTCGCTGACGGAGGCCATCATGCGGCGTGCTCCCCTCGGTCAGCGTGCACGACAACCGGCGGCACGGAAGATGCCGAGTGCGGCCTGCACCTGCTCCTCCGTTGGCGTCGGTGTGTCAGCAAGCGTGTAGTCGATCCCGAGCGCCTTCCACTTGAAGGCGCCCATCTGGTGGAAGGGCAACACCTCGACCCACTCCACATTGGTCATGGGTGCCACAAACTCCGCAACCTTGCGGATGTTGTCCGGCGCGTCGGTCAGGCCGGGCACGAGCACGAAGCGCACCCAGACGGCCTTGCCCATCGTCGCGAGGCGCTCCGCGAAGCGGAGCGTCGGCCGTTGCTCGAAGCCGGTAACGCGGCGATAGGTGTCCTCGTCCCCGCTCTTGATGTCGAGCAGCACGAGATCAACGTGCTGGAGATAGGCGTCATCGGCGCGGTGGCCGAGGAAGCCAGAGGTGTCGAGCGCCGTGTGCAGCCCCATCGACTTCGCCGCCGCAAGCAGCCCCTTCGTGAAGCCCATCTGTACCAACGGCTCGCCGCCCGAGATGGTGAGCCCGCCGCCCATTGCACGCAACGCCGGGGCGAAGTCGTGCAGGCGCCGAATGGCGTGGGACAGTTCGATCCGCGTGCCGTCCTTCAAGTGCCAGGTGTCAGGGTTGTGGCAGTACTGGCAGCGCAGGAAGCAGCCCGACATGAACAGCATGATGCGCACGCCGGGGCCATCGACGGTCGACCCCGTCTCGTAGGAATGCACCCAGCCATGGGTCTCCTGCGGCCCCTCGAAGCCCTGGGTCTCCGGGGCATCGGGGGCCTGGCCGGTGCGAAGGTCGAAACGGCTGCCGACCTTCACCATGCCGTCGCCTTCGACTTCGAGCATGGCCGTTTCCTCAGTAGGAAGCGTGGAAGGTGCGGCGAATGACGTCGAGCTGCTGCTCGCGCGTCAGGCGCACGAAGTTCACCGCGTAGCCGGAGACCCGGATGGTGAGCTGCGGGTATTTCTCCGGGTGCTCCATCGCGTCCTCCAGCGTTTCCTTCGACAGGACGTTGAGGTTCATGTGGAAGCCACCCTGACCGAAGTACATGTCGAAGGCGCGCACGGCGTTGTCGATGGTGGCGTCCTGGTCCCGGCGCGCAAGCGTGGGCGCGACCGAGACGGTGTAGCTGATGCCGTCCTGCGCATCGGCATAAGGCAGCCGTGCGACGGAGATGCAGGAGGCGAGCCAGCCATGGTCGTCCCGCCCGTGCATCGGGTTCGCACCCGGCGCGAAGGGCTCGCCCTTGCGCCGCCCGTCCGGCGTATTGCCGGTCGCCTTCCCGTAGACGACATTAGACGTGATGGTCAGCACCGACTGCGTGTGCACCGCGTTGCGATAGGTCGGGTGCTTGCGGATCTTCGCCATGAAGCGGGAGACGATCTCCACGGCGATGTCGTCCACCCGGCTGTCGGCATTGCCGAATGTCGGGAAGTCGCCCTCGATCCGATAGTCTACTGCCAGGCCCCTGTCGTCGCGGATCACGTGCACCTTGGCGTGCTTGATGGCCGATAGGCTGTCCGCCACCACCGACAGGCCGGCGATGCCGAAGGCCATGGTCCGCAGGATGTCGCGGTCGTGCAGCGCCATCTCGAGCCGCTCGTAGAAGTACTTGTCGTGCATGTAGTGGATGCAATTCATGGCGTGCACGTAGGTGCGCGCCAGCCACTCCATGGTGGCGTCGAACTTCGCATCGACCTCCGCGTAGTCGAGCACCTCCGCGGTGATGGGCGTCGAGGCCGGCCCGACCTGTTCGCCACTCACTTCGTCACGCCCGCCATTGATCGCGTAGAGCATGCATTTCGCGAGGTTCACCCGCGCACCGAAGAACTGCATCTGCTTGCCGAGCCGCATGGCCGAGACGCAGCAGGCGATACCGTAGTCGTCGCCCCAGTAGGGCCGCATCAGGTCGTCGTTCTCGTACTGCAGTGACGAGGTGTCGCGGCTGATCTTGATGCAGTAGCGCTTGAAGGCCGTGGGCAGGTTCTTCGACCAGAGCACCGTGATGTTGGGTTCCGGCGCCGGGCCGAGGTTGGTCAGCGTATGCAGAATCCGGTAGCTGCTGCGCGTCACCAGCGGCCGCCCGTCCAGGTCCATGCCACCCACGCATTCGGTCGCCCAGTACGGGTCGCCGCTGAACAGCGCGTCGTAGTCCGGCGTGCGCAGGAAGCGCACGATGCGCAGCTTCTGCACGAGCTGGTCCATCAGCTCCTGCGCGCCAGCCTCGTCCAGCGTGCCTTCCTTCAGGTCGCGCTCGATGTAGATGTCGAGAAAGGTCGAGATGCGGCCGATCGACATCGCCGCGCCGTTTGCTTCCTTGATGGCGCCGAGATACGCCAGGTACGTCCACTGCACCGCCTCGCGCGCCGTCTCGGCGGGGCGGGCGATGTCGCAGCCGTAGCGCCTACCCATCTCGGCCAGATCGGCCAGCGCGCGCATCTGCTCGGCGAGTTCCTCGCGCGTGCGGATCACCTCGTCGTTCGGCCACATCTCGTCGACCTGGGCCCGTTCCTCGCGCTTGGCGGCGAGCAGGCGGTCGATGCCGTAGAGCGCCACGCGCCGGTAGTCGCCGATGATGCGGCCGCGGCCATAGGCATCAGGCAGGCCGGTGATGATGCCCGATTTCCGGCAGCGCATGATCTCGGGCGTATAGGCGTCGAAGACGCCGTCATTGTGCGTCTTGCGATACCTCGTGAACGCCTCGTGCACCGCAGGATCGGCTGGGAAGCCGGCGGCCTTCAGGCCGGCTTCGACCATGCGCAGCCCGCCAGCGGGAAAGATCGCGCGCTTGAAGGGCTTGTCGGTCTGCAGCCCGACAATGACCTCGTTGGCCTGGTCGATGTAGCCAGGGGCGTGCGCCAGCACGTGGGACGGCGTCGTGGCATCGACGTCGAGAACACCCTTGGTGCGTTCGGCCGTGAAGAAGGGCTGGAGCGCCGCCCAGACTGCCATCGTGCGCGCCGTGGGGCCGACGAGGAAGGCTTTGTCACCCGTATAGGGGGCCATGTTGCGGACGATGAAGTCCCGGACATCGATGACGGCGGTCCAACGGCCCTGCTCGAAGCCGCGCCAGCAGCGCGCTTCCTTGAGCGCGGCGATGTCGATGTTCACGCCTTCCATGAGCGTCTCTCCCTTTCCGTTCTTTCTGGGCGGCCTCGCAACGTGCCAGGCGAGGCCGCGTTGTGCGTCATTCGGCTGTGTCCGCGAGCAGCGCGCGTGTGTGGCGCGCGATCATCAGATTCTCGTCGGTTGGGATGACATAGGCCGCAGCACGGCTGCCGGCGCGCGAGATGACCGGCCCCGTCGCCGCATTCGCCACCGCATCGAGTTCGACGCCGAGCCAGCTGCAGGCCTCGCAGATGGCCGCGCGGATCGACGCTGCGTTCTCCCCAATCCCCGCCGTGAACACTATCCCGTCCAGCCCACCCAGTGCGGCTGCCAGCGAGCCGATACCGCGCGCGACGCGATAGACGAACACCTTGATCGCGAAGCGCGCACGCGGATCCTCGCTGGCCAGCAGGTCGCGGAAATCCGATGAAACCCCAGACAGTCCGAGCAGGCCCGAACGCCGGTAGAGCAGCGCCTCGACACCCGCGATATCGAGCCCGTCCTCGCGCATGAGGTGGAGCACGACGGCCGGGTCGATCTCGCCACAGCGCGTGCCCATGGGCAGGCCGTCGAGCGCGGAGAACCCCATCGTCGTCGCCACGCTCCGCCCGCCCTGCAGAGCGCAGAGCGAGGCACCATTGCCAAGATGCGCCACCACCACCCGCCCCGTCGCGAGGCCTGGCGCCACCTCCGGCAACACCGATGCGATGTATTCGTAGGACAGCCCGTGGAATCCGTAGCGGCGGATGCCGCGCGCGGCCATCTCGAACGGCAAGGCATAGACCTGCGCGACCTCGGGGATGGTGCGGTGGAAGGCGGTGTCGAAGCACGCGACCTGCGGCAGGCCGGGCGTGCGCTCCATGGCGGCATGGATGGGAGAAAGATTGTGCGGCTGGTGCAGCGGCGCGAGCGGCGAGAGAGCCGCGAGGTCGTCGAGCAGCGCCGCCGTCACCAGGCATGGCCTGTCGTGGTTCGGGCCGCCATGCACGACGCGATGGCCGAGCGCCAGGAGCGGCCGGCCGCCAAGATGCTCGCGCAGCCAGGGCAGCAGCGCGAGCAGGGCCTCGGCCGGGGTGCCGGGTGGGCCAGCGGCGAGATCGGGCGCGGTAAGCTTCGTGCCGGCGCCGTCGCGCGCCGTGACGCCTGGACGCACGCCGATGCCATCCACCTGCCCCGAGAGCAGCACGGCATCGCCCTCGTACAGCGAGAACTTGAGCGAGGAGGATCCGGCATTCAGCACGACGACGACGCCCGCGGTCATGCCACGCGTTCCTGCCGGGCCGCGGCCAGGACCTGCGCCAGCGCGACCGAGGCGAGGCGCGAGGCCACGCTGTCTGCCCGGCTGGTGAGGATGATCGGCACCCGCGCGCCGAGCACGATGCCTGCACTGTCCGCGCCCGCCAGGTAGCTCAGTTGCTTGGCGACCATGTTGCCGGCCTCGAGATCCGGCGCGAGCAGGATGTCGGCGTCACCCGCCACCGCGGATGCGATGTTCTTGATCGCGGCTGCCGCCTTGCTGATCGCGTTATCGAAGGCGAGCGGCCCGTCGAGGATCGCGCCGGTGATCTGGCCGCGGTCGGCCATCTTGCACAGCGCCGCGGCATCGAGCGTGCTCGGGATCGCGGGGTTGATGGTCTCGACCGCCGAAAGGATCGCAACCTTGGGCACGGTGACGCCGAGCGCGTGGAGCAGGTCCACCGCGTTCTGCACGATATCGGCCTTGGTCTTCAGGTCGGGGAGGATATTGATCGCCGCGTCTGTGACGAACAGCGCCTTGGGGTAGCTCGGCACATCCAAGGCGAAGACGTGGCTCAGCCGCCGGGCTGTCCTGAGCCCGCCGTCGCGCGCCACGGCGGCGGACATCAGTTCGTCGGTGTGCAGGCTGCCCTTCATCAGCGCGGCGGCGCGGCCTTCGCGGCAGAGCCGCACTGCAACGGCCGCGGCCTCGTGCGGCGTCGCCGCCTCGATGATATCGCACGCCGCGAGCGACGCCCCGGCAGCCGCAGCGGTCGCCTCGATCAGCGCCGGCGGGCCGACCAGGATGGGCCGCAGCGCGCCGCGCAGCGCCGCCTCGACAGGACCGACCAAGCTGTCCCGGTCGCAGGGCCAGGCCACAGCGGCGGTCAGCGCCGGCAAGGTGGCGCTGCGCGCCATCAGCGCGGCGAGGTGACGGTGCGTGTGCAACTGGATGTCGGGTCGGGTGCCCGCCGTGGCCGTCACCGCGGCGACCGGCAGGGCGAAGGTGGCCGACGCTTCGGCCAGCCTGCCGCGAGGTCCGCTTACCATGATCGCGATCACCGCCGTCTCCGGGTCGGGGCGGGCCACGATCGTGCCCGTGATGTCGACCCTCTCCTCGGGCGAAGGCAGCAGCCCGGGCGTCAGATCCAGGCTGCGCAAGGTGGCACCGGGGCCAGGCAGGGCACGCGCCGTGAAGTCGAGCACCAACCCGCTCAGCAGAAGTGCCTGCGCCTGGCTGGGCAGATCGTCGAAGGCCGCGTCGGGAGCACCGAACAGCGCCGCCGCGAGGTCGAAGCCCTGCGCACGCAAGCCATGCGTCATGCCGCGCGTCAGGCCGACCGGCGCGGAGGCCTGCGAGAGGCCGGTGAGCATGGTGTCCGTCGGGCTCATCATCCGCTCCGGAAGGTCATGCGGCGCGTCACGGATGCGGCACGAAGGGATCGGCGTCCCGGGCGACCGGAAAGCGGGCGGCGGCGGGCTCATTCCGCCACCCGGGTCCAACCCTCACCGGGGTCGAAGGCGGTGATCCGCGCTGCCTCGCGCGCCGTATCCGGGCCGAGATCTCGCTCCCAGACCGTGCCGTGGTGGCTGATCATGAAGGTCATGATGCCGGAGACGCCGTAGCGCGCCGGCACGGCGATGACGGCGAAGCCGCCGATCATCCGCCCGTTCACCACGTAGTCGATCGCGCCGCCCGGCGCGTCCGGGCCCTGCGCTTCCAGGATGCGGAAGGTGTAGCCGTGGTAGGGCTGCGGCGCGTCGCCCTGGCGCCGCGCATAGCCGCCGGAACTGGCCGCCGCGGCCAGGGGCCCGAGCGGGCTTGGCGCCTCGCCCTCGCGGGTCGGCCAGTAGAGTCCGTCCCGCTGGTCGGGCGTCGAGAAGAAGCGCCGCGCATAGGCCTGGAAGGCACCGTGCCGCCCGGCGGTGCGGGCGTAGTCCGCCTGCGCGTCGGCCACCGCGCGCAGTGTCTCGATGGTGTCGAGCTCGTTGCGCCCGATGCGGCGGTCGGCCAGTTCCTGCCCGCCGGCGACGGCATCGAAGCGCCAGGCGCCGCCACGCTGCGCCATCGGGAACGCAAACGGCCAGGCGTCATCACCGATCTGCAGGATGGCGCGGTCGGGGGACGGCCGGACGATCTCGTTCTTCCGATCATAGGCTTCGAGGAAGCGGGTGCGCGCCGTGCGGTCCGCGACCGGGTCGCCGGAGCGGAGGTAGCGATATCCGGCGCTGCCGAGGATCCGCACGCCCTGCGCCTCGCTGCGCGCACGCAGCGCGGCGACGAAGGCCGCGAAGCCCTCCTCCGGCGTGCGGAAGGCCTGCGGCGGGATCGGCCGCGGGGCCTGTGCCGGCTGCTGGGTCTCGGCCGGGGCCGCCGGCGCGGGCGCCTGCGCCATGGCGCCGGTGGCAAGAAGCGCGGCAGCGATGCCGCCGAGGATGCTGGTCCGCAGCATGGCGTGTCTCCTCACCGACGCCCACCACCACGGCCGCCACCGCGGCCACCGCCGCCGCCGGCACGCGCACCGCCGCCACCGCCTGCCGAGCGGGCACCGCCGCCACCACCGCCGGCCGGTCGCGCGGCCGCGCGCTGATGGGCCTGCGCGCGGGCTGCGGGCTGACCCTGCCGGCTGGCCGCACCGCGGTTGGCCGCGGCACGTTCACGCCCGCCATCGTCCATGCCCTGGAAGCCCTGCGGGGCTTGCCGCGCTGGCTGCTGGGCCGGGCGCGCCTGCGGACGGCCGGCGGCATTGTGCTGGGCGGCCGGGCGCTGCGTGCCACCGCGCTGGGCGGCGCCACCGCGTTCGGCCGCCTGGCCCCCGCCGGGGCGCTGCGCGCCGGCCCCACTGCGGTCACCCACGCCACCACGATCACCTGGGCCACCACGTCCGCCGGGACCGCCTGCGCCGCCAAGCCCGCCAGCCCCGCCGGCGCCACCCGGACCACCAACGCCGCCGCGGCCACCAGCGCTGCCGATACCCCCGGGTCCGCCTGCGCCACCCGGTCCGCGGTCGCCGACGCCGCCGCGGTCGCCGGGGCCGCCGATCCCTTCGCCGCGCTGCGCCTGGTCGACGCGACCGCGGAACTGCTCGCGCGACTGGGCGCGGTCGCCGCCGGCCCGGTCGGCGCCCACGCGGTTGCGCACCTCGTCATTGCGGTAGGCCACGCCCTGGCGATGCGTCGTGTCGTGCCGCCATGTATTGCCGCTGATCTGCCCGCGATTGGCATTGATGTTGTTGTAGCGGTTGGCGTTGACGTTGATGTCGCCACCACCCCAGTTGGCGCTGCCCCAGCCCCACAGCGACCCGACGATCGCCGCCCCGCCCGCGAAGGCCATGCCGGTCAGCAGCGCGCTGCCCAGGCCCCAGCCGACCGGTGGCGGGTAGGAGTACGGCGGACTCTGCGGATAGGGCCAGGTGCCATAGACTTGGTTCGGATCGTAGGCCGGCACATAGACCGTGTCGGGCTGCGTCGGCGCGATGGTGATGACCTGCGGCGGCGGCGCAACCGCTGGCGCCGCCGCGCCGGGCGCCGGCGGCGGTGCGACGTTCTGGGTCACGTTCACCGTCTGCTGCGGTCCCGACTGCAGCGCGCCGTTCGCCTGGGCACGGCCACGCAGCACCTGGATCGCGTTCATCACGTCCTGCTGCTGCGCCAGCACAGCGTCGCCAACCTGCTGCGTCCATTCCAGCTGGTCGTTCATCAGCGTCAGGACGTCGGGGAACGGCACCAGCGACTTGACCGACGGATCCCAGGACTGTGCGACGAGCGCCTGCGCGAGCGCCTCGCCACGCAGCGCGCCATTCTGCCCCTGGCCGAGCCAGCGCTTCGCTTGCACCACCTCCAGTGGGTAGGTTGACGCCATCAGCATCTGCATCAACAGGTCGTCGGGATAGAGCGCGATCGGCGCGAGCAGTTGCTCGAGCTGCGCCTGGGTCAGGCGGTCCCCCTGCGCTGTCGGCACAACGGGGCGCGGCGCCGCAGCCGGTGGCGTCTGGGCGGCCGCCGGAGGCACCGCCGGCCCCAGCGTGGTGACCGCCCCGAGGCCCATGCAGAAGACCATCGCCAGCAGTCGCACGCGGAGCGGGAGCGACGATGCGGCGGCGACGGCCCCCCGGTACGCCAACGCGCCCGGCTGCGGTCCTGGATCGCGCGCGGATGCCGGACGGGCCCGGAGGTCGTTCATGCGCGGCCTCGCGCAGCGTGGATCATGCTGCGCATCTCGGCTTCCAGCTCCCGCACCAGGCGTTGGTAGTCCGCGACCTCAGGCCGTGGCGTTTCGCAGGCGAGGCGCCCGAAGGTCGCAAGACCCTCGCACGCCAGACGATAGTCCTCGCAGGCACTGCGAAAGGCGCGATCCGCGAGAAAGAGCCGCCGGATGAAGGCGACATGCTCGGGGAAGGCGGCGAGCGCACTCGCCAGGTCCGGGCAGGGAGCGGTCGCAGACCCCATCGCCATGGTTCCTCCGCAGCGCAGCCCATGTATCGCGCTGCCCGCGCAGGCACCGGGAGTACGTCACAGTGACATACGGCGCATGGGGCGGCCCGACGCACTCGCGCAACAATTCACGGCTTTGGCGCGCGCCCTGGGCGACGCCGCAAATGGCGACACGGCCCGCGATTCACGATATCGTGGCCTCAAGGAACGCGACGTTCCATCATCGGGGAAGCACTGAGATGAGCGTCCTCGCGCCAGACACGGTTCGCGCGGAGTTGGAGCGGATCCTGGCCTCCGCTGCCTTCGATGCGTCCCCGCGAAACCGGCAGTTCCTGCGCTACGTCGTCGAGGAAACGCTGGCTGGCCGGGCCGAGCGCATCAAGGGCTACACCGTCGCGACCTCGGTGTTCAGTCGCCAGGCCGATTTCGACCCGCAGGTGGATTCCATCGTGCGCATCGAGGCCGGGCGGCTGCGCCGCGCACTCGAACGCTTCTACCTGATGGCGGGACCGGGAGAGGGACCGCGGATCAGCATTCCGCGTGGGTCCTATGTTCCCGTCTTCGACGCCGACCCCTGGCCGGCAACGGGCGGCCCGGGCCTGGCGTTCTGCCGGCGCGCGCCCGCCATCCTCGTCCGCCCCTTCGACGAGGAAGGCGACCAGTCGGCATACCCCCATTTCACGCGCGGCTTCGCGCGCCAGATCCTGGTTGGCCTGACGCGCTACACCGAACTCTTTGTCTTCGGTGCCGAGACAGCCCTGTCCGGCGAGGCCGGCGCCGCGGGGCTCGACCCCGATTACCTGCTGACCGGCGGCACCAGCCTCGCGGCGGATCATTTCCGGGCGGATCTGCTGCTGACCGAGGTCCGGACAGGCCGCTGCGTGTGGGGTGAATCCTTCACGCGCCGGCTCGACCCCGCCGAGATCCTGCACGCACGCGACGACGTGGCCTCGGCCGTGGTGCGCCATCTCGCGCAGCCCTATGGCGCGCTCTTTGCCCACAAGGCACAGGAGGTAGAGGGGCGGCCTGGCAGCGATCTGACCGCGCATCACTGCGTCATTCGCTTCTACCAGTACTGGCGAACCTTCGACCGCGCGATGTTCGACCTGCTGCGCGACGACCTCGAACGCGCGACGCAGCGCGAGCCCGGCTTCGCCGATGCCTTCGCCTGCCTGTCGCTGCTCTATGTCGACGGCTACCGCTATGGCTACGCGACGCCACACGAAGGCGGGGGGTCCCTCTCGCGCGCGCTCATCCTCGCCCGCCGTGCGGTCGACCTCGCGCCCTTGTCGAGCCGCAGTCACCACGCGCTGGGCATGGCGTACTGGTTTCAGCGCGACGTCTCGAGCGCGCTGGCGGCGCTCGAGACCGGGCTCGACCTCAATCCGAACGACACCGACGTCATGGCCGAACTCGGCATCCGCTGCGCGATCCTCGCCGACTGGAACAGGGCCGTTCCCCTGCTCGAGGGCTCCTATGCGCGCAATCCGGCGCAGCCCTCGGGCTATCGGATGGGGCTGGCGCTCTGGCATTTCTGGCATGGCCGCTTCGACGCGGCGCTGCAGGAGGCCCGCAAGGTCGATGCGCCGAGCGTCGCCTACGGCCATGTCGCGGTGGCCGTCGCGGCTGCCGAACTCGGCATGCGGGAGGAAGCGGCGCGCGCCATCGACGCGCTGCGCCGCATCCAGCCCGACTACCTTTCGCGCGCTGAGGCAGACCTGGTGGGACGCAACCTCCATCCGCGCCTGGTACGGATGATGACCGACGGCCTGGCGAAGGCAGCCGCGGCCGATGCAGCACAGCCCCTGACCGGCACCGGATGACGGGAGCTGCCGCGCACGTCACCGTAATTTACCGCAACCGGCCACACGCCTCGCAGCACGCCGGCTGCCACCGCCGCTAGGATGTTCGCAGGATGATCTCCACCGGTCACCGGCCGGCAGGGTGACACGGAAGGAACTGCCGACATGGCTCTCGACGCATCGAACCTGAGTGTCCAGGCGATCTGGGATACGATCGCTCAGAAGCGGAAGCACGCGACGGACGAACGGCTGGCTGCCGAGGCCGCGGCAAAGGCCGAGCGCGAAGCGCTGCGCGAGGCCTTCAACGAGCGCCAGGTGCAGCCCGAGGCGCTGGAGCGCCTGGCGGCGGTGGTCCGCCGCGCCGTCGAGAACGGCGAGAAGCGCGTCCAGGTGCTGCAGTTCCCCTCGGAATGGCTTCCGGATTCCGGACGCGGCATCACCAGCCACGACCCCCATTGGTACGAGCGGCTCGATGGGTTTCCGAAGCGCGCTTACGACTACTACCTGAAGGAGTTGCAGCCCCGCGGCTTCCAGCTGCAGGTCGAGATTGTCGACTGGCCCGGCGGCATGCCGGGCGATTGCGGCTGGTTCCTGAGCTGGAAGCACCCCGAGGAAGACTGAGCGCGCCCCTCGGCCACGCCACGGAACCAGGAGGACGCCGCGATGTCCAAGAAGGACAAGAAAGACAGGCGCGCCCAGGACGCCGCGCCGACGCACCCGCCGGCCCCCGCGAAGCAGGTGGCCCGGGGCAAGGACGCCCCGCCCTTCAAGCCGGACGGCAAGCTCAGGCGCAAGGCCTACGAGACCGCGCTGTCCGACCTGCATGTCGAACTGGTGAAACTGCAGATTTGGGCGCAGGAGGCGGGCGCGCGCGTCTGCATCGTCTTCGAAGGCCGCGACGGCGCCGGCAAGGGCGGCAGCATCAAGGCCATCACCGAGCGCGTCAGCCCCCGCGTCTTCCGTGTCGTCGCCCTGCCCGCACCGACCGAGCGCGAGAAATCGCAGATGTACATCCAGCGCTATATGCAGCACCTGCCCGCCGCGGGGGAGATCGTGATCTTCGACCGATCCTGGTACAACCGTGCCGGCGTCGAGCGCGTCATGGGATACGCCGACGACCAGCATGTGCGGTACTTCCTGGACATGGCGCCCGGGGTCGAGAAGGCCATGGTCGATTCCGGAATCATCCTGCTCAAGTACTGGCTCGAGGTGAGCATGGAGGAGCAGACGCGCCGGCTCGCCGCGCGGATCGACGATGGGCGGAAGCTATGGAAGCTCTCGCCGATGGATCTCAAGTCCTACAGCCGCTGGTACGACTATTCGCGCGCGCGCGACGACATGTTCAAGGCGACGGATTCGTCCTGGGCCCCCTGGTACGTGGTGCATTCGGACGACAAGAAGCGCGCGCGGCTGAACATCATCCGCCACCTGTTGCGCCACATCCCCTACCAGGCGCCCAGGCGCGACAAGGTGGCGCTGCCCAAGCGCCAGAAGCCGGGGGACTACGTCGAGCCGGACTACCCCTGGAAGGTGATCGCCGACACGCTGGGAGCGCCGCCGAGCAGCGGGTGACCCGCGGCGGATGCGGGAAGCCCGCATGCCGGGTCATGAGGCGCAACCTGGCATGCGCTTCGCGGTGCGCGCGCGGGATCCACTGGCCGGCCCAGGCAGGCGGACCGCGGATCGATGACGATCCGCGGTCCGAGCATCACGCCTCGGTATGCACCTGCACGGTGCCCTTGCGCACCGCCGCCTTCAGCGCCGCGTGGTCACGCTCGGCCTGGTCGGCATAGGACAGGGCGAACTGCCCCATCGCCTCGTCGAACTGGGCACCGGCCCCGAGATAGCCGGCGATGCCGCTCACCTCAGCGCTCTTGGCGTGGGCGCGCGCCAGCGTCCAGCCGCAGAGCTTCGCGTAGAGCGTCAACAGTTCCTCGTCGAACGTCTCCACCAGCGGCTTGATCTTCGCGTCGCGCAACTGGCGCACATAGAAGTGCCGGCCGTTCGGCGCCGTCACCCAGCCCAGGAACACGTCCGAGGCCGGTTGCGCCAGGCGCTGGCCGAACACCACGCGTTCGCCATGGTGTGCATGGTGGCTCGGGCCGGCATGGGGTTCCAGCACCGAGGCCACCGCCTCCTTGAACTGCAGGAAGAGCGGATCGTTCGAGGCCGACATCATCAGCATGATCCAGCAGCGCCGGCCGACGCTGCCCACGCCCACCACCTTGATCGCCGCATCGACCACCCGGTAGCGGTCGAGCAGGGCGCGGCGGTCCTCGCTCAACGTCGCGCGGTAGGCGGCGAAGACCGAGTCCAGCGCTTCGTTGAAATCCTTCGCGCGCGTCACATCCGGGTGGAAGATCAGCGGTGGCGTGTCGCGAATGGCAGCACGCCCGCCGACCACGCCGGCGAGCTTCGGGAAGTCGAGTTCCGAGCCACTGCCCGAAGCCGCCTTCTCCAGGCGAGATTTGATGCGCGCCTGGACCTCCGCCGGGACCATGTCCATGATATCTTCCGCCGTCAGGCGCGCGTACCAGACTTCGAGCGGATCCATCTTCGCGTAGTCGCGCAGGCGCTTGCGGTAGCTGCGCGCGCAGGTCTCGGCCGCCTCCTGCCCCACCTTGTCGGACAACCCATTCGAGCGCGCCGCCAGCACGAAGGAGGCGACGAGCCGCTTCACATCCCACTCCCAGGGCGCCGGTAAGGTCTCGTCGAAATCATTGATGTCGAACAGGATGTTGCGCTCCGGCGTGGCGAAGCCGCCAAAGTTCATCAGGTGGCAGTCGCCGCACGCCTGTACGCGATGGTCGGTCGTCGGCGTCCGCGCGAGGTCCGCCGCCATGATCGCGGCCGAGCCGCGAAAGAAGGCGAAGGGCGATTGCAGCATGCGGCCGTAGCGGATCGGCACCAGTTCCGGCAGGCGCTCGGAATCCGATTCCTGCAGCAGGGCGATCGGGTCCTGGCGGTCGGCCGGTCGCTTCCAGGCCGCGTGGGCCGTGCGCGGCATGGTGGCGCGGAGTGCCTTGCCGGCTTCCATGCGCTCGACGATCGAGGCGCCATGCGCCCCGGTCGCCGCCGGTGCCGGTTGTGGCGTTCCTCCCGCCTGCGCCGCCTGCTGAGCCGGGCGGTGCTTGGTGCCCCTCTTCATCGGAATGCTCCTCAGCCTCACACGAGACGCAATCTGGGATCATCGCAGATTTCAGGTGGAATGTGACACCGACATTACCGACCCGTGCGTTGATCAGGATCAACGCCCGAAGCGCGCACGTCTGCTCCCCTGTCTCCTGCGCCGCCGGTTGCGAGGCGCGAGATCACCCTCCCCGCCCCCGACTTTGCAGGCCTTCGGCTGGAGATCATGGATGGGCTTGCCCGCTGCCTGTCACCGTCCTGCGTCGCCGGGCACGCTGCGGCCGCGCCCGTCGCGCGGGGCAGCACATGCCGCCTGCCGGCACAGGCGGGCCTGCCCGCACCTCCCTGGTGACCCTGCCATGGTGGTGGAGCCCGCAGAATGTCACCGTAACTTACGCCGGCCGGACATCGTCGCGCGGCGGCATCGGCCCGGACCCTGCTATGGTGGACGGCCAACGTGCCGGTCAGCGGGGCGGGCCGCCCTCCTCGCATCTTGGCCACCCCCCACGCCCCGCTGGTCGCGCGCGGCAGGAGAACGCCGATGACCCCCGACATGACGCTCCTTCCCTGGGCTGCCTATGGCATCGACGCCTGGCAGCGCTCGGTGATGTTCCTCGATGTGCTGCGCCAGCGCGGCAACGCCTTCCTGGAACGCGAGGACGACCCGATGCGGAACGTCCTCACCTTCGGCTTCGATGTCGTGATGGACGGGCGCGACCTGCCGCGCCCGGTCAACTACTGGATGGCGCGCGTGACGCCGCCGCCCGGCGCAACGCCGACCGACCCGCTCAGCCGCCCCTTCATCGTGATCGACCCGCGCGCCGGCCATGGCCCGGGCATCGGCGGCTTCAAGGCGGAGAGCGAGATCGGCGTCGCGATCGCCGCCGGCCATCCCTGCTACTTCGTCGGCTTCCGCCCGCAGCCCGAACCCGGGCAGACCATCGAGGACGTCGTCCGCGCCATCGTCGCCTTCGCCGGGGAAGTCGGCCGCCGCCACCACGACGCCGAGGGCAAGCCCGTCACGATCGGCAATTGCCAGGCCGGCTGGGCGCTGCTGATGGCCGCCGCGATCCGGCCGGAAGTGTTCGGCCCGTTGATGGTCGCAGGATCGCCCGTCTCCACCTGGGCCGGGCGGCAGGGCCACGCTCCGATGCGCTACCTGGGCGGGCTGCTCGGCGGATCCTGGCTCACACACATGACCGGTGATCTCGGCGCCGGGCGTTTCGACGGCGCCTGGCTGGTGAGCAATTTCGAGAGCGGCAACCCGGCGAATACCTACTGGACCAAACAGTACGAGGTCTGGGCCGATGTCGACCACGCCGCGGATCGCTACCTTGGCTTCGAGAAATGGTGGGGCGGCCACGTCACGCTGAACGCCGAGGAGATGAACTTCATCGTCGACCAGCTCTTCGTCGGCAACCGGCTCGCAACGGGCGAGCTGACCTTCTCGGACGGCACGCGCGTCGACCTGCGGGCGATCGCCTCGCCCATCATCGTGTTCTGCTCGGAGGGCGACGACATCACGCCGCCGGCGCAGGCGCTGTCTTGGATCAGCGACCTGTACGGCGACGTCGACGACCTGCGCACGCACGGCCAGACCATCGTCTATTCCGTGCATGGCAGCATCGGGCATCTGGGCATCTTCGTGTCGGGCGGCGTCGCGAAGAAGGAGCACAACGAGTTCGCCACCAACATGGACATGATCGACGTGCTGCCGCCCGGCCTCTATGAGGCGGTGCTGCGGCCGGCCAAGGACGAGGCACGGTCCGACCTCGTGCGCGGCGAATGGCTGGTGAACTTCCAGTCGCGCGGTTTCGCCGACCTCGCGCAGCATGGCGGCACCGACGCCGAGGACGAGAAGCGCTTCGCCGCGGTGCGCCGCCTGTCCGAGACCAACGTCGCGCTGTACCGGCAGTTCGCCCAGCCGGCGATCCGCGCGCTGGCGACGCCGCCGGTGGCCGAAGCGCTGGCGCAACTTCATCCGGCGCGGCTGACCTACACGCTGTTCTCCGACCGCAACCCCGCCATGGCCTGGGTGCGCTGGGCGGCCGAGCAGGCCCGTGCCAATCGCCAGCCAAGCGCCGAGGACAATCCCGGCCGCGCGGCCGAACGCCAGGTCTCCGAGGCCATCACGCGCATGCTCGAGGGCTATGGCCGCCAGCGGGATGCGCTGACCGAGCGGATGTTCCGCGAGATCTACGCATCGCCCGCGATCCAGGCCCTGACCGGCCTGGCCGCCGAGACCGCACCGCCACGCGCGCGGCCCGGCCGCAGCCCGGACCATGACCGCTTCGTGGCGCTGGCCACGGAGCGCCTGCGCGGTGCCATGACCGAGGGCGGGCTGCACGAGGCGCTACTGCGCGCCCTGTTGTGGGTGCGGCTGCCGACGGCGAATGCGGATGAACGGTCCTTCGCGATCATCCGCCGCATCCGTGCCGCGGTCGGGCGAGAGAAGCTGCCGCTCGCGGAGTTCAAGCGCGTGATCCGCCAGCAATTCTTCATGCTGCTGATCGACGAGGCGCGTGCGATCGAGACCCTGCCCGCGCTGCTCCCCGACGACGCCGCCATCCGCGCCGAAATGCTCTCGGTGCTGCGCAGCGTCGTGGAGGCGGCCGGCGACATGCCGGAGGAAGTCGCGCGGCGGATGGCGGTGGTGGAGCGGATGTTTGTCGGCGATCCAGTGGCCGACTCGCCGAAGGTCGCGGCGCGCCGGATCCGGCCGGCGGCGCGGCGGGCCTGACGCCATGGCCCCGCCCGCCCCCAGGCGACGGGGCCGCCCGCATGCATGACGCCGCCTTGCCCGAAGGCCTCGAGGCCGCCGTCAGCGCCGCGGCCTCCTGGCTGAAGCTCGGGATCGAGGCAGTCAGCGTCGGCATTATCCTGGTCGGCATGGCGCTCGCGCTGGCGCGGCTGTTCGCGCTGTCGATCGGCCGGCCGGCCTGCGATGTGCGGCGGGGGCTGGCGCGGGTGCTGTCGCTGGCGCTGGAATTCCAACTCGCCGCCGATATCGTCGGTACCGCGATCTCACCCGATTGGGACCAGATCGGCAAGCTGGCGGCGGTGGCCGCGATCCGCACGTTCCTCAATTACTTCCTGCAGCGCGAACTGGCGGTGGAGGACAGCGGAGCGCCTGCCCCGACACGCCTCGGCGAGGACGCATCGACGGACCGGGGCGCGGAACGCCGATGATGGTCCCGCGTGCCATGCCACGCCGTGCCGGCTCACCACCGCAAACCCGGCGCCGCGCCCGTGTGGCGCATCGGCCGGTGGTCAGCGGTCGGTCCCCGGAGGGCCGTGCGGTGCCCTGTGGCCGCCGGTCGCGCAGGCGCGACTGGCGATGAGCGACGCACGGTCAGACGAGCACCGGCTCCAGGGGCTTTTCCCGCCGCTGTCCTGGCTGCGCGGCTATTCCCTTCCGTGGCTGCGCGGCGACCTGGTGGCCGGCGTGACGCTCGCGGCCTATGCCGTGCCGGTCGCACTGGCCTATGCGACACTCGCGGGGCTACCGCCGCAGGTGGGGGTCTACGGGTACATCCTCGGCGGGATCGGCTACGCGCTGCTTGGATCGTCGCGGCATCTCGCAATCGGGCCGACCTCGGCCATCTCGCTGATGCTCGCGGCGAATGTCGGCGCCATGGCGGGTGGCGACCCAGCGCGCTACGCAGCGATCGCGAGCCTGGCCGCCTTCGCCGTCGCCCTGTTGTGCCTGGTCGCCTGGGCGCTGCGGCTCAGCGTGCTCACGAAGCTGATCAGCGACAGCATCCTGGTCGGCTTCAAGGCCGGCGCGGGCATCACCATCGCGATGACGCAGCTCCCGGCGCTGAGCGGCGTGGCCGGGGGCGGGCAGAACGTCATCGAGCGCGCCATGGTGCTGGTCGGCCAGGTGCCGGGGCTCAGCCTGCCCACGCTCGCGGTCGGCCTCGTCGCGCTCGGGCTGCTCGTCGTGGGTGGCCGGGTGCTGCCCGGCCGCCCCGTCGCCCTCGCGGTGGTAGCGCTGTCGATCCTGGTGGCGGCCGTCTTCGATCTGGCAGACCACGGCGTGCGCGTGACCGGCCTGGTGCCCTCCGGACTGCCCGAGATCGCCCTGCCCGCCCTGCGACTTTCGGATGTGGAGGGCATCTTCCCGCTGGCGGCCGGCATCCTGCTGCTGGCCTATATCGAAGGGATCTCGGCCGCGCGCAGCTTCGCGGAGAAGCACGGCTATGCTCTCAACCCGCGTCAGGAATTCCTCGGGATCGGCGCGGCGAACCTGTTGGCGGGGCTTGGGCAGGGCTATCCCGTGGCGGGCGGCCTGTCGCAATCCGCCGTGGCGGAGAAGGCGGGGTCGCGCACGCCGCTCGCACTGATACTGGCGTCGGTGACCCTCGGCCTCTGCCTGCTGTTCCTGACCGGGCTGCTCGCGAACCTGCCGAAGGCCGTGCTGGCGGCGGTCGTGCTGACAGCCGTCGCCGGACTGATCGACATTCCGGCGCTGATCCGCCTGTGGCGCGTCAGCCGCCCGGATTTCGCGGCCGCCGCGGTCGCGCTGACGGGCGTGCTGCTGTTCGGGATCCTGCAGGGCATCCTGCTCGCGGCCCTGGCGTCCGTGCTGATCATGCTGGTGCAGACGAGCCGGCCGCATGTGGCCTTCCTCGGCAGGGTGCCGGGAACGTCGCGCTACGGCGACATGGCGCGCCATCCGGAGAACGAGCCGATCCCGGGCGTCGTCGCCTTCCGCCCGGAAGGGTCACTGCTGTACGTCAATGCGGAGGCGGTGCTTGACGCTGTCGTCGCGCGGCTCGGCACCGCAGCGCCCGGGACGCTACGCCTCCTGGTCTGCGACCTGTCCGCGGCGCCGCACCTCGACCTCGCGGCCACGGCGATGCTGCGGAAGCTGCACGCCGAGGTGGGCCGCCACGGCGCACGCCTGGCCGTGGTGGGGGCGCATGGCACCGTGCGCGACCTGCTGCGGCGGGAGGGCCTGGCGGACCTGGTCGGCGACATCGGGCGGGCTTCGACGCTTGAGTCCGTTCTCGACGGCGCGGCCGCCATGGTGCCGTGACGCGCAGCACGCTCAGGTCGCGCTGCGGGGCTTCATCAGCGGCGTAGCCCACAGCGCCAATGCCGGCCCGGCTCCCGGAGTGTGCAGGCGAAATGCACTGAACGGCGACGGATGATCGGTCCGGGCCGCCGCGTGCAGTTGGAGGCCGCAGTCCAGGACGCGTCGCGCGTCTCGCAAGCGACGTCGGGCGGCATCGGCGGGTTGGGCTCGGTGTAGCCAAACGACCTTCTGCTGGGCGGGACTCATCCCTGCGTGTCCCCGTCCCGCGGATGGCTTCCCCAAGGTGTCACGGGTTCGATCCACCTTCCCGTTGCCAGCGTCAACAAGAGGGTGCGCCGCGGGCGCGATGCGCGCCTGATCCAATCGCGCACGGGTCGGGCACCGGCGCGACGCGATGTCGCGCGAGGCTTGACCATGCGGCTGGCAAGAGCGCGAAGCGCGCGAGCCGCACCGCCCTCGGGCGTGGGGGAAGCAGCGCCAGACCGTTGTCCGCGCCACGAGGTGGCCGGTAGGGTCAGTGTTGTCTCGCCGTCCTACGCGGCCAGGTCATCGAGGAGCACGGCAGTGGCACAGGCCGCGACGGCGTCGCCAATCGCCGCTGCGATGGTCAGGCCGCAAGGCTGGGTCCGTTCGGAGGATTCATCGGCCTGCACCTTAGGTCTGCGCTCTCGCAACGATGTGGCGTTATACCTCTAAGTATATATCGAGATGCAAGAAGGCGGGACATGATGGCACTGCGCGACGGCGTCCTGGCCAAGACAGCGGCAGCCGCGTTCAGAACGCCGCGCCTGCCGGTGCGGGACTGCGACGGTGCCTTTCCCTCCCTGAACCTGCCGCGCCCGGCATCCGTGCCACGTGCCGCGCAAATCCTGCAGGACGCGCCGCCTCCGCCGCATCTGGGATCTTGGCGCGAGACTGCATTGTTCGATCGTCGACACCTGTCCGACCATGGACGAGTTGCGCCGCGTCGTGCGCAAGCTCGGCGCGGGAACCGCGGAGGCGAGCGACCACGCGCTGTACGGCATCGCTGTCGACCTGACGGCGCAGCAGGGTGTCTGCGCGAAGCTGGTCAACACGGCGCTCGATGACCGCAATCGCATGGCGATCCGGAGTCTCGGGGCGGCGACGGATGCCAAGGGCCTGCGCGCCGCGTGGCGCTATGCCCTGGCGGAAGGCGGGATCCCTGGCGCCTACTGGGCGGTGCTGACGCATCCCGGCGCGGACCAGGCGCTGATCAGCGAGGTATTCGGCGACATGCACATGCCCTCGCACCCGGTCGGCGCCGCGAAGCGCGCCGACGTCCGGCAGCTTGCCGCACAGGATCGCGAGATCACCGCGCTGCGCGAGACAGTAGCGCGCCAGCAGTAGCGCCTGCGCACCGCCTGACCAAGCGCGACGGGCGCATCCAGGCCTTGCAGGACATGCTGGTCGCGCGCGTGCAGGCGAGTGCGCCGGCCATGGCCAGTGAGCGCGGCGAAGTCGATCGGCTGATCGTCGGGTTGCCGTCGCGCCTGAATCGCGAGGCCACGCGCCGCGAAGCGGCAGAGGCTCGCGCGGCCGTGGCCCGCGAGGCGCTCAGGGCCGAACACGCCGCACGACTGCGGCTCGAAGCGCAGGTCGC
Source organism: Roseomonas fluvialis (assembly GCF_022846615.1). Classification (NCBI taxonomy): domain Bacteria; kingdom Pseudomonadati; phylum Pseudomonadota; class Alphaproteobacteria; order Acetobacterales; family Roseomonadaceae; genus Roseomonas; species Roseomonas fluvialis. The sequence continues at coordinate 4,441,145 of NZ_AP025637.1, forward strand.
CGCGATGGAGGCCGCGCTCGACCTACCAGAGGCTGGCAGACCCGCGACGTCGCGCTACGCCACGATTCTCCATGTCGGCGGTCGTTCCGGCCGAACCGCGCAGTTGCGACGTATAGCCGAGAGGCTCGGCGCCGCAGTGCTGCACTTCGATGCGGAGCAGGGCGCGGCGTTGCTGCCGGGCCGGGACGGACGCGCCAACCTCGTGGGTTTTCCTGTCGACTGCGCTGGTCACGACGCGGCCGTCGGCAGAAAGCGATTTGTGCCAGCAGCTGGGCCGGCCCTTCCAACCACTGCGAGTCACCGGCGTGGCCAGTCTGCTCGCGGCACTGCGGGAGACCCCGGCCAGGGCGGAGTGATAGACGGCGTCACCGGCTTACGCTATTTCCTGATACATACAACGTCCTCGGGAGACATGCGATGCGCCGCCGCTATCTGTCCCTCCTCGCCTCACTGGCGGTCGGCTTCGGCAGCATGGGCGCCCCGCGCGCGCAGGAGGCCGTCACCGTCTTCGCCGCAGCGAGCCTGACGGATGCGCTGCGCGACCTCGGCGCGCAATGGGCGGCGCGCGGCAATCCGGCGCCGCGCTTCTCCTTCGCTGCGTCGTCTGCGCTGGCGCGACAGATCGAACAGGGCGCGCCGGCCGACCTGTTCATGTCGGCCGACGAGGCCTGGGCCAATTACCTGCAGGAGCGCAACCTGCTCGTGAACGCCACACGGAGTTCACCGCTCGGCAATGCCCTCGTGCTGATCGCGCCGGCCAATGCGGCACGGCCGGTCACGCTCGCGCGCGGCACCGACCTCGCTGCATTGCTCGGGCCGACCGGGCGCGTCGCCGCCGGCGATCCCGCCCACGTGCCGGTCGGGCGCTATGCCCAGGCGGCGCTGACCTGGATGGGGCAGTGGGAGGCGATCGCGCCGCGCCTGGCGCGCGCCGACAATGTCCGCACCGCGCTGCTGCTCGTCGAGCGCGGGGAAGCTCCCTTTGGCATCGTCTATTCCACCGACGCGGCCGCCAGCCCGGGTGTGCGCGTGGTAGGCACCTTCCCCGCCGAGAGCCACGAGCCCATCACCTATCCCTTCGCGCTGACGCGCCGCGCGGACGGCAATGGGCAGGCCCGCACGCTGCTCGCCTTCCTGACGGGCGCCGAGGCCACGCCGACCTGGCAGCGCTTCGGGTTCATGCTCGCGCGGTGAGGCGCGGCAGGCACTGCGCGCGATGACCACCTGGCTGAGCCCGGAGGAATGGCAGGCCGTCCGGCTGAGCCTGGATGTCGCGACACGGTCGGTGATCGGGTCGCTCCTGCCGGCGATCGCCGCGGCCTGGGTGCTTACGCGCTATCGTTTTCCGGGCCGCGCACTGCTGGATGCGCTGGTGCACCTGCCGCTGGTCGTGCCGCCAGTCGTGGTAGGCTGGGGTTTGCTGATGCTGTTCGGCATCCGCGGGCCGATCGGCGCCCCGCTGCATGAGTGGTTCGGCGTGCGGCTGGTCTTCACCACCGATGGCGCGGCGCTCGCCACCGCGGTGATGTCCTTCCCCCTCATTGTGCGCTCCGTGCGCCTGGGACTGGAGAACGTGGACCAGGGGCTGGAAGCGGCTGCGCGCACGCTCGGCGCCGGGCCGATCGACCGCTTCCTCACCGTGACCCTGCCGCTGATGTCACCGGGGATCCTCGCCGGGGCAATTACGGCCTTCGCGGCGGGCCTGGGCGAATTTGGAGCGGTCATCACCTTTGCCTCGAACATCCCCGGAGAGACGCAGACGCTGCCGTTGGCGATCTACAGCGCGACGCAGACGCCCGGCGGCGAGGCCACCGCGGCCCGCCTTGCCCTGGTGTCGTTCACGCTGGCGATCAGCGGGCTCCTGCTGGCAGAGTTGATCGCGCGACGCATGCACCTGCTGCTGGGGCGCGGCTGATGCTGGAGGTAGCACTCCGCCATCGCTTCGGACGTCAGGGCTTCGCCATCGAAGCCGCCTTCACCGCGCCGGGCGATGGCGTGACCGCGCTGTTCGGCCCTTCGGGCTGCGGCAAGTCCACCATCCTTGCGGCCGTCGCGGGGCTGTTGCGGCCGGATGAGGGGCGCGTCGCGCTCGACGGCACCATGCTGCTCGACACGACCCGGCGCGTCTTCGTGGCGCCGGAGCGCCGCCGTTGCGGCCTCGTGTTCCAGGAAGCGCGGCTGTTCCCGCATCTCAGCGTCGAGACCAACCTGCGCTACGGGCTGAAGCGCGCGCCGCGCGGCACGACGGGGCCGGGCTTCGACGAGGTTGTCGCGCTGCTCGGCATCGCGGCGCTGCTGCCGCGTCGTACGGGGCGGCTTTCGGGTGGCGAACGGCAGCGGGTCGCGCTGGGCCGCGCGCTGCTGTCACGCCCGCGCCTGCTGCTGATGGACGAGCCGCTCGCCGCGCTGGACGCAGCGCGGCGCGGCGAGGTGCTGCCCTTCCTTGCGCGGCTGCGCGATGTGGCGCGAACACCGATCCTGTATGTCACCCACGCGCTCGACGAGGTCGATGCATTGGCTGACCGGATGGTGTTGCTCGAATCCGGGCGCGTGCTGGCCGAGGGCAGCGTCGAGGCGCTCACCGCGCGCACCGACCTGCCGCTCGCGGCACGGCGCGACGCCGGCGTGCTGGTCGCCTGCACGGTACGCAGCGCGCATGAGGGCCTCGCTACGCTGGACTTCGATGGCGGCGTGCTGGTCACGACCTCGCGCCCCGGTCCGCCGGGCACTCGGCTGCGGGTGCGGCTGCGCGCGCGCGACGTGGCGGTGGCGATCGAGCAGCCGCGCGGCATCTCGACGCAGAACATCATCCCCGTGACGCTCGTCGCGATCGACGAGGGCAGCGAGGTGGGCGAGGTGTTCTTGCGCCTCACGGCCGGACCGACCTCGCTCCTGGCGCGCGTGACGCGCGAAAGCGTGGTTCGGCTGCAGCTACGCCATGGCATGGCGGTCTGGGCGCTGATCAAGGCCGTGACCTTCGATCACCGCGTGGTCGGCGCGGCCATCACGACCGAGGCGGCGGAAGAACGCGCACTCGCGGTCAGGATGATGCCGAACGTCGTGCTGAAAGGATCTGACCGATAGGTCGATGTCGATTGATCTGGGCACACGGCCCGGCCTGCCAGCCTTCACGTCGTTGGCAACCTCGTCGCGCCATGGGATCGTATCGGCGGCTGCTGGGAGGAACGGATGGGGGCGACACCAAAGCAGCGTGGCACGGACAGGGTGGCGACCGGTGCGCTCAGCCTCCGCATTGACCTGCCAGAGGGACGCATCGGACCCGGGAAGATCGACCTTCTCGAGGCGATCGATCGCGAAGGGTCGATCTCGGCCGCAGGACGCGCGCTCGGCATGAGCTATAAGCGCGCGTGGGACCTGGTCGATGCGCTGAACAAGCTGATCGGCGAACCGGTCGTCGCGGCGAGCACGGGCGGCTATCGCGGCGGCGGTGCGACGCTGACCGATGCGGGGCGGAATCTGGTCGCGGACTATCGAGCCATCGAGCGGGCGGCCCATCGTGCGGCCGAACCTCGCCTCGCCGCCCTACTCAAGCGGACCAGGGGCTGAACCCGTCGGACGAGGACGCCACGCCGCGACCAATCGTGCGATGACCGAGGGGGCCGTGCGCCTCCGAGGAATCCACCCAGCCGGCCGTTGATCGAGCCGAAGGAGCCAGCGCTCACCTGATCAGCGCGAGAGGCCCGACTTGCGTACCCACGTCTGCTTGGAATGCGCGGCGGCGGTCTTTGCGACGGTTGAGAGGCTGAAGGTGGTGGGGTCGGCTTAGGCCGTGCCATCTGGCTCCGTCGTGCTTCCGTGAACGGGTCGGCCTTCAGCAACGTCTGCACCTGCGCCGCCAACTCGTCGAAACCCTTGCGCATGTCTGTCGCGCCGAGCGCGAGGTGCACGCGCATTCCGGCATGCAGCGAAAGCATCAGTCGTCCAGCGCCGCCGCCAGCCAACCCAGTACCTCCGGCACGATCGCCCCTCACGCCTGCAGCACGCGGCCGTTCCGCAGCACCTGTTCGATCGTCGCGCCGGACCGCGAAGGCCGTTCACGACGCGACGATGCACGAGCCTGCGGCCGCGGCGGCTGATCCTCGATGACGCGAACCGGCACCAGGGTGGGCGAGACCTCCGGCTCCATCCGCACCAGACCCGGCAAAATCCCCACGCAGGCCTGACGCCGCCACTCGAAGAGCAGGCTCCGGCTCATGCCGTGGCGGTCGGCGACGCCCGCCGCCGACGAACCGGGACGCATCGCCTTCTAGACCAGCGCGAGCTTCTGCTCCGTCGTCCAGCGCGTCCCCACTGCACCAGGCTGATCACCTCTCTCGCCTCTAACCGTCCGGCAACGCCCATACCCCAATGCGTAAGGGCGACAACCGACAGCGCGCCTCCCGGCCGCCGCGAAGGTCAGCCGACCAACCCCACGCTCCGCAAGGCAACCGAGGGAGGACGCTTACCGCGCATCCTTAGCTGCTGCGGCAATAGCACCCCGCCTTCCGAACAGGGCTTCAACTGGAGGCGCCCCGGCGTCGTTCGGAGACGCCGAGATCATGGTCCTAACGACCCGATCGATCGAGCTGTTCCGCCCCAACCCATCGCCTAGATCGACCATACCTCCGGATGACTGCAGCAGCGGGCCAGACACGGCATGATTTGGCCACCGCGGGATGAGCCCGCGCAGCGCCGGCGGCGCGAGATCCAAAAGCGGGCAGAACACGCCGTGTTCCCACCCGCGCGGCAAGGAGATGTCAGATGATGAAGCGACGCACCACCGGACTTCTGGCCGCGGCCACGATGATCGCCGGTTCGCGTGCTTTTGCGCAGCCAGCGAGACCGACCGTCGTGCTCGTACACGGCGCCTTCGCTGACGGATCGAGCTGGAACGGGGTGATCCGCCACCTCACGGACGAAGGCTATCCTGTCATGGCCGCTGCCAATCCCCTTCGCAGTTTGTCAGGCGATGCAGATGCGCTTGACGCAGCGCTGTCGAGCCTTCCGATGCCGGTGGTGCTGGTCGGCCATTCCTATGGGGGTTCGGTGATCAGCATGGCGGCCCGGGGCCGCTCCAACGTCAAGGCGCTCGTCTTCGTCAGTGCCTTCGCGCCCACCAGGGGGGAATCGGCAACGGCGCTTTCCGGCAGATTTCCCGGCAGTACGCTCGGCTCGGCTCTCGCTCAGCCCGTTCCCCTGCCTGGCGGCGGCAACGATCTGTATGTCCGGCACGACCGCTTCCACGAACAGTTTGCCGCGGATGTGCCGGCAGCAATGGCCGGCTTGATGGCAGCGACGCAGCGGCCGGTCACCGATACCGCGCTGAGCGATCCGGCAGGCGAGCCAGCCTGGACCAGCATTCCGAGCTGGTTCATCTACGGCGACCGCGACCGGAATATCCCGCCACAGGCGCTTGCCTTCATGGCCGAGCGCGCGAGCAGCCGCCGGACTGTCGTGGTGCGGGGCGCGTCGCATGTGCCGATGATCTCCCACCCGCACGCCGTGGCAGAGATCATTCAGCGCGCTGCGATCGAGACCTGATTGCAGGGGCGCCGGTCCCGGGCCGTCCCCCCGCCCGCCACTACCCACCGGCCCCTGCATGCGAGCGGCAGTCGCCTCCCCCGCGGCTGCCGCTCGCACCCCATGTCGTGTGGCGGCGAATCGCTGGCGCTGGCCGCCACAACGGACTGACCGGACGATGCCACGTGAAGGCGATTCGCCGCGGAAACGAGACGCTCCCCTCGCAGCCGGGACATCACTAAAGACACCGCATCCAAACGAGCACATCTACATCGCCATTCTGCCCACCGGCACCGCCGCGAAACACGGTGACCATGGTCGCCGCAACTGGCTCCGAACTTGCCGCTGCAGCCGTCATCGGTGACCATCTCAGCAAGGCCGACGCCACAGGGGTAAGGCCCGTTCGTGTAGCGCCATCCTTCGGGCCGCTCAGGGGAATGTGCAGCGAATGCCTGCCGAAGGGCAGCTGGTGATCCTCCTGCACGACTGGTCTTATGACAGCCATGCCTTCGATGATGTCACGCCGCTTCTCCCTGCCGCTGGCCTCCCGAGTCATTGCGCCATACCCGCGAGACCACGGCGCCACGCGCTGCCTGTCCGACTCCCCGCCACGCAACGGCCGGCAGGCGGTCATCGCGGCCGACAGTCTCGCCCTGATGGATGCCCTACACATCGAGCGGGCGACCGTCGCGGGCTTCGACCAGGGAGCACGCGCCGCCAATGTCCTCGCTACGCTTCAGCCTGGCCGCTGCACGGCGACGGTCTCGGTCAGCGGCTACAGGATCAGTAGCCAGGCTGCTGGCCGGACCCCGCTGCCGCCGACGGCCGAACACCAATGGTGCTACTAGTTCTATTCCGCCGCCGAGCGCAGGCGTGCCGCCTATCATGCTCATCGTGAGACCTTCGCGCAGCCGATCTGCCAGGGTGCCTCGCCGCGTTGGAGGTTCGAAGAGGCCACCTCCCAGCTATCGGCCCGTGCCTTCACGAAGCCCGACCATGTCGCCGTTGTGATCCACCGCGATCGCTGGCGCCTCGGCTTGGCGGAGGGCGAGCATGCCTCTGGTGCCAAGGAGGCCCGCCTGGCCGTCGCGCCAAGCATCGTGGCGGCGACCATCACGCTGGAGGCCGACGGGGGCCGCTCCCAGGTTGGACTTCAGCAGCAGCCGGCGATGACGCGTACTGCGCTGCAGTCGCTACGCCAATCGCATCGCCACCCATCGCATTGCTGCAGCAGAGGTGGAGTATTGCCGGCCCGTTCGGTCATGGCGCATCATCGAGGACGTTCTCCCCGCCCCTTCTAGTCGTTGAGAAACGCTGCAACGGACCGGTTGCCCAGGATGGTTCCCTCGCCGGCTGCGACCAGCGTGTCGACATCCGCGCGCGGCAAGGACAGGCCGGTCGGGATACGCCCAAGCCTTATCCTCAGATCAATATCCTGCACGTCCGACAATGACACCCGCGCAAGCAATCCGCGCACATCATGGCATGGCTTGCCATCCACCATCGGGGCACTGCGGCACCGTCTTTCGCGCTGGCGCAGAACGGCGCGAGCCAGTTCCCCGGACGTCACCGCGATCGTCTCCGCGTTGTAGTTGTCAATCTGGGCCCCCGATGCCGCGTCGAATATCTGTGACAGACTGTTGACGCGCGGCTGTCGCGAGATCGCGGGGTCCGTCGTGGACTGGCCGTCGACACTGATCAGCAGGATCCTCCTGACTGGCATCGCTTGCGCGGCGAAGCGTGGCTCATCCGTACCGCCGAGGAGTGTGAAGTTGTGCATGGCCCGCATCGCAAGATTATCGGCAATGCCGCCATCGAGAAGATGAATCCATGGCGTACGCTCGCGGTCGGCCATGGTTTGCGCGATCCGTCGGAGCCGAGCCCGATCGTCCATTGTGGTGGCTGTCATGGCAGGCTCTTCGCGCGGTAGCGGCACGTCGCAATCCGCTCCTCGGTGGTTGGTGAGCGTGATCGGCGTGAAAAGCAGCGGAAAGCCGTTCGACGCCGCCACGGCGCGCGCCAGGGGAAACCGTCCAAGATCCGAACAGATCGCGTCGAAGACTCTCGGGAGGAACGGGAAGGCCACGCCGCTCGCAAGATCCGTCGCATTGATCGATAGGCGCGGTCGGCCACGCGCGAACAGGTCGCTGAATGTCGCGCCACGGAACATCAGCGCGTCGTACACCTCCGCCATGCGGTCGTTGGTCGCGGCAAACGGGCTGAACAGGCCGTGCCAGTGCCAGGGCAGGAGGTAGCTACCCCAGACATAACTGGCGATGTCGCGATACAGGAACTCCTCGGGAAACGTGGTGAAGGAGCGCTGGCCGTGCAGCGCGTAGTGCGCCGCGGCGAAGCTGCCACCCGAGACAGCGGCGAGCTGGTCGACTTCTGCCAGCAGATCGGATGGCGGGCCGCCTGCCCGGACGGGCACCGCGCGCATCCCCCGCAAAACGCCATGCGCGAAGGCGGCAGACCGCTTGCCGCCGCCGGACAACGACACGAGGATCAGGAGATCTGGCCGACCGCTCGCCGCATTCAGGTCTGCGAGGTCATAGTGGCGGTTGCGCACGCCGTGCGGCAGCGGGAGGTTGGTGACCGGCGCCGCAGTGCTGCAACCCACGAGCACGTGGAGCCACAACAGGAGCGCAACGCGCCAGCCTGGTGACCTCAGGCGCAGCCATGACTGATCGCTTCTCGAAGCCGGCGCGACCCTCCGGATCCGCAGGCCATCGGCTCCGGTGCCGTGGCGCGAGTGTGGTCGCGGATCACTGACTCGCGATGCATCGCCGGCCAATGATCCCAACGAACCGCGGCCACTGCGGCCAGGACGCTCGGCCTGCTTCATGGTGCGCTCCAGAATGCGTTCGAATCGTGCTGACGTCGGAGGAAGGTGCGGTCCGCTATCCGGAGGCTGGTCGCATCCATTCGCCGATGGCTTGGCTCGCGCTGCCTACCAACGGTTTAGCGCCGCGTGGCGCTGATGGAGGCATCTCTCTCCGGCACGGAGCGTCCCCGCCCGCTCCGTGCTGATCGAGATTCACTTCAGCGACGTTCAGCCTTGGATGAAGGCAAGAATGTCGGCGTTGATCACATCGGCATGGGTGGTCGCCATGCCATGCGGAAAACCCGGATACGTCTTCAGCACCGAGCGGCGCAGAAGCGGGGCCGACAGGCGTGCAGAATCGGCGATGGGCACGATCTGGTCGTCCTCGCCGTGCATCACGAGCACGGGCACCTGGATACGACGCAGATCCTCGGTGAAGTCGGTCTCGGAGAAGGCCTTGATGCAGTCATAATGCGCTTTGGCGCCGCCCATCATGCCCTGGCGCCACCAGTTGTCGACGACACCGGGGATGATCTCCACGCCCGGCCGGTTGAACCCGTAGAACGGGCCGCTTGGCACATCCCGGAAGAACTGCGCGCGGTTCGCGGCAAGCGCGCTGCGAAAGCCGTCGAAGACCTCCATCGGCAGCCCGCCCGGATTGGCCGCGGTCTTGAGCATCAGCGGCGGCACGGCGCCGATCAGAACGGCTTTGGCGACTCGGCCATGCCCGTGCTGCGCGACATAGCGCGCGACCTCACCGCCGCCGGTGGAATGGCCGACATGGGTCGCGTCGCGGAGATTCAGATGGGCCGCGAGCGCCGCGACATCGGCGGCATAGGTGTCCATGTCATTGCCCTTGTCGGTCTGGGTCGAGCGCCCGTGCCCGCGCCGGTCATGCGCGATGACGCGATAGCCCTTGGACACGAAGAACAGCATCTGGGCGTCCCAGTCGTCGCTGCTCAGCGGCCAGCCGTGATGGAAGACGATGGGCTGACCGGACCCCCAGTCCTTGTAGAGGATCTCGGTGCCATCGGCGGTGGTGAATCGGCTCATGTGGGTCTCTCCGTGGGTTGCGGTGGGCCGCGCGTTGGAACGCGGCTGCGCGACGGCCGGTCGTGCTCCGTGCACCGCCAGGGCGGATGCGATCGCACCGCTGGCGATCAGCAGCTCACGTCGAGCGTGCGCGCTGTCGTCCGTGGGATGTGAGGAAGTCATGGCTGGCTCCTGTGAGGGCTGCCGTCAGACGGCGCACGATCTATCCCTGCGGGCCCGCCACGGGTCTTGGAGCATTATCCGCTGCCTTGGAGCGTCATCGTCGCGCGGTACGCGGACAGATCTTCAATCGCGCGGCCCTCGGCCCAGCGAAGACTGCGGCATTGCCACCACCATGAAGGAGCGCGCAATGACCGCCATCAATCCGATCTATGCCGACCCGCCGAACCCGGCCCTGCCACCGACGGATGTCGCGCTGGCGCCCGGGCGCGCCGCGCTGCTCGTCATCGATCCGCAGATCGACTTCCTCAGTCCGAAGGGCGTCGGCTGGGGCGCCTTCGGGCAAAGCATCGTCGAGCACGACACCGTGGCCAACCTTGGCCGCCTGTTCGAGGCGGCGAAGGCTGCGGACATGCCGGTGATGATCTCGCCTCACTACTACTATCCCTACGATCATCGCTGGGATTTCGCCGCCGGCGGCGAGACGCTGATGCACAAGCTGCGCATGTTCGACCGGCCGGATCCCCTGTCACTCAAGGGCTTCGACGGATCGGGCGCCGACTGGGTGCCCGAGTACAAGCCCTACATTCAGGATGGCCGCACCGTGGTCTGCTCCCCGCACAAGATCGCCGGCCCGCAGACCAACGACGTCGTCTTCCAGCTGCGGAAGAAGCGCGTCGACCAGGTGATTCTCGCAGGCATGGCCGCGAACTTCTGCGTGGAATCCCACCTTCGCGACCTGGTCGAGAAGGGGTTCGAGGTCGCCGTCGTGCGCGACGCGACCGCCGGCAGCAAGGTGCCGGAGGGCGACGGCTACCTTGCCGCCCTCGTCAACTTCCGTTGGTTCGCGAACGGACTCTGGTACACGCGGGACGCCGTCGATCGCATCGCCACGCTGGCGCGTGGCAAGGTCGCGGCGTGAGGCGTGTGATGCCACTCGTCCCCGCCTCCTTCTTCGGCATGGTGTTGGGCCTGGTCGGCCTCGGCACCGGCTGGCGCATCGCCACCCGATTGTGGGGCCTGCCTGCTATCGTCGGCGAGGCCATCCTGCTGCTCGCCGCGGCCGTCTGGGCCATCCTGCTGATCCTTTATGTTGGCAAATGGCTCTTGGCCCGCGATGCGGCGTTGGCCGAGGCCGCGCACCCCGTTCAGTGCTGCTTCGTCGGCCTGGTCGGCGTCGCGACGATGCTGGTCGCGGGCGCCGCAATACCGCTGAGCCGCGAACTCGCCTTGATCCTCTATGCCCTCGGAGCGGTGTTCACCCTGGCCTTCGGCGTGTGGCGGTCGGGGCAGCTCTGGCATGGCGGGCGGGACGGCACCACGAGCACGCCGGTGCTCTACCTGCCGCTGGTCGCAGGCAGCTTCGTCTCAGCCACGGTGGCAAGCACGCTCGGCTACGCCGACTGGGGCGCGCTCGCCTTTGGCATGGGCTTCTTCGCCTGGCTGGCGATCGAATCTGTGCTGCTGCACAGGCTCTACACCGGCCCTGCCTTGCCGCCCGCGCTGCGCCCGACGCTCGGCATCCAACTCGCTCCGCCGGTTGTCGGAGCGATCAGCTACCTGTCCGTCCATCCCGGTCCGCCCGATGTCATGGCGCAGGCCATGCTCGGCTACGGGCTGATGCAGGCGTTGCTGCTGCTGCGCCTGCTGCCGTGGATCCTGGAGCAGCCCTTCGCTCCGTCCTACTGGGCGTTCAGCTTCGGCGTGACGGCGCTCGCCAACGCCAGCCTCATCATGACGGAACGCGGTGCCGTTGGTGCCGTCCCCACCCTGGCGCCTTGGCTGTTTGGCGCTTCGGTGCTGGTCATCCTCATGCTCGTGGTCGGCACGCTCGCGCGGATCCTCGGCAGCGGCCTGGGCCTCGAGCGGCGGCCCTTGCGTCTGGCCATCCGCTCCTGACGCCATGGGTCGGGGCTCAGCGCCCCGACCCCGCTGCCACATGGCGTCGCAATGCGAGCCAGGAAAGCAGCAGCGCCAGCAGTTCGCAGGCCGCGCCAAGTGCGCCGTTCGCGCGGACCGAGACATGCTCCACGGTCAGGCCGCCCAGCGCGGCGCCGATCGAGAAGCCGAGGAACATGAAGGTTGCGTTCAGCGACAACATCAACGCGGCATTCTCGGCGCCGGCAATGCCGATGAGGCGCGACTGCTGTGCCGGGAAGAACGCCCAGACCGAGATCCCCCACACCGCGATCGCGACAATGAAGGGCAGCAGCGCCGTTGCGGGTGGTAGCCACGCTGCCATCGCCGAAAGCGAGACGAAGACGAGTGAGAGGATGCCGAGGCTTGGCACAATGATCGCGGCCGTTCCCAAGCGATCCGTGCCGATCCCCCCGATAACCAGCCCGAGCCCGGCCGACGCGCCCCACAGCAGCACCAGGGCCGGCACCCAGCTTGGCGGCACGTCGGCTGTGATCGCGGCGATCGGCGCGAGGTAGGTGTAGACGCTGTAGGCGCCCATGGCCCAGAACATCGTCGCCAGCAGCGTCGGCACCGCGGAGGCGCGGCCGAGCAGCGCCAGGCGGGCGCCGAGATCGGGGCTCCGCTGCGCCGGGCCGCCCACATCACGCGGCAACCCGAAGCGCACGGCGAACGCCGCGACGATGGCCAGCGCGCCGACGGCCGCGAAGGTCGTGCGCCAGCCGAGCTGATGCCCCAGCAAGGCGCCGATCGGCACGCCCAGCGCGATCGCGATGGTGGAGCCGCCATTGACGATGGCAAGCGCCCGCCCGCGCCGCGCCGGCGGCACGATGGTCGCGGCGAGCGCATTGGCATTGGGAACAAACAGCCCGGCTGCCAGCGCAAGCAGCACGCGTGAAGCGAGCAGGGCCTCGAAGCTGCCGGCCAGGGTTGCGACGAAATTGCCGAGCGCGAAAACGAGCATCGCGCCGAAGAGCATGCGGCGGCGATCCATGGCCGCGGTGAGGACCGTCAGCACCGGCGATCCGATCGCGTAGGCGAAGGTGTAGATGGTCACGAGCTGTCCGACCGCGCCGAGCCCGACGCCGAGATCACGCGACATGTCGGGCAGTAGCGGGGCGATCATGAAGGCCTCCGTCCCGACCGCGAAGGTGCCGAGCGCGAGCTGCAGGATCGGGCGCATCGTGCGCTCAGGCATTGCCGCGCTGGATCGCTGCAGTGATGTGATGTTCGTGTCCATGGATCGGGTCATCCGCTGCTTCGTGGAAAGCGGCGAGGATGCCGACGACACCGCAGCGAGGATTGGACGTTCGGTCCCCGCCCTCTGCGCGAAGCCACGATCGATCGCCTCACCGCGCGACGCACCGCGGCGCACCAAATCGACAAGCCGCGATAACCGCGAACGATGATGCTGTCGCACAAGGTGGTGGCCCGTGCGCCGCCAGATGGAGGCCGCATGATCGAGCTGACAATCAATGGAACCGTTCGTCGTGTCGACGTCGAGCCGGACACTCCGCTGTTGTGGGTGATCCGCGATACGCTCGGCATGACCGGGACGAAGTATGGCTGCGGCATCGCGCAATGCGGTGCCTGCACCGTCCTGGTGGATGGGCAGGCGACGCGATCCTGCGTGACCCAGGCGGACAGCGTGGTCGGCGCCCGCATCACGACCATCGAGGCGATCGAGCAGGATCCCGTCGGCCGCCGCGTCGTAGAGGCCTGGGTTGGGCAGCAGGTGCCGCAATGCGGCTACTGCCAGTCGGGCCAGGTGATGGCGGCGACGGCGCTGCTGCAACAGACCCCGAAGCCGACCGAGGAGGACATCGGGGCCGCGATGACCAACCTCTGCCGCTGCGGAACCTACAACAACATCGCGGACGCCATTCGCAGCGCCGCCGCGCAAGGCTGAGGAGCATCACCATGGATGGCATGCCGCTCAATCCGTCGCTGCCACGGCGCGCGCTGCTCGGGGCGCTGGTGCTTGGCGTCGCGCTCCCCGGCGGTGGCCGGTTGGCCCGCGCCCAGGCGGCGGCCGTGCAACCTGGCACGCGCGTCACAGCCTTCCTCGAGATCCACCCGGATGGCGGCTTCAAGTTGCTCAGCCCCTATGTCGAAGGCGGCCAGGGCATCAACACCGCGATGGCACAGATCCTCGGCGAGGAGCTCGATCTCGACCCCGCGCGCTTCACGGTCGAATGCGCGCCGCCCGGCCCGGACTACGTGCTGGTCGATGGCCTCCGCGTGACCGGCGGATCTTCCTCCACGCGCTACTCCTATGATGCGATGCGCCGGCTCGGCGCGACCGCGCGTGACATGCTCATCCGTGCGGCCGCGACGCGGCTGCGAGTTCCGGCGGCGCAGCTCCGCACTGAGAACGGCATGGTCATCCATGCCGCGACCAACAGTCTGCTGAGCTATGGCGAGCTCGCCGCCGCCGCCATGGCGCTGCCGCAGTCACCGGATGTGCCGCTGCGCGACCCGGCAAGCTTCCGCTACATCGGCAAGCCGTATCCGCGGCTCGACGTCCGCGACAAATCGACCGGGCGCGCGCAGTACAGCATCGATGCCGCGGTGCCGGGCATGAAGCTGGCAGCGGTGCAGCATGCCCCACGCATCGGCACAGTCGCCGGCGCATTGCGCAACGAGGCTGCGGTGAAGTCCATGCCCGGGGTGCATTCCGTGCACCGGCTGGGCGACGCCGTCGCCGTCGTTGCCGACAGTTGGTGGCGGGCCCGCAAGGCGGTCGAGGCGCTGGAGGTCGATTGGGTTGCTGGCCAGGGCGGCATTCCGGCGGATTTCTCCTCGGCCGGCATGCTCGCCGCCCTGAAGGCGGATACCGGCGCCGGCTTGGCCGCCGAGACGATCGGCGATGCCGATGCCGCGCTGCGCGGCGCCGCGCGGGTCATCGAGGCCGAGTACGACGCCCCCTACCTGTCACACGCGCAGCTCGAACCCCCTTCGGCGCTGGCGCGGTTCGACGCCGATGGGCGCCTGCACCTGTGGCTGCCCAACCAGATGCCGGACCTGTTCCAGGGTGTGGCCGCGCAGGTCGCCGGGATCGATCCGTCCAAGGTGGTCCTGCATTCCCCGATGCTGGGTGGCTTCTTCGGCCGCCACTTCCTCTACAACAATGCAAGCCCCTTCCCGCAGGCGATCCTCCTCGCCAAGGCTACGGGCCTGCCGATCAAACTGATCTGGAGCCGAGAGGAGGAATTCGCCCGCGACGCCGTGCGCCCCATCGGCTACGCGCGCTTCCGTGCCGGTCTTGACGCGCAGGGCAAGCCGGTCGCCTTTCACGCGCGGGTCATCGGCGAAGGGCCGCTCGGCCGCTACTTCGGCCCGGCCATGGGGAATCCGCCGGTTGATTCCTCGGCCGTGGAAGGCATCGTCGGGCGCCACTACGCCATCCCCAACCGCCGTACCGATTACGTGAAGCATCCGCAGCCGGCGGTGATCGCCTTCTGGCGGTCGGTCGGCCACTCGATGAATGACTTCTTCCACGAATGCTTCTTCGACGAGATGGCGGCTGCCGGGGGACAGGACCCCTATGCGCTGCGGCTTGAGCTTTTGAAGGACAAGCCGCGCCAGCGCGCCCTTCTCGAAGCGGTGGCGGATCTGTCGGGCGGCTGGCGCCGTGGACCCTTCGCGGTCGATGGCGCGCAGCGTGCGCGCGGCGTCGCCATGGCATCGCCCTTCAACAGCGAGGTCGCGACGATCGCCGAGGTCTCGGTCAAGGATGGCGAGGTCGTGGTGCATGACATCTGGGTCGCGATCGACCCGGGCTCCATCGTCAACCCCGCCATCATCGAGCGGCAGGTGCAGTCGGCCGTGACGCTCGGCCTCTCGTCCGCCCTGCTCGAACAGGTGGTCTACGAGAATGGCGCGCCCCAGGCCCGCAACTTCGATGCCTATCCCATCATGGCACGCGACCGCATGCCGCGCGTGCATGTGCGCATTGTTGCGAGCGGTGCGCCGATGGGCGGCATCGGGGAGCCCGGCCTGCCCGGCGTGCCGCCCGCCGTCGTCAATGCGGTCGCCGCCCTGACCGGCCAGCGCGTGCGCTCGCTTCCCCTCTCGAAGACCCGCCTCGGAGCCAGCTGATGCGACCCTTTCCCATCCTTGCCACGCTTACGACACTGCTCGCCGCGACACCCGCCTCGGCAGCGGACGCCGATCACGGCAGGACGCTGTTCCAGCGCCAATGCGCGTCCTGCCACCAGGTCGCGCAGCCACGCAACGGCGTCGGCCCTTATCTGCAAGGCGTGGTCGGGCGTCCCGCAGCAAGCGTCGGCGGTGCGAACTACTCGCCCGCGATGCGGCAATCCGGCATCACCTGGACGGCCGAGGATCTGAATGAGTTCCTCGCCAACCCCGCGGTGAAGGTGCGCGGGTCGCGGATGACGAACCGCGTGCCGAACGCGACCGACCGCGACGACCTGATCGCGTTCCTCGCGACGACGCAGGCGCCCTGACAGGTCGGCCGCACGCCCCACGGATCCAGCAGAGGTAGAACCCATGTCACATGTTTCGAATGCACCGCGTACGGCCCTGATCACCGGGGCGTCCGGTGGCATCGGATCCGTCTATGCGGATCGCCTGGCCCGCCGCGGATACGACCTTGTCCTGGTGGCGCGGCAGGAAGCGCCGCTGCGTGCAGTGGCCGATCGCGTCGCGGCCGCCTCGGGCCGGAACGTGACCATCGTCGTCGCGGATCTCGGCGATGCCTCTGACCTTCACCGCGTCGAGGCGCTGCTGCGGGACGCGCCGCGCATCGGCATGCTGGTGAACAATGCGGGCTTTGGCGGCGTCACCTCGCTGGCCAAGAGCGACGTCGACCGGATGGAAGCGATGATCGCGGTGAACGTCACGGCACTGACGCGCCTGACCTACGCCGCGGCGCCGGCATTCCTGGCCCGCGGTGGCGGCACCATCGTCAACATCGCCTCCATCGCGGCCCTCGCGCCGGAACTCCTGAACGGGGTCTATGGGGCCACCAAGGCCTATGTCCTTGCCTTCACACAATCCCTGCAGCACGAGCTCGGCAACCAGGGGCTGCGCATCCAGGCCGTGCTGCCGGGCGCCACCGCCACCGCGTTCTGGGGCACCGCGGGGCTGGGCGATTCCAGTGATCTTCCGTCGGCCATCGTGATGACCGCCGAGAACCTCGTCGATGCCGCACTGGCGGGCCTCGACTCAGGCGAAGTCGTCACCATCCCGCCCCTGCAGGATGGGACGGAATGGACGCGCTACGAAGCGCAGCGGGTCGCGATGGCGCCGCATCTGGGTCACGCGCAGCCGGCCCCGCGATACAGCCTGCCCCGCCCGGAAGCGGCGTGACTGCGCCGTGCCAGGCCTTGCTGCGGCGTTGGCTTGGCCGCCGACCCTCGACTGTGCTGATCTCCCGCCGTGCCGCGCCATATTGCCATGCCTGACGGGGCTGGTCGCTCCGGGAGCCGAGCCGCGTTGCTGTTTGGCGACTTCGCCTTCTATCCCCAGTCCGGAACGCTGACCCGCCACGGTGTCCCGGTGACGCTGGGTGGTCCGGCACGCGCCCTGCTGGCGGCCCTGATGGAAGACCCCGGCGCGGTGGTCAGCGCGCAATACCTTGCGGAGCGCGCCTGGCCCGGCCAGGTCCGCGGGGAAGCCAATCTGCGCGTCCAGATCTCCGCCCTGAGGCGAGTCCTGGGTACTGCGCCGGACATGCGCGGGGCTATCCTCAACATTCCCGGCCGCGGCTACCAGTTCGTGCTGCCGGTCCGGCCGGCGGGAACGGTGCAGGCGATGTCCGGTGCACCGGATGAGTCGTCCGGGCGGCTGCCGCCGATGCTGGGCGGGCTGATCGGACGGGACGAGGAACTCGCCGGCCTGCATGCGCGGCTCGCACGTCATCGCCTGGTCACCCTGGTCGGCGTGGGTGGCATCGGCAAGACAAGCCTCGCCGTCGCCGCGGCCCATGGCTGGGCGGCGGACACCGGCGAGCGTCCGCGCTTCCTCGACGTCACCACCATTGCGGACGGATCCCTGCTGCCTGCCGCGGTGGCTGGCGCGGTGGGGCTCGGCACCCCAGGCTTCGACCCGGTGGAGGAGATGGCCGCCGCCCTGGGTCAGGCCGGGACGCTCCTGGTGCTCGACAATGTCGAACACCTGCTGCCCGCGACGGCGCAGCTGACGCGCGCCTTGCTGCAGCGCCTGCCGCGCCTGCGCATCCTCGTCACCAGTCGCGAGCCGCTGCAGTCGGAGGGCGAGTGCGTGCAGCTCCTGCGCCCCCTGCGGCTGCCGCCGGTCGACGCGCCGGGTGGCCTGGCGCAGGTCCTTCGCTACCCGGCCGCGCAACTGCTGGTCGAGCGGGCGGCGGCGCGCCTTGGCGACTTCCAGCCGCGCGAATCCGATGCGGCGGACCTTGCGCGGCTCTGCCATCGGCTCGACGGTCTGCCGCTGGCGATCACGCTCGCGGCCTCGCGGATCGACATGTTCGGCATTGCGGGACTTGCGGCCGATTCGAGCAGCCTGCTCTCTGTCCAGAACCTCGCGAGGCGTGGCCGCAGCGACCGCCACCGCACGATGCGCAGTACACTGGACTGGAGCTACCGGGCGCTGCTGCCGACGGATCAGCGACGGTTGCGGCGGCTGTCCGTGCTGCACGGCCCCTTTACCGCCGCCACCGCGGCGATCATGGCGGCAGAGCAGGACCAGGAGCCGCTCCTGCGCGGCCTCGAACGACTGGAGCGCAAGTCGCTCATCAGCCGGGCCGAGGATGCGGGCGGTGTCCCGCGCTGGCGTCTGCTGCACATCACGCGTGCCTTCGCGGCCGAGCTGCTGGCGGAAGCCGGGGAAGCGCCAAAGCTGCGCGAGCGCCATGCGCGCCACATGCTGCGGGAGGTGCGCGCGGCGCTGGCGGAGCGGCAGCGCACCGATCCTGCAGCGTGGCGCGCGGCGCACCAGGCGCTGCCGGAGGACCTGCGCGTGGCCGTCGACTGGGCGCTGGGGCCGGATGGCGATCGCCGGCTTGCGCTGGGCCTGATCGCCGAGTCCGCGCCGGCCTGGCTTGCGCTCGGGCATGCAGCCGAGTTCCGTCGGCGCGTGGAGCGGGCCATCGATGCGGAAGGGGTCGGCGGCACGCCCGAGGTCGCGCGGCTGCATCTGAGCGCGGCCATTGCCATCCTGCACAATACGGGCGAGGTCCTGGTTATCGGCGAGCATCTGCGCCGTGCGGTGGAAGTATCCGATGCGCATGGCGACGACGCGACCGCCTTGAGTGCGACGGTGCTGCTCTGGATGGCAACGGTCATGGAAGCCGATGGCGCCGCCGCCGCACGCCTGGCCGAAGACGTCGAACGCCGCATTGCCCCTGGCACGCCCGACGACGATCCGGTCGTGGTGGTGCATGGCCGGATGGTTGGCCTGACCCGCTTCATGGCCGGCGACATCCAGGAATCACGCCGCCGCCTTGGGGTGACCCTGCGTCATGCGCCCGACGTGATGCTGCCGGGCACGCTGATCGATCACACGGTCGTCACGCGCGCCCTTGAGGCACGCCTGCTGTGGGTCGAGGGCTTTCCCGAGAAGGCGTGGGAGGCCGCGCAGGTTGCCCATCATTCCGCCAGGGCCGTGGACCATGCGCTGTCGTTGGCCTTCGCGCTCTGCTTCGCCCTGTGCCCGATCGCACTATGGAATGGCGAGGCGACGGCGATGACGCATGTCCGGGACCTCATCGCGATCGGGCAGTCGCATCGCATGCCATACTGGCGCGACTGGGGTCGCTGCTTCGAAGGCGCTGTACCCCTGTCTGGAGGCCTGCCGCCGGGACTCCCGAAGGACATCGACCCGACGCCGTTCCACCTGGAGATGCTGGGCACGCTCCATCCCACCCTCGCCGAGCCCGCCACCATTGCGCGCGTGGATGCGGGCCAGGCGGGTTGGTGCGCGCCGGAATTGCTGCGCGCCAAGGCAGAGCGCCTGCTGATTCGCGCTGCAAGCGAACCCGGCGTGCTGCGCCCTGCCGAACGGATCCTGCGCCAGGCGCTCGACCTGGCGGAGCACCGTGGCATGCGGGGCTGGGCGTTGCGCAGCGCCACCAGCCTTGCCCGCGTCCTTTGTCTCAAGGGCGAGCACGCCGCGGCGCGGCGGCTGCTCGAGCCGGTGATGGCGCGCGTCACCGAAGGTTTCGCGATGCCCGACTTCCGCATCGCGCAAGCCCTGCTCGATGGATGCGCGTAGAGGTGCACTGGCGCGCCTATCCGTTGCCGAGGCCAAGCCTGTGGATCACCGGAATCCAGGCCTCGGCATCGGCGTGGCGTGTCCGGTCGACCGCCGTGGGCGGCCCGCCCAGCGGTGTCAGCCGCACCTGTGCCAACCAGTCGCGCAACGCGGGCCTAGCCAGGGCCTGGCGCAGCGCATCATTGAGAAGCGTTACCTTCTCAGTCGGCGTGCCCGATGACGCGAACAGGGCGTACCACCCCGGAAAAGCCGGCGCATCGTAGCCGGCGTCGCGAAACGAGGGCACCCCGGGAAGATCCGGATCGTGTTCGGCGCCGAGCAAGCCGAGCGGCACCAGTTGCCGGTCGCGCAGGTACGGCAGCACGGCGCCGACCGGCGCCGCGAGCAGGTCGATCGTTCCTGCCACAAGGTCCGGGAAGGGCAGCCGGGTCGCGTAGGGCACATGGGTCAGCGAGATGCCCATCACATCGGCCAGCATGGCGGTCGCCACATGGCTGGCATGGCCATGGCCGCCGCTGGCGTAGGTCAGGCGCCCGGGCTCGGCGCGCGCGGCATCGACAAGACGGGCAAGCGAATCGATGGGACTGCGTCCACTGGACACCAGGACGAGCGGCGTGGTGGCGATCAGCCCGATGCTCGCGAAGTCACGCGTCGGATCGTAGGTCAGCGACCGATTCAGCGCGGGTCCGTAGGTCATCAGCGAGCCTCCGGCGATCAGCATCGCGCTGCCGTCTCGGGGAAGGCGCTTCAGCGCCTCGATGGCGACGACGCCATTGGCGCCGGGGCGCGCATCGGTGATGGCCGTGCGGCCGAGGATCTCCCCGAGTTGCAGCGCGAGCGCCCGGCCAAGGACATCGATCTGGGTGCCGGGCGCCGCCGGGACGATGATGCGGATAGGCGGATGGGCGGCCCGGGCGATACCTGGCGCGGCGCAGCACAGGACGGTGGCGAGCAGGTCGCGCCGGCGATGTGCGATCGAGGGCATGACGGGGCTCCAGGATGCCTTGGTGACGCGGGGCTATGGGCGGTGCAGGGCGTCGATGAGATCTGGGGTGTCGAAGCCTTCCGTGAAGCACGGCAGGACGGCGTCCAGCGCGCGGGCCGCATCGGCACGTTCCCCGGCATCCCGCGCCAGGCGCCGGCGCGTGAGCGCGATCCGAAGCCGCCACGCCAAGGCGCCCTGGTCGCGTGCGAGGGCATCCGCGCGATCAAGCAGGCCCGGCGCGCGATCGGACGGCCCGCGCAGGGCCGCGAGGCGGAGCATCTCGGGCGTCGCCCAGATCGGCGCCGGGAGCAGGATCTCGTCATCTGGCGGGAGCCTTAGCCCGAGCCAGGCGAGCGCCTCGCGGTGCGCCGCGCCGCCCTTCATCGCATCGTCAAGATCGATGTGCCCGCGCCGCCCCTCGAATGCGCTCGCCTCCGCCAGGATCAGCCCATGCCCCTCCCAGCGCGGCAGCGCGTACAGACGTGCCGTGGCGAGCAACCGCGCGATGCCGTCCTTCAGCGTTGCGGCATCGCCCGTCATCTGCGCCACGAAGCAGCGCCCGATGACGAGCGAGAAGCAGATGGAAAGCGCATGGCCGCCGGCCAGGGCCTCCTCCAGGCTTTGCTCGGCAGCGGCGCGCGCCTGATCCGCCAGGCCTTGGAGCCATAGGGTCCGTGCCAGCAATGCGCGCGTCGCGACGCGGGGCTCGAACTGAAACTGGCCGACCACTCTCTCCTGGGGTTGCGCCGGTCGTGCGAGCACGCGATCCATGTAGACGCGTGCCTCGGCCAGTCGTCCCAGATAGGTGAGCGACATCGCGGTGCATCGATCGGCCACATGCAGCGGGTCGTCCTCGGCCGGCGTGCAGGCGCGGTAGGCCGCGGCGAAGGATAGCCCTTCCGCGTACTGGCCTTGGCCGAAGTGATACAGCCAGATGCCCCAGAGGCTGCGTCGCCGCGCCGCGAGATCGCCCAACTGCCCGGCGAGTTCGAGCGCGCGTTCATGGGTTGCAAGGATCGCCGTCCCCGGCCCCTCCGCGTGAAAGAGGGCCATGCCGAGCGTGCCGAGCAGCTGCATCTCGGCAGCCGCATCGGGCGTGGCGGCGAGCGCGACAAGCGCGCGTTCGGCATGGCGCCGGAATTCGGCGACCATCGATGTCTGCATGAAGAACTGCCCGGCGGCGGCCGTCAGGCGCACGCCCAGAGCCGGATCGCCGCCCGGCGAGAAGGCCCAGTCGAGCGCGGCGCGCAGGTCATCGAGGAGGCTGTCGCGCCATGCCTGCGCGTACTCCGCAGGCCCCGCCGTCCTGAGGCGATCGAGGCGCTGGTGGACACGCTGGAGGTGGCAGCGCCTGACGTCATCCTCCCACACCGTCTCGCGCAGCCGTCGCGACGCATAATCGCGCATGGTGTCGAGCAGCCGGTAGGTGGGTGCCGCGCCATCCAGCGTCACCGCGACCAACGACCTGTCGACAAGCTCGGCGAGCGACTCGCGCGCCAGAGGGGGAGGGAGCGGCGCGCCGTCCTGCGCCGACGCATCGACATCCACCCCGTCGCCGGCGCCGGCGACGGCGACGATGCTTTCGAGCGACATGTGGGCGCGGAACACCCCAAGGCGAAGCAAGAGCGAGCGCTCTGCCGGGCGCAGGAGCTCGAAGCTCCAATCGATCGCGGCTTGGAGCGAGCGGTGCCGTGGCTGTCGCTGGTCCGGCAAGGGTCGCGGCCGGGCCAAGTGTTCGCCGAGATTCACGAGAACCTCGGCCGCGGAATGCGGGCCGAGATGCGCCGCGACGAGCTCGATGGCAAGCGGCAACCCGTCCAACGCGCTGCACAGGCGGGCCAGGTCCCCGATTTCCTCCGGCGCCGGCTCGAAGGGCGGATCGTTGGCGGCGGCCCGGTCCAGCAGGAGACGCAGGGCCGGCGTGTCACGGGCCGTGGCGTCGGGCAGGCCGGCGACCGGCAGTTCGAGCGGTCGGAGCCGGTGGAGGGCTTCCCCGGCGATCCGCAGAGGCTCGCGGCTGGTGGCCAGGATGCGCACCTCGCGAGCCTCGGTGAGGAGTTGCTCGGCGAGATCCGCGACGCTTCCCGAAAGATGCTCGCAATTGTCCAGTACGAGGAGACGGGGGCGTTCGCGCAGCGCATCGACCAGCGCTTGAACGGGCGCTGCCTGCGTCATGGAGACGCCGAGCGCCCGCGCGACCGCATCGGCCACGAGGGCGGGATCGATCAGCGGGGCAAGATCGACGAAGGCTGGACCTGCAGATGCCGCTCCGATCCACCTGGCAGCTGCCGCGACGGCAAGGCTCGTCTTGCCGATGCCGCCGGCGCCGACCAGTGTCACCAGGCGGTGCTCCGCGAGCATCCTGTCGAGCCGCACGAGATCGCTCTCACGACCGATGAGCGGCACCGCCGGCGCGGGCAGCGCGTCATCGTCCTGCGACGCCGGCACGACCGGGGTGGCAAGCGAATAGCCCTCGCCGGGACGATTGACGATGGCATGGCCCTGCCCGAGCGCGCGGCGCAGGGCAGAGACATGCACCCTGATGTTCGCCTCCTCGACATGGAGGTTCGGCCAGACCGTGGCGAGGATGTCGGCGTTGCTCACCGTCCGGGGCGCGCTGCGGGCCAGCAGATGGAGGATGGACATGGCGCGTGCGCCGAGCGGGACGGCAACACCCTGGCGCGTGAGGCTGCCGCGGCCGGGGCGCAGCACGAAGGGGCCGAACTGGAGGGGGGTATCAGGCACGTCAGCGCCGCGTCATCGAGGCGCGGCGCGGCCGCGCACGCAGCGCGACACCCTCCCGGCGACGGAAGCCGGGATGTCCCGCCTGATGCGTCATGCGCCCCGTCGGATCACGCACGGTCATGGGCACCAGCGGTCCACCGGGTCGGCGCGCGGCGCGCGAGTGGGCACCTGGGCACACCGCGCCGCGCATCACGCAGCCATGTCGGCCGCGCTTGCCGTCCGGCGCCACGAGCGCGGCGTCGTACCGATGCGCTGCCGGAAAACACGCGAAAGGTGCGCCTGGTCGGCGAGGCCGCAGGCGAGCGCGATCTGCGCCAGGGGCTCGTTGGTGGTGACCATCAGGTCCTGCGCGCGGGCGATGCGACGGCCCACGACGTAGGAATGCGGGGGCTGGCCGAAGGAGGCGGTGAAGGCCCGCGTGAAGGCGCTGCGGCTGAGCCGCGCCGTCGCCGCCATGTCCGAAACGGCAAGCGGACCATGCAGGTGCTCCTCGACCATCTGCGCCACCTTGCGCCTCTGCCAGGGCGCTAGGCCGGCGAGCTGCTCCTGCCGGGCTGGCAGGGCGGCGCTCAGAATTCCCTCGAGCGCCACGATCGCCGGGAGGACCGCGTCCATCAAGGCCGGCGCGTGCACGAGCCGGCGTGCCTGGACCTGCTCCAGGACCTTCTGCAGCCGACCGAGCTCCACTGCCGCGTTGAACCCTCGCGGGACGTACGCCGCCGCAGCGACGGGGGGTATGGCGGCGTGCATCTCGATCTCCTGGTCCGGGCTCGCGAGCCGGGGCTTGTGGCTTCGGAGACCATTCATCATCGATGCAGGGGCGGTCCGTGAGTAAAGCGATGCAAAATCTCGGGCGGCCTTGAGGGCGCGCGTCATCGCCAAATCGCGCTCCGTGGGTCCAAGGCGCGATGTGTGATCTCGCCTAGATCTTGGGCAGGCGACATGGCAGCGGAACCGGATGGCGTTCCAATGCACCGGGCAGGCGCCAGGCATCCTTTGAAGGTGGACATGGCAGGATTGCCGGAGGCGGTTGCGTATCGCGCGTTGCGAACGACAGTGCGGTTTATCGAGACGGGTGGCGCGAGACTGGCGTGGCGCAGCTTCGGAGAGGGCCAGCCGATCGTCCTGTGCACGCGTTTCCGAGGGACGATGGCGAGCTGGGATCCCGCATTCCTCGACGTGCTGGCGCGGCAGGGCTGCCGCGTCATCCTCTTTGATCCCGCCGGTCTCGGATATTCCGAGGGCCGGCGCCGCTACAATCCGATCGAGATGGTCGATGATGTGCGCAATCTGCTGGATGGCCTTGGATTGGATCGCGTGGCGCTGCTCGGCTGGTCGCTCGGCGGCATGGTCGCGCAGGCCGCGCTGACGACGCTCAGCCCGCGATTGTCGCACCTCGCGCTGATCGGGACGGCACCGCCCGGACCGTGCAGGTCCGCCGCGCAGCAGCTCTTTTTCGACCTCGCGGCCGCACCTGAAGGGGATGAGCGGGCGCAGCTGGCGATCGCCTTCGACCCGTCCTCCGAGCGGAGCCGGCGCGCGGCACGACGTTCGATGCAACGCCTGGCGCGCTGGGACACGACCGGCATGGTGCCGGTCCCGCCAGCATGGGCCGCCGCGCAGCTCGGCGATGAGCCGCGCAATCCCATCTTCCCGGCACCTGAGGTGCGCGACGCCATGCTGCGATGCCGGCAGCCGGTTCTTTGCCTGTGCGGCGCAAGGGATATCGGCTTTCCGGCCGAGAACTGGCAGGCGATAAGTGCCTGCAATGCCGGTATCGACGTTCGCTGCCTTCCGGATGCCGGGAATGCACCGCATCACCAGTATCCCCGATGGTCAGCGCACATGATCGGACGTCTCCTGCTGCGTGATCCGGCCTGAGGCGGTTGCGCGATCCGGATCAGGCCAGGAACAGATCGAGCTGCGCCGCAAAGTCGTCGATCTCCTGAAATAGGAATGCGTGGCCGGCGCCCGGATAAAGCACGAGCTTCGCGTCAGGTGCCTGTTGCGACAGGACGAAGGAACGATAGGCGGGCAGCATCACGTCATGCGCCCCATTGGCGACGAGCAGCGGCATCCGCAGCTCTGTCGCGCGATGGAGCACGCCCGGCCACGCGGCGATCGCCCTGACCTGCGCCATGAGGGCCTCGGCGGTGACGGGCGGTCCGCGGTCGGGCTGTCCCGCGATCCGACCGAGGGAGGCCCTGCCGGCGGCGATCGCCGAGTCCGTCTCCGGGTAGAAAAGAAAGAGGAAGTCCTCCGGGCCGTTGGCCGGCTTCGTCATGACCTGCGCAACGCGCGGGTGGGGCTGCGGTCCCTCGGTGATGGTGCCCGGGCTCGATCCCGCCACCACCAGGCGACGCACCAGCGCTGGCCAGTCGAGCGCGAGCTGCTGACCAACCGCGCCGCCCAGCGACCATCCCAGGATGTCGACCTGTTCTATGCCCAGCGCCCGGATCAGATGGGCCGCCACGCCCGCCATACCGGAGATCGTCTCCGGCACCTGGCCGCCCGAGCGCCCGATGCCAAGGCTGTCGAAGCGGATGACGCGGCGGTTGGCGGCGATAGCCGCGATGAAGTCCGGATCCCAATCGTCGAGGGTGCCCCGGAAGCGCTGCAGGAGCAGCAGCGGCACGCCGCCCTGCGGGCCATCGGACGCGATGGCGATGCGGCCCAGCTCCGTGTCCAGCCATTGCAATGCCGCCGCACCCGCCATCGCTCATCTCCGATCGTCGAGGGTGGGCGGAGGCTAGCGGGGAAGACGCGCGTCCAGAATGACACAAAAGCGGCAATTTCGGTCATGCCGCATTCGAGGCTTCCTCGCCTTGCGGGCTGCGCTTCAGGCTCGCGGGCGACCGGCCGAAGGTGCGCAGGAAGGCGCGACGCATCCGATCCCGGTCCGCGAAGCCGGCCTCTCGCGCCACAATGTCGAGCGGGTGGCGGCCATCCTCCATCATCGCCCGCGCCGCCTCGAGGCGCAGCAACTCCACGGCCTTGGCCGGGGAGCGTCCGGTCTCGTCGCGAAAGACGCGGCTGAACTGCCGGGGCGACAGGCTGGCGGCGTCCGCAAGCTCCTCGACCGTGAGCGGATTCCGCAGGTTCTCACGCGCATAGGTCAGTGCCCGCATCACCCGGTCCGATCGCGGTTCGAGATCGAGCAGGGCCGAATACTGCGACTGGCCGCCGGGACGGCGATGATAGACGACGAGCCGACGCGCCACGGTGCGCGCCAGGGCTGCGCCGTGATCCTCCTCGATCAAGGCGAGGGAGAGGTCGATGGCGGCCGACATACCCGCCGAGGTCCAGATGTTCCCTTCCTTGATGAAGATGCGGTCGTCATCGACATGAATGCCGGGATGGAGCTGCTGCAGATGGCGTGCATGGGCCCAATGCGTGGTTGCCGCGCGCCCCTCGAGCACGCCGGATTGCGCCAACACGAAGGCGCCCGTGCAGAGTGCCGCGACGCGTCGCGCCTGTGCGGCAGCGCTCTGGATATAGGCGATGACCGCGGGCGCGGCCGGCTGCGGCGGCGCGATCAGCCCGGCCACCAGAAGCGTGTCGGGCATCGCCCCCAGTGGCGCCGTTTCCAAGGTCATGCCGAGCGATGTTCGAACCGGGCCGCCGCGTTCCGAGTGAACGGATACGGCATATCCCTTCGGGCCGAGCTCGCGATTCGCGAACTCGAACGCCGTCAGCGCGGCGAGCACCATCGGCTGGAAGCCGTCATCGATGATCAGCGCGACCCGTCGCATCGCGTTTGTCCTTTCGTCAGCATCGTACGCGCGTTTCGGCGGGCGGCCCTTCGCCGGCCTGCTGGCCACTCCACTTTAGCATCGATGTCGCCGGTCGGTGCCCACACGCTTGGTTTGCCGCGTGCCCGCCAGCGCACGAGACCATGCGCATCGACGACAGAGTCGCGCGGCACTCATGAATCATCCGACGCAGGATTCCGTGTCTGCAGCGGGGGCATCGAATGGGCGATGCCGCCCCTTAACCAGTGACGACCCATCTCCTCGCTCGTCCCCTGTCAGTTGCCGCGCTATCGCTTCGCCGACCGTGCCGGCGGCCGTGCGCACGAGCGACAATGCCTGCAGGGCCTCGCAGACATTCGCGGGCGACCGGCTGAGCCAATGACGGGCCGCGTCGATGCCGAGCGCGATCACGGTCATCGCATCCGCCACCTGGGCAGTCGCGCGGGGGCAATCCGGCGCGGCCGCCGGGCGGCATGTGGCGTCCCCGTCGCCCCTCCCGTTCAAGACAGGGGCCGTATCGTCAGGACGTACCAGAACCATGGAGCCTCTCCGCCGGCTGTCATGAGACGATCGGCAGGTGCCGCCCCATTCCGTGGCCCAGTTTCCCCGGCGTCCGCCGGTCCTGGATTGGATGGAAGGCGTCGATCTTGGATGCGATGCCGGCGGCAGCCGACATATGACGCGCCCGCATCACTTCAGGGCGCGATGGCTCATGCACGGGTCGACGTGATTTGCGGCGCGTCATTCACGACGGATCGGCCACGCGCGCCCTGCCACCGCGGCGGGCGGCTCCCGTCCGTCGTTCCTTCAGGCGGGCAGGACAGGGTCGCGCGGACACAAGCCTTCGATGCGCCGGAAACGCTGTCGGTGCCATGGGCCTCGCCCCTGTCCGGCGCAAGCTGCACGAACGAGACGGCATCGCTGGCCGGGAAGGTTTCGTCGAGCGCCTCGTCAAGGCGACGATCGTCGGCAGACACGCGTGCCTGCCCTGCCTGCGCCGACGCGGATCCGTCGTTGGATCGTACGGTCATGATCAACTCCATTCCAATGTGATTCCGCGATGGCCGCGGACATCCCGCGCATTGGCACCGCACGGCCGGTTCCGCAGGACGGCCACGGTACCCGGACGTCGATCCTGCGGACGACGCTTAGGCGCGTGTCGCCTCGACAGCGGTGCTGGGGGGAGGGTCGCGCTCCTCATGCCGAGGATTCCGGCGACGATCGGATAGACCCTTTTCGGCCAGGGGTCGTCGACAGCGCCAGGTCGACACAGCGCGCCATCGTATCCCCGTCCACGGGCTTGCTGAGGTAGGCGTGTGCGCCCGCCTCCATCACCTGGCGCCGGATCGCGTCGGTGGGAAAGGCGGTCATGAAGATCATCGGGAAGCGCCTGCCATGCGCCAGCAGCTGCGCCTGAAGGTCGGACCCGCTCACGCCCGGCATCTGCACGTCCACGATCATGCAGGCGGGATCGGGATGATCTCGATCGTCCAGGAATGCCTCGGCCGACTGGTACCCCCGGATGGCGTAGCCGAAGGACCGCAGCAGGCTGGAGAGCGCATTTCGTACGGCGTCGTCATCGTCGACGATGGCGATCTGAGCGGCATGGCTCATCAGAACAGGAAACCTTCGTACGCTGTGCAGGGCGAGTGGTCGTCCGTGCGTCGCTTGTACTATCGCGGCCGCGAAGCCTGCCGTGAATCATACACAGGTTTGGCGTGTGGCTACGGCAACCCGAGCGCCTCGGCCTGCCGGACGAGCTCGGCGAGCGACCGGGCCTTCATCTTTCGCATCGCGTTGCCGCGATGGATCTTCACCGTGATCTCGCTGAGGCCGATGCGGCCGGCGACCTGCTTGTTCATCAGCCCGGCGACGACATGCCCCATCACTTCCCGCTCCCGCTGGGACAGCGTCTCGTAGCGTTTGCGCAGCTCATCGGTCGCCGCAGCCGCCTTGCGGCGTTCCCGGTCGCTGGCCACCGCCGCCGCCACGGCGTCCAGCATCTCCTGGTCCCGAAAGGGCTTCGGCAGGAAATCCAGCGCTCCCGCCTTCATCGCCCGCACGGTCATCGGGACGTCGGCGTAGCCGGTCATGAACACGATCGGCATCGCGACGCCGCTCGCCACCAGCTGCCGCTGCAGGTCGAGGCCGCTGATACCCGGCAGGCGCACGTCGAGGATGATGCAGCCGGGCATGTCCGGCACGGGCATGGCCAGAAGCTCGGCGGGGGAAGCATGCTGCCGCGTGACAAAGCCCACGGAGCGCAGCAGGCTGTCGAGAGAGGCGCGTACGGACGGATCGTCATCGACGATGATCACCATGCCGTGCGCGGCCGTCGCATCTTCGCCGCTGCGGGCCCGACCTTGCGTCATCATGTCTCGGCATCCTCGAGGGCTGCGACGGGCAGGATCAGGTGGAAGGCGGCTCCGGCGCCCGGCACGCTGTCGACCGAGAGCCGCCCGCCATGCGCCTCGGCGGTGGTACGGCAGATGGCGAGGCCCATCCCCATGCCGGCCTGCCGCGTGGTGAAGAACGGCTCGAAAATCCGTGACTGCTCGCCAGGGCCGATGCCCGGCCCGTTATCCTCGACGCAGACCGCGATCCGGCCACTGTCCTCGAGCCCCGCGGCCACGCGCAGCCGGCGTGGCGTGTCTGATGCGGCGAGAGCCTGGGCCGCATTGACCATCAGGTTCACCAGGATCTGCTGGAGCTGGATCCGGTCGCCGCGCAGCATGGGAAGGTCCGGTGCGATCTCTACCTTCAGCTCGACCTGCGTTGCGAGCAGCTCTCGTTCGACCAGCAGGACGGCATCCTCGATGATTGTAGCGATGCTCAGCACCTCGTGCTGCGCCGGCATCTTCTTCACGAAGGACCGGATTCGCGTGACGATCTGGCCGGCGCGGTTGCCCTCGGCCACGATGCGCGTCAGCGCCTGCTCGACTTCCGCCAGATCCGGCGTCGCGCGCCGGAGCCAGCGCAGGCCGGCCTGCCCATCGGTGACGACGGCCATCAGCGGCTGGTTCACTTCATGCGCGATGGATGCGGAGAGCTCGCCGAGCGTCGCCGTGCGGGCGGCATGGGCCAGGTCGGCCTGCGCCGCCAGCAGTGCGTCCTGTGCCTGCCGCCGCTCTGTGATGTCGACGATGAAGACAAGCACGCTGCCATCGGGATCGTCCGGCGGCGGGAAGATGACCGTGTAGAGGAAAGGCGTGCGGCTGCCGTCGCTGCGCAGCAGCTCGGACTCGCCTTCGACGAACATTTCGCCCCGCACGAAAGCGTCCCGGGTATCCGCGAAGAACCTGTCGCTGACTGCGCGCAGGCCCTCCGCGTCCGCGCCGCGGCGCAGCATGGCAAGCATTGCAGGATTGGTGTCGATCGTCCGGACCAAGCTGCGCAACTGCGCGACATCGCGCGCCCCACGATGTATCGATGACGGCAGCCCTTGGGCCGAGACGGCGCTGCGCAGGGCGCGCCAATCTTGCTCGATGATGCCGATCCGGCTCGCATCGAAGATTCGGCGGTAGCGGCTTTCACTCCGCACCAGGGCCGCAGTCGCCGCGCAACCCTGCAACGCCAGCACGCCCGTCATGACGATCGCCGCGATGCTGACAATGGCCCGCAGCGTCCATGCCCCGGCCTCCCGCGCGCCATGGGTGTCGAAATAGGCATACAGGGTAAGTGCGAGCGTGCCGGCGGCGGCCACGACGATGTCGCGGCGCCGCCCGGTGCGCGCCGCCAGAACGACCACCACGACATAAAGGACGGCCACCGCGCCCTCGAGCGGCGAGAAGGTGTCGAAGATGAAGATGGCGATCGCCAGCAGCAGCGCCGTCGCCAACAGCGCGTTGCGGCTGTGCGCATCCTCCGCCTGCCGCGCGATCGGCGGATCGGCCGGCGATCGGACGGGTTGCGGCTCAGGTGTTCGCGGTTCGCTCAAGGGGTCGATGCCGGGTCCCAGTTGCAGGACCCGGTCTGGCAGGCCCCTTCCGGAATGATGCCGCAGGCACCGGCCTGGTGGAACTATACGGAAGTCTGATGCCGCGGCCGCGACGGGCGCTGCCGTCGCGGCCTTCGTGTCATGCCAGGCCAGGTCCCGCGGCGGGTCAGCCGCGGATGAAGGCGAGCAGGTCCGCGTTGAGCACCTCGGCATGCGTGGTCAGCATGCCGTGGGGATAGCCGGGATAGGTCTTGAGCTGCCCCGCCTTGAGCAGCTTCACCGAGAGCAGGGCGCTGGCGGCGATCGGAACGATCTGGTCGTCCTCGCCGTGCATCACCAGAACCGGAACGCCGATGGCCTTGAGATCCTCCGTCTGGTCGGTCTCGGAGAATGCCTTGATGCCGTCGTAGTGGGCCTTCGCGGATCCCATCATCCCCTGCCGCCACCAGTTGTTCACGACGCCCGTGAGCGTCGCCACGCCGTCGCGGTTGAAGCCGTAGAAGGGTCCTGCCGGGACATCGACGAAGAACTGCGCGCGGTTCGCCGCGAGCGCACTGCGGAAGCCGTCGAAGACCTCGATCGGGAGGCCACCCGGATTGCTGGTCGTCCTGACCATCAGCGGCGGGATGGCGCTGACCAGCACGGCCTTGGCCACGCGCCCGTGCGGCTCGCCGAAGCGCGCCACATAGCGCGCGACCTCGCCGCCGCCGGTCGAGTGACCGATGTGGACGGCATTGCGCAGGTCGAGGTGCTGCGCCACGGCCGCCGCATCCGCCGCGTAGTGGTCGATGTCGTGACCGGAATCCACCTGCTGGGACCTTCCATGCCCGCGGCGGTCATGCGCGACGACGCGGTAGCCCGCCTGAAGGAAGAACAGGACCTGCGCGTCCCAGTCGTCCGACGACAGGGGCCAGCCGTGATGGAACACGATGGGCTGGGCGTCCCTCGGGCCCCAGTCCTTGTAGAAGATCGAGACGCCGTCTGAGGTGGTGACGAAGGAGGTGGTCATGGCTGCATGGACTTTCGGTTGAGGGTGAAAGGGTGGCTTGGATTGCTCGGTCAGGTCCCGCCGTCGGCCGGGGCGGCCTGTCGGATGCGTGCTGCCTGGCGCAGGGCGATGAGAAGTGCCTCGGGATCGCGCGGCCCGTCGTAGCGCAGGCCGTTGATGAAAAGGGTCGGCGTGCCATTGACCCCGCTGCGGATGCCGCCGCGGAAGTCGTCGCGGATCTTGCGATCGAAGCGACCATCGAAGGCCTGCACCACCATCGGCTCCGGCAGGCCCAGCCGATGGCCAAGGCTCACCAGGTCGCGCTGGCTTAGCGCGTCCTGGTTCTCGTAGAGCAGGTCGTGGGCCTGCCAGAACATCCCTGCGGTGGCCGCCATCTCGGCGAACTCGGCTGCCTGCAGGGCATGGGCGTGCATTTCCGTCAGCGGGAAATTGCGAAAGACGAAGCGCAGTTCGTCCCCCATCGCGCGCTGCACGTCCTTCAGGGTCGGATAGGCCTCGCCGCAATAGGGGCATTCGTAGTCGCCGTACTCGACGAGCGTCACGGCTGCCGTGGCCGGCCCCTGCGCATGGTCGCCGGGACCGACCGGAAGACTGAGCCGGCTCACGACGGAACGCCCTGCAGGGCCGCAGGCGACGCGAGACCCTGCAATGCCTCGAAGATCCCATCGGCGCCCGGGTTGATTCCGAGCGGCGAGACATGGGACCAGCGGATCGTGCCCTGCGCGTCGATCACGAACAGGGCGCGTTCGGTGACGCCCTCCTTGCGACGATAGACGCCGTAGCGCCGCGCGACCTCTCCCTTCGGCTCGAAATCCGAGAGGAGCGGGAAATGCAGCTTCCGGTCAGCGCCGAAGGCGGCGTGGCACCAAACCCCATCGACCGAGATGCCGACGAGTTGCGCGCCAAGCTGGCGGAACTCGCCGAGGATCTCGTTGTAGAGCGCCATCTGGTCGCCGCAGACCGGGCTCCAATCCGCGGGGTAGAAAGCGAGGATGGCTGGTGCGCCGCGCAGGTCGTGGAGCGAGACGGTCTGATCCGGCGTGGCCGGCAGGCTGAAGCCCGGTGCGGTCGTACCCGCGCTGAGCGCCGCGGTGGGATAGATGGTGGTCATCGACGTGCCCTCTCGTTCCAGGCCGGGTTCGCTCACCGCGGCGCACGCGTCGATTCAAAGAGAAACCACGCGCGGCGCTCGGCCTCGTCGATCCAGACTTCGATCAGGCTGGTCGACGCGACGTCGCCATGCGCCTCGCAGACCCCGTGCGCCGCGCGCAGGAAGCCGGTCAGCCGCCGGTTGTCGTCGGCGAGCTCCGCCAGCATGTCCGACGGCGTGACGTAGTCGGCATCGTTGTCGGAAAGGCGCTGCAGGCGCGCGATGTGGCCGATGGAGCGCAGCGTGGTGCCGCCGACCTTGCGGGCGCGCTCGGCGATCGCGTCGGTGGTCGCGAAGATCTGGTCACCCTGTTCGTCGAGCATCAGGTGGTAGTCGCGGAAGTGCGGCCCCGACAGGTGCCAATGGAAGTTCTTGGTCTTCAGGTAGAGCGCGAACATGTCGGCCAGCACACCGGTCAGCGCCCCGGCGATGTCCTGCGTGGCGTCCTGGCCGAGGTCGGTGGGCGTGCGAAGCGGCGCCGTGAGGCGGGTCTTCAAGCTGAGATCGGTCATGGTGGCTCTCCGTGGTTTGACATCACCCGAAAGGGGACGGCTTCCGGGATACCGACGGCGCTTGAAGCATGGTCGGCAGTCGATGCTCCCGTGCCTTGAGTCGTAGGCCGCCGCGTTCACCCACAGAATCAACAGCAAGCATCGCCACGCCATACTTTGGGGTGACCGGCTACATCCGATGGTGCGTCGCGTTCCGTTGGGTTGCGCAAGGGCGCGATGATGCTGGGCAGGCTCGCTGGCGGTGTCACGCAGGCGGAAGTGCATACAACGACCCCCGCGCTGCGCGCCGATGCGCGCGCCGTTCGGCAGATTCGAGGAAGGCGACACGTGACTTCGGGCGGCTTCGCGTGGAACTGCCGGCGGATCTCCACCGCGACTTGGGCGCCCACGCGGAAACGCTATTGCGCAAGATGGGGTAGCAGATCGAGCCTACGGAACTGGTAACGCCGATGCTGGCGCGTCGCCTCGCCAGCGATCGGGGTTTCGCTCTGCACGCCGGCCTGCGAGTCAGCCGCGCGGGCCGGCGTCTCAGGCGACTCCACCATCGCTTGATCCCGCTACATGGCGCGCGCATAGCAGCGACAAGAACCGTCGTAGAACTGGGGTGTCGCGCCTTGGGTCCCAATATGCAGCAACTTCGACCATAGTCGACGCGGCCTCGTCACCGACGGGACACGCGCCATCCGACGATCTGCCGCGCATAGGCATCGATGATGAAGGCGACGTAGGCAAACCCTGAACAAGTCGTAACAGGGACGAAGTCGAAGACCCACAGCGCGTTCGGGCGTGTGCTCTGAACTGCCGGTTGACGTCATCAAGCGGGCAAGGCGCTGCCTTTTGGCTGATCGACGTCCTGACTGGCTTGCCGCGGATCACGCCCTGCGGACCCATGCCGCGCATCAGGCGCGCCACAGTGCATCGCGCCAGGTCATGGCCTTCGCGGTTCAGCTGCCGCCCGACCTTGCGCAAGCCGTAGACGCGGAAGTTCTCCTCAAACACGCGCGCGCTCTCCGGCATCAGCGCAGCATCGCGCTGCACCCCTGCCGGCCGCTGGGCCGGATCCCGCCGCCGGGCCGCCTGCGCGCACTAGGTCGACCGGGCGATCGGCAAGACCTTGCAGATCGGCTCGACCCGGTGCGCCCCGCAATGATCATCGAAAAGCCGATCATGGCTTGAACCGGCGGTCGAGCTCGGCCTGGGCAAAACACGCCGACACCTTGCGCAGGATCTCGTTCGCTGGCCGCAGTTTGCGGTTCTCGCGCTCCAGCGCCTTGAGCGGGGCCGCTATCTCCGTCGTCGGCCCGGGTCGGCGGCCAGTGTCGCGCTCCGCCTGCTTCACCCACTCGTTCAGCGTCGGGCCCGTGCAGCCGATCTTGGCCGCGATCGACAGGACCGTCGCCCAGCACGACGGGTGCTGCGGCTCATGCTCCAGAACCATCCGCACCGCCCGCTCACGAACCTCAGGCGGAAACTTGCTCGTCGTCTTGCTCGTTATCGCTCAAGCCTCTCCGGAGTTGGAGGCTCCGACGAACCCGGGGCGGTTCACTTTTGGACGCGGCCCACGCGTTGAGCGAGAGCTAGGGTACGGCCGGGCCAAACGCCCTCAGGTGCCGAGTTCCGGTCAACTGAAAATGAAGGCGCCCAAAATTGGTCAATGCTTGATCGTCATCGGCGTTGCTAACGTCATCCCGTCACACGGACCATCGCTCAAACAAGAACCCAACCTGCACGATCGTGCGCGACGATGCAGCCAGAGATCCGGCGCATCGACCGAATTCAGGGCCTGATCGCCGCCGATCGCTGCTGACGATCGCATCGAGTTTTCCAGTGTCGTATTCGGGTTCGACCCTTCAATAGGGGCTTTGCGATTGGAGTGCTGGCGTGCTGAACATCAGCGGTTCGAAAATTTTCGTATCCAGCAATTTTGGATACTATCTGATGTTGCTTCCTGCGGTGGTCATGCTGCTCGGGTTCTTTGCTGCGCCGCTAGCCGGTGTCGTTATCATCAGCCTGACAGAGCCAAGGGTTGGACTCGACAACTATGCGCTGCTGTTCACGAGCAGCTCGGTGCAGCGCGCGCTGGTGACCACGCTGCGCATCTCCGCGATCACCGTCAGCATTACCTTAGTGCTGGGCTTCGTCATTGCCTATGCCATGCGCACGGCCGGCAGCCGCCAGGCGCGCTGGATGCTGTTCTGCGTCCTGTTCCCCTTCTGGATCTCGGTGCTGGTCCGCAGCTTCGCGTGGATCACGCTGCTGCGGCCGAACGGAGTGATCAATACTGCGCTGATCGGCGCCGGCATAATCGACACGCCGCTCGCCCTCGTGCGCAATGAGGTCGGCGTCGTCATCGGCATGGTGCACGTCATGCTGCCCTACGCAGTCCTCACGCTATACGCCAGCATGCGCGGCATCAGCGCGGCGCTGCCGAATGCGGCGCGTGGCCTGGGCGCCAGCCCTTTCCAGGCCTTCATCCGGGTATTCCTGCCGTTGACGCGGCCAGGGATCTACGCGGCGACTGTCCTGGTCTTCGTCCTATCGCTGGGGTTCTACATCACGCCCGCCATACTCGGTGGCGGCCGCACGCTGATGATCGCAGAGTACGTCGCCGTTCAGATCAACGAAACCGTACGCTGGGGCCTCGGCACCATGCTCGCGACAACACTAACCGCGGCCGTGCTGGGCGCTATGTGGACCCTGTCGCGCATCGTCGATGTGCGCGGCGTGCTGGGGCCGCGCTGACCCATGGAAACCATGCGACGCTCACCGCTCATGCAGGCCCTGGCGTGGTGCGTGCTGGCGCTGCTCGTGCTGCCGGCGTTCATCGTCATCCCGATCTCGCTGACGCCGAACCGCTACCTCTCCCTGCCGACCGACGGCATATCGCTGCAGCATTGGGAAAGCCTGCTGACGAATCCCATCTGGCGGGAGGGCATCTGGCTCAGCCTGTTCATCGCGCTCACCTCCACGGGGCTCGCGGTGGCGGCCGGCACGCTCTGTTCGATCGGCTGCTGGCGCCTGGGATCCGGCGCGACGAAGGTGGTGCGCGCCGCGATGATCGTGCCGCTGATGGTGCCGACCATCGCTTATGCGCTCGGTCTCTATCGCCTCTATGTCGAATTCCGCCTGGTCGGTTCGACGATCGGCGTGGTGATGGCGCATACGGTGACGGCGCTGCCCTACGTCGCGCTGACCGTAACGGCGGCATTGGCGAATCTGGACCCGCGGCTCGAGCAGGCCGCGCGGGGCCTAGGCGCCTCGACCTCGCAGACTCTCTGGCGAGTGATCCTGCCCAATCTTAAGCTCGGTATCGCATCTGGCGCGGTCTTCGCCTTCATCCATTCCTGGGATGAGCTGCTGATCGTCATCTTCGTCGGCGGTCGCAACCTTTTCACGCTGCCGCGGCTGATGTGGGACGGCATCAACGAGAACCTCGACCCCACCATCGCCGCTGTCGCCAGCGCGATGATCCTCATCACCCTCGTCGCCCTCCTGCTGGACATGGCTATCCGGGCCCGGCGCGACGCCAACAGCTGACACGAAGGAGCTGCATCAATGGACGAACGTCGCTACCAGGAAGCCATCGAGCACTTCCAGGAACGCACCGAGGGCCGCACACATGATCGGCGTGGATTTCTCGCCATCTGCGCCGTCCTGGGCATACCCGCCGGCGCAGCGCGACTGACACCCGCCGCAGCGCAGGGCACCGCGCGGGAACTGGTGCTGGTCAACTGGGGCGGGGATGCTGTTCCCAACATGCGGCGCGCCTTCGTGGAGCCATACCAGCGGCGGTATCCGGGCCGGCGCGTCGCGATCGACGGCACCGGGCCGGCCACTGGTCGCATCCGACTCATGGTGCAAAGCAGGAACGTCACCTGGGACGTGATGGACCGCAACCTGCACACGGCGCTGGAAATCGGCCCGGACGGCATGCTGGAGGAGATCGACTACAGCATCGTCGACCGCAGCAAGGTGCGGCCCGAGCACGCCAATCGATGGGGCGTGGGCAACTACACCTACGCGCATGTGCTGACCTACAACACCAGGCGCTGGGGCGGTCGCGTACCGCAGACCTGGAAGGATGTTTGGGACGTCGCCGCGTTTCCCGGGAAGCGCGCCTTCCGACGTACCATCGATGGCAACCTCGAGGCCGCGCTGATGGCCGACGGGGTGCCAAGGGACAGGATCTATCCGATCGACATGCGGCGCGCGCTCGAGGCGTTCCGGAAGATTTCCTCGCACAGCCTCTATTTCAATACGCTGGCCGAGGGACAGGCGATGTTCCGCGACAATGAGGCGCATCTCGGCGCTATGCTCAACACACGAGCACTGCCGCTGATGCGCGATACCAACGGCGTCTGCACCTACACCTTCAACGACGGCATCCTCTGGGTTGGCGCGTGGATGGTTCCGAAGGGTGCGCCGGGGGGGCGGGCGATCTGGGAATTCATCGCATCGACCCAGGACCCTGCAGGCCAGGTCTCCCTGCTGCAGACCAACGGCAATGGCCCGGTCAATCCCGCGGCGAGCGCACTGGTGCCTGATGAGCTGAAGCCGCACGACCCCGGCCAGCCCGACAACTACGCCCGCATGATCCCCGGTGGCGTGGAGTGGTACGCGGAGCACGCGACCACCGCGACGCAGCAGTTTCTCGACGCCATCTCGAGCTGAAGGAAGGACAGGACATGTCAGACATGACGAGCATCACTGCCCCCGCGGCACCGGCGCTCAGTCGCTGGGCGAACGCCAACGAAATCCCGGTCATCGACTTCGCGCCGCTCTCGTCCGGTAATGCCGAGGCGGCCGAGCGGGTGGCGCGCGAGGTACGCGACGCCTGCGAACAGATCGGCTTCTTTACCATCGTCAACCATCCGGTGCCGGCGCCGCTAATCCGCAACATCTTCCGGCAGGCAGAACGCTTTTTCGCACTGCCGGAGGAGGCGAAGATGCAGGTATGGATGGGCCGATCGAATACGTTTCGCGGCTTCCTACCGATGGACCAGGGTGCCAGCGGCACCGGCACAAAAGGCAAGGCGGTCGCGGGCTTTCAGAACCACCTGGCCGAGGAGACGCTCAAGGCGCGCAAGCCGAACCGTAACGAGGTCTTCCAGATCGCGGCCGAACTGCCGGCGGACGATCCCGACCTGCTGGCCGGAAAGCCCCTGCACGGGCGCAACCTGTGGCCGGACGGGCTGCCGGGCTTTCGCGAGGATGTGCTTGGCTACTACGACGCAATGCGCGACTTCGCCGCCCTACTGGCCAGTGTCTTCGCGCGCGGGCTGGACCTGTCCCCAGACTACTTCGCACAGTTCTATCGCAAGCCGCTGATCCAGCTGCGCCTGCTGCATTACCTGCCGCATGCCGACGACCAGGCGGCAATGGAAGGCGGCGCATCTCGCGCGCATTGCGACGCCGGCGGCTTCACCATGCTGCAGCAGGACCAGACCGGCGGGCTCGAGGTGCAGAGCCGCAGCGGCGAATGGATCGTGGTGCCGCCGGTGGAGAATGCCTTCGTCGTCAATATCGGCGACAGCATGAAGATGTGGACCAACCATCGCTTCGCGTCGACGCTGCACCGTGTCGTGAACCGCTACGGCAAGGAACGCTTCTCGATCGGTGTCTTCGCCAATCCGGACTACGACACGGTGATCAGCCCCTTGCCGACCTGCGTCGATGCGGCCAATCCACCGCGCTTCGATTCGATGGTCGCCGGCGATGCGCTGCTCTACCTTTACAGCCGTGTCTGGCCGTCCAGCGCCGCAGCGGCGTGAGGGTCCGAGCCGCATGCCCTCCTCGTTGATTCGTGGCGGCGCGGTCATCTGCCGCGCCGTCGATCGCAGCGCCGTCGAGGTCGTCGAGGACGGCGCCGTCCTGCAGCGCGATGGCAACATCGTCGAAGTCGGGCCGTGGGCCGAGCTAGAGATGAGGCACGCCGGCACCGTGGATCAGGTGCTCGGCTCACCTGCCGACGTCGTGCTGCCAGGCTTCATCAACGGCCATCATCATGTCGGACTCACGCCGTTGCAGCTCGGTTCGCCGGACCTGCCGTTGGAACTGTGGTTTGCCAGCCGGCTGAAGTCGCGCGCCGTCGACCTGCGCCTCGACACGCTATATTCCGCCTTCGAGATGGTCGAGAGCGGGATCACCACGGTCCAGCACCTGGCAGGGCGGATTCCAGCGCCACTGGACAACGTGATCCGCGGGGCGACGGACACGCTGCGAGCCTATCAGTCGATCGGCATGCGGGCGTCGTATGGCTACATGCTGCGCGACCAGAATCACCTCGTCTACGAGGCCGATGCCGCCTTCCTGGCCAGGCTGCCGTCGGCGCTGGCTGCGGAGTTGGCCCCGATGATCGAACGCGGCGTGCTGCCGTTGGAAGATCATTTCTCGCTGTTTCATCACCTGCGCGAGGCCTTCGGCGACGATCCGCGTATCGCGATCCAGCTGGCCCCGGGCAACCTGCACTGGTGTTCCGACACGGCGCTGGAACGTGTTCGCGCGACCTGCGAGAGCACCGCCACACCCTTCCACATGCACCTGCTGGAGACGCAGTACCAAAAGGCCTACGCAAGCAAGCGCGCCGGTATGAGCGCGCTCCAGGTGCTGAATCGGGCCGGGCTGCTGGGGCCACATGCCACGCTCGGTCATGGCATCTGGCTGACAGAAGCCGACATCGAGCTGGTCGCCGAAACCGGCACGTGCATCTGCCACAACTGCTCGTCCAATCTCCGGCTGCGCAGCGGCGTGGCCCCGCTTAATGCTTGGGAGAAGCGCGGTGTGCGCGTGGCAATCGGCCTCGATGAGGCGGGCATC
This sequence comes from Roseomonas fluvialis, assembly GCF_022846615.1. Lineage (NCBI taxonomy): Bacteria > Pseudomonadati > Pseudomonadota > Alphaproteobacteria > Acetobacterales > Roseomonadaceae > Roseomonas > Roseomonas fluvialis. The sequence continues at coordinate 4,481,741 of NZ_AP025637.1, forward strand.
AACGACGACCGCGACATGCTGCAGGAGATGCGCATGGTGCTGCGCCAGCACCGCGTCCCCGGCATGGAGCCGATGGACGTGCCGACCCCGGCGCAGGTGTTCCGCATGGCGACGGAGGACGGTGCAGCGACGACGCTGTTCGGCCGGACGATCGGCCGATTGGTGCCGGGCTGTGCCGCGGACCTGATCCTGATGGATCGGCGCCACTTCACCTATCCCTACATGGATCGCGACACCCCGCTGATCGACGCGCTGGTGCAGCGCGGGAAGACCGGCGCCGTGCATACGGTGATGGTCGCGGGCGAGGTCATTTATGCCGACCGGCGCTTCACCCGCGTCGACAAGGAGGCCGCGCTGGCCGACCTGGCCGAACATCTCGGCCGCCCGCTGACGCCCGACGACGAGCGGCGGCGCGCCGTGTCGCGGCAGGTCGAGCCGTTCGTCCGCGACTTCTATCGCGACTACCTCCCGCCCGAGGGGCCATCGCCCTTTTACGCCGGGAGTGCGCGACGCTGACTGGGCACGAGCGCACGACGTGACCATCCAACAGAACGGGAGACGATAATGAGGCCCCATGCCTCCATGACCATGGACCACGGCATCAGCGAAGCGGAGTGGCAAGCGCGCTGCGACCTGGCCGCGCTCTATCGGCTGATCGCCTTCCATCGGTGGACCGACCTGATCTACACACACATCAGCCTGCGCGTTCCCGGTCCCGAGCATCACTTCCTGATCAACGAGTACGGCGTGCTGTTCCACGAGATGCGCGCGAGCGATCTGGTGAAGATCGACCTCGACGGCAATATCGTCGGACCGCATGCGGTTCCGCGGCCCGTGAACTCCGCGGGCTTCATCATCCATTCGGCGATCCACGCAGCCCGCGAGGACCTGACCTGCGTGATCCACACCCATACCAGCGCCGGCATCGCCGTCAGCGCGCAGGAGGATGGGCTGCTGCCGATCAGCCAGCATGCCCTGCGCTTCTACGGCAGGTTATCCTACCACGGCTACGAGGGCGTGGCGCTGGACCTGGACGAGCGCGACCGGCTGGTCGCAGACCTCGGCCAGAACCGAGTGATGATCCTGCGCAACCATGGGCTGCTGGCGGCAGGTTCCAGCGTCGCGCAGGCCTTCCTCGAGATCTACTACCTCGAGCGTGCCTGCGCTGCCCAGGTTGATGCGCAGGCTGGCGGCGGCCGGTTGGTCCTGCCACCTGAAAGCGTGCGGCAACGCACCGCCGCGCAATCCAACCGTCCCGGCGCCGAGGCGCGCGACGCCTTCGCCTGGCGCAGCGCCTTGCGCCTGCTGGAGGGGCAGCCGGAATGGCGCTGCTGATGTGCCCCATGCAGCGCTGTCGGGTTGAACCCGCCTGATGCCGCGTCCGATCGAGGCACCCCGAACTGTCGTGGCCGGCGACACGCTCACGCTGCGTGAGGTCAGCTGCCGTTACGGGACAGTGGACGCGGTGCAGAAGGTGTCGCTGTCGATCAACAGGGGCGAGTTCGTGACCCTGCTCGGCCCGTCCGGCTCCGGCAAGACGACGATCCTCATGATGATCGCCGGCTTCGTGCAACCGAGCGGCGGCGAGATTCTCCTCGATGACCGCGATATCACAGCCCTGCCGCCCGAGCGGCGCGACTTCGGCATGGTGTTCCAGGGATACGCGCTTTTTCCGCATTTGACCGTCGCCGAGAACATTGCCTTCCCGCTCCGGATCCGCGGCTGGGGCCGGGCGGAACGGGAAGACCGGGTTCGGCGAACCATCGACCTGGTGCAGCTCGACCGGCATGGCGGCAAGCTGCCCGCACAGCTCTCCGGCGGTCAGCAGCAGCGCGTGGCACTGGCCCGGGCCCTGGCCTTCGACCCGGCGGTCCTGCTGCTCGATGAGCCACTCTCAGCGTTGGACAAGAAGTTGCGCGCGGAGATGCAGGAGGAGCTCAAAGCGCTCCATGCGCGCGTGGGACGGACATTCGTTAACGTCACTCACGATCAAGAAGAAGCACTATCACTTTCCGATCGGATCGCAATCTTAAACCATGGCCGTCTGGTGCAGCTTGATCGGCCTGCCGTGCTGTATGACCGGCCGGCGTCTCGCTTCGTCGCCGGGTTCCTAGGCCGCGCGAATTTCCTCGAGGGGACGATCGACGCAGACAGGGTCTTGCAGATCGGCGACGTGCGTCTGCCGACAATGCCCCACTGGCCTATGGGTAGCGTCGTGTTCTCGGTGCGGCCGGAACGTATCCGGTTGCTGGCCGTAGATGAAGCGGAGCAGATTGCGCTGCCTGGGCGGTGCGTCTCGACAACCTATTTTGGCGCCGTGTGCGACGTCCTGGTCGACACGCCAGTCGGCGCGCTTCGCGTCAGCGTCGCGGCCGCGCAGCGTTCGATGTTGCCTTTACAGGGCGATCAGCTGCGATTGGGTTGGTCGACATGTGCCATGGCGCCGGTGCTGGAGGATGCCTAGCCGTCATTCGTTTGGCTGCGCGCCGCTCAGAAGTGGCCGCTCGGCAGCCAGGCTCTGAACGAGAAAATCAACGACGGCCCGCACGCGCGCCACTCCCCGCTGTGCGCGGTTGGTGACGATGTAGAGTTGCTCTCGCGGGCCAGGAGGGGTCGTCGCGATGCGTTCCAGACCGGCCGACTGATCGCCGAGGAACGCTGGCAGCGCCACTACAGCAAGGCCGGATTGGGCAGTGGTGCGCAGCAACAGGCTCGTGCTCGCACGCAGGACGGGCTCCGCCCCCGCAAAAAGCTGTCGCATCCAAATGCTCTCAGGCAAGTGAGGCCGCTCGTCGGTCAGCAGGGCAAAGGGAACATCGCGCGTTGCGCCGGCCTTGATCGCATTGCGTGCCAACGCCGCCATGGCGGGTGCGCCATACAGCGCGAAGGTGCAGTCGCTCAGTCGACGAATGTCAAGCCGATCGGCGACAGGCTTGCTGATCCGCAGTCCGATATCGATGTCGCCGTTGAGCATCGAGTCGAGCGACAGATCCGCCAGCAAAGTTAGGACGATTTCAGGAAAGGCTGCGCGGAACGCTGCCAGGCGGTCGATCAGCAAATCACTGAGCAACGCCATCGGCGCCGCCAGTCTGACTTCGCCCGACAGCCTTGCGTCACTTCCGCCGGCTATCCGCGTGAACGCAGCGATCTCCGCTTCAATCCTCTGTGCGTGGGCGAGCACGTGCTCTGCCGTATCGCTGCGCACCAGTTTCTTGCCGCGGCGCACGAAAACGGTCGCTTGCAGCGAAGCTTCGGCTGCGGCAAGGCGGCGCGCAACCGTGCTGTGACTGAGGCCGAGCGTACGCGCTGCAGCAAGCAGGGAGCCTGCCCGGTCGATTGCCAAAAGAACCTGCAGATCGTCCCAATTAAACGCAGGCATTCGTCTCTATTCCTAGTCGCAATACGGGCGGGACTTGGATCTGTTGGAACTGTCGGGCGGAACCAGCGTCGTAGGGCTGGGTCCCGCCGGAGGATCGCCGCTCGCGCCGCCGATGCTTTCCAGCGCCATGCAAAGCCCGCGCCGTTCTTTGCCTCTGCGGGACTACTTCAGTCTAACGATTCCGATCAGACAATGCCGGTCGACTTCACCGCTGCCTCACCCTAGCAGGGCTCCCGTTCTGCTGCTCGCGGTGGGATGGCGGAAGCCGCCTTTTCGAGCAGGGGGCGGGACAGGGCGGAGAAATGGCTTGAGCACTGGGCGCTGAACGTGATGCTCGCCGGGGTGCCCCAGCGTCACTCCGGCCGGACGATGCGGCTAACGGATCCGTGCCGACGGACGACCCTTTTGCGGGTCACGCACCGCCACGTCGCTACTCATGCGCTACCTAGCTCGCAGCAGATTTGGTGTTCCTAATGAGCTAAGTCTCTGAAAACTGGCGGACCCGAAAGGATTCGAACCTTCGACCTCTGCCTTCGGAGCGTATCCGGAACGATTTCGCCAGGCTTTCTCGTTCTACGCTATGACCCTCTAACCCACTACGTAGATTGAGTTTTTCTGGCATTGTCCGCCGCATCGCGTATCCGTCTGCACGTCGAAGTTTCGGCCCGGGTGCTGCCGTGGTGCTTCCGAGAATGGAGCCCACGGGTCCCAACTCGGACCAGGAGCACAGGACGTGGGAAAGCTCAGCAAGCGCACCGTCGATCAGGCAACGCCCCGGGACGCGGACTACTTCATCTGGGATGACGAACTGCCCGGGTTCGGCCTCCGGGTGTTCACCTCGGGACGGCGAAGCTACGTCGTGCAGTATCGCGCCAAGGGGCGCACCCGGCGATTCACGATCGGTGTGCATGGCGTGTGGGCGCCGGAGACGGCGAGGCGGGAAGCCCGCGTAATCCTCGGCCGCATCGCGCAAGGCGACAACCCCGCAGAGCAGCGGGAACTCGACCACCGCGCGATCACGGTCAAGGAACTCTGCGAGCGCTATATGGCCGACGCGAAGGCAGGCCTGATCCTCGGCAAGAAGCAACGGCCGAAGAAGGCCTCGACGATCTACACCGACGAGGGGCGCATCAAGCGCCATATCGTCCCGCTTCTCGGCACGCGGCGTGTGAAGGACCTCACGAGCACCGACGTGACGCAGTTCATGCGTGACATCGCGTCCGGCAAGACGAAAGCCGACGTGAAAACACGGAGGCGCGGGCGCGCCATCGTCCGCGGCGGCCTGGGAACGGGTCGCCGCACGGTTGGCTTCCTCGGCGCGCTGCTGACCTATGCGCGTGAGGCCGGCATCATCGACACCAACCCGGCACATGGCATCCGGAAAGCCGCCGACCAGAAGAGGACTCGGCGTCTCTCGGAGGACGAGTATCGGCTGCTCGGTAGGCTGCTGGCGAAGGCGCTCGCGGACGATCAGCTCCGCACTTCGGCGAAGATCACACGGCTGCTCGCCCTGACGGGCTGCCGGCGCGGGGAGATCCTGAATCTGACCTGGTCCGAGGTGGACACCGGCAACAGCTGTCTTCGGCTTCACGATACAAAGGAGGGCGCGTCCGTGCGCCCGATCGGACTTCCCGCCGTCGACATGCTGGAGGCGGATCGGCCGCGTGAAGCGGTCGGCCCGGTGTTCCGCGGCTTCCTCGATGGCAAGCCGTTGATCGGCTATCCGAAGCACTGGGACAAGATCTTCGCGAAGACACCGCTCGCCGACGTCACCCCCCATGTCCTGCGCCACAGCTTCGCCAGCATCGCGAACGATCTCGGCTTCACTGAGTCGACAGTCGCCGCGTTGCTGGGACATGCGCAGGGATCGGTGACCAGTCGGTACATCCACGCGGTCGACACATCGCTGATCATGGCGGCCGATACGGTCGCCGGATACATCCAGGCGCTGATGGAGGGCGCGCAGTTCCAGCGTCGAGGCTACGCGCTGGATCGCGCGTCGAGGGAGATGGCGCTCTCGCGGCACCTCGGGAAACCCTTGCCGCCCGGCGTGAGCCACCTGGCCGAAGCCAGCGCTGCCGATCAGACCCCGGGGCCTCACGGCCTGACACCTTGACGATATAGCCCAGGAGCTATATATGGACTGGCAGGTGGTTTTTGACGATGAGTTCGATGCGGAGTTCGGAGAGCTACGGGAAGCCGTGCAGGATGAGCTGCTCGCTTCCGCCAAGATCCTTGCGGTGTTCGGCCCGAAGCTGAGTCGCCCACATGCGGACACGCTCAAGGATTCGGCGTTCTCCAACATGAAGGAACTGCGGTTCGAGGCTGATGGTGGCGTCTGGCGTGTCGCGTTCGCGTTCGATCCCGAGCGCAAGGCCATCCTGCTCGTCGCCGGCGACAAATCGGGTGGCAGCGAAAAGCGTTTCTACAAGTCGCTCATCGCGAAAGCCGACAGGCGCTTCAGGGCGCATCTCGATGGGCTCAAGGCCACGAAGAAGGGAAACACGTGATGGGACGAACACTGAGTGATGTCGTTGCCGCGCTTCCCGAAGCGCGGCGAGCACGTGTCGAGGCGCGCGCCCGGGAGCTCATCGAGGAGGTTGAGAGCCTGAGCGAGTTGCGACGCATGGCAGGCAAGGCGCAGGTGGACATCGCATCTGCCTTGCGGGTCAAGCAGCCCTCGATATCGAAGATCGAGAAGCAGGCGGACATGTATCTCTCGACGCTCCGCAGCTATGTCGAGGCCATCGGCGGAAAGCTGGAGCTCGTCGTCCGCCTGCCTTCACGCGCGCCAGTGCGGATCGAGCACTTGGGCGACGTCGCCCCGAGTGTTTCCGCTGGCCCCAGCAAGGTCACCGCAAAGCGGCAGACCAAACCGCGCGCGAGCGCCCGCGCCGGCTGAACGGACGATCGGGCGCGAACAGTAGTCAGGATCTCGGTGCCGGGATGGTTGACATCCCGCGGTAGCGATTCGAACGCAGAGTGAGAGTTCGGCGGCTGTCGCCGTGACGGGTTTCGGGGCCGAGAGAGAGGCTCGCGGCCGGCCCGTCATGGAGAACCGCCATGACCCGCTCCGCGACGCGGCCGGCCCCGAGCGGCCGAGCCTCGGGTGACCGCGCAAACCTCTACGACGAGATCACCGGGAAAATCATCGCCGAACTTGAGGCCGGGCGCCTGCCCTGGGTGCAGCCCTGGGGAACCTCGGGCGTGGCCGCGCCGCTCGCCCTGCCGAAGAATGCTGCGACCAGCCGGCGCTACTCCGGGATCAACGTGCTGATCCTGTGGGGTGCTGTCGTCGAGCGCGGCTACGCCGGCCAGAGCTGGCTCACCTTCCGCCAGGCGCTCGCGCTGGGCGGCAGCGTGCGCAAGGGCGAGCGTGGCACCACCGTCGTCTACGCCGACCGCTTCATTCCTGGCGAGGAGCGTCAGCGCGCGCAGGAGACAGGCAAGGACGCCCGCGCGATTCACTTCCTCAAGCGCTTCACCGTCTTCAATGTCGAGCAGTGCGATGGCCTGCCGCCCGAACTGGTGGCGGCGGCGCCGCCTGCGGATACCTCGCTCATCGAGCCGCGGGTCCAGGCGCTGATCGCCACCTCCGGCGCCGACCTTCGCATCGGTGGGGAGCGCGCCTACTACGACGTGCTCGGCGACTTCATCCGCGTGCCGCCGCCGCAGGCCTATTTCCAGCCGATCGACTGGCACCGGACCGCTCTGCATGAGCTCGGCCACTGGACCGGGCACGCGTCGCGCCTCGGCCGCGAGATCGCCAACAGCTTCGGCTCGACGAAGTACGCGCAGGAGGAGCTGGTCGCCGAGATGACGGCGGCCTTCACCTGCGCCGCGCTTGGGATCGTGCCGACGGTGCGCCACGCCGACTACATCGGCTCCTGGCTGGGGGTGCTGCGCGAGGACAATCGCGCGATCGTCCGCGCGGCGAGCGCCGCATCGAAGGCAGCTGACTTCCTGCTCGCCTTCGCGCCCGATGGCGAACCCGCAGGCGGTGACGCCGAGGCGGTGGAGGCGGTGTCGTGACCGGAGACGAGCGAAGTAGCACGGTGCGCGATGGAAGCGGCGCAATCTGGGAGATCGAGACGATCGTCGCACCGGCATCGTGGGCCACGGCTCTGGTGAACAATGACTGGTCAGGGCTTGAGCTGGAAGCCGTCGACGCCAAAGCCTGCCGCGCTTGGCTCAAGGCACAATCCGGCGATGGGTGGCGGGTCATCGACGTGGCTCGCGATACGGAGGGGAACCCCGAGGACCCGTGGTTCTCCTGGTCCGCCGACCTGCACGGCTCGCCCTGGCGTGGTGCTGACCTGCTGACCTACGTGCGTGAGCGTGCAGCCTCGTCGGCTGGCAAGGCGTTCACTTCGCCCGCCGAGCAACACGGCGATGATCGGGACTGTTAGGGGCCAGAGGCAATCCTCGCGGCGGCACGGGCGTGCTCTGAATGATGCTTGTCGTCGTTTGGCCGTGCGCGAGGAACCGATCGAGTACCGCATCGAGCCCCTCGATGGAGGGCAGATGCACCTTCAGCACGAGGCAATCCTCACCCGTGACGCGGTGGCACTCCACGACTTGCGGGATCGCTCGCGCCAGTTCCGTCACCTTCGGCAACTGCCCCGGCGCCGGCCGAACACGGACGATGGCGCAGACCGGGTAGCCGAGGGCGACCGGATCGAGATCGAGCCGCCAGCCGCGGATGACCCCGGCTTCCTCCAGCCGCAGGACGCGCTCACGCACCGCCGGCGCCGACATGCCAACGCGGCGCGCGAGGTCCGCGATCCCCATCCGCGGGTCATGGCATAGCAACTGCAGAAGCTCGACGTTGCGTGCATCGCGTAGTGCTTCTGAACCAGTGCCGCTTGCGGGCATGTATCCTCCTTCTCAAAGGCTCAGAGACTAATCGACCTTCGTATCTGTATGTAGCACGCGCGGATTGGGTGCGACGATGATTCGATGTTCACTCGCGCCACACCCACCCCGTCCCTCGCTGATCGCGTGCCGCCGCACGCCTTCTTCATCGTCAGCGCCGTATTCCACTACCTCGGCCCGAGCTTCGCCGTGCTGCTCTTCGCCAGCCTCGCGCCACCGGGCGTCGCTTGGCTGCGGATCGCCAGCGCCGGGCTCGTCTTTGCCCTCTGGCGACGGCCCTGGCGGGCCTGGGCGGGGTTGAACGCCCGCGACCGGTGGGTGGTGATCGCCATGGGTGCGGTACTCGCGCTGATGAACACCGCCTTCTACGAGGCGATCGCCCGGCTGCCACTCGCAACGGTCGGCGCCATCGAGTTCCTCGGCCCCATTGCGCTTGCCGCGCTCGGCTTCCGCTCGCGCCGCAACTTCGCCGCGCTGTCCTTCGCTGTCGCGGGCGTCTGGCTGCTGACGGATGCACGGCTCGCGGGCGAGCCGCTCGGCTATGTGCTCTCCTTCGCCAACTGCGCACTGTTCGTGCTCTACATCTTTCTCGGCCACCGGATGTCGGCGGGCGGTGGCGGCGTTTCGGGCGTGGACCGCCTCGCGCTCTCCATGCTCGTCGCCGCCGTGGCCGCGTTGCCGTTCGGTTTTCGTGACGCTGCGCCGGCCTTCGCTGACTTCTGGCTCCTTGCCGCGGCGGTCGGCGTCGGGGTGTCGTCCTCCGTGATCCCCTATGTTTGCGACCAGCTCGCTATGCGCCGGCTGCCGCGTGCCTCTTTCGCTCTCTTGTTGTCGTTGCTGCCGGCAAGCGCGGCGGCGATCGGCGTGCTCGTGCTCGGGCAAGTACCCACATCGGTCGAGGTGGTTGGTATCGGGCTGGTCATCGCGGGCGTCGCCCTTCACCGGTCGGAGGGATAACCGCGCGGATGCGCCGCACAGAGGGAAGCTGCGACCTCGGACGTGCCGTTAGAGTGAGAGGGCCGAGGCAGTCTTCGTGACGGGTTGAGGGTCGGGAGAGAGGCTCCCGGCCGGCCCGTCATGGAGAACCCCCATGTCGAAGTCCGTCCCCAAGATCGCGCTCAGCGCGTCCCGCGACATCCCCTTCAACCGCCTCGTGCTCAGCCAGGCGAATGTCCGTCGGATCAAGGCCGGCATTGCCGTCGAGGAGCTGGCCGAGGACATCGCCCGGCGCACCCTGCTCCAGAGCCTCACCGTCCGCCCCGTGCTGGACGAGGACGGCCGCGAGACCGGCATGTTCGAGGTGCCCTCGGGCGGCCGGCGCTTCCGCGCGCTCGAGCTGCTCGTGAAGCAGAAGCGCCTCGCCCGCACCGCGCCGATCCCCTGCATCATCCGCACCGAGGGCATCGCCGAGGAGGACAGCCTGGCCGAGAACGTGCAGCGCGCTCCGCTGCACCCGCTCGACCAGTTCCGCGCCTTCCAGGCGCTGCGCGAGCGCGGCCGCTCGGAGGAGGAGATCGCCGCGGCCTTCTTTGTCTCGGTCGGCGTGGTCCGGCAGCGGCTCCGCCTCGCCGCCGTCTCGCCACGCCTCCTCGACCTCTACGCCGAGGATGGCATGACGCTCGAGCAGCTGATGGCCTTCACCGTCAGCCCCGACTACGAGCGCCAGGAGCAGGTCTGGGAGGCGCTGCAGCGCTCCTACACGAAGGAGCCCTACCAGATCCGCCGCCTGCTGACCGAGGGCGCCGTGCGTGCGTCCGACAAGCGCGCCCGCTTCGTCGGCACCGAGGCCTACGAGGCGGCGGGCGGGCTGATCCTGCGCGACCTGTTCCAGCCCGACGATGGCGGCTGGTGGCAGGATGCCGGGTTGCTCGACCGCCTCGCGCGCGAGCGGCTGGAGCGCGAGGCCGAGGCGATCCGCGCCGAGGGCTGGCGCTGGGTCGAGGCCGCGCCCGACTTCCCCTACGGCCACAGCTACGGCCTGCGTCGCGTCGTCGGCGAGGCGCAGCCGCTGAGCGAGGACGAGACGGCGCGGCGCGAGGCGCTCCAGGCCGAGTTCGACCGTCTGGAGCAGGAATCCGCCGAGGCCGACGAGGTGCCGGAGGAGACCGACCGGCGCCTGGCCGAGATCGAGGAGGCGCTCGCCGCCTTCGAGGACCGGCCCGTCGCCTACGATGCCGAGGAGGTGGCGCGCGCCGGCGTCTTCGTCAGCATCGACGGCTCGGGCGCGCTGCGCGTCGAGCGCGGCTATGTCCGGCCAGAGGACGAACCGCCGGTCGCGGCCAAGCCGGAGGAGGAGCAGGTCGAGACTGAGCAGCCCTCGGCGGACCCGGAGACGGAGGGCGACACCACGACCGAGCCCGACACCGCCACAGCCGCCCCGGCCGCCGAGCCCCCGGAGGAGGACGAGGGCATCCGCCCGCTGCCCGACCGGCTGCTGACCGAGCTCACCGCGCACCGCACGCTGGCGCTCCGGGATGCGCTCGCCGGCGATCCGCAGGTGGCGTATCTGGCGGTGCTGCACGCGCTCTGCTTGCGCTTGTTCTACCGCTACGGCCTCGACTCCTGCCTGGAGATCGAGCCGAAGAGCGCGCTGTTCTCCGCCCAGGCGCCCGGCCTCGCCGACACCGCCTCGGCGCGCGCCATCGAGGCCCGTCACGCGCGCTGGCGGGCGCAGATGCCGACGGAGCCGGGGGATCTCTGGCCGGTCCTCGGCGGCTTCGACGCCGACAGCCGCGAGGCGCTGTTCGCGCACTGCGTCGGGCTCACGGTCAACGCGGTGCACGAGGCCTACAACCGCCGGCCCAAGGCGATCGCGCATGCCGACCGCATTGCCGAGGCCGTCAGCCTCGACATGGCCGCGGTGGGCTGGCGGCCGACGGCGGAGGCCTACCTCGGCCGCGTCACCAAGGGCCGCATCCTCGCCGCCGTGCGGGAGGCGCGCGGCGGGCGGGCGGCGGAGCGCCTCGCCGGCCTGAAGAAGGCGGAGATGGCGACGGCCGCCGAGGAACTGCTCGCCGGCACCGGCTGGCTGCCCGAGCCGCTGCGCACGCCGGGCCAAGTCTTCGCGGCGGTGGAGCCGGAGACCGAGGCGGCGCCGGAGGGCGAAGCGGAATCGGCGGCGGAGGGCGGCGAACCGGCCATCGCCTCGGCGCCGCCGGCCGAGGACACTGAGGCCGCGGCGATCCCCACCGCCGCGATCGCCGCCGAGTAACCGGCCTCCCTGCACCTCGCGGGCCCGTCGCAAGGCGGGCCCGCATCTTCATGGAGGAACCAATGCGCGAGGATGCCGCCGCGCTCGCGCGCCGCCTGGCCCGCAACGCCGAGGCGGTCTGCCGCCACTACCTCTCCAACGGCCGGCGCGAGGGCGGCTGGTGGACCGTGGGCGATGTCGCGAACACGCCGGGGCGCAGCCTGTTCGTGCGGCTGCAGGGGCCGGAGGCGGGGCGCGGCGCCGCCGGGAAGTGGACCGACGCGGCGACGGGCGAGCATGGTGACCTGCTGGACCTGATCGGCAGGGCGCGCGGCCTCGAAAGCCTGCGCGACGTGCTGGAGGAGGCGCGGCGGTTCCTGAGCCTGCCGACAGCGCAGCAGCCCGAACCGCGCGCGCCGGTCGCGGCCGGCTCGCCGGATGCCGCGCGTCGGCTGTTCCACGCCGGACAGCCAATCAAGGGCACGCTGGCCGAGACCTATCTGCGCGCGCGCGGCATCACCTACCTGGACGATCTGCTCGCGCTGCGCTTCCACCCGCGCTGCTACTACCGCGCGGACGAGAACGCGCCGGTCGAGACCTGGCCCGCGATGCTCGCCGCGGTGACGGATCTCGAGGGCACCATCACCGGCGTGCACCGCACCTGGCTCGCGCGCGACGGGAGCGGCAAGGCGCAGGTCGCGACGCCTCGGCGCGCGATGGGGCGGCTGCTTGGGAATGGCGTACGGTTCGGCGTGGTGAACCATGTCGTCGTGGTCGGCGAGGGGATCGAGACGATGCTGGCGCTTCGGTGCGTCTTGCCGTCGCTGCCGATGATCGCGGCGCTGTCGGCGAGTCATCTCGCCGCGCTTGTCCTACCAGCTTGTATTCGACGCCTCTACCTCGCACAAGACAACGACCATGCGGGCATCGGCGCCGCAGCGACGCTGACCGAATGGGCAGGGCGAGCGGGCATCGAGCCCCTGGCACTGCGCCCACGTTCGGCCGACTTCAACGCCGATCTACGACAGATCAGTCCAGTCGATTTGGCCGCGTGGGTGCGCATCCAGCTCGCACCTGAGGACGTGGCATCCATTCGTCAAATGGCTCTGCATGACCTCGGCTCGCGAGGCTGAAAGCAGACGCCTGTCGTCCGCTCTACGTCGCTCCACGATCTACTTCCTTAGCCCCAGATCGCGTGCACGGACCGCTGTAACCTTGATTTCACCGCGCTTGACTGCATCGTCAAAAATGGCGATGATTAAACTTATGGGATATGCGGGCGGAAAAGGACGGCTTTGGCAGGACATCGTTTCGCTGATGCCGCCGCATGACACTTATATCGAAACGCACCTCGGAGGCGGCGCGGTCATGCGAAACAAGCGCCCGGCGCGGGTCAGCATCGGCGTGGACATCGATGCCGACGTAATCCGCGAGGCGAGCTCCTGGGACGTGCCGGGGCTCGTGCTGCACGCCGCTGATGCGCTCGCATTTCTCACCGGCTACGCTTTCGGCGGCCGGGAGCTTCTCTACGTCGACCCGCCCTACGTCGCGGCCACCAAAAAGAACCGCCGCTATTATCGGCACGAATACACCGACGAGGATCATCGCAGGCTTCTAGGCGCCCTCCTGAAGCTGGATTGCCGGATCATGATCTCCGGCTACCCCTCGGCGCTATACGAGCAGGCGCTTCAGGGATGGGAGGTCAAGGAACTCGTAAACGTGAGCCACGCTGGACCGCGCAGCGAACGGCTTTGGGCGAACTTCGCATTCTCGCCGGACCTTCACGACTATGCACCGATCGGCGGCAGCTTCCGCGAGCGCGAACGTATTCGCCGCAAAACCAGCCGATGGGTGCAAAAGCTTGCCCAACTGCCGGACCTCGAACGCCGCGCTGTGCTTGCCGCGCTTATCCAGTCTTCGGACATCGATCCCGGCGACGCCGAGCGCCTGCTTGCTGATCGAGACCGAGGACGCGCGGCATGACGGAATTCTGGCGCGCCTCGCTCGCGGAGACCGTTCGCACCTCACAGCGTCTGGCGCGCCGCCGGGTCGCGCTGACCGACGTTTGCAACTGGCTTGAATGCTATGCCGAAGCCGCGCCGACCTCCTCAAACCAGGGCGCAGCCAAAATTCCGTTCCAGCGGTGGTTCCACTTCAAGGAAGCGTTTTCGCCAAAGTTCGTCGCCGATACGCTGGGGTCGTTGCCCTACAAAGTCGACCGATGCCTTGATCCCTTCGGGGGCAGCGGCACGACCGCCGTAACCTGCCGCATGCTAGGCATCTCGTCCGAGATTATCGAGGTCAATCCCTTCCTGGCGGATCTCATCGAAGCCAAGCTTACGCCGGTGCCGGCCGCGCGCTTTTGCGAGTCCTATGACCGCCTGCTGTCAGAGCTTGAGATCGAACTCGGCGACAGTCGCGCCATCGATGGTATGCCGCCGACAATGGTCGAACCCGGTGTCAAAGGTCGTTACGTCTTCGCCGCCGAAGTCTATGCGACGATCCGCGCGATCGTACGGGCATCAGCCGCCCTGCCGCCAGACGAAGCACGTCTGCTCAGAGTACTGCTGGGGTCCGTGCTGGTCTCCAACAGCAACGTGACGATCAACGGCAAGGGCAGGCGCTACCGCCGCGGTTGGGAAACGCGGCCTCGCTCGGCCGCCGACCTCATCGCCAGCCTCGATGATGCGGTCGACTTGGCTGCCGCCGACCTCACCTCCTATTCCGGGCCGCGTCGGGCCCGCCATGTCGTCCATCGCGGCGATGCTCGGACCGCGCTGACGCGCGTCGAGCAGGCGGACGTCGTGGTCTTCTCCCCGCCTTACCCCAACTCCTTCGACTATACTGACGTCTACAATCTCGAATTGTGGATGCTTGGCTATCTGAAATCCAGCCCCGACAATCGTACTTTACGCCATCAAACCCTGCGCTCGCATGTGCAGATGAAATGGCGGGCGACGCAACCCGTCGCGGCTTCAAAGTCGCTCCAAGAAACGCTAGACGCGCTCCGCCGCGCCAGAAGCGACTTGTGGAATCCACATATTCCCGAGATGATTGGTTTCTATTTCGACGATCTCGCCTTAATCTTCGCGCAGTTCCGCCGGATTCTCCCGTCCGGCCGGCACGCCGTCGTCGCGATCGGCGACAGTCAGTATGGTGGTGTTCACGTCGATGTTGCCTCTATTCTCGTCGAATGCGTGCAGCCTTTGGGCTTTCGCCTGACCGAGCGCGGCGCTATCCGCTCCATGCGCAACAGCTCGCAGCACGGAGGGGGATTTGAGTTGTCCGAACACTGCCTAGTATTTGAGCGCAGTTGACGCAGAATGCGGGAGATACCCTGTGTCTAACGGTGCCGATCGCAAGATCTCCCTGCCAACGATCGCGCGGGTCGCGCTTGCGAACTTCGACCTCTATTCCAACGAGCCGAATGCCTGCGCCGTTATCGAACGTCCCGTCTTCTGCCTGATCGGCGCGAATGGCCTCGGCAAGTCCACTTTCTTGAACACCATCAATTTTGCGATCACCGGCGCGATCCCTGATCCCGGCCGCAAGTTCCAATCGGCACAGGATTATCTTCGCAACGCCGGGCGCGCGGATCGCTCCGACGACTATTTCAGCGGCCGCATCAGCGAGCATGCCCGCCCGATCGCGAGCGTAACCGTCGACCTCGCATGGCCCACGGCCACCGTGAGCGTCACCCGCGACCTATTCGGGACCGCCGGCGTCACCCGCCTGGCGATCGGCTTGGCCTCGGGCGCGACCGACATCCACGAAGCTAGCGACGATGACGGCGGCGATCTGTCTGCCCTCTATCGGGCCAAAGTTCTCGCGCTGTCCGGCCTCGAGGATTTCGCGCAGTTCGTCTTCCTCATGCATTTTGTCGCCACCTTTGACGAAGGCCGGCATCTCCTCATGTGGGACGATGCGGCGCTCACCAATGCGCTGTATCTCGCCTTCGGCGCCGATCCGGTCGCGGCCAAGGCGGCAGACAAGCTCCAACGCGATATGGACAGGGAAAGCTCGCGCGGCCGCAACGTCCGCTTTTCCGCGCGTCATGTCGCTGACCGCATCAAGCAGCTCGTTGACCTGCTGAAGGGCGCGGAAACTGACGACCATGCGACCAGCGCTGAGCTTCAGACCCAGCACGACGCGCTCGTCGCCCGGCAGGCCGAGGCCGAGCAGCGCATGCGCCGCAAGCAGGCCGAGCTACGCGACGCGGACCTCAAATGGACCGACCTGAGCGCCTCGCTCACTGAAACCCAGCTTGAATATCGCCGCCTGTTCTCGAGCCGGCTCCGGCAAACCTCGTCGGTCGACCACCATCCCATCGTCCGCGCCACCCTGTCGGAGGACCGCTGCGCGCTCTGCGGCACTGTCCATGTCGCGACCAGGATCCAGGCCGCTCTCGACAAGGGCGATTGCCCGTTGTGCGACAGCGTTCTCGACCGATCGGGCGCCGATGCGGGCGCCGTCGCTCAGTTGCAGCGCCTCGACCGCGAGATCGCCCGCATCCGCGATGGCCTCGCCACGATCTTGGACAGCCGCGCGCGGATCAGCGACGAATTCGCCGCTGCTCAGGCGAGCGACGAGGCCGCTGCACAGGCGCTTAGGGAATTCGAGGAAAAGGAGGCCGCGGGCCTCGCCAAAGTGCAGAGTGGCTCCAGCTTCTCCGCGATCCAGCAGGAAATCGACAAGCTCGAGAAGGAGCGCCTGGAGTTCCTGGCCCAGAGCGAGGCACACTATAGGAAGCGCGATGAGCTGCGCGATCAGCTTCGAGCCTACGAAAAGGCACTCAAGGCGCAGTATGAGGCCGGATCCGAACGCTTCGTGCCGCGATTTCGTGAGCTGGCCGAGGACTTCATTGGCCTGCCGATTGATGTCGAGCTAGAGCATCGCCAGGGCGCCAACGATTCCGGCTTCGGGCTGCGCATGCGGATGGACGATCAGTTGCGCGCACGGCCCGACGCTGTGTCCGAAAGCCAGCGCTTCTTCATCGACATCGCGCTGCGCATGGCGCTGTCGGAATACATGGCGGACAGCTCCGCGACGCTTTTGATCGACACGCCCGAAGGATCGCTCGACATCGCGTATGAGGCGCGCGCTGGCTCGATGTTCTCGAAGTTCGTCGCCAAAGGCAATCGCTTGCTGATGACGGCCAACCTGCGCAGCTCGCAACTCGTGCTGCGCCTTGCGCGGCTTCAGAAGAGCGCGGGAATGCAGATCGTGCGCATGACTGACTGGACCGACCTGAGCGAGGTGCAGCAGAGCGAGGAAGCGTTGTTCACCCAGGCTTATGACGCGATCGACGCGGCGCTCACGTGACCAGCGCGGCGGACATCGTTCCCGAAGCGTATTTTGACGCCGTGGCAATCGCGGCCGACGCGCCAGCATCGGTCATGCCGATGACGGTCATCGAGGCTCATCTGTATGCCTATCTCGGCTGCATCCTCGGCCTCTTCAAAGGCCAGGCGGTCGGCGATTGGGGCTATCCTTTCGCGGTCACATCTGAAGGATTCCCATTCAGCGTTCAGTTCGAGACGGCCCGATCGATGGTAGTCGCGAGAGGCCTAGTCGATGAGGATGGAGCGGGCCTGATGAGCGCGCGCCACGATGAGCTGGTGGCGGAAATGGATAGCCTTCTGACCCTGGGTTCCTGGGTAGATCGGCGTCACTGGTTGCGCGCGGCGACGCAGTGCGCGCTCGCGCTTCCGGTCGGATCGATCCGCCATGCAATCGGCCAGTCACCGGGCCTCTTCGCCTCGGTACGGCTTGGCCAGAGGCGCCTCCTGCTCCAAGCCGACGACATCGAGCTTCTCTACAAGGAGTACGGAATCGTCAGTTCGGTGCTCGGTGTCGACGTGAAGGATCTGCTGTCGCCAGCGGTCATATGGCTCTCCGCCAGGATCCTACGGACGGAGGATGCGGCGGTTGATTAACCTCGAAAGTGTGCAGGCGCTGGTGCGCATGGCCTATCTCCCGCACGCGAGCGACGCGTTCGGCGAGCGGGGGGCGCGCGCGATCACGACGCTCCTTGATACCGTCAAGCTCATCTATCAACGCTTTCCGCCCGAAAGCCTGCGCGGAACGCTGACGGTGACGATCGGCATGAATGCGACGCCGGCGGCGCCGATGATCACCGCCTGGGGCGCACCGTCGGCTTTCCAGACTTACGAGGAACTTGGTATCGCACTTGCCGGCGCGGAGACCGGCACGCATTGCCTGATCGAACTCGTCCCCGACCGCACCTTCCGTTTCCTCCTGCTTGGATCCGATATCGACCTCAAGGCAGCCGCCGCCGATGCGCTGGTCTATCGCTACGACAACGGCGTCGACCGCATTCTCGCCAAGCATCACGACGATTATGTCCAGAAGGTCTCGCCGATCCTGGCCAGCAATTTCGCAAATGCGACGCTGAGCAGCCTCGAAGAGGCGCTTTCACGTTACACCGAGTTCGTGCGGGAAACGAAATGCCGCATCCTGGCGGAAGTCTGGGAGGGCGGTGTTGATGGCCCACGGCTGGTCCTGGTCAACCGACCCGAAGCGATCATGCGGGATTCGCTGATCCAGGCACTGCAACTGGTCCTGCGTGACGCCAACGCTCGGCCCGAGCACAACACCGACGAGACCAAGCCGGTCGATATCCGTGTCGAATGGTTTGCCTCGGGCGCTGCCGCGCTGATCGAGGTCAAATGGCTCGGACGGTCTACTGCGCGGTCCCGCAAGCCTACGCCGGTGCCCACCTATACCGACTATGGGCTGCCACGCGCGCAGGAGGGGGCCAACCAGTTAGCCGACTATCTCGATCGTGAGGTGCGGCACAGCGCTAGCACCGCGACCCGCGGCTATCTTGTCATCTTCGATGCACGCCGCCAGAACGTTAAAGGCGCGACCGATCTTCTCGTCGAGGCGGATGCAATGCACTTTGCGAACGACGTCCTGCAATATGACCCGGATCATGCGCAATCGCGCGACGATTTTGCGCCGCCCGTACGCTTCTTTTTGAGTCCAAGGAAGTCCAAATTCGCGGTTGCGTAATCGCCATGACTGCAACGACGATTCGCTGACAGCTGCAAGAGAAGAGCATTTCAGTCTGCGCTGGTCAGAAGCAGGTGGCCAGCACTAGTTCCCTTTCGTAGCCAGTCGGACGCCTCGAAAAACCCTAGCCCTGGCGGGGGCTGATCTGATTCGCTGCTGCTGTTGAGGGCGGGAGCGGCGGATGGCGGGACAGCCTGGGTTCTTCGATGCAGAGGAGCGTCTGCGCTGGCTGTCGGCGTCGGGCGATCCGTTGGAACGGCTGCGGGCCGTGGTGGACTTCGAGGCGTTCCGTGCGGATCTGGAGGCGGCACTGCCGCGGGCGGACCGCAGCCGCGGCGGGCGCCCGCCCTGGGACGCGGTGCTGATGTTTCGCGTCCTCGTGCTGCAGGCGCTCTATACGCTGTCGGACGACCAGGCCGAGTACCAGCTGCGCGACCGGCTGAGCTTCATGCGCTTCGTGGGCCTGGCGCTGCAGGACGCGGTGCCTGACGCCAAGACGATCTGGCTCTACCGCGAGCAGCTGACGCGCGCGGGCGCGTTGGCGAGGCTGTTCGCGCGCTTCGATGCGATGCTCGCTGAGCGCGGATTCCTGGCCATGGGCGGGCAGATCGTCGACGCCACGGTGGTCGAGGCCCGGCGGCCGCGGCTGACCCGGGAGGAGAAGGCGGTGCTGCGTGACGGCGGCACGCCCGATGGCTGGTCAAAGGCGCGCACCCGACAGATCGACCGCGACGGTCGCTGGACGATCAAGCGCGGTCGCAAGGCCAGGCCGTCTGAGGGCGCGCCGCGCCAAGCTACGGCCGAGATCGCGGTGCCGATGTTCGGCTACAAGAACCACCTCGGCGTCGACCGCGCCCATGGGTTCATCCGCCGCTTCGTGGTGACCGACGCGGCGCGGCATGACGGCGCCCAACTCGGTGCCGTGCTCGATCCGGGCAATACGGGCGGCGGCGTCTGGGCCGACACAGCCTACCGCAGCAAGGCGAATCTCGAGTTGCTGGACCGGCGTGGCCTGCGGCCCGAGTTCCAGCGCGCCAAGCCGCGCGGGCGGCCGATGCCCGCCCACATCGCCCGCGGCAACGCGACCAGGGCCCGCGTGCGCAGCCTCGTCGAGCACGTCTTCGCCACCGAGAAGCGGCGCATGGGTCTCGTCGTGCGGTGCGTCGGCCTGCTTCGCGCCACCGCGCGGATCACGCTGGCCAATCTCGCCTACAACATGCGCCGCCTGGTCTGGATCGAGGGACGAGCTGTGCCCGCCTGACAGCTCTGCGCGCCGAAAACGCCATGCCGCCCGCCGCCCAGAGGCGGAACTGGCGATCCGAAGCGGCCGCTCCCCGCGCATCGGGGCCATCAGCGGCGCTCAGCCGCGCCCAAAGACCGGGTTATTCGAGGTGTCCAGTCGCAGGCACCAATTCCTGTTTGGCGATGTCGGACCCAGTTATTGGTCCAGCGGCTGTTGGCCCAAGAATGGACTTCGAGCAAGCAGGCCGAGTGCTTTGACGCCCGTGTACAAGGCGTCCTGCTCAACGCTCACGGTCAACCGCACCGGTATGCACGTCACCGCACCCACGTCCTTCTCTCCGGCGATCAGGCCGGAGCCGCGCCCTCCCCGCAACGCCGTCGCGCAACTTTCTTCCCCGCGGCCCTGACGGGCCGCTTCCTCGCGAGGCAAGAAAGCCGTGCGCCGCCGTCCTTCGCTGCGCTGCGGCCCTCCGGCTTCGCCTGCGGGTGCCGGTCCGGCCCGCCCCCGGCCGGGTGATCGCCACGAAGGCCGCGATGGGCGCGGCCCGTGACAGCGAGGACCCGGCCATGACCGACCGCTTCGACGACGCCGAACCAACCCACGCCGCCTCCGCCACCGCGCATCTGCTCGACGAGCTCCAGCTCCACGGCTACCGCCCCTTCGCCGACGAGCCCGATCCGCGGCCACTGCCAGATCCCGACCGCCTCTCCGGCGCCATCGCCGACATCTTCGACGCACTCGTCGCCAGCCTCGGCGAGACGCGCCTCGAGCCCGACCTGCCAGACCTGCTCTGGTCGCTGGTCAACCTCTTCCATCGCGGCATCGACCGCATCGGCCGCGAGCTCGACACCAACGAGGCCGCGCAGCAGCGTTCCCAGCAAGAGCAGGACGGCTCCGAGGTCCGCTCCGTCGAGCTGGAACGCCTCCTCGCCCAGGGCCTCACGCTCATCGAGCGCCGCAACGCCTTCGAGTTCCTCCGCGATGCCGCAGCCGAGCACTTCGAGCACCACACCGGTTCCGCTTGGCGCCCGCGCGCGGGGTCGATAGTCAGCCGCCGCACGATGACCGCAGCGATGATCGACAGCCGCGACTTCCTTGCCGCCAGGCGCCGCGCCGAGACCGAGCCGCTGCTGCCCCCCGGCGCGCGCATCGCCTTTGCCGGCGGGGTCGATTGCAACGACCACCAGCGCATCTGGGCCGCGCTCGACCGCGTGCACGCGAAGCACCCGGAGATGGTGCTGCTGCATGGCGGCACGCCGAAGGGCGCCGAGCGCATCGCCGCCTGCTGGGCCGACCAGCGCAAGGTGCCGCAGATCGTCTTCAAGCCGGACTGGCACCGGCACGCGAAGGCGGCCCCCTTCAAGCGCAACGACGCGCTGCTCGAGACGCTGCCAATCGGCGTCATCGTCTTCCCCGGCTCGGGCGTCACCGACAACCTGGCTGACAAGGCGAAGCGCCTCGGCATCCCGCTCTTCGACTTCCGCGGGGGCGGCGGGTAGTGCCGCCCGCACGATGATGCGCTCGCGCAAAGGCGATCCGCTGGGCGCCCGCCATCCGCTACAATCGGGGGGCATCATCGCGCCTCGACCGGGGAGGGTCGCATGACGCTGGGTGTCATCGTCAGCCTGTTCGGCCTCGGTACGATGCTCGTGCTGTTGTTCACGCTCGCCATCTACGCCGTGCCGTTCTTCGTCGGGCTGACGGTCGGCATGTGGGCGTTCGAGACGGGCGCGGGCGTGATCGGCGCCGTGCTGGTCGGCTTCGTCGCGGGCGTGGTCGCGCTGTTCGCCGCGCAGCTGCTCTTCGCCTCCGTGCGCTCGCTCGCCCTGCGGGCCGTCATCGCGCTGCTGTTTGCCGCACCGGCTGCCGTGGCCGGTTACCACGCGGTGCTCGGGATCTCGGCGCTGCTCGTGCCGTCGGAAGCCTGGCGGCACGTGTTTGCGGCGATCGGCGGCCTCGTGGTGGGTGTCTCCGCGGCCGTGCAGCTGGCTGCGTTCGCGGGCGCCGGCGCCCAGCCGAGGCAGGTCACCATTGGCCGCCCTGACGCAGAGTTCGCCGAAGCGGCGGGACCGAATCAGCCTCGCCTGCCATCCCCTTCCACGGCACGTCTGCCCGCGCCGTCATCGGGATCGCGCGGCTGAACCGAAGCAGGGCGGCCCTCGTCGGGAGCATCCGCGCCGCGACCCGTACAGCTGGGATGATCCGCAACAGGGTCAGCGTTTCGCCTTCTCCATTCCGGCCGGATCCTCCCTTGTGCACGCCATCGGCGCCGAGACTGCGATGACTGGTTCATCGCGCTTGTGCCGGGCGCGGCGACCATCGCCTGCTGTCTCCATGGTCCGTCCGGTGTCGCGCTACCACGCTGCCTCGGATGGCCTGATCTGGCCGAGGGACGGCTGACGCCTCGGGCGCCTCGGCCGCAACGGCGCCGGTGCAACTTTCTTCCCCTGGCAACCCACCCCACGCGGCAAGCCGCATGGGGACCCCGGGTGGGCCATTCCTCGCGAGGCAAGAAAGTCTCCCAGCCCCGTCCTCCGCTGCGCTGCGGCCCGCAAGCGGGTGCGTCGGCGCCCGCCCCCGGCCGGACGATCGCCATCGAGATCCTATGAGGGCGGACCGGCAACCTGCTCAGGTGCGGCGGGTGTCATTGGCCGTGAAGGAAAGGAGCGGGAAGTCGATGTCGCAGAACCATGCACGCAGAACAGGTGATGGCGAGCTCGCTGAGGTCGTCGTCTCCGTAGAACTCAGCCGAAAGACATGGCTGATCACCTCGCTGTCGCCCGGCGCGGGCGAGAAGCTGTCGCGTCACACAGTCCCTGGCGGCGATCTCGCCGGCCTGCTGGAACGCCTCGGTCGACTGCGGCAAAAGGCACGTGCGCGAACCGGCCAGGAGTTCCCTATCACTGTCATCCAGGAGGCCGGGCTCGACGGCTTCTGGGTGCACCGGGTCCTGCAGGCGGAGGGACACGAAAGCCACGTCGTTGACGCCGCCTCGATCGCCACGTCGCGCCGGCTCCGGCGGATCAAGACGGATCGGCTCGACGGCGAGAGCCTGATCCGCGCGCTGCTCGCCTTCAAGCGCGGTGAGCCGCGCGTCTGCTCGATGCTGCGCGTGCCGTCTCCCGCCGAGGAGGACCGCCGCCGCATCGCGCGCGAACGCAAGGTGCTCATGCAGGAGCGCATCCAGCACAGCAACCGGATCAAGGGCCTGCTCTTTTCGCAGGGCATCACCGGGTACGATCCCCTCAAGCGCGATCGCCGCGAGCGCCTCGAGGCGCTGCGAACCGGCGATGGGTGCGATCTCCCTCATCACCTGAAACGCCAGGTCGAGCGCGAGCTCGACCGCCTGGAGCTTCTGCTCGACCAGATCAAGGCCGTCGAGGGCGAGCGCGATACCATGCTCGCCGAGGAGCGGCAGTCGTCGCGCGAGGTGGCCGTACTGTCGAACGTCGTCGGCGTCGGCCCGGAGTTCGCCGCCGTCCTCTGGAGCGAGGGCCTCTACCGCCACTTCGACAACCGTCGCCAAGTCGCAGCCTATGCGGGCCTCGCGCCGACACCCTGGCAGAGCGGATCCATTGACCGGGAGCAGGGCATCGGGAAGTCGGGCAATCCCCGGCTGCGCGCCACGCTGCTGGAGATGTCCTGGCTATGGCTGCGCCATCAGCCCGCATCCGCGCTCAGTCGCTGGTTCAACACGCGCGTCGCCCAGAACGGCGGCCGCTTCAAGAAGGTCATGATCACGGCACTGGCGCGCAAGCTGGTCGTGGCGCTCTGGAAATACGTCACCGCCGGCGTCGTCATCGAGGGCGCGGTCGTGCGCGCATGACACGCTGACTCACCGTTCGGCCTGGGCCTGATCAGCCCGCCGGAACCAGGTGGACGACCGCATCGCGGCATGGCCAACACGCCGTCATCGAGAATGGTCTCGTCCTCCTGAGCCCTTGCCGCCGCAGGCGGGATGTTGGTGCAGCCGCAGGCGCGGCGACCGGATGTGAGGTTGATACGTGCACGGGCGCGGATCAGCAGATGGGCTCAGACCTGAGGTTCAGGGCGGGATGCGGGCCGGCGCAGGCCAGCCACGGTTTCGGGCTGCACTGGCTGCCATCGTCTTCTCGGCAGACATGCCGGGCAGCCGCCGTGCGGCCTCTCTGTCGGCTGGTCTGGCGTCGTCCGGCCTATGGCCAGCAACGGCTTCGCCGACCTTCTTCCCCTGCGCCACCACCCCACGCGGCAAGCCGCGTGGGGGCCCCGGTTTTCCGCGCATTCCTCGCGAGGCAAGAAGCTCGGCTGCCGCCGTCCTCCGCTGCGCTGCGGCCCTGCGGGTGCAAGCCGGCCGGCCGACGCCTCTCGACCGCCGTCGAGGCCGCATCGGGCGGCTTCGCACAGCAGTCAGGAGATACGACGATGGCTCAGATCGGCAGCTTCACCCGCGGCGAGGACGGCAGCTTCAACGGCACGATCCGCACGCTGAACATCAACGTCAAGGCAACCATCCGCCCGGTCGCCAAGGACGGCGAGCGCAGCCCCGACTACCGGGTCACCGTCGGCGGCGTCGAACTCGGCGCCGGCTGGAGCAAGGCGGCGAAGGACACCGGCACCGAATACGTGTCGGTCAAGCTCGACGATCCGTCCTTCAACGCCCCGGTCTACGCCAGTCTGGTGGCGGGCGAGAACGGCGAGCACCGCCTGATCTGGTCGCGCTGACCGCGGCCACGGACGCTCCGCCGCCGGCGGAGCGTCCGATCTGCGCGCTACAGCCCTCCGGATCCCACAAGCACCTTGACCTGAAACCCTCATGTGAGGCCGCGATGGGCGCGGCCCGATCGACAGACAGGAGACAGTCATGGCGACCATCGGCACCTTCACCCGCACCGGCGACGGCTTCACCGGCACGGTCTCAACGCTCACCCTCGACGCCAAGGTCCAGGTCCGGCCGGCCGAGAAGAGCAGCGACAAGGCCCCCGACTTCCGCATCTTCGCCGGCCGCGCCGAGATCGGGGCGGCGTGGAAGAAGACCTCGAACGAGGGCCGCGACTACCTCTCGGTCAAGCTCGACGACCCGTCCCTGCCGGCGCCGATCCTGGCGAACCTCTTCGAGATGGAGGGCGGCGAGTTCGAGCTGATCTGGTCCCGCCCTAACGGCAACCGCAGCAGGGAGTGAACGGCCAACGGCGCCCCGCCCGGGAGGGCGGGGCGCGCCCGCCTCGAGTTGTTATCACCTGTTAAGATTGACCCTTGACGCGTCCAGGCGGTCGATTTTAACATGTGTTATATGGCGACCGCAGACAACTATCCAGACGACATCCGGCAGCTCAGAAAGAGCCTTGGCCTGACCCAGGCGGCGTTCGCGGCCTTGCTTGGCGTTACCAATGTTACCGTCAGCCGCTGGGAGTCCGGAGCGTTCGTCCCCGACAAACGGGCCATCACCGGGATCAAAGCCCTCGCCGACCAGAACCGCGTCAAGCCCGAAATCCCGCCTGGCCCAGCCCGTACGCCGGAGCTCGATTTTACCGCCGACCCCAACGCAGTAGCAGCCGTCGCTGAGGCCGCGCGCCTGTCTTTTGGGCACCTCGCCAGCCCTACCTTCGCCACCGAGGTCTCGCTGATCGACCCGCTGCCTCACCAGCGGGTCGCGGTCTACGAGCATCTTCTGGCGCAGTGGCCGCTTCGGTTCCTGCTCGCCGACGACGCCGGGGCTGGCAAGACGATCATGACCGGTCTCGCGGTGCAGGAGCTTCGAACGCGTCGCCTTGCACGACGCGTCCTCGTCGTCGCGCCGGCCGGACTTCTCGGCAACTGGGAGCGAGAGATGCGGTCTCTCTTCCGCATCCGCGCCAAAGCGATCCGCAGCGCAGACCTCGCGCGTGGCAATCCATTCCTCGGACCCGAGTCAGATTTCATCGTCGTCAGCATCGACACGCTGCGGTCGCCACGGATGTTCGACGCGCTGCGTCAGGCCGGTGCCGGCGGACACCCCTACGACCTCGTCGTGGTGGACGAGGCACACAAGCTCGCGGCCGACCGCGACCCCGATATGCGCGTCATCAAGCGCGAACGCTACTTGCTGGGCGAGGCGCTGGCTGGGACGCCCAGCAAGCCCGAGTGGGACCTCGGTTGGAAGGCCCCGTCGCTGCTCCTCCTGACGGCCACCCCACACATGGGCAAGGAATACCCCTACTTCGCGCTGTGGCGCCTGCTCGATCCGGACTCCTTCACCACGCCAGAAGCCCTCCGGGCGTTCCCGCCCGAGCGGCGCGCGCGCCACTTCATCCGGCGCACCAAGGAGGAGATGGTCACCCTCGATGGCCGACCGCTATATCCGGCACGCCGGTGCGACACGCTCGGCTTCGATCTCTCGCCGCCGGAACGCGATCTGTACGACGGCGCGACCAGTTACATCCGGACACTCTACAACAGCGCCTCCGGCCTCAACCGCTCCGCAGCGCGGCTCGCGATGGCGGTGTTCCAGCGTCGCCTGGCCAGCTCCACCGCTGCACTTCGCGCGTCGCTTCGTCGGCGGTCCGAGCGCCTGTCTGCCATGATCGCGCTGGTTGAGGCCGACGGCCCCGAGGCTCTCCAGCGCGCGCAGGACATTGCCGCGCGGCGCGCGACGGACCAAGGCGATCTGCTCGACCGCACGACGGCCGACGAAGACGCGGCCGACGGCGGCGAGGCGCACGAAGCCGCAGAGGCGACCGCGCTCGACGCGACCACCGCAACGACACTCGCCGAACTGATCGTCGAGCGAGACACGGTGGACGATCTCGTCCAGCAGGCCGACGCGATCCTCAAGCGCGGCAACGAAGCGAAGTTCGACAAGCTCCTCGAAACGATGCGTGATCCACGCTTCCGGGACGAGAAGCTGCTCATCTTCACCGAACACCGCGACACGGCGAACTACCTGTCCGACCGGCTGGAGGCGATCGGCTACACCGGCCAGGTGGCCCAGCTCCATGGCGGGATGGACTACGTTGAGCGAGACCGCCAAGTCGCGTCGTTCCGCACACCGCATGCCGATGGCGGGGCGAAATACCTTGTCGGCACCGATGCCGCGGGCGAGGGCGTGAACCTTCAGTTCTGTTGGCTGATGGTCAACTACGACATCCCGTGGAACCCGGCCCGGCTCGAGCAGCGAATGGGCCGGATCCACCGCTACGGCCAGAAGAAGGAGCAAGTGTTCATCGCCAACCTCGTCGCGTCCGACACGCGCGAGGGGCGGGTGATGGGCACGCTGCTGCGCAAGCTTGAGGAAATCCGCCAGGCGCTCGGCTCCGACAAGGTGTTCGACGTCATCGGGCGCCTGTTCGAGAACGTGCCCCTGCGAACCTACCTCGAACGCTCGATGGAGGGCGAGGACGTCACCGAGACGCTTGGCGGTCAGCTCACGTCTGAGCAAGCGCGCGCGCTGCTGGCCCGCGAGCGAGCCGTCTATGGTCCGGGCGGCGACGTGAAGTCGCTGCTGCCCCGCATGCAGGAGGATATCGAGCGCGAGCGCTACCTGCGCCTCATGCCGGGCTACATGCAGTCGCTGGTGGAGCGGGCCGCGCCGCTGCTTGATCTGCGGATGGTGCCCGACGCGGCAGGCGCCACCTTCCACCTCGCAGCCTCCGCTCGGGGCGCGCTCGACCCTCTGACGTCGGCGCTGGAAAGCTATCCGGCCGAGGTCCAGGACCGCATGACCTTCATCCGTCCCGGTCCCGGTGAGGCGGCCATCTGGCTGCATCCTGGCGAGCCTGTCTTCGACGCGCTCGCCGAGCGGATCGCCGAGCGCTTTGGCAACGAGGCGCTGCGCGGCGGTGTCTTTGTTGATCCGACGGCGACCGAGGACTGGCTCTTCCATCTCGCGACGGTGCCGATCCTCGGCGGGCCGGACCGGCGCGTGATCGACCTCCGCCTCGTGGCACTCAGGCAGGCGGCGAGCGGTGCCATCGAGCCTTGCGCCGTGGAGCATCTGCTGCTGCTACGCCCAGCGCCCGGTTTGGCGCCGGGTGCCTACCAAGCCGCGCGCGCCTCCCGGATGCTGGCCGAGGATGCCGCGCGCTACCTGCGCGAGATCGAGGCTGTGCGGGTGATCGGCGAGCATCGCGATCGGCTGCTCACCGATCTGCCCGAACGGCGCCGCCTGATCGCGGTTGGCTTCGGCCAACATGAGGTCGAGCTCCTTCGCCGGCGCAAGAGCCTGAAGGAGGCCGTCGAGGCTGGCCGCGCGCAGGCGACGATGGAGTTCGAGGCGGTGAAGGGCCAACTCGCGGCGCTGAAGGCCGCGCGCGAGGCGAAGCTTGCCTACATCGACGCCGAGCCGGACGCCATTGCGCTTGGCGACATCCGTTTCCTCGCCCACGCCCTGGTAGTCCCCTCCTTCGATACCGCGGAGAAGGAGCAGCACGAGGAGCGAATCGAGACCGCGGCGATGCGCTTCGCCATGGCCTACGAGAAGTCCTTCGGCGCGGCAGTGCGCGATGTGTCGAAGCCCGCACTCGCACGGTTGGCCGGCCTCGGCGACTGGCCAGGCTTCGATGTCCTCTCTCAGCGTGATGCCGAAGGCAACCGCTGCATCGAGGTGAAGGGCCGGGCCGGCGCCGGCGACGTCGCGCTCCAGGCGAACGAATGGGCAAAGGCCGCCAACCTGCGCGACCGCTACTGGCTCTATGTCGTGCTCGGCTGCGCCTCGGCCTCGCCGACACTGCTCCGCATCCAGGACCCCTTCGGCCGTCTCACCGGTGCACACAGGGGCGACATGACGCTTCGCCTCGGCGATCTGCGCGCCGCCGCAGAACAGGATTGAACCCGCCATGACCAAGCGCCTGATCGAGACCGCCTTCCCCCTCGCCGAAGCCTCGGCCGCGTCGCTGCACGAGAAGAACATGCGGCACGGCCATATCTCGACGCTGCACCTGTGGCCAGCGCGCCGGCCGCTGGCTGCCAGCCGTGCTGCCATAGCCGCGGCGCTGCTGCCTGATCCGGGGAATGACGAGGCGCGCAACGAGCTGGTGCGCAAACTCGGCGGCCGCCTCGTGAAGAAGACCAAGGCCGCCGGTGCCGGCAAGGAACAGGCGAAGCTGGAGGCCCAAGGCGGCATTCTGTGGTGGGGCAGCGAATCCGGTCCCGACCTCGCATGGTTCCGCGACCGCATCCGCGCGGCGCATGGCGGCCGCGCGCCACGCGTGCTGGACCCCTTCGCCGGCGGAGGGGCGATTCCGCTGGAGGCGTTGCGTCTGGGCTGTGAGGTGGAGGCGCGCGACCTGAACCCGGTCGCGTGGTTCATCCTGAAATGCACGCTGGACTACCCGCAGCGCATCGGCGGCGAGCGGCGGCCCTTGCCCTCCTTCGCGCTGAAGGACCGCGCGTTGATGGACGCCTTCCTCAAGGCTCACGGCTTCACCGGTGCGCGCCTGGCCTCGGCGATCGCGCGCGCTGCCGGCGAGGACCCGACAACCGACATGTTCCAGGACCCGGCACGGCCCTGGTTGCGGGCCGATCTTGGCTGGCATGTGCGCGCCTGGGGCGGCTGGGTGCTGGATCAGGCGCGTCGCGCGCTGGCCGCGCGCTACCCGACCTATGCCGAATGGACCGTCCCGGGCGCGGCGGGGCGGATCTGCGCCCGACCGCCGGTGCTGCTGACGCCGGATACGGCTGGCCAGGTCAGCGCGGCGGCCTTGAACGCCGGGATGTCGCCTGCCGATCTGGCTGACGCGCGCAATCCCCGCTGGTTGGCCACGCCGACGGTGGCCTATCTCTGGGCACGCACGGTGCGCTGCAAATCCTGCCGCGCCAGCATTCCGCTGCTCAAGACGCGATGGCTGTGCAAGAGGGAGGGCAAGCGGGTACGGCTGGCTATGGAGCCGAACGCCGCGCGCGACGGCGTGACCTTCCGCGTCGAGTCCGACGTGCCGCTGCAGGGGAACAGCGCCGCCGCCCGGCGCGCGGCAGACAGGGCGCTGGGCGGCGGCACCATGTCCCGCGCCGGCGCGAAGTGCCCGTGCTGCCCGGCGCAGATGACAATGGAAGAAATCCGCTTCGAGGGGCAGGCGAAGCGGCTCGGCGCCGTCATGACGGCCGTCGTCGTCGATGGCACGAGGAGCAAGGAATACCGCGACCCGACCCCACACGAGCTTGCGATGGCGGCGGTGACCGACGCGGAATTGGCCGAGGCCTTCGCGTTGATCCCGTTCGGGATGCCGAATGAGCCGCTGCCCGGCAAGGAAGCGCCGGGTATTCGTGTGCCTCTCTATGGCCTTACGAAATGGTCCGACCTGTTCGTGCCGCGCCAGCTGCTCGCGCTGGCTACGCTGACGCGCATCGTCCGCACCGTGAAGGAAGCCGCTCTCGAGGCGGGGTACCCGGAGACCTGGGCCGAGGCGCTGTGGGCCTACCTCGCGCTCGCCAATGACCGGCAGGCGGACTTTGGTAGCGCGCTTGCGACTTGGACGCTGCTTCGCGAGACGATCCGGGGCACATTTGGCCGCTTCGCGCTGCCGATGGTCTGGGACTTCACCGAGGTCAACCCCTTCTCCGGCGTCACCGGCGACTACGGCGGTGCGGTCGAATGGGTAGGCAAGGTCTGCTCGCACCTCGCCGCTATTCCCGCTGACGGGACCCGTCCGGCCGTCACGCGGGGCAGCGCCATGGCCATCGAAGGACAGTTCGACGCCGTCGTCACCGATCCGCCCTACTACGACGCGATTCCGTATTCCGACCTGATGGACTTCTTCTACATCTGGCTGCGCCGCGCACTGCACGGCATGTCGGCGGAGACGGATGCCGCCTTCAACGAGCCACTCGGGCCCAAATGGGACCACGCCGCGAAGGATGGCGAACTGATCGATGACAGCAGTCGGTTTGGCGGCGACCGCGCGGCCAGCAAGCGCAACTTCGAGGACGGCATGGCGGCCGTGTTTCGGCGCTGCCATGCTGCGTTGAAGCCGGACGGTGTGCTTGTGATCGTCTTCGCCAACAAGAGCCCGGATGCCTGGGAAACCCTGGTCGGCGCGATTATCCGGGCCGGGTTCGTCGTGGATGGCAGCCTGCCGATCCAAACTGAGCGGAGCGCCCGAAACCGTTCAATCAACTCGGCGGCGCTTTCGTCTTCCGTCTGGCTCGTTTGCCGCAAGCGGCTTGCAACCGCGAAGCCCGGCTACGATCGACCGGTGCTCGCCGCCATGCGGGCCAACATCACCGAGCAGATGCGCCGCTTCTGGGACGCACACATCCGCGGCCCCGACTTCCTCTGGGCCGCCACCGGCCCTGCGCTCGAAGCCTACAGCCGCCATCCGGTGGTGCTCCGCGAGGCCACCACCTCCGGCGAGAAGCAGGCCATGCCAGTGGACGAATTCCTGCGCGAGGTGCGGCGCCTGGTCGTCGAATTCGCCGTTGGCCGCGTCCTCCGCGAGGACGGCAGTGCCGATGAAGACGCCGCCGCGCTGGACGACATCACCAGCTACTACCTGCTGCACCGCCAGTCCTTCGGCATGGCGGACACGCCCGTCGGCGCGGCCATTCTCTACGCCATGTCTTGCGGCCTTTCGGACGCCGAGCTTGCCGACCGCTGGGAGATCTTGGCCCGCGGCAAGGCGAAGGCCCCATCAGGAAACGGCGGCGAAAGCGGCGACGATGTTGGTGAGGACGACACCGACGATGCGGAGGGCACCGACGACAATGATGCTGATGATGCCGAGGAAGCCGACGAAAGCAGCGGCGGCGGCAGCACCGTGCGCCTGCGCCCTTGGTCCGCCCGCACCCGCAAGGCGCTTGGCCTGGAAGGCATCGGCGACCGCCCTGTGCCGCTGATCGATCGGCTGCACCGCATCATGTGGCTGTGGAAGGCCGGCGACGTTGGGAAAGTGGATGCCTACCTGGCGCAATCCTCCCTCGCGCGCGACCCGCTCTTCGCCGAACTCGTGCAGGCCGTGATCGAGCTGGCGCGGCGCGACGCCAAGGCTGATGAGCTCACGCTGCTGGAAGCCATCAGCAATCACATCCAGTCGCGCCAGGGCATCGCCGCCGCCCGGCAATCGGCATTGTTCTGAGCGCGGGGCAAGGAAAACCAACGATGGCTCCCAGCACGATCAAGCCCTGGCCTGAACTCGTCCGCCTCCGCCCCGAGGTCCGCGACGGCGCCCTCTCGATGGAGGAGTTCGCGGCGAACCTCTACGACGTGATGGCGCAGACGGGGCAGCGGCCGCTCTACGAAGATCCCGCGCGCTTCTTCTCGCTCACCTACGCCACGCCGGCGCTGCGCGAAATCGCGGCCGCTGTCGCCGAGCGCCTCCGCGGAGCGAGCGCGAAGGGTATCCGCCAACTCGAGATGACTTATGGTGGTGGCAAGACCCACACCATGGTCACGCTGACGCATCTTGTCCGTGATCCGGCGGCACTGCCCGCCCTGCCGGCAGTGCAGGAATTCGAAAGCAGCATGGGCGGCAAAGCGCCGCGCGCACGCGTCGCCGCCGTGTGCTTCGACAAAATCGACGCGGAGCTTGGCTGTCCGGTCATCGCGCCGGACGGAACGAAGCGCTCACTCTTCCAGCCCTGGAGCCTCATTGCGTGGCAACTCGCCGGCGCGGACGGGCTGCGCATGATGCGAGCCGACGGCAAGGATGAGGAACGCGACACGCCGCCATCCGACCTCGTGCTGGAGGATCTGCTCAACGTACCCGCGAAGGTGGGGCTCGGCGTGCTGCTGCTCATGGACGAGGTGATGATGTGGGTCTCGGACCGCGCCAAGCACCCGCAGTCCGGCGACTACTTCTTCACGCAGTTCGAGAATTTTCTGCAGTCGCTGACTCAGGCCGTGGCGAAGGTACCGCACTGCGCGCTGGTGGTGTCGCTGCTCGCCTCCGACCCCAAGAAGGACGATACGCGCGGACGGGAGCTGCTGGCGCGCATGTCTGCCATCCTGAAGCGCACCGAGGACGAGGCCTTCCTGCCGGTCGGCCGCGATGATGTGGCGGAAGTGCTGCGTCGCCGCCTGCTTGATCCCGACACGGTGCAGAACAAGGAGGCGTTCCGCGCGAACGTCGTCGCGGCGGTGCGGGCGCTGGCCGCATTGGATCCGGACTTCGCCAAGACGCCTGCGCTGCGCGCCGAGAAGGAGAAGGCGTACCTGGAGGCGTTTCCCTTCGACCCCGCCCTGATGGACGTGTTCTACAGCAAGTGGACGAGCGGTCTGCCCCTGTTCCAGCGCACGCGCGGCGTGCTGCGCACCTTCGCGGTTGCCCTGAAGGAAGCGGAAACTTGGGACACTTCGCCGATCGCCGGGGTCTCGGTGCTGTTGCCGCCACCTGGGCAGGCCGCGTTGGGCACGGCCTTGCGCGAGCTCGCCGGCGTGGCACGGACGAGCCAGACCGAAGGCGAGCCACAGACTTGGACCAGCATCATCGAGAAGGAGTTGGACTTCGCGCGCGCTGTGCAGGACGCGCACGGCAACCTCGCCAATCGGGAGCTCGAAGCTTCGGTGTTGGCAACCTTCCTGCACTCCCAGCCGCCCGGGAAGCGGGCGGCGCTGTCCGACCTGAGAGCGATGGTGGGTGCCGGAAAGCCGGATGCGATCACGCTCGGCAAGGCGCTTGGGGAATGGGCCGGACGCTCCTGGTATCTGGACGAGGAGGACCTCGCCAGCGGCGCCGAACGACCAGACGGCACGCGCGAGCTTCCGCGCACCTGGCGAATGGGCGATCAGCCCAACCTGAAGCAGATGCACGATGACGCACGGCAGTTCCGCGTCTCCGATCCCGCCGTCGAGGAGAAGCTGCTTGAGCTTGTACGTGCCGACGCGAAGCTGAAGGCGGGCGCGGGGCCCGGCACGAAGTCGCACATGCTGCCGGCTGGGCCCGGCGACGTAACCGACGATGGCGAATTCCACTTCGCGGTGCTTGGCCCGAGTGCAGCTTGCGAATCCGGCAAGCCGTCGGCGGAGGCCGTGCGCTTCATCGACCAGACGACGGGCGCCGATAAGCCTCGCGTTTCGCGGAACGCGCTGGTGCTCGCTGTTCCTTCGGCCATCGGCCTCACTGCTGCTCGTGACCGGGTCCGCGACCATTTGGCTTGGCTAGAGGTCAGGAAATTGCTCGCGGGGCAGCCGGCGGACGCGTTGCGTTCGGCCAAGCTTCAGGCCGGCCTGAAGACGTCAGAGGACGAGATGCGGCGCGGCGTGCGGCAGGCATGGTGCATCGGTGTCGCCACTGCCGCGGACGACACGGTAAAGGCGTTCAAGGTCACCCTCGACGAGAACAAGACGCTGTTCCAGTCGATCAAGGAGGACAAGGACGCACGCATCCAGGAGACAGCGCTCGATCCGGATCTCATCCTGCCGGGCAGCACCTACGACCTCTGGCGTGAAGAGGAGCCGTCGCAGCGCGTGAAGACGCTGGTTGGCGCGTTTTTCGAACGGTCTAAGTTGCCGAAGATGCTACGCCGGAAGGAATTGCTCGACACGGTGGCGAATGGTGCCGAGCAGGGCCGCTTCGTGCTCCGCCTGCCACGGCCAGATGGCAGTGTGCGCACCTGGTGGCGTGAACGCCCGGAGGACGCTGTCCTTGCCGAAGCAGGTCTCGAGGCGGTTCAGGCAGTCCACGCCGAGCTCGCTGAGCTTCCTGCAAGGCTGCTGCGCCCTGGCGTGCTCCCGGCTCTCGATTTTTCTGCGGGCGTGAAGGTGGCGGACCTGTTGGCGTATTTCGGTGGCGGCCACTCGCTGTCGGTGAAACAGACGGTTGGCGGCGTCGAGTACGACGAGATCGTAGCGATACCAAAATGCACCGAAGCCAAGGTTCTCGGGGCCGTCGCTCCTGCTGTTCAGGCGGGCTATCTGTGGGTGACCAATGGCCCGATGTCGTTCTGCGGCGAGGAACCGCCTGCTGGCGCTGTCGGAAAGACTGCTGTTCTCCGCGTTCCACCATCGCCAATCCCGCTGACGGCGCTGACCCCCGAAGCACTGCCCGATGCGTGGAGCGGAGACAAGGCTACCGTCCTTGGACTTCACAACGCAGCATCGGCGAGTTTTGCGCCGGCGGGAGCAGTGCTGCCTTGGTCGGTCGTGTCGAAAGCTGTCAATGACGCGCTCAATGCGCGCTACCTGGAACTCGTGCCGGGCGGCGCTGTTGCGTGGCCGTGCGAGGCCCAAGCTGCCGCGCTCGTCGAAGTGCGTCTGCCCGTGGTCGGTGAAGCGAGGGACAATCCTGGATCGAACGCACCAAACGAGGGTGTGCCCGGTTTCGCCGAGGCTCGACCAACCGGTTTTGAGCCGGCAATCGGTGTAGCCCGCATCGATAGCGCTGGAATTGCCGCGCTGGCTGATGCGCTTGCCGACGTCCAGGCGGTGGTGGCGGCCTATGGTACGACGCTCGTCTTCAGGGTGTCAGTCGAGGCTGCCGGGCTGCCACCTGAAGCGCGCGCGCAACTCCGAGGCGAGCTCGCGAAGGTTGTTCCGGAGTTCGATAAGTGAATAGAGCGGCCGTTACCGACCATCGGAGCCGCGCGGAATGGGGCCTTTCCGCACTCCCCCGCGCCGCATCGGCTTTGCCGGCTCATCCTCGCCATCGGGCTCAACCAGCGCGACGTGGCTGACGCCGAGCGCGGACGCGAGTTCGAACAGCGTCACCACGGTCGGATTGCGCGTGCCGCGTTCCAGGCTGCTGAGGTACTGCTGGCTGAACCCGGACCGCTCGGCGAACGCCTCCTGCGTCAGGCCCTTCTCCAGCCTGATCCGACGCACGTTCCTCCCCACCAGCCGGCGCATATCCATGCCGGCACGGTCGGGGCGTTACATACTTTGAGTTTATCTTCCATAGTGTGTAAATTGCGCGCCCGCGCTCCCATGTAACGCCCCGTCTGGCGCTCGCGGCTCGGATGGGTGACTCTGCGGCGACAGCGCGATGAGACGCCGGCAGAGGGGGTGCCCGTATGACCGCCGCGAGGATCCTCGAGACCCCACCCGATGAGCCGCGCGTCACGGCCTATGACCTGGCCCACAAGATTCTCTACCTCCGCCTGCTTGATGCCGCCGCCCAGGACGCCGACTGGCGGGATGTCGCGCGCATCGTCCTCGGCCTCGACCCTGATCATGACCCCGACCAGGCGCGGCGAATCCACGGCAGCCATCTCGCCCGCGCCCGCTGGATCACCGAGGCCGGCTACCGCGACCTGCTGCGGCAGGGCTCGACCAACTGACCGGCGTTGCGCCCTTGGCAACACGCGTTGCCCGGCGCGCGCCTCCACAACACACCGGATAGTCGCATCTCTCGGCATGCTGCGCGCGGAGCGTGCGCTCCGCCCTGAGCTGGAGCCTTGCCATGCCGTCGCGAGACTGGCGGTCGGCGGCCGCCTACGCAGAGCTGGAGAACGCCTCGGCGCGCGATCTCGCCTGGGAGTTCCTCCGGCGCAACCCGCGCTATGTGCGGGACTGGGAACAGCTCGACGACACGCGGCCCGACGACATGGCCGACGCCGTCGCCGAGCGCTGGGGGTTGCGATTTCCCCGCCGACCCGGCGCTCAACGCGCGCACCGCGGGCGTCGTCTGGATGCCGGCGCTCTGCACCGCCACCGTGGCGCTCTCGGCCTTGCCGCCGTCCTTCTCGCCACCCTTTCGGGCTGCCCTGCCGCCTATGAACTCGCCGCGCCAGGCGAGTGACGGCCTGCACGGCGTCGTCGGGACCCCATTGCTGCCGGTATGGCTGCTCGGCGATCCGCCGCCCGCCGCGCCGCTCGGCGTCCTCATCCCGCTCGATGACCTGACGCCCAGGAGGATGGCTGCCGCGCTGCGCCTCTGGCACGCGTTGCATGGTCGTCCCGGACGAGAGCGCGGCATCACGCGTGACCAGCGGCGGCAGTTGATCCTCCGGCTTCGCGCGCTGGATGGACACGCCGACGACGCAGCCCTCCGCGACCTGGCGCGCGGCCTGTTCGGCGCCGATCACGTCCCCGACGGCCCTGCCTGGAAAACCCACGATCTGCGCAGCCGCACGCTGCGCCTCCTCGCCACCGCCCACGCGATCCGTGACGGCGGATACCGGAAACTGCTGACAGCCGGTCCCAGCGTTCGCCTCTGATCGAGGGGGGGGCCGCTTTCCGCTGCGCAGTCTTCGGACTCCCCCGCCGCGACCCTGCTTCGCCAGCCTCCGACCTGACCGCCGCGCCCCATGCGCGGCATCCGACAGCATCACCGGAGGTTCCCTATGCCCGACCCCAATGCCGGCCTGCCGCCGCGCTATCTGCGCACGCCCGAGGCCGCGCGCTTCCTCGGCCTGTCCGGCCGCACCCTCGAGAAGCACCGCACCTACGGCACGGGGCCGCGCTACTCGAAGCTCGGCGGTCGGGTTGTCTACGCCGTCACCGATCTCCAGGCCTGGGTGAACCGCGGCACCAAGGCCTCGACCAGCGATGACACGGGCGAGACCGTGCTGCCCGCCAAGCGCCATGTCGCCGTCTCGCCGGCCTACGCCGGCGCAGCACGCCGCTGACCCGACGATGCACGGCGAGCGAGCCCCCAGCGAGCGGCTCAGGCTGAGCCCTTTCGACGCCATTCCGGACGAGGGACCGCCGCGCCGCGACCAGCGCGACCTCATGGAGCGGCCGTTCTTCTCGCTGGCAAAAGGTCGTCGCGTCGCGCCGATCCTCTACCGCGCTGGCGATGTCGAGGTGCAGGTCCATGCCGTTCCCGAGCACGGCATGGCGACCATCTGGGACGCCGACGTACTGATCTGGGCCGGCTCACAGATCGTCGAGGCCGCAGACCGAGGCCTCGCACCCTCGCGCTTCATGCGCTTCGCGCCGCACCAGCTGCTGACCGCCATCGGGCGCGGCACCGGCCAGCAGCAGTACCTCCTGCTCAAGGCGGCGCTCGCCAGGCTCCAGTCGACGGTGGTGCGCACCAGCATCCGCCACGGGGCGCACTGGCGGCGCCAGCAATTCTCCTGGATCAACGAGTGGGAGGAGCGGGTCACCGCCTCTGGCCGCGCCGACGGCATGGAGTTCGTGCTGCCGGACTGGTTCTACCGCGGCGTCCTCGACCGCCAACTCCTGCTGACCATAGACCCGGCCTATTTCCGCCTTACTGGCGGCATCGAGCGCTGGCTCTACCGCGTCGCGCGCAAGCACGCCGGCCACCAGCCGTCCGGCTGGGCGTTCGAGTTCCGGCACCTGCACGCCAAGTCCGGCAGCCTGGCGCGCTTCGCCGACTTCGCGCTCGACCTCCGCCAGATTGCCGTGCGCCAGAGCCTGCCCGGCTATCGGCTCGCCATCCGCCGCGACGCCGGAGGCACCGAACTGCTGCGGATCGTCCCGATCGGTCACCCTCCAATCTCTGTGGATAACTTGTGCAGGCCTGTGGAACCGCACGGCAGATCAGGCGCAGGAGATTCGGCAGATCAGGCGCAACCGACACGGCAGATCAGGCGCACGAACCACCCGCAAGCCGTTGCAGCGCAAGCGGAATTCTGGCCCGTAAAGACTCTAATTGAGTCTAATTCTAATGGAGGTAGGCCCAGTCCGGTCGGTGGAAAACACGACCGGGACGGGGAGCGGGGGGCGGCGCCATGACGACGCTGACCCGCGTCGAGCTGCTGTGGCTCGAGGGCCGCGTCGAGCGCTGGATCCGCTTCGGGCGGATCGCCGAGGAGACGATCCTCGACCGCCGCCGCCGCGTCGTCGCCTTCGCCGCGGGCGAGGTCTTCGCCTTCGTGAGGTGGGCGTCCAACGGCTACGGCACCGTGGTCAGCCGTATCGATGTCCTGCGCGCGGTCGGACCCGGCGAGGCCTACAGCACGATCGGCTTCGTGGCGCCGGGCGCGGAAATCCTGCTGCGCATCTCCGGCTGGCCGAAGGTCAACGAGGTGCTGCGCGCGATCGACGCGGTCGAGCAGACGGGTGTCGCGCCGGAGGAGGCCTGCCCGGACCACTGGCGGCACGTGATGAACCGCCTCGCGGCCGGCGAGCAGCCGCGCGCCTACACGCGTGAGCGCCACCGCGCTTCGCTGCTGCGGCGGAGGGTCGACGGATGACGGCGCGGTGGAGACGGCGCGCGGCGCCCGTCGTCGCGATGCTCGCCGGGCTTGGGCTGATCGCCGTCCCGACGGTTGTGGGTTGGCAGCCGCGCATCATCTGGAACGCATCGGCGAGCGTGTCGCTCGGCCTATATGTTGCGGTGCCGGCCGACCGCATCGCGCACGGCGATCTGGTGCTCGTCCGCCCGCCCGAGACGCTGGCGGCGTTCCTCGCCGAGCGAGGCTATGTCGCGCGCGGCGTGCCGCTACTGAAGCACGTCGCCGCCCTGCCGCCGCAGGTGGTGTGCGCAGAGGGCACCGCGATCATGGTCGACGGCGAGACGGTGGCACACCGCCGCATGACTGACCGCCTAGGCCGCCCGCTGCCGACCTGGCACGGCTGCCACAGGCTCGAATCCGGCGAGGTGTTCCTCCTCAACCCGGCCGAGCCGGACAGCCTCGACGGTCGCTGCTTCGGGCCTTTGCCACGCACGACCATCGCCGCCCGGCTGCGTCCTGTCTGGATCACGGGGCGCGGGCCATGAGCAAGAAACCCCCTTTCCATGAGCGCCCATTGGCGACGCGCGGCGCTCTGGCAGGGCGCACTGCACCGCTCGCTTCCGCCCTCCCGTCACGGTCGTGGCCCTGCATCGCCGCCGTGCTGCTGCTGGTCAGCCTGCCGGTGTCTGGGGTGGCAGCGCAGACGATCCATGCTGCCGAGATCGCGGCTGCCTCGCAGCGCTTCGGCATTCCGGAAGCCTGGATCAGGGCGGTGATGCGCGCGGAGAGTGCCGGCGATCGGCACGCCGTGTCGCACCGCGGGGCCATGGGGCTGATGCAGGTGATGCCGGCGACCTGGGCAGGCCTGCGCGCGCAGCACGGCCTCGGCGCCGATCCCTTCGCGCCGCAGGACAACATCCTGGCGGGCACGGCGTATCTGCGCGAGATGCTGGACCGCTTCGGATTGGTGCCGCTGATGCTGGCGGCCTACAACGCGGGGCCACGTCGGGTGGAGGCGCATCTTGCCACAGGCCAGCCGCTGCCTGCGGAGACGCGAGCCTACGTCGCAGCCCTCGCACCACTGCTCACCGGTGACGCCGGCACCTCTGCACCTGGCCAGCTTGCGGTGCGTGCTGCGCGCAACGCTGACGGCATCGTCGTGCGGCTGGGCGGTGACGATGCGGTACCGACACGGTCAATCTTCGTGCCGGTTGCTGGTG
Source organism: Roseomonas fluvialis (assembly GCF_022846615.1). Classification (NCBI taxonomy): domain Bacteria; kingdom Pseudomonadati; phylum Pseudomonadota; class Alphaproteobacteria; order Acetobacterales; family Roseomonadaceae; genus Roseomonas; species Roseomonas fluvialis. The sequence goes on from NZ_AP025637.1 coordinate 4,521,658, forward strand.
CGACAACCGCAGCCGGTACACCAGCCGAGCAGCCATTCGTCGGCCGATCCCGAGCAGCGGAGCCGCACGAGGCCGACGGTCCACCGGGCCATCGCGGCTCCATCTTCGCCATCCGTCGCAGCTCGGGCGGTGCACCATGAGCGATGGCGTTGGGACGCAGGGCATCGCGCGGCCCTGCAGTCTCACCTATGTCGCACGTGCGCGCATGCTCAGGTGCTTCTGTCGTGCTGCCGGCTACCCCGGGACCAACCACCAAAGCGATGGAGGCGGAGGTCCCAGGAACCCCGACCGCAGATCGCAAGATAAAGGCCGCGATGTGCGCGGGCTCGGTCGGGGCGGAGCAGGCAGGCACATCAACATCCTCGCGCGAGGTGCGTCCCACGCGCGCAGCCTGCGCGACGCAGCAACCCACTCCACCAGCACCGCATCGCGCGAGGTGCGGGCAGGCAGCCCATGACCCGCGACGATGACCTGCATGTCCGACCTGGCCGCATCCGCGACGTCAAGGCGCCACGCCGAGCGCGCACCTTCCTCGCCCAGGCGCTGGCCGCCACCGAGAAGGCCGGCGGCTTCCAGCGCGGCGGCCGCAGGCGTCCCTCGAGCCGCAGCACCTTCGGCCGCGGCCGCGCCGCCGCCGTGCAGGCACGTTCGCGGCTGCGACCCGACAGCCGCGTCGTTGCGATCAAGGCGCGCGTCGTCCGCCACGGCGCCCGCGCCGCGCCGCTGGCGGCGCACCTGTCCTACCTGCGGCGGGACGGTGTTACCCGCGACGGCGCTCCTGGGAAGATGTTCGACGCGGCCGGCGGCGCCGACCCCCGCGCCTTCGCCGAGCGCTGCGAGGGCGACCGCCACCACTTCCGCTTCATCGTCTCGCCGGAGGACGCCGCAGAGCTCGCCGACCTGCGCGCCTACACGCGCGACCTCATGGCGACCGCTGAGCGCGACCTCTTCACGCGTCTCGACTGGGTCGCCGTCGATCACTGGAACACCGAGCATCCGCACATCCACGTCCTCGTCCGCGGCCGGGCCGACGATGGCGAGAACCTGGTCATGTCGCGCGACTACATCAGCGACGGCCTGCGCGCCCGCGCGGCGGAACGCGCGACCCTGGAACTTGGGCCGCGGACGGAGCAGGACATCCGCCGTGCCGTCGAGCGCGAAACACAGGCCGAGCGCTGGACCGGCCTCGACCGTGACCTCGTGCGCCGCGCCACCGGCGGGATCGTCGACATGCGCCCCGCGGCTGAGGCCGCGGATCGAGGTGACGCAGCCCTGCGGATCGGGCGGCTTCGGACCCTGGAGCGGCTCGGCCTCGCTGAACCGCGTGGCCCGGCGCAGTGGCGCTTGGCCGAAGATTTCGAGCCACGGCTTCGCGCCCTCGCCGAGCGCGGCGACATCATCAAGCGCATGCACCGGGAGCTGACTGGCAAAGGCTGGGATTGCGGCGCGGAACGCTATGTCCTAGATGGCGAGCGCAGCGCCGTCATCGGGCGGTTCGTCGCGCGGGGCCTGGACGACGAGCTCGCGGGTAGCGCCTTCGCGATCGTTGATGGGATCGACGGCCGCGCGCATCATCTCCGCTTCCGTGACCTCGAGGCCACCAGCGACGCGGCACCCGGCGCCATTGTCGAACTCCGGTACTACACCGACGCCAAGGGACGGGAGCGGTCCGCGCTGGCGGTGCGGTCCGACCTGCCGATCGAGGCGCAGGTCACCGCGGACGGAGCGACCTGGCTCGACCGCCGGCTGGTCGACCGGGCGCCCAGCACCCTCGGCGGAGATGGCTTTGGTGGGGAAGCCCGCACCGCGATGGCCGCACGGACCGACCACCTCGTCTCGGAGGGCTTCGCCCGCCGACAGGGACAGCGCGTGATCTTCGCGCGCGACCTCCTGGACACGCTGCGCCGGCGTGAGGTGGAAACCGTCGCGGCGCGGGTGACGGCCGAGACGGGGAAGGTCTGGCGGCCCGCGCGCGAAGGAGAGCCCATCGCCGGAGTATTCAGCCGGCGGCTCGACTTGGCCTCCGGCCGCTTCGCGATGATCGACGACGGGCTTGGCTTCCAGCTGGTGCCCTGGAAGCCGTCGCTGGAGCGGCAGCGCGGACTGGCCGTCGCGGGCAGCATCGCGCCCGATGGCGGGCTGGACCGAAGTCCAGACCGCAAGCGGGGCCTCGCCATGTAGGGACGAGGCGTGTCACCCATGAGCCATTCAAGCGCGCGTGAGCGGCTCGCCGAACTCCAGCACATTCCCTTCCAGGTCCTTCACGAAACCCACCCGGCGGCGGAAGGGCGTGCCGTCGAGATCGTAGGTCTCGGCGCGCACGAAGGTGGGTACGCCTTCCGCGGCGAGGCCGGCCAGCACCGCGTCCGCGTCGTCGGTGCGGAAGCAAAGGTGGCCGTAGCCGGTGCGGGCGAAGTGCTCGGGGAAGCTCATCGCCTCCGGCAGGCCGATGCCGCCCGCGTCGGCCTCGACCAGCTCCAGCACGGTGTCGTTCAGCCGGAGATAGGCGAGGCGCTTGCCGTTCAGGGCGCTGACGCGCCAGGCGACCTCGACGCGAAAGGCGAGCTTCTCCTGGTACCAGGCGAGCGCGGCATCGAAGTCGCGGACGTTCAGCGAGACGTGGTCGAAGCGTAGCGCCGCCGCCGGCTCAGGCGCGGCCGTGGCAGTGTCGGCAACGGTCAGGGCGACGAAGGAAGTGGCGGCGGCCATGAGGGTCCTGCGGTCCATGGGAATGGTCTCCGTTCGAGGTTTTCGGGTTGGTCAGTGGGCTTCCAGCGCGCGCATGTTCGCTTCCAGGTGCGCGACGCGGGTGGTGCCGGGGATGATGACGATGTTGGGCGAGCGGGCGAGCAGCCAGCGCAGTGCCGCCGCCGGATCGAGCCGCGCGCCCTGCTGCATCGGGTGCGCGCCCAGCGGACCGTAGGGGATGAAGGCGATGCCCTTCGACGCGGTGTAGTCCACCAGCGCCTCGCTCTCGCGCTCCTCGGTGTTGAGCCGGTTCTGCACGCTCGCGATGGGCGCCACCGCCAGCGCGCGGTCCAGCGCCGTGCGATCCACGTTGGACAGGCCGATGTGGCGGATCTTGCCGGCAAGCCGCGCTGCCTCCAGCGCGCCCACGCTCTCCTCGATCGGCACGGCGGGGTCGATCCAGTGCAGCTGGAACAGGTCGATGCGCTCCACGCGCAGCCGCGCCAGCGCTTCGTCCACCTGGCGGGTCAGCGTCGCGGGCGAGGCGTCGCGCACCAGCTGCGTCGGCGAGAGCTTGTCGATGCCGCCCTTGGTGGCGACGACGATCCCGTCGGCGTAGGGGTGCAGCGCGTCGGCGATCAGCGCCTCGTTGTGCCCGGGGCCATAGGCGCGGGCGGTGTCGAAGAAGCGCACACCGAGCTCGACGGCGCGGCGCAGCAGGGCCTTGCCGCCCTCCCAGTCGGCATAGGGGCCGAAATTGCCGGGCTGGCCCGTCAGGCGCATGGCGCCGAAGCCGAGGCGGGGGACGACGAGGTCGCCGCCGATCGCGAAGGTCGATGTCATGATCCGGGGCTCCTTGCCAGGGCTCAGACGGTGATGCGCTCGACCAGGGCGCGCACGCGGGGTGCCACCAGGGTCACGGCGGGGAAGGCGAAGGACCAGGCCAGCGCGTAGGCACGCAGCCAGCGGCCGACGAAGCCGGCGTCGAAGCCGGTGTTGACCGCGGTGATCGCGGCCGAGAGCACGCCGGACAGGCTCACCGACATCAGGAAGGCGAACAGCACGGGGGCGTAGCGGCGGGGGATCTTCGGGATGCCGTGGATTGGCAGGGCGGGGTTCATGGCAGGATCTCCGTGGTCTGTTGACGCCGCGGAACCTGATCCTTTCGCCGGTCATTCGGAATGGCCGTCTTATCGACACCACTTATCGTCAACACTAAACAATACACCCATGCCGACCGACCTCCGCCTGGTCACGACCTTCGTCGAGACCGCCCGCCGCCTGTCCTTCACTGGTGCCGCGAAAGCGCTGGGGCTGACCCCCGGCTCGGTCAGCCAGAACATCCGTAACCTGGAGGAGCAGCTCGGCGTGCGGCTACTGACGCGCACCACGCGCCAGGTGCGGCTGACGACCGAAGGTGCCCGCTACCTCGCCCGATGCGCCCCGGCGCTGGAGGCGCTGGTCGAGGCGGAAACGGCCGTGCGGGAGGAACGCGAGCGGCTCACTGGGCGGCTCCGCGTCACCTCCACCACCGCCTTCGGGCGGGCGCAGCTGCTGCCGGTGATCGCCGGCTTCATGCAGGCGCATCCGGGCATCGAGGTGGAGCTGTCGCTGTCCGACCAGTTCGTGGACTTGGTCGCCGAGGGTTTCGATCTCGCGATCCGCGGCGGGATCCTGCCGGAGAACGAGTACATCTCCCGCCTCATCCTGCCGGTGACGCCGCTGGTCTGCGCCTCACCCGCCTATGCCGAGGCGCACGGGCTGCCACGCACGCTGCCGGAGATCGCCACGCACCGCCTGATCGGCATGCGCAGCAATCCCTCGCAGCAGGTGCTGGGGTGGGAGTTCGCCGCGCCCGGCGGCGGCGTGCAGCGCATCGAGATCGCGCCGGCGCTGGCGGTGAACGACCCCGAGGGCGTGGCGCTGGCCGCGGCGGCCGGCATCGGGCTCGGCCAGGTCGGCAGCAACGTCGTGCTGCCGCTGGTCACCACCGGACGGCTGGTGCTGGCGTTGACCGAGCACGCCGTGCGCTCACGCGGCATCTACGCCGTCTATCCCTCGCGCCGCTTCGTGCCGCGACGGCTCTCGCTGTTCGTGCAGGCGCTGGCCGATGCTTTCGCGCAGCGCGCGGATCTGGTGTGGCAGCCGGCAGCTGCGCCGGTGCCAACGGTACGACGTCAACAAAGGCGCTGACGTGAAGCCGGCGTGGCCACCCCGCCGCTTTGCGCGCCGGACCCCTCCATCCTACGCCGCCCCCGAGATCGCTGTTGCGGCTTGCTGCCTGGATGGCGTTCAGCATGCGCCGCCATGACCGCGACGAAGATCCTCTGGGGCCAGGTGCTGGTCGTCATGCTGATCGTGCTCGCCGCGGTCTGGGGCGCGACGCAGTGGGTCGCCTGGCGCCTCGGCTACCAGGCGCAGCTCGGGCAGCCGATGGATGTCTGGGCGGGCGTGCCGGTCTACCCGCCGCCCGCCTTCTTCCTGTGGTGGTACTGGTACGACGCCTACGCGCCGCGGGTTTTCTACGAGGGCGCCATCATCTCCGCGGCCGGTGGCTTCGCGGCGATCGGCGTTGCCATCGGCATGTCCGTCTGGCGCGCCCGCGAAGCGCGGGACGTGACCACCTACGGCTCGGCGCGCTGGGCGACGGAGAGGGAAGTCCGCGAGGCCGGGCTGCTCGCCCCGGACGGCGTCGTACTCGGCTGGTTCGCGCAGTGCTATCTCCGCCATGACGGGCCGGAGCACGTGCTGTGCTTCGCACCGACGCGCTCGGGCAAGGGCGTGGGCCTCGTGGTGCCGACGCTACTGACCTGGCCGGGCTCGGCCATCGTCCACGACATCAAGGGTGAGAACTGGCAGCTCACCGCCGGCTGGCGGGCGCGCTTCGGTCGCGTGCTGCTGTTCGACCCCACCAACCCGGCGAGCGCGGCCTACAACCCGCTGCTCGAGGTCCGCCGCGGCGACAGCGAGGTCCGCGACGTCCAGAACATCGCCGATATCCTGGTCGACCCCGAGGGCGCCCTGGAACGGCGGAATCATTGGGAGAAGACCAGCCACTCCCTCCTGGTCGGCGCCATCCTGCACGTGCTCTACGCCGAGGACGACAAGACACTCGCCGGCGTCGCGGGCTTCCTCTCCGATCCCCGCCGCCCGATCGAGCGCACACTGGCCGCGATGATGACGACGCCGCATCTGGGCGACCGGCCCCACCCCGTCGTGGCCTCCGCCGCGCGCGAGCTGCTCAACAAGTCGGACAACGAACGATCCGGCGTGCTCTCGACCGCGATGAGCTTCCTCGGCCTTTACCGCGATCCGGTCGTCGCGCAGGTCACCCGCCGATGCGATTGGCGGATCGCCGACCTGGTCGAGGCCCGCGAGCCGTTCACACTCTACCTCGTCGTCCCACCCTCGGACATCGTGCGGACGAAGCCGCTGGTGCGGCTCGTGCTGAACCAGATCGGCCGCCGGCTGACGGAAGCGCTCGAGAACGAGCGACGCCGCCACCGCCTCCTGCTGATGCTCGACGAGTTTCCTGCCCTCGGACGCCTCGACTTCTTCGAGAGCCAGCTCGCCTTTATGGCGGGCTACGGCATCCGGTCCTTCCTGATCGCGCAGTCGTTGAACCAGATCGAGCGCGCCTACGGGCCGAACAACGCGATCCTCGACAATTGTCATGTCCGCGTTGCCTTTGCGACGAATGACGAACGCACGGCCAAGCGCGTCTCCGACGCGCTCGGCACGGCGACCGAGATCCGCGACAGCCGGAACTATGCGGGTCACCGCCTGTCGCCATGGCTCGGCCACCTCATGGTCAGCCGCCAGGAGACGGCACGGCCGCTGCTGACGCCCGGCGAGGTGATGCAGCTCCCGCCGACGGACGAGATCGTCCTGGTGTCGGGCTGCCCGCCGATTCGCGCGCGGAAGGCACGCTACTACGAGGACCGGCAGCTTCGTGAACGTGTGGTGACGCCGCCTGACCCCCCGACGGCTGGGTCGCAGGCGGGCGTTCTGGATGATTGGACCTCCGTCAAACCCGTTGCCCGCAACGACGGGAGGGCAGCCGCCGCTCCGACGGACGATGCCGACGGTGGCATCCGCCGGGAACCCACGCTGCCCCAGCACGAGCAGATCGCGCCGGAGCCCGGGCCGCCGCCCGAGAAGGAGTTCGTCTTCGCGGAGGACGAGCAGGACGACGATGCCGCGCGCACCCGTACCCTTGCTGCCAACACCCGCCGCATTGCACGCCAGGCCGCACTGGACCCTGATGACGGCATCGCGCTCTAAGGCCCCGTCGTGAAAAAGGTGAGGCTCTCCGTCTATCTGGACCCGAAGCTCGCGAAGCAGCTCGAAGCCTATGCGAACGAACGCCGCCGATCGCTCTCCGTGGTCGCCCAAGCCTCGATCGCGTCCTTCCTGTCGCCCGATGGTCCGGACCGGATGGAGGCGGTGATGGCGAAGCGTCTCGACAGGATGAGCCGTCAGATCGAACGCCTCAATCGCGACACCGGCATCAGCCTCGAGACGCTCGCCCTGTTCATCCGGCATTGGCTGGTGGCCGTGCCGGCGCCGTCCGAGGCGCACTATGCCGCTGCGCAGGCCAAGGGTCGCGAGCGATACGAGCGCTTTCTCGAAGCGCTCGGCCGCCGCCTGTCGAAGGGGCCGACGCTGCTGCGCGAGGTCTCGATCGAGCTGCCCTCTGCCGAAGGCCAAACGGATCTCGGCTCCAGCGGCGACGACGGGTAAGGTCGAAGCTGCAGGTGCGTCGGATGCCGCACCAGACTGTCTGAACGGCCAGCCCCGGCGATCATGCCGGGGCTGGCCCTTGCATTACCGCCCAGCCGCGATGCCAGGCAGCCGGTAGATGGCGAAGGTGCCACTGCCCGGCGCGAAGCTGGCCGTGCCGCCGAAGACGCGGTTCAGATGGTTCACCGTCACCAGGAGCTCACCCGACGCCGTGCGCGCGAGGCTGTCCGGCCAAACGATGGACGCGCCGTCGAGCAGACGTTCGGTAGCCCCACTTGCCGGATCGACCCGCAGCACGGCGCCCGCCGTCAGGCCGGCGATGAGGAGCCGACCGCGATCATCGACAGCAAGCCCGTCGATGCCACCCGGCGTCGCGACACGGCGCACAGCGGCGGCGAGACGCTCGGCCGGAACGCCGGCATCGCGGATCAGGGCCGTCGGCGCGGCGAACACGCCGTCCCCCGTGGTCAGTCCCCAGTAGAGCGTCTCGCCATCGGGCGAGAGCGCGATGCCGTTGATGCCGACCTGCAGCGGATTGCCCGGGAAGACGGCTTCGCCCGAGGCGACGAGCGGCCGCGTGCGGTCGTTCGCCGTCGAGGGATGCCGGTCCAGGACCCGACGGGAGGCGCCCGTCGCGAGGTCGACGACGATGATCCCGGTCGGGTTGTCGGGCGCCCCGCGCACGCCGCTGTCGCTGACGAAGGCAACCTCCCGCCGCGCATCCACGGCGATGTCGTTCAGGAAGGAGCCATCGCCCGCCACGCCGCGAGCGAAGACGATCCGGCGCATGATCCTGCCGCTGCGCGGATCGAGCTCTACCAACTTCTGGGCGCCATCGGGCGTCGGCCCGGTTTCGCCGGCGACCCAGCCAAGATCGAGCGCCCAGAGCCGGCCGGCCGTGTCACGCCGCACCCCGAGGATGCTGCGGAGCGCATCCGTACGCGCCGGATCATGCGCTTCGGGCTGTGGCGGAAAGGGCTGAAGCAAGGGCTGCCCATTCACCATGACGACGCGGTTCAGCGTCGCAGGCACACGCGCATCGAGCCATCGCGGCACCGTCACCAGTAAGTTCCCGTCGGCGTCGGTCTCGACGCCAGCGATGGCGGCACGCCGCCACGTCTCGGCTGCGTCGAATGCCGCACGCTCGGCAGCGGAGCCGTCCCAGGCCAGGCGATCCCACCGCACCACCGCGACGGGTTCGGCGCTGAGGCTGCCGAGGCCAAGGGCGATCTGCGCCAGCACGCCGGCCGCCAGCCGGCGGCCCAGCTTCGGAAGTGTGTTCATCTGTGCCTCCCTCCCGATCAGGCAGCAGCTCGCGCGCCGAGCGCACGAACAATGTCCACGACATGCGCCGCGACGGCTCCGGCGGAGGCCGGGTTCTGTCCGGTCACCAGGTTCCCGTCCCGCACGGCGAAGGCACGGAAGTCCGGCCCGCCTTCGAAGCGGCCGCCGAGCTCCGTCAGCCGCGTCTCGAGCAGGAATGGCATGGCCTCGGTCAACCCGATCGCGGCTTCCTCCGCGTTGGTGAAGCTGTTCACCCGGCGCCCCTCGACGATCGGGCGGCCATCCGCGCGGCGCGCGCCGACCAACCCGGCCGGGCCATGGCAGACGGCACCGACCGCGCCGCCCGCGTCGAAGATGGCACCGACCAGCCGCGCCAACGCCGCATTCGTCGGGAGGTCCCACATCGTGCCGTGCCCGCCCGGCAGGAAGACGCCATCGAACGCCTCCGCCTGCACCGTGTCGATCGCCGCCGTGGTCGCGAGGGCGTCGATGGCGCCCTGATCGCCGAGGAAGCGTGCGACCGACGCCGGCAGCCGGGATGGATCCCCCGGGTGGCTGCCGGGATCGACCGGCGCGGCACCCCCCTGGATGCTGGCGATCTCGACGGCGAAGCCCGCGTCGCGAAACGCCCAGTAGGGTGTCGCGAGCTCCTCGAAGTGGAAGCCGGTCGCGCGGCCCGTCTGGCCGAGCAGGCGGTGGCTCGTAAGCACGATGAGAATCCTCGGTGTCATGCGTGGTCTCCTTGCAGCCGGGCGGCGCGGATGCGTCCGCCTCGGGTTCCCAAGAGATGCTGGCCGGAGGTGCCGAAGTGAAATCGGGCTTTGCGATGCAGCGGATCACGTTGGGAGCGGCGGCAACATCGCTCGCGCCGACGGGCGAACGCAGCCAGCCCCGCGCCGACGCTGCGGTGCGGTGCGGGGTGCTGGGTCCAGCAGCGTTGGCGCGTCAGTCGGCGGGCAGGAGCCGGAGAAGTCGGCCCCGCGGCTCGTCGGTCAGAACCAGCAACGCCCCGTCTTGCGCCTCGCGCACGTCTCGGACGCGAGCCCTCACCGGGATCCTGTGCTCGCCCGTCACCCGGCCCGCGGCATCGGCCGTGACGCGGCGGATATCCCCGCTGACGAGGCCGCCGGCGAGGATGTCGCCGCGCCATGACGTGAAGGCGCGGCCGCTGCAAACGGCGAGGCCCGAGGGCGCGATCGTCTCGGTCCAGACGAGCGCCGGATCGACCACTCCGTTGCGGCGCCGCTCGGAGCTGATCTCTCGCCCGCTGTATTCCCGGCTGTGGGTCACCCGTGGCCAGCCGTGATTGGCGCCACCCCGAACCAGATTGAGCTCATCGCCCCCGAGCGCCCCATGGTCGCTGCACCAGACAGTGCCGCGCACCGCATCCCAGGCGAGACCCTGGACGTTCCGAAGCCCGAGCGCCCAGATTTCGGCCGCCGCGCCCGGGGCTGAGACGAGCGGATTGTCGGCGGGCGGGCGCCCGTCCTCGTCGAGCCTCAGGAGCTTGCCGAGATGGCTGGCCATGTTCTGGGCCTGCTCGCGGATCGGCGCGCCGCGCAACGAGACGGGCGGATTGCCGCCGTCGCCGATCGACATAAGGAGCGTGCCGTCAGGCAGCCAGGCGAGGCGCGAGCCGAAGTGCTGGAGGCCCGACTTCGACTCGCTTACGGTGAAGACGATCCTCGCCTCGACCAGGCGCGTCCCGTCGAGGCGCGCGCGCAGGAGCACGGTCCGGTTCGCCGACGCGTCGCCGCTCGCCAGTGTCAGATAGATCCACTGGTTGGCGGCGAAGCGCGGATGGATGGCGATGTCGAGCAGCCCGGCCTGGCCCCCGGTGAGCACCGTGGGCAGGCCTGAGACCTCGCTGCTGGTTCCGCCGCGCAGCACGCGCGCGCGGCCAAGCCGCTCGGTGACGATCAACGCGCCGTCCGGCAACTCGGCCACGGCCCAGGGATGGGCGAGGCCATCCAGCAGCATCTCGACGCGTACGCCCGAGACCACCGCAGGGCGCGGCGGCGCGACATAGGGCGTCGCACGCGCCCGGCTCGCGCCAGCGAACGCCAGGAGGCCGCCCAACGCTGCCCGCCGCCGCATCAGCCGGACGCCCCGGGGCGAGAGCGGAGCGCCGCGACGATCAGATCGCCGATCGGCGCCGCCGATGCCGGGTTCTGGCCGGTGATCAGGTTGCCATCCTGCACCGTGAATGGCGCGAAGTTGGCGGCCGCTTCGAAGCGCGCGCCAAGGCGCCGCATCTCGTCCTCCAGCAGGTAGGGCATGGCGGCAGTTAGCTCGACCGCGTCCTCCTCGGCATTGGTGAAGCCGGTCGCGCGGCGGCCGCGGAGGATCGGCTGGCCGCGCTCGTCCGTCGCGTCCAGCAGCCCGGCCGGACCGTGGCAGACCGCGGCCACCACCGCGCCGCGACGGAACGCCCGTTCGACGACCGTGCGCAGCGTCGCATTGCCGCGGAAGTCCCACATCGTCCCGTGGCCGCCGGCCAGGAACACCGCGTCAAAACCGTCGCCGCTCTCAGGCTGGAGGACGGGCGTATCGTTGAACCGGGCCATGGCACCGGGCGCGGCCTCGAAACGATCCACCGAGGGCCCACGGCCGCGCGGGCCGGCCATGCTGCGCGGATCGACCGGCGGACGGCCGCCCGCAATGGACGCCAGCTGGACCTCGAAGCCGGCGTCGACGAAGGCCCAGTACGGCGTGGTCAGCTCCGACATCCAGAGGCCGGTCGGGCGGCCATCCGGCTGACGGCCGACCGACGTGGAGATCGCAAGGACACGCCGTGGCGCTGCGGCACGTAGCTCGGCCGGCATGGAAAGACCGAGGCCTGCGGCAGGGATCGCGGCCAGCAGGGCTCGGCGGGAGGATAGGCTCATGGGTTCGGCTCCTTGACCTGGCGCGACGACACCGCGCCGCTTAGAGGTCATGCGTCCCGATGCCCTGTTCCAATCACGCGATCCGATCGGCCGGATCGCATCGCCCGATCGGTCCCGCGCTGCCGGCGTTCAGGCGGCGCCGGCCGCCTCGAAGGCCAAGGCGATCTTCTCGCGCAGCCAGATCTCCGCCGGATCACGGTCGCTTGTCTGCCGCCAAGCCATGAGATTGGTCACCGGCGCGATGTCGAGGGGCATCGGGTCGCATTGCAGCCCGGCAAGCGATCCCAGCCACCGCGCAACGAAGTCCGGCACCGTCGCGACGAGCCGGCTGCCCGGCAGGGCGGCAGCGAGCAGCGCGAAGCTCGTGACGCCAAGCGAGACCCGACGTGCAAAGCCGACGGTCGCGAGGGCCTCGTCCACGAATCCCTCGAGGTCGCCGAGCGGCGTGACCAGCACGTGCGAGCGGCTGGCGAAGTCGGCGACATCGCGCACGGGCGGCGAAGCACCATCCCGCACGACGACCCAGGGAGCGTGACGCAACACGCGCTGGCGAGCCGCATCCGACAGCGCATTCCTGAGAAAGCCGACTGCAACGGAGATCTCGTCAGCGGCGAGCAGCGCCGGGAGCGTCCGATAGTCACCGATCCGCACCACGAGGTCGGAGGACGAAGAAAGCCGGCTGAACTCGTCCCTCAGCCTTGGGAGGATCGCAATCGCCACCGCGTCGGTGCAGCCGATGCGGAACACCCGCCGTGCCGTGGCCGGTTCGAAAACCGAAGCGCCGGCAATGGCGGCGGAGAGCCCCTCCAGGTGCGGCGCGATGTTCGTCATTAGCTCCAGCGCCCTCGCGGTCGGGGTCAAACTGCGTCCTTCGCGCACGAGGAGCTCGTCGCCGAAGAACTCGCGAAGCCGCGCCAATGCGCCCGAAACGGCGGGCTGTGATAGGAACAGCCGGTTGCCGGCGCGCGTCGCGCTACGCTCCTCCATCAAGGCACGGAATATCAGCAGAAGATTGAGGTCGAGCCTGCGAAGATCTGGGCCTTCGCGATCCGGTCGAGTCACGGCAACTTCTCCGCTGCACAGCGAGTAACGGGCCCACGGCGCGTGGTCAGTTTCGTCATAGTATTCCTTATTTACAGATGCGCTCACCGAGGCTTCGCCAGATTTGATCATGGCGGTCGCATTGAAAGCGCTTGACGATGGCGTCCTTGATGGTTCGATTCATCTGCTCGACTTGGCCGTCAGTCCAAGGATAGCTGATGCGGTTGAAGCGGTGCTCGATGCCGTGATGGGAAACTACGACGCAGCCACCGAGGCCAGCTGCGACCTGCTACGAGGCGGGCGACTTCATTGGAGCGTCCCACACCTCATTGGAGCGCCATTCGTCCGCCATCAAGTCGATGAATCGGCGCGGCCCCGTCAACGCGGCTATCCGCTGTGCTTGGGAGGCGCCTAGGCGATGCCGGTGACCTCTTACGGGCCGAAGGCGCGCTGGAGGGCTCGCCGGAAGCTGTGCCCTTGGACGTAGCCGGCGGTGTGGGCGGCCTCACGCGCACTCGCACCGGCCGCAAGGGCGGTCCGGGCGCGGTCCATGCGCCGTGACTGCACGTAGGCGTGGGGTGTCAGCCCCACCGCGCGCGTGAACATCCGCGCGAAGTGGTAGCGGCTCACGGCTGCCACATCGGCCAACTCGGCGAGGGTGAGCGGGCCTGCCAAGTGCGCGTCGATGTATTCCGCGACGCGCTGCAACCGGCGGCGGTCAAGCCCCTGCCGCGTCCCATGACGGGGGCGCCCACCCAGCCTGATGATCGCGTTGCGCAGCGCGGCGCCGACGAGCGCCTCGCCTTCGAGGTCCGATAGCGGCCGGCCACCGAGGGCGGCGGCCCGTACGCGCGCAGCCATTGCATAGAGGGGAGGATCCTCCACGGCGAAGCGCTCGCCGAGGTCGGCGAGGTCTGGACGCCGGAGATCGGCCGCCATGTCGGCCCGCAGCGCGGCCGATACGCGGACTTCGACGAACTCGCTCGGTTCGGGCACGTCGATCCAGTGGATCGGCTCCAGGCCGGTGGACCCGCCACTGCCCGGCGGGAAACGCCGCACCGTCGCCCCCCGCCCATCGCGGGACACGACGGCGTGCGAATGGCCACTAAAGGAGAAGTCGAGGACGGAGGGCTCGGAGACCAGAGGCTCCGCGTCCCGGCCGAAGGACGGGAAGCCGCCATAGGTGAAGTCGAACCGCGCGAAGCTTCCCCGATGGAGGAAGGGCCGCGATGTCGGTCCGCGAAGCGTACGGATCGTGCTCAGTTGCCTCTCCTGCCCTACCCGCAAGCGTTATGTGGAGACATGTTCATAACGCGACGGGATGCGGGAGACCAATCCCCGCACCAAGCAGTGGGTATTTCTCCGACGAGAGAGGCGCAGATGTCATCACCGGACTTAAACCGCCGTCAGCTCCTTCAAGGAAGTACCGTCGGGGTGATTGGCGCGGCGAGCCTGGGGGCGGAGAGCGCATCTGCTCAAACGGGGGCTCCGACGTCGCCGTCGCGCTCCACCCGATTGACGGTGAACGGGCGCACCCATGTCATCGTGCACGAGGCGCGCGTCTCGCTGCTTGACCTTCTGCGCGAGCAGATGGCGCTGCCAGGCACCAAGAAGGGCTGCAACGAGGGCGCGTGCGGCGCCTGCACCGTGCTTCTCGACGGGGCAAGGATCAACGCGTGCATGACGCTGGCCGCCGCCTGCGATGGCCGTGCAATCGTCACCGTGGAGGGCCTGGCCAGTGCCGACGGCACGCTCGACGCCGTGCAGCGCGCCTTCATCGCCGAGGACGCCTTCCAGTGCGGCTATTGCACGCCGGGGCAGATCGTCTCCGCCGTCGCCTGCATCCGCGAAGGTCACGCCGGCTCGGCCACGGAGATCGCGGAATGGATGAGCGGCAATCTGTGCCGCTGCGCTGCCTATCCGCAGATCGTCGCCGCCGTGGAGCGGGCGGCTGCGGAACTCGGTGCGGCGGGCCGGGCGGTGCACCCCAGCGGCGCCGTGCAGCCGGCCACCGTCCTGAGCGTGCGCGCGGGCTGAGGAGGAACACACATGCGCAACTTCACCTATGGCCACGCCGCGAGCATTGGCGACGCCGTGTCGGCGGCCGCTGGCGGCGCGGCCCTCGCGGCCGGCACAACGGAACTCCTGAACTGGATGCGCCTCGGCATCGCGCATCCGGAGCGCGTCGTCGACGTCTCGCGCCTTCCCGAGCTCGATGGGATACGCGCGGAGGGCGGACGCCTGGTGATCGGCGCGCTCGCGACGCTGGGGGCGGTTGGTGCCCACGCGCTGGTGCGCGAGCGCGCGCCGGTGTTGGCCGAGGCGTGCCTGCGCGCAGCCTCACCGCAGTTGCGCAACAGGGCGACGCTCGGCGGCAATGTCCTGCAGCGTACGCGCTGCCCGTACTTCCGCGCCGAGGCGCCGGTTCCCGAGCGCATGCCCTGGGCCTGCAACAAGCGCGTTGCCGGCTCGGGCTGCTCGGCGCTTGAAGGAGGATGGGACCGCGCGGCGCTGTTCGGCTGGACCGACGCCTGCGTCGCCACGCAGCCATCCGATCCCGCCGTCGCTCTCTCCGCGCTCGGCGCCGAGGCGGAGATACAGGGGCCGCGCGGCGTTCGCCGCATCGCCATGAACGCGTTCCACCTGACCCAGGAGGAGGCGGCGCGCACTGCGCCGACCTCCAACACGGCGGCGTTCGGCGTCGAGACGCAGCTCCGATCAGACGAGATCATCCTGCGCTATCACGTACCAGCCGACGCCGCGTCGCGCCGGTCCGCTTATCTCAAGGTGCGCGAGCGAGAATCCTACGAATACGCGATGGTGTCCGCCGCCGCCTGCCTCGATGCCACGGACGGGCGCATCCGCCAGCTCCGGCTCGCGCTCGGCTCGGTGGCGCAGAAGCCGATGCGGTTGACCGAGGCCGAGGCGCGGCTCCGCGACGCGCCGCTGAGCGAGGCGACGATACGGGCCGCCATCGTCGCGGCGCTGGGCGCGGCGCGCCCGCTGCCCGGACAGGCGTGGAAGACGAAGCTCGTGGAGAATGCCGCCGTCCGGGCCGTCCTGACAGCTGGAGGGATCGCGTGATGACCGGGCTCGGACCCACTTCCCACCGCATCGACG
Source organism: Roseomonas fluvialis (assembly GCF_022846615.1). Taxonomy (NCBI): domain Bacteria; kingdom Pseudomonadati; phylum Pseudomonadota; class Alphaproteobacteria; order Acetobacterales; family Roseomonadaceae; genus Roseomonas; species Roseomonas fluvialis. Next base: position 4,537,422 of record NZ_AP025637.1, read on the forward strand.
CCGCGCTGCCCGGCGTGATCGTCGGCACGGGCTCCCCGCTCGCCACGGCACACAGGCGCATCGACGGCGCGCCGAAGGTCACGGGCGCGGCGGTGTTCGCCGGGGAGGAGACGCCGCGCGGCACACTCCACGGCGTGATCGTTGGCAGCCCCGTCGCTAGGGGACGGCTCGCGGGCATCGATGCGACGGCGGCGCTTCGCGTGCCGGGCGTCGTGCGCGTCCTGACAGGAGCCGACCTGCCCCCGCTCGGCCCGCCCATGGTTCCGCCTTTCGCAACGGCCTCCGTGCCAATGACGGACGACCGGATCCGCCACGAAGGCCAACCGGTCGCCATCGTGCTCGCCGAAACGCTGGAGGCGGCCGAGGAGGCGGCCGGGCTGCTGCGCCTGTCGATCCTACGCGAGCCGCCGACCGTGTTCGAGACGGGCAGCTCGCGGCCGCCGCGGACGCAGGGCAACGGCTACGCCTTCGCCGAGATCGACCAGGAGAGCGGCGACGTGGACGCCGGCCTGGCTCGCGCCGCCGCCACGATCGACGCCACCTACCTGGCACCGACCCGGCATCACAACATGATGGAGTCCCCTGCCACGCTGGCGGAGTGGCGCGGCGCTGAGCTGCACATCCACACCGCGAGCCAATGGACATTCGGCGTGCGCTACGCACTCGCCGGCCTGCTGCAGATGCCCCCCGGCGCGATCCATGTGCGCTGCCCCTATACCGGCGGCGGCTTCGGCGCGAAGGGCTACGTCTGGCCGCATCAGCTGCTGGCCGTGCTTGCCGCGCGCGTTGCCGGCCGCCCGGTCAAGATCGTGCTGGGGCGGGACGCCTGCTACACCGGCACCGGCTACCAGCCCGTCGTGCGGTCGCGTGTCCGGCTCGGTGCGGATGCGGAGGGGCGCCTGACGGCGGTCGAGCACGTCTCCGAGAATGTCTCATCGACGGCGGACGACTATATCGAGTTCGGCTCGGCCGGCACCCGCTCGATGTATGCCTGCCCGTCGATCCGCGTGCGCACGCGGATCGTGCCGGCCGATGTGCCGACGCCCACTGCCATGCGCGCCCCGCACGAGGGTCCGGGGATGTTCGCGCTCGAAAGCGCCATGGACGAACTCGCCGAGCGGCTGCGCATCGATCCGCTGGAACTGCGTCTACGGAATCACGCGGATGTCGAGCCGATCGGAGGCAAGCCCTTCTCCTCGAAGAAGCTGCGCGAAGCCTACGCTGAAGGCGCGCGCCGCTTCGGCTGGGCAGGGCGCGATCCCACGCCCCGCGCGCGCCGGGAAGGGCGCCGACTCGTCGGCACGGGGATGGCGTCGGCCATCATGTCGACCTTCCGCTTCGCATCGACGGCGCGCGTGCGGCTGGCCGCGGATGGCACCGTACGCGTCGAGGCGGGGAGCCAGGAGATCGGCACGGGCACGCGCACGATTCTCGCTGGGATCGCAGCCGAGCGCCTGGGCCTTCCCATCGAGCGCGTGACGACGGCGCTGGGCGCGACCGACCTGCCGGAAACCGGCGGCACCTTCGGCTCGTCCACCACCATGTCGGCGGGCTCAGCCGTCGCCGACGCGGCAGACAGGCTCAAGGCGCGCCTCGGGGAGCTGGCTGGCGGGGCGGTCCCGCCGCCCGCCGACTGGCCGTCGCTCCTCGCCAGACGTGGCGTCGCGGAACTGGTGGCGGACGGCGCGTTCCAGCTGCCGGGCGGCGTGCCATTCGACGCGCATGGCGGCGCTGGGACGCACGCCATGCACACCTGGGGCGCAGTGTTCGTCGAGATGGAGGTGGACGAGGAGCTCGGCGTGGCGCGCATGCGCCGCGCGGTCGGGTGCTACTCCGCCGGACGAATCCTCAACCCTGCCACCGCGCGCAGCCAGATGATCGGCGGCATCATCTGGGGCTATGGTCGCGCGATGCTCGAGGAGAGCGCGATGGACGCGCGCCACGGGCGCTTTGTGTCGAAGAACCTGTCCGGCGTTCACCTGCCGGTCAACGCGGATATCCCGCGCGACATCGACGTCTCCTTCATCGCTGAGGATGACCCGCACGCCTCGCTCATCGGCGTGCGCGGCATCGGCGAGCTGTGCGAGGTCGGCGTCGCGGCGGCCATCGCCAACGCAGTGCACCACGCCACCGGAAGGCGGGTGCGCGAGTTGCCGATCAAGTTCGCAGATCTACTCGGGTAACCTGGCAAGGATCGCTGGCCGACGGGGTCGCGTGGCGACGCATCATTTGTCGCCCGCTCCCCGCTGCCGCGAATGGGGCGGGGTGATCCTGGCGCCCCCTGCGCGATTATCGCCAAGAAGACCTTACAACACAGCTCGTATCGGTCCGTTGGATGGCGACGGTCTCGCCTTTTCCGAAGCGTCCATGCGGTGAGATGTTGCGCTGGTCGCTATGCCGTTATCCCTGTCTTGGTCCGCCACTCCACTACGCCACGATTCCGCTTGTTGATCTTACCCCGACCTGCCGCTCTCTAATCATCCCCGCCCGCTGCGGCGCCTCCGCCGCGGCACCACCACGGGGACCGCATGTCGCTGCATCCGCTCAAGGCCGAGACGACCGCGCGTGGCGCGCGCATGCTGCGCACGGCGTTCGGTCCCGGCATCGCGGGATGGCTCGAAGACCCAGCCGTCGTCGAGGTGATGCTGAATCCCGACGGTCGGCTCTGGATCGACCGTCTCGCGGGTGGCCTCGCCGACACCGGCCAGTGCCTGGCCTTCGCCGACGGAGAGCGCATCATCCGCCTCGTCGCGCATCATGTCGGCGCGGAGGTGCATGCGGACCGCCCCTGCGTCTCGGCGGAGCTGCCCGAGACGGGTGAGCGCTTCGAGGGCCTGCTCCCGCCCGTTGTCGCGGCCCCCGCCTTCGCGATCCGCAAGCCCGCCGTCGCCGTCTTCACGCTGGTGGACTACGTCGCCGCCGGCATCATGACGGCCGGGCAGGCCATCGCGCTGCGCATCGCGGTTGCGGAGCGCCGCAACATCCTCGTCGCCGGCGGCACGTCGACCGGCAAGACCACGCTGACCAACGCCCTTCTCGCCGAGGTCGCCGGTGAGTGCGGCCGCGTCGTGCTGATCGAGGACACGCGCGAGCTCCAGTGCCGCGCACCGAACTTGGTCGCGCTGCGCACCAAGGACGGCGTCGCCTCGCTCTCCGAACTCGTCCGCCGCGCGCTGCGCCTTCGCCCCGACCGCATCCCGATCGGCGAGGTGCGCGGCGCGGAGGCGCTCGACCTGCTCAAGGCGTGGGGCACCGGCCATCCCGGCGGCATCGGCACCATCCATGCCGGCTCCGCGCTCGGCGCGCTGCGCCGCCTCGAGCAGCTGATCCAGGAAGCCGTCGTCACCGTCCCGCGCGCGCTGATCGCCGAGACGATCGACGTCATCGCCGTGCTCGCCGGCCGCGGCGCCGACCGCCGCCTCACCGAACTCGCCCAGGTCCACGGCCTGACTGCCACCGGCGACTACGACCTCACCCCCACAGGAGACACACCATGACGTCCACGCTGCGCACGCGCCTTGCCGGCGCGGCCGCCTTCGCGCTCTGCCTCGCGCTCACGGCACCCGCCCACGCCGCCGGCTCGAACATGCCCTGGGAGCAGCCGCTGCAGCAGGTGCTGGAATCGATCGAGGGGCCCGTCGCCAAGATCATCGCGGTGATCATCATCATCGTCACCGGCCTGACGCTGGCCTTCGGGGACACCTCGGGGGGCTTCCGGCGACTGGTGCAGATCGTCTTCGGGATCTCGATCGCCTTCGCGGCGTCGAGCTTCTTCCTGTCCTTCTTCCAGTTCGGCGGCGGGGCGCTGATCTGATGGCGCTGCCCGCCGATCTGGTGCCGGGCTTCTCGGCGCCGGTGCACCGCGCGCTGATCGAACCGATCCTGCTCGCCGGCGCGCCGCGCGCGGTCGCCATCGCCAACGGCACGCTCGCTGCAGCGATCGGGCTCGGCCTGCGGCTCTGGGTCGCGGGCGTGCTGATCTGGCTGGTGGGCCACCTCGCCGCCGTCTGGGCCGCGCGGCGGGATGCGCAGTTCGTCGAGGTGGTGCGCCGGCACCTGCGCTACCCCGCTTGGCTGCGTGCCTGAGGCGGCGATGCTGAACCTCGCCGAATACCGCCGGAAGCCCCAGACGCTGGCCGACTTCCTGCCCTGGGCCGCGCTGGTGGCACCCGGCGTGGTGCTGAACAAGGATGGCTCCTTCCAGCGTAGCGCCCGCTTCCGCGGCCCGGACCTGGACAGCGCCACCCCGGCCGAGCTCGCCGCCACCGCCGCGCGGCTGAACGGCGCGCTGCGCCGCCTCGGCTCGGGCTGGGCGGTCTTCGCGGAGGCGCAGCGGGTTCCGGCACGGGGATACCCCGCAAGCACCTTCCCCGACCCGGTCTCGGCCCTGGTCGATGCCGAGCGCCGCGCCCAGTTCGAAGAGGCCGGCGCGCATTTCGAAAGCAGCTACATCCTCACCTTCGCCTGGCTGCCGCCGGCCGACGACGCCGCCCGTGCCGAGGGTTTTCTCTATGAGGGCACAGCGGGCGCCGAGGTGGCGGGTGGCCGCGAGGCGCTCAGAAACTTCATCGACCGCACCGACCGCGTGCTCGACCAGATCGAGGCCTTCGTCCCTGAGGCACGCTGGCTCGACGATGCCGAGACGCTGACCTTCCTGCACGCGACGGTCTCAACCCGCAGCCACCTGGTCCGCGTGCCCGAGACGCCGATGCATCTCGACACGCTGCTGGCGGACCAGCCGCTGATGGGCGGCCTGGCGCCACGGCTGGGCGATGCGCATCTGCGCGTGCTGACCATCATCGGCTTCCCGAGCGCCACCTTCCCCGGGATCCTCGACGAGCTGAACGCGCTCGCCTTCGAGTATCGCTGGTGCACGCGCGCCATCTGCCTGGACCGGACCGACGCTCAAAAACTGCTGACGCGCATCCGCCGGCAGTGGTTCGCCAAGCGCAAGTCGATCGCCGCGATCCTCAAGGAGGTGATGACCAACGAGCAGAGCGTCCTGCTCGACAGCGATGCCGCCAACAAGGCCGCCGACGCCGACGAGGCGCTGCAGGAGCTCGGCCAGGACATCGCCGGCTGGGCCTATGTCACGGCGACCGTCACGGTCTGGGACGACGACGCCCGTGCCGCGGACGACAACCTTCGCCTGGTCGAGAAGGTCATCCAGTCCCGCGACTTCACCGTCATCCGCGAGGGGGTGAACGCCGTCGAGGCCTGGCTCGGCAGCCTGCCGGGCCACCTCTACGCCAATGTGCGCCAGCCCCCGATCTCGACGCTGAACCTCGCCCACATCGTCCCGATCTCGGCCGTCTGGGCCGGGCCGGAGCGGAACGAGCATCTCGGCGGCCCGCCGCTGTTCCATGCACGGACGGAGGGGGCGACGCCCTTTCGCTTCTCGCTGCATGTAGGGGATGTCGGGCACACGCTGGTCATCGGCCCGACCGGCGCGGGCAAGTCGGTGCTGCTGGCGCTGATGGCGCTGCAGTTCCCCCGCTACGCCGGCGCGCAGGTCTTCGCCTTCGACTTCGGCGGCTCGATCCGCGCCGCCGCGATCGCCATGGGCGGGGACTGGCATGACCTCGGCGGCGCGCTGGCCGGCGACAGGACCGAGCCGGTCGCGCTCCAGCCTCTGGCCCGGATCGATGCGCCGGAGGAGCGCGCCTGGGCCGCCGAATGGATCGCCGGCCTGCTCGCCCGCGAGGGTGTGGCGATCGACCCGGCGGTGAAGGACCATCTGTGGTCCGCGCTGACCAGCCTCGCCTCCGCGCCGATCCACGAGCGCACCCTGACCGGCCTCGCCGTGCTGCTGCAGTCCCAGGTAATCAAGCGCGCGCTCGAGCCCTACAACCTTGCTGGCCCCTGGGGCCGGCTGCTCGACGCCGAGGCGGAGCGGCTGGGCGAGGCCGAGGTGCAGGCCTTCGAGACCGAGGGGCTGATCGGCACTGCGGCCGCCCCCGCCGTGCTGGCCTATCTCTTCCACGCCATCGGCCGGCGCCTCGACGGCCGGCCGACACTGATCATCGTCGACGAGGGCTGGCTCGCGCTCGACGACGCCACCTTCGGCGCGCAGTTGCGCGAGTGGCTCAAGACGCTCCGCAAGAAGAACGCTTCGGTGGTCTTCGCGACGCAGTCCCTGGCCGACGTGGACGGCTCGGCCATCGCGCCGGCCATCATCGAGAGCTGCCCGACGCGCGTCTTCCTGCCGAATGAGCGTGCGCTCGAGCCGCAGATCGCCGCCATGTACGCCCGCTTCGGGCTGAACGACCGGCAGACGGAGATCCTCGCCCGGGCGACGCCCAAGCGCGACTACTACTGCCAGTCCCGCCGCGGCAACCGGCTCTTCGAGCTGGGGCTGTCGGAGGTCGCGCTCGCCTTCTGCGCCGCCTCCTCCAAGACCGACCAGGCCGCCATCGCCGAGACCCTGGCCACCCATGGCCGCGCCGGCTTCGCGCGCGCCTGGCTGCTGCGCCGTGGCCTCGACTGGGCCGCCGAGCTTCTGCCCGACCCTCCGGAGGAACCCGCCCCATGATCCGCCGCCCGCTCCGCGCCGCGCTGCTCGGCGCGGCCCTCCTTGGCCTCCCGTTCCCCGTCACGGTCACGCCCGCCCAGGCGCAGTGGACGGTCTTCGACCCATGGAACTACGCGCAGAACATCCTCTCCGCCGCCCGCGCGCTGGACCAGATCAACAACCAAATCGCCTCGCTCCAGAACGAGGCGCAGATGCTGATCAACCAGGCGCGCAACCTCGCGAGCCTGCCCTACTCCTCGCTCATGCGGCTGCAGCAGTCCTTCGCGCGGACGCAGCAGCTGATCGCCCGCGCCCAGCGCCTTGCCTACGAGGTCACCGACATCGAGCGCGCCTTCACGCAGGGCTACGGCAGCGCCGCCTCGCTCGGCTCCAGCCAGCAGATGTTCGCCAATGCGCGCGAGCGCTGGCAGACCTCCGTCGCCGGCTTCCAGGACGCGCTGATGACCCAGGCGACGGTGGTCGGCAACCTCACCGGCACGCGCGCAGAGATCGAGGCGCTGATCGGCCAGAGCCAGGGTGCGACCGGTGCGCTCCAGGCGGCGCAGGCGGGCAACCAACTCCTGGCCCTCCAGTCCCAACAGATCGCCGATCTCACCGCGCTCCTCGCCGCGCAGGGCCGTGCCCAGGCGCTGGAGGCCGCGCGCGTGGCCAGCGGCGAGGAGCAGGCGCGCGAGCAGCTGGAGCGCTTCCTGGCACCCGGTGCCGGCTATCAGCCCGGTTCCGCCCGCATGTTCCATGGTCCCTGAGGGCAGACCGTGGCGCCGTATCCCCGCAACCGTTGCGGCGTGCCATGAACGGCACCGGCGTCATCGACCGGTTCCTCGACGTCTTCACCCGCTACATCGACAGCGGCTTCGGGCTGCTCGGCGGCGAGGTGGCCTTCCTCGCCGCGACGCTCATCGTCATCGACATCACGCTCGCCGCGCTCTTCTGGGCCTGGGGCGCGGACGACGACATCATCGCCCGCCTGATCAAGAAGACCCTCTTCGTCGGCGTCTTCGCCTGGATCGTCGGCAACTGGAACTTCCTGGCCCAGGTCATCTTCGACAGCTTCGCCGGCCTCGGCCTGGTCGCCTCGGGCTCGACCATCACGGCGCAGCAGCTGCTCCAGCCGGGACGCGTCGCGCAGGTCGGCCTCGATGCCGGGCGGCCGCTGCTCCAGGCCGTCTCCGGCCTCATGGGCTACGTCTCGTTCTTCACGAACTTCGTCCAGATCGCGATCCTGATGTTCGCCTGGGCGGTCGTGCTGCTGTCCTTCTTCATCCTGGCGATCCAGCTCTTCGTCACGCTGATCGAGTTCAAGCTGACGACGCTGGCGGGCTTCGTGCTGGTGCCCTTCGGGCTGTTCGGCAAGACGGCCTTCCTCGCCGAGCGGGTGCTCGGCAACGTCGTCTCCTCCGGCGTGAAGGTGCTGGTGCTGGCCGTCATCATCGGCATCGGCTCGACGCTCTTCGCGCAGTTCACGGCAGGCTTCGGCGCCAACCAGCCGACCATCGACGAAGCGATGTCGATCGTGCTCGCGGCACTGGCGCTGCTCGCACTCGGGGTCTTCGGGCCGGGCATAGCCAATGGGCTGATCTCCGGCGGGCCGCAGCTCGGCGCGGGCGCGGCGGTCGGCACGGGGCTGGCGGTTGGGGGAGCAGCTGTCGCCGGTGCTGCTGTCGCCCGGACCGGGCTTGCAGCGGTCGGCGCGGCGGGGTCAGCGGTCGGCGCGACTGCACGCGGCGCGGCCTATACCACGGGCGCCGCCGGCACCGCCTACCGCACCGGCGGTGCTTCGGGTGTCGTGATGGCCGCGGGCTCGGCTGCCATGAGCCCGCTGCGCAGCGCGGCGGGCAGCCTCCGCGCGAGCCACGCGGCCGGGAGTGCCGCCGGCAGTGGAGGCGCATCGCCCCCTGCGGACCCGCCGCCATCCTCCGGCGCTCCCGCCTGGGCCCGGCGCATGCGCCGCGGCCAGGCGCTGAGCCACGGCGTCACCACCCTCGGCCACGCTATCCGCTCGGGCGACGGTGGTGGCGCGGGCTCCTCCATCCGCCTCACGGAGGATCGCTGATGTTCCGCCGTCCCTCCGTCCGCTACGGCCGCACGCCGGAGCCCGAGACGCCCTACCAGCGTGCCGCCCAGGCCTGGGACGAGCGCATCGGCTCCGCCCGCGTCCAGGCGCGCAACTGGCGCCTCATGGCGCTCGGCGAACTCGCCCTGATCGCCGGCCTCGCTGGGGCGCTGGTCTGGCAGTCCGCCCGCGGCACCGTCGTGCCCTGGGTCGTACAGGTGGACCGGCTCGGCGAGGCGCAGGCCGTCGCCCCCGCCATCGCCAACTTCCGGCCGACCGACCCACAGATCGCCTGGCACCTCGCGCGCTTCATCGAGCAGGTGCGCGGCATCGCCGCCGACCCGATCATCGTTCGGCAGCACTGGCTGCGCGCCTATGACTTCGCGACCGATCGCGGCGCGCTGGCGCTGAACGACTTCGCGCGCGCCAGCGATCCGTTCGCCCGCGTCGGCCGCCAGCAGGTCGCCGTCGAGGTCTCCAGCGTCATCCGCGCCTCCGAGGACAGTTTTCGGGTCGCCTGGATCGAACGCACCTACGAGAACGGCCAGCTCGCGCGCACCGAGCGCTGGACCGCGATCCTGACGATCGTCGTCCAGCCGGCGCGCGACGCCGAGCGCCTTCGCAAGAACCCCCTCGGCATCTTCGTCCACGCCATCAACTGGTCGCGGGAGCTCGGGCAATGAGGCACGCACACCCCACCCTGGCGCTTATCCTGTTGGGCCTCGGCGCCTGCGCCTTCCGCCCGCCCGAGATCCGCTACGACGACGAGCCGATCCAGGCGACGCAGATCCCCGAGCCGCCGCGCCCCGTCGAGATCGTCGAGGTGCCGACGCCCCTGCCACTGCCGGGCCAGCTCCAGCGCATCCCGGCCGCGCGCCGCACGCCCGAGGCGCCGGATCCCACCGTGCGGGTCAACCAGGCCAACGCCGCCGCGCGCGTGCAGCCCGTGCGCGCGGGTTTCATCAACGCCGTGCAGGTCTACCCCTTCACGCCGGGCGCGCTCTATCAGGTCTACACGGCGCCCGGCCAGGTCACCGCCATCATGCTGCAGGAGGGCGAGACGCTGGTCGGCAACGGCCCCGTCGCCGGCGGCGACACGGTGCGCTGGATCATCGGCGACACCGAGAGCGGCACCGGCCCCGCACGCCGCGTGCACATCATCGTCAAGCCGACCCGGCCCGACCTCACCACCAACCTCATCATCAACACCGACCGCCGCACCTACCTGCTGGAGCTGCGCTCGACCGAACAGACGTACATGGCCTCCGTCTCCTGGCAGTATCCGCAGGACGCGCTGATCGCGCTGCGCCGGCAGAACGCCGCCGCACCCGTCGAGCAGGGGCTCGATCTCGCGCGGCTGCGCTTCCGCTACGAGATCGAGGGCGACAGCCCGGCCTGGCGGCCGCTGCGCGCCTTCGACGACGGGCGGCAGGTCTTCATCGAGTTCCCGCGCGGCATCGGCCAGGGCGAGATGCCGCCGCTCTTCGTCATCGGGCCGGAGGGTGAGGGGCAGCTCGTCAACTACCGCGTCCGGCAGAATTTTGTGATCGTCGACCGGCTCTTCGCGGCGGCCGAGCTGCGTCTCGGTGACCGGCAGCAGCGCGTGCGCATCGTGCGCACCGATGGCCGGGCGCGATGAGCGGGGCGGCGCCGGAACGGGGCGGGAGCGAGCGCGACATCGCCGCGGCGCTGCGCCTGCGCCCCGACCCGCCGCGCGTGGTGCGGCTCTCGCGGCGCGTACTCATCGGGCTCGGCGTCGCGGCGGGGCTCGGCATCGGGGCGGCGCTGATCGTGGCCCTCCAGGGCCGCAGCGGCGGCGAGGGGCCGCGCGAGCTCTACAGCACCGACCGGAACCCGCAGGCCGATGGTCTCGCCATGCTGCCGCGCGACTACGCCGGCATCCCACAGCTGGGGCCGCCGCTACCGGGCGATCTCGGCCGGCCGATCGTGCGCGCGCAGGAGCGCGGCCAGCCGGTCGTGCCGCCCCCAATCGCCACCACCGCCGATCCGGCGGAACAGCGGCGGCTTCAGGAGATCGAGGCGGCGCGCACCAGCCGGCTCTTTGTGCAGGTCGAGGCGCGGGGTGAACCGCGTGGCGCAGTGCCCGCCGGATCGCTGGCAGCGGATCCTGGTGCGTTGCCGATCGGTCCCGACGCCACCGACCGGCGGCTCGCCTTCCTGGGCGGGCCTGCCGATCGCCGCACGACCTCTCCGGACCGTCTCCAGACACCGGCGAGCCCCTTCGTCATCCAGGCCGGGAGCGTCATCCCCGCGGCGCTGCTCACCGGCCTCCGCTCCGACCTGCCGGGGCAGATCACTGCCCAGGTCACAGCGAACGTCTTCGACAGCCCGACGGGGCGGCACCTGCTCATCCCGCAGGGCGCGCGCCTGATCGGCGCCTATGACAGCCGCGTCAGCTTCGGGCAGCGGCGCATCCTGCTGGTCTGGAACCGGCTCATCCTGCCCAACGGGCGCTCCATCGTGCTGGAACGCATGCCCGGGGCCGACGAGGCAGGCTACGCGGGCCTCGAGGACGGGGTCGACTACCACTGGGGGCGGCTCTTCCTCGCCGCGGGCCTCGCGACGCTGCTCAACCTCGGCCTGGAACTCGGCCGCGACGACGAAAGCGACATCGCCCGCGCCATCCGCGAGAGCGGCCAGGACACCGTCGGCCGCGCCGGCGAGGAGATCGTCCGCCGGCAGCTATCCGTCCCGCCGACACTGACCGTGCGCTCTGGCTTTCCGGTGCGCGTCATCGTCCACCGCGACCTCGTGCTTGAGCCCTACGGAGGCTGACCCATGCCGAAGCTGAAGCTTGGCCCGATCCTCGATGACCGGCCGGTGAAGCTCACCGTGGAGCTGCCGGCGGATCTCCACCGTGACCTGGTCGCCTACGCGGAAGCGCTCTCGCGCGAGACGGGGCAGCAGGTCGAGCCCACGAAGCTCGTCGCGCCGATGCTGGCGCGGTTCCTCGCGAGCGATCGAGGGTTCCGCTCGGCACGCCGGCCCGCGCCTCGATCGAGGGCGCCGCAGCCTCAGCCGCCGCGCGATCCCTGATTCGCACGCAGCTGCGCCAGGAAACGACGCAAGGCGGGGTTGTCGCGCTTGGGGTCCCAGTACGCCGCCGCCTCGACCATCGTCGGTCCCGTCTCGTCGCCGACAGGCCGGAACACGACGCCTGGATAGGCGGCGCCGGTCGCCGATTCCCCGACGATGGCCACGCCAAGCTTCGCGCCGACGAGATTGAACATCGCCTCGCGCCCGACCTCATGCGTGGTGAAGCGCGCGGCATGCCCGATCGGCAGAAGGCCCTGGATCATGGCCCGCACCTCCGGCCCCGAGCCGCTCGCCGTTGTGATGAACGTCTCGGTCACCAATTCGGACCACACCACCAACTCACGGTCAGCAAGCCTGTGGCCATCCGGCAGCGCAACCAGCGCGGGTTCCCGCCACGAAGGCAAGCTGTCCAGCCCAAGCTCCTCCCGTGCGGTGAGGACAACGGCGATGTCCGCTCGACCTCGTCGCACGGCCCGCAGAAGATGCTCGCGCCCGCCCTCGACCATCGAAAACGACATTCGCGGATTCTGTCCGAGGAAGGTCAGCAGGCTGTCGCGAAGCTGCCCGTGCGAAAACGAGAAGTACGACGCCACTACCAGATGGCCGATGGCGCCGGCGCCCTCGGAGCGGGCGGAAGCCGCCGCGTCGTCGATCGCCGCCAGGATCAGCCGGGCTGCATCAAGGAACCGCTCACCGGTCTCGGTGGTCGTCACGCCGGACGAGCGTCGCTCGAACAGCGACACGCCGAGATCGTCCTCGAGCGCGCGCACGCGCCGGCTGACGGCCGATGGCGTCAGGTTCGCGGCGCGCGCCGCAAGCCGGATGCTCCCGAGGTCCCGGACCTGGCTCGCGAGCCATAGCGCGCGCAGGCTGATCGACCTGTCGAACCGACCATCCTTTGGGCTCGATCTACGCTTTCCCTTCATCGCAGCCGGCCGCGAAGTCCGGCTGACCCCGATCCCGGTCAGTGACGGGCCTTGGAGCACGCCATCGGCGCGCAGGACCGGCCCTTCTGTCGAATGCGGCGCGAAGCGTGGCGCAGCGCGTCCACCATACGCAATCACATTTCTGCGGCCGCTTTGGCCCAAGCGAATTGCGCGAATGTGGTCGCCTCGGCTGGAGCGCCGCGCGCCGGACATCCGAGAAGCGCCCCCGCATGCTGCCGAGCCGCGCGCACCCGCTTGCGATTGCGGCTCGAAGGGCGTCGCCGACGACCCCGATTCGCTCTCCGACTGCTTCCGTGGTGCTTCCGTGAGCACCTGCAGCACGCGCCAGCCGAAAAACCCTTCAGCTAGCACCTTGATTAGTGTAGAGAATTTGGCGGACCCGATTGGATTCGAACCAACGACCTCTGCCTTCGGAGGGCAGCGCTCTATCCAGCTGAGCTACGGGTCCAGCCATGCAGCCATACCCCAGGCCACCCGCCGACGGAAGCCCCGAGCGCCATCGCGGAACCGCCATGTCATCCGGCTATCCGGTCCGATCGGCCGCCGGCATCCTCCCGCCAAGTCCGCACCGACCATCCGCCCAAGCCGAGACGCCGACCTCCCCGCCATCACCGCGATCTACGCCCACTGGGTCACGCACGGCCTGGCGAGCTTCGAACTCGACCCGCCGGGCCAGGACGAGATGGCGCTTCGCCGCGCTGCCGTGCTGGCGGCCGGCTACCCCTACTTCGTGGCGGAGCACGACGGGCGCGTCACCGGGTATGCCTATGCCTCGGCCTACCGGGCGCGCCCGGCGTACCGCTTCGCCGTCGAGAACTCGGTCTATGTGGCGCCGGGATCGACACGCGACGGCGCCGGCGCGGCGCTGCTCGACGCGTTGGTGGCCGAGTGCACCAATCGTGGCTTCCGGCTGATGATCGCGGTGATCGGCGATTCCGCCAACGCGCCGTCGATAGGCCTGCATGCGCGCGCCGGATTTGCTCGGGCTGGGCTGCTGCCCGCGGTGGGGTGGAAGCACGGGCGCTGGGTCGACAGCGTGCTCATGACGCGTCCGCTCGGCGCTGGGCCGGCGACGCCGCCGGCGGGCTGACCGCGCGCCCCCCCCCGGCCGTTCAGCCGAGCCCGAGCAGCTGCACCGCATGCCGAGCGAGCGGGCCGCGCTGCACCTTCGCACTCGCCGTCATGCCGATGCTCTCGAACCCCTCGACCAGGCGCAGATGGCGCGGCACTTTGAAGCCAGCCATACGATCGCGCGCCCAGGCCAGCAGCTCGGCCTCGGTCGCGATCGCGCCGTCGTTCAACACGACGAATGCGCAGGGCACCTCGATCAGCCGAGGATCGGGCACGCCGACCACCACCGCCTGGCGGATGGCCGGGTGGCGATGGAGGATATCCTCCACCTCCGCCGGCGCCACGTTCTCGCCGCCGACGCGAATGATCTCCTTGGCACGGCCGGCGAATTCCAGCCGACCGTCGGCGCCGAGGCGGCCGATGTCTCCGGTGGCGAGCCAGCCTTCGGCGTCGAGCGCGGCGGCGGTCTCGACGGGCTTGTCGAAGTAGCCCTGCATGACGCTCCATCCGCGCACCAGGATCTCGCCAGCCTCGCCCGCGGCACAGTCGCGCCCAGTCGCCAGATCGCGGATACGGACCTCGATGCCGGGCTGCCGCCGCATGCGCGCCGAGACGCGCACGTCTTCCGGTTCCCACCAGCACGACTGCGCGACATTAGGCGCGGCTTCCGACAGGCCATAGCCCACCACGCATTCGCGCGCGCCGAGTTCGTCGATGATGCGCCGCACGATCGCAGGCGACGCCGCGGCCCATGCGCCGCGCAGCACCAGGCGCCGCTGTGCGCGATCCGGATGGTTCAGCAGCATCAGCGCCATGGTGTCGTTGCCCGAGACGTGCGTGCAGCGCTCGGCCTCCATCATGCGCAGCGCCTCGCCAGGTTCGAAGCGGTCCATGGTGACCAGCGTGGCGCAATGCTGCAGGCATGCCAGGATCGACAACGTGGTGCCAGCCACATGGAAGAACGGCCGTGCACTGTGGAAGCGATCGCCGATGCGCAGTCCCATCCGGCCACCGGAGACGAACCCGTTCGCGCACATGCTGCGATGCGCCAGCATGACGCCCTTGGGGAAGGAGGTGGTGCCCGATGTGTACTGGATCAGCAGCGTGTCGTTGGGCGTGCACGTCGCCGGCCGCTCCGTCCCACCCTCCGCGAGGAAGGCGTCCCAGCCAAGCGTGCCGCGCGGCGGCGGCGCATCGTCCAAGACCACCACGCGCACGAGGTCGGGCAGCGAGGGATCCGGCAACACCGCGTCGATGCCAGGGCAGATGGCACGCAGCATCGCGAGGAAATCCACCTTCAGAACGCGCGCCCCCAGGAACAGCACGCGCACGCGGGACTGCCGCAGTGCATAGGCGAGCTCATCCGCCTTGAACCGCGTATTGACCGGTACCGCCACCGCGCCGATCGACCCGATGGCGAGGAAAAGTGCTACCCAGCGCGGGCCGTTGCCGAGGCAGATGCCGACGTGATCGCCGCGCACCACGCCGGCGGCAACGAGTGCGCCGCGGACGCGCGCGACCTGAGCGGCGAGCTGCGCGAAGGTCGCGCGACCCTCGGGTGCCACGATCGCCTCGACATCCGGTGCCAGCGTCGCGGCGCGCAGCAGCGCCTCCTCGGTGGTGAGCGGGCAGAGACGTGCAATATCCATCAGCGATCCCCGAAGCCGGCCATGGTGCGGCGCCATTCGGCGGCAGCCAGGCTCTCCTCGATGGCCATCAGTTCCGTGGCCAAGGCGCCGCGCGGGTCACGCTCCAGGCCCTCGTCGATGCAACGCTTGGCCAGCGCCAGCGCGGCGGGCGATGCCTTGGCGATGGTGGCGGCGATGCTGGCGACCGTCTCCTCCAGTTCGTCCGGCGCGACGATGCGGCTGACCAGGCCCGCGGCCAGCGCTTCAGCCGCCGAGAGCGTGCGGCCGGTGAACATCATGTCCTTCGCGAGCCGCTTGCCGAGCACGCGCGGCAGGCGCTGCGTGGCGCCCACCGTGCCCCACAACGCCTCGGGCGTGCGGAAGCTGGCCGTCGGCGTCGCGACGATGAAGTCCGCGGCGGCCGCGATCTCGACACCCGACCCGACCGCGGGGCCCTCCACCACGGCGACCACCGGCATGGGCAGGCGTTCGATCGCGTCATAGGCAGCGAAGGCCTTGAGGCGGCGCGCGCGCACCGCGTCATCATCCATCCCCTGGCGTTCCTTGAGGTCGGCACCGGCGCAGAAGACCGGGCCGCGGGCGCGCAGCAACAGCAACTTCGCACCGTCGGCGACGGCGCGGCGCGTAGCAGCCAGCAACGCCTCGCACAGCGCGGTGTTGAGCGCGTTGCGCGCCGCAGGTCGGTTCAGCGTGAGAGTCGCCACGCCGTCCGCGGCGACCGCATAGAGCGCGGCATCGGTCATATCGCACCCGCCTCCCGCAGCGCGGCGATGCGTGCCGCGTCGTAGCCGAGCCGCTCACGCAGGACGGCCTCGGTGTGCTCGCCCAGCAGAGGCGGGCGCCCCGGCACGGGCTGGTCCCAGCCGTCGAAGCGCAGCGGTACGGGCAGCGCCGGGAAGGTGCCGAGCGCCGGATGCGTGAAGCGCGCGACCATGCCGCGCGCGGCGACATGTTCGTCGGCCAGCACCTCGTCCAGCGCGAGCACCGGGCCATTGGGCACGTCCTCGGCATCCAGTAGCGCGACCGCTTCCGCGCGCGTGACCGCCGCCATGGCGGACGTGAGGGCCTCCATCACCTCGGCGCGGCGTGCGACACGGCCCGAATTGGTCGACAAGCCGGCATCGACGGCCAGTGTATCGAGCCGCAGCGCACGGCACAGCGGTTCCCAATGCTGGTCGGAGCATGTGATGTGCAGGAACCGCCCGTCGCGGCAGCGGAAGCTAGCGGTCGGCACGCGCCCCGGGTGTTCGGTGCCGAGCCGCGGCGGCACCTCGCCGAGCGCGAACCAGCGCGCGGCGGCGATGGTCAGCAGGCTGACCTGGCCGTCCAGCATCGAGAAGTCGACGAAGCCCCCCTGCCCCGTCGCGTCGCGGCCGCGCAGCGCGGTCAGCACGGCGATCGCGACCCAGAGGCCCGAGGTCAGGTCCGCGACCGGCAGACCCGGCTTCACCGGGCCGCCGCCGCGTTCGCCGGTCAAGCTCATCAGCCCGCTCATGGCCTGGAAGACCGTGTCGTAGCCCTTGCGCTTCGCATAAGGCCCGGTCTGCCCGAAGCCGGTGCAGGAGAGGTACACGAGCCGCGGATTCACCACCTGCAGCGACGGCCAGTCGAGACCCCGCCGCTTCAAGGTGCCGACCGGAAAATTCTCGATCAGCACGTCCGCCTGCGCCGCGAGACTGCGGATGATCGCCTGGCCGTCCGGATTGCGCAGGTTCACCGTGACGGATCGCTTCGAGCGGTTGCACGACATGAAGTAGCCGCTGACCGCACCGCCCGGACCCTCGGCGAAGGGTTCGAAGCCGCGCGTCTCGTCGCCGCTGCCGGGTTGCTCGACCTTGATGACCTCGGCACCCAGCTCGGCCAGGATCATGGAGGCGAAGGGACAGGCGAGCACGCGCGACAGATCGAGGATCACCACGCCTTCGAGCGGCTTCATGCATGCACCATGCGCTTGAGCTCCAGCATCGCCTCGGGTGGCAGCAGCGCGGCGGCGGCGGCCAGCGCGCAGGCCTCGTCCTCCAGCGTGTCGGCGGGCGCGATGCGCGTCGCCAGCCCGAGCGTCAGCGCTTCGCCCGCACTCACGTCGCGACCGGTGGCGAGAAGGTCGAAGGCTGTCTTGGGGCCCAGATGGCGCAACAGCACCGGCGCGACCAGGCGCGGGAGCATGGCGTGCCTCGCTTCCGGCCAGGCGAGGCGTGCATCCCCGGCCATCACCACCGCGTCGCAGGCGAGTGCGAGCGACGCACCCGCCCCCATCGCCGCCCCCTGCACCGCTGCAATCACGGGCCGCGGCACGCGCGCCGGCGCATCGAGCAGCGCGACGGTCAGCGCGGACCGTGCCTCGCGCGCCGCGGGGTCCACCGCCAGCTCCCGCATCTCCGCAAGGTCGGCGCCGGCCGAGAAGCTGCCACCGGCGCCGGCCAGGACAATCGCGGCCACGCTGTGGTCGCTGCCCGCACCCTGCAATGCCGCGAGCAACGCCTCGATCATCGCGCGGTCCATGGCATTGCGCTTTCGCGGGCGATCGAGCCGGACAAGCAAGACCCCGCCATCGCGCCGTTCGCTGCTGATCACCGGCGTCGCGCCGTCACGCGGAAGGGCTGCATCGCTGCCTCGCGGCCAGGGTGTCGCTGCGCGGGAACCGGCGGCCATCACGGGATAGGCCGCCACCGCGGCGCCGCGACGCATCGCGGCCACACGCAAGTGGTGGCGTGGGCGCCCTGGGGTGTCAACGGACCGCACGCCGCGGGCCGCCGCATGGCGCATCTGCTTTGGATCGCTCCCCCGCGTCTGCTAGGGTCGATCCTTACCCGCACCAGGTCCGGAGAGCTTCCCCTGAACACGACCGACCGCCTCGCGACGACCTCCTCGTCGCTGCGCGACCTCATTCTCCGCAAGCTGACCTATACGCTCGGCAAGCCGCCCTCGGAGGCGCGCGATCGCGACTGGTTCATGGCGACCGCGCTGGCGGTGCGTGACCACGTGGTCGAGCGCTTCCTGGTGCAGATGCATCAGACCCGCGGCAAGGAAGGCAAGCACGTCTACTACCTCTCGCTCGAGTTCCTGATCGGGCGGCTATTGCGCGAGAACGTCGGCAATCTCGGCCTGGCGGAGGAACTGCGCACCGCCCTGGCCGAACTTGGCGTCACGATCGACCAGGCGCGCCTGGCGGAGCCCGATGCGGCGCTCGGCAATGGCGGCCTCGGGCGCCTGGCCGCCTGCTTCCTCGAGAGCATGTCTTCCCTCGCCATCCCAGCCTTCGGCTATGGCATACGCTACGATCACGGCCTGTTCCGGCAGATCCTGCGCGATGGATGGCAGCAGGAATTCCCCGAGGACTGGCTGTCCTTCGGCAACCCGTGGGAATTTGCCCGCCCCGAGATCCGGCACCGCATCGGCTTCGGCGGCGAGGTGACCGCGGAAGCGCTGCCCGATGGCGACGAACGCCTGCGCTGGAATCCCGGCGAATGGGTGGACGCCGTCGCCTACGACACACCGGTGGTCGGCTGGCGCGGCAAGCATGTGAACGTGCTGCGGCTGTGGCGCGCACGCGCGCCCGACCCGCTCCGCCTCGATGCCTTCAATCGCGGCGACCACCACGGCGCCCTGGCCGAACAGGTGCGCGCGGAATCCATCTCGAAGGTGCTCTATCCGTCCGATGACAGTCCGGCGGGGCAGGAGCTGCGGCTGCGGCAGGAATACTTCTTCACCTCGGCCGCACTGCAGGACCTGCTGCGACGGCAGGTCCGCCAGGCTGGCAGCGTCAACACGCTGGCCGAGCGTGTGTCGATCCAGTTGAACGACACGCATCCCGCCATCGCGGTGGCGGAGCTGATGCGCCTGCTGGTCGACGAGCACGCCGTCGCCTGGGCGGAAGCCTGGGCGATCACCCGCGGCGCGGTCTCCTACACCAACCACACGCTGCTGCCCGAGGCGCTCGAATCCTGGCCGGTTCCGCTGATGGAGCGGCTGCTGCCGCGCCACATGCAGATCATTTACCGCATCAATGCCGAACACCTCGATGCCGTGCGCGCCGCGCATCCGGACGACGACCGGCTGCTCGCCTCGGTGTCGCTGATCGGGGAGGAGCACGGGCGCCGCGTTCGCATGGGCAACCTGGCCTTCGTGGGGTCGCATCACGTCAACGGCGTATCGGCGCTGCACACCGACCTGATGCGCCAGACCGTATTCCGCGATTTCAACACGCTGTTTCCCGGGCGCATCGTGAACAAGACCAACGGCATCTCCTTCCGCCGCTGGCTGATGCAGTGCAATCCCGGCCTGACCGGGCTGCTGGTGGAAGCACTCGGGCCAAAGGTTCTCGACGCGCCGGACATACTGGTGCAGCTGCGGGACCTTGCAGGCGACGCCGCTTTCCAGGGGCGCTTCGCCGCGGTCAAGCGCGCCAACAAGGAAGCGCTCGCGACGATGCTGCGCGAACAGGCTGGCGTGCGCGTCGATCCCGCCGCATTGTTCGACGTGCAGATCAAGCGCATCCACGAATACAAGCGGCAATTGCTGAACGTGCTGCATACGGTGGCGCTGTACGAGGCGATGCGCGCGCAGCCGATGCGCGACTGGACGCCGGTGGTGAAGGTCTTCGCCGGCAAGGCCGCGCCGGGCTATCACCGCGCCAAGCTGATCATCAAGCTCGCCTGCGACGTGGCGCGCGTGGTGAACCGTGACCCGTCGGTGCGCGGGCTGCTGAAGGTGGCGTTCCTGCCGAACTACAACGTCTCCGCCGCCGAGGTGATCGTGCCCGCGGCCGACCTGTCGGAGCAGATCTCGACGGCCGGCATGGAGGCCTCGGGCACGGGCAACATGAAGCTGGCGCTGAACGGCGCGCTGACCATTGGCACGCTGGACGGCGCCACCGTCGAGATGGCCGAACACATCGGCGCCGAGCAGATGTTCCTGTTCGGACTCTCGGCCGACGAAGTGACCGAGCGCCGCGCCTCCGGCTGGCGGGGAACACAGGCGGAGGCTACCTCGGACACGCTGGCCGAGGTGCTCGCCGCGATCGGCGGCGGCGTCTTCTCGCCCGACGATCATGGCCGCTACGGCGACCTGGTGGCATCGCTGCGCGCGGAGGACTGGTTCATGGTCGCCGCCGACTTCGACGCGTATTGCGCAGCACAGCAGCGTGCGGCGACGCTGTACCGTGACCAGCCGGCCTGGCGACGTACCGCCGTGCTGAACACCGCGGGGATGGGCTGGTTCTCCTCCGACCGATCGATCGCGGACTACGCGCGCGAGATCTGGGGCGTGCCGGTGGCGACATGACAGCCTGGCGGGCGGATGCCGGTGCCATCGCGCAGCTGCTCGCGGCCCGCCACGCCGACCCCTTTGCGCTGCTGGGGCCGCATGCGGTGCCTGGCGGTGTCGTACTGCGGGCCTTCGTGCCCGGCGCGCAGACGCTCGTGGCCTTCACGCCGGACGTCGTGACGCTGGAGCGCCGCGACGATGCCGGCTTCTTCGAGGGCTTGGTCGCCGAAGCCACGCTGCCGCTGGCCTACACGCTGCAGGCTGCGCGCGGCGCGGATACCTGGGACTTCCAGGACCCCTACGCCTTCGGCCCGACGCTCGGGCCGTTGGATGACCATCTGCTGGTCGAGGGCACGCATGCGCGCCTGTTCGACCGGCTGGGCGCGCATCCCTGCACGCATGAAGGTGCCGAGGGCGTGCGCTTCGCGGTCTGGGCACCGCAGGCGCTATGCGTGTCGGTGGTCGGCGATTTCAACGCCTGGGACGGGCGGCGGCATGCGATGCGCAAGCGCGTCGATTCCGGCCTGTGGGAGATATTCCTGCCCGGCGTGACGGAAGGGGCGCGCTACAAGTACGAGATCCTGGGCCGCGACGGCGTACGGTGCCCGTTGAAGGCGGACCCCTTCGGCTTTGCGGCGGAACTCCGGCCGGCCACCGCGTCAGTCGTGACCCGCACCGATCGCTTCGCCTGGACGGATGCCTCCTGGGTCGCGGCGCGCGCCCGGCGCGATGCGCGGCGCGAACCGATGGCGATCTACGAAGTCCATGCAGGGTCGTGGCGGCGGCACCCGGACGGGCGCTTCTACACCTGGGACGAATTGGCCGACGCGCTGATCCCCTACGTCGTCGATCTCGGCTTCACGCATATCGAGTTCATGCCGGTCAGCGAGCATCCGCTGGATGCATCCTGGGGCTACCAGCCGCTCGGGCTCTATGCGGTCACGGCGCGGCATGGGCCGCCGGAGGGATTCGCGCGCTTCATCGACCGCGCGCATGCGGCGGGCATCGGCGTGCTGCTGGATTGGGTGCCGGCGCATTTTCCGCTGGATGCCGCGGGCCTGGCGCGGTTCGACGGCGCAGCACTGTACGAGCACCCGGACCCACGCCGCGGCTTCCTGCCGGGCTGGGGGACCGCTGTGTTCGACTTCGGGCGGCGCGAGGTCGCGGCCTTCCTGGCGGCGAATGCGCTGTTCTGGCTGCAACGCTACCACGCCGACGGGCTACGCGTGGATGCGGTCTCGTCCATGCTCTACCTGGACTACGACCGCCCCCCCGATGGCTGGGCACCAAACGAGGACGGCACCAACGTCAACCGCGATGCGGTGCGCTTCCTGCAGGGCGCGAACGCGCTCATTGCGCGGGAGGCACCGGGCGTGGTCACCGCCGCCGAGGAAGCGTCCGCCTGGGCGGGCGTGACCGCGCCCGATGGCCTCGGCTTCCGCTTCAAGTGGAACATGGGCTGGATGAACGATACGCTGCGTTACGTGGCGAAGGACCCGGTCCACCGCGCGCACCACCACGAACTTGTCACCTTCGGCCTGATGTATGCGTGGAACGAGGCCTTCATCCTGCCGCTCAGTCACGACGAGGTGGTGCACGGCAAGGGCACGCTGCTGGGGCGACTGCCGGGCGACGACTGGCAGCGCTTCGCGACGCTGCGCTGCTACTACGCCTTCATGTGGGGCCATCCGGGCAAGAAACTGCTGTTCATGGGGCAGGAATTCGCCCCCTGGCGGGAATGGTCGGAAACCCAGGAATGCGACTGGTGGCTGCTGCAGCACACACCGCATCGCGGCGTGCAGGACCTCGTGCGGCGGCTGAACACGCTGCATCGCGCGCATCCCGCGCTGCATGCACGCGACTGCGAGCCCGAGGGCTTCCGCTGGATCGACGCCGACGACGCGGCGCATTCCATGTTTTCCTGGCTGCGCTTCGATGGCGCCGGTGGCCCCCCTGTCGCGGTGATCTGCAACTTCACGCCGGTGCCGCGGGGGGGCTGGCGGATCGGCCTGCCGGCAGCCGGCACCTGGCGCGTGCTGCTCAATACCGATGCGGCTGGGCTCGGCGGCAGCGGTGCCGGAAGCATGACCGACGTGGTCGCAACCGATGCGCCCTGCCACGGGCTTCCGGCCTCGGCCTGCATCGATGTGCCGCCGCTCGGCGCGCTCTATCTCGAGCCGGTTTCCTGGAACGGGCCGGACAAGGCATGATGACTGGCCAGCCAAGGGAGAGACCATGACGGACGACCGCGCCCCGATCGGCCCACCCTATGCCCGTCAGGCCATGGCCTATGTCCTCGCCGGCGGCCGCGGGTCGCGGCTGCAGGAACTGACCGACCGGCGCGCCAAGCCCGCCGTGTTCTTCGGCGGCAAGTCGCGCATCATCGATTTCTCGCTGTCGAACGCGTTGAATTCCGGCATTCGGCGCATCGCGGTGGCCACGCAATACAAGGCGCACAGCCTGATCCGCCACCTCCAGCGCGGCTGGAACTTCCTGCGCCCCGAACGCAACGAGACCTTCGACATCCTGCCCGCCAGCCAGCGCGTGGATGAGCGGTCGTGGTACCTCGGCACGGCGGATGCGGTGTTCCAGAACCTCGACATCATCGAGGACTACGCGCCGCGCTTCATGGTCATCCTGGCCGGCGACCACATCTACAAAATGGACTACGAAGTGATGCTGGCGCAGCACGTCGCCACCGGTGCCGACGTGACGGTGGGCTGCTTCGTGCTGCCGCGCACCGAGGCGACCGGCTTCGGTGTCATGCATGTGGACGCGACCGACCGCATCACCGATTTCGTCGAGAAGCCCGCCGACCCGCCCGGCATCCCTGGCGAACCCGACAAGGCACTGGCGTCGATGGGCATCTATGTCTTCGACACGCGCTTCCTGTCGGAACAGTTGCAGCGCGACCATGACGAAGCGGGGTCCACGCATGATTTCGGCAAGGACCTGATCCCGCACATCGTCAAGCATGGCCGCGCCTTCGCCCACCGCTTTGAGAAATCCTGCGTCCGGTCGGGTGCGGAGACCTCGCTGTACTGGCGCGATGTCGGCACGGTCGATGCCTATTGGCAGGCGAACATCGACCTGACGGAGATCGTTCCCGACCTCGACATCTACGACCGCGCCTGGCCGATCTGGACACATGCCGAGGTCACGCCGCCCGCGAAGTTTGTGCACGACATCGACGGGCGGCGCGGCGAGGCGATCTCCTCCCTTGTCTCCGGTGGCTGCATCGTCTCCGGAGCCATGGTGCGGCACTCGCTGCTGTCCACCGGGACGCATGTGCATTCCTACGCCATGCTGGACGGCGCGGTGGTCCTGCCTGGTGTCGACATCGGCCGCGGCGCGCGGCTGACCAGGGTGGTGGTGGATCGTGGCGTGCGTATTCCCGCGGGCCTCGTGGTCGGCGAGGACCCCGAAGCCGACGAGGCCCGCTTCCGGCGGACCGACACTGGTGTCTGCCTGATCACGCAGCCAATGCTCGACCGGCTGGACTGAGCGCAGGGTGAAGGTCCTTGCGGTCGCTTCGGAGGCCTATCCGCTGGTCAAGACCGGCGGCCTCGCCGATGCCGTCGGCGCGCTGCCGGGCGCGCTGGCAACCGAGGGCGTGCACGTCACGACATTGATCCCGGCCTATCGCTCGCTGCGCGGCACCTTCGCGCGCGGCCGCGTGGTGCTGGACCTGCCCGACCTGTTCGGCGGCGCCGCCCGCATCCGTGAGGCGCGCGGCATCCTCGCCCTCGACGCGCCGCACCTGTTCGACCGCCCGGGCGGTCCCTATGTCGCGCCGGGCGGCGGCGAATGGGGGGACAACGCGATCCGGTTCGCCGCCCTCGGCCGTGCGGCGACGCTTCTCGCGCTCTCGCTCGGCGTCGATGCGGTTCATGCGCATGACTGGCAGGCAGGGCTGGTGCCGGCGTATCTGCGCTTCGCGCCGCGGCGCATCCCGTGCCTCTTTACCATTCACAACCTAGCCTACCAGGGAAAGTTCCCGGCGTCGGTGTTTCCCGCCCTCGGCCTCCCCGGCGCGGCCTTCGCGCGCGAGGGGCTGGAATACTACGGCGCCGTCGGCTTCCTGAAGGCGGGGCTGTGGTTCGCGGACGCGATCAACACCGTCTCGCCGAGCTACGCCGAGGAGATCCTGACGCCGGAGGGTGGCATGGGGCTCGATGGCCTTCTGCGCGGGCGCGCGCGTGACCTGCACGGCATCCTGAACGGGCTCGATGTCGCGGACTGGGATCCGCAGTCGGATGCCGCGCTTGCCGCGACATTCTCGGCCGACGATCCCGCGCCGCGCGCGGCGAACAAGGCGGCGCTGCAGGCGCGCTTCGGCCTCGCGGTCGACCCCGCCGCGCCGCTCGTCGCCTTCGTCGGGCGGCTGGCGTGGCAGAAGGGCGCGGACCTGCTGCTCGATGCGGCATATACGCTGATGGACCACGGCGCGCAGTTGGCGCTGCTGGGGTCCGGCGAAGCGCCGATCGAACACGCCTGCCGCAGCTTCGCCGCGATGCATGCCGGGCGTGCGGGCGCCTTCATCGGATTCGACGAAGGCCTTGCGCGTCTGGTCTATGGCGGAGCGGATATGCTGGTAGTGCCATCGCGCTTCGAACCCTGCGGATTGGCGCAGCTAGCCGCGTTGCGCTACGGCGCGGTGCCGGTCGTCGCGCGCACCGGCGGGCTGGGCGATACGGTGATCGATGCGAGCCCGATGGCGCTGGCGGCGCACTGCGCGACCGGCGTGCAGGTCGCACCCGGCCGCGCGGATGCGCTGGCAGCCGGGCTGCGACGTGCGCTGGCGCTGTTCGGCGACGCGCCAGCCTGGCGCATGATCCAGGCGAATGGCCTCGCGACCGACGTGTCGTGGGGTCCGTCGGCCGGGCGCTATGCCACACTGCTCAAGGGTCTGGCTTCGCGGCATGGATGATGGTGCGGCGGAGCCACTCGGCGTTCATCTGACGGCCGAGGGCGCCAGCATCGCCATTCCGGCGCCTGGTGCCGACGCCGTGGAATTCTGCCTGTTCGACCAGGCCGGTGCGCGCGAGGTCGGCCGCTGGCGCCTGCCGGGACGCACCGGCGATGTCTTTCACGGCATGCTGCGCGGCGTCGTGCAGGGCGCCCGCTACGGGCTGCGTGCGCACGGCCCCGCGTCGGAGCGTTTCGATCCATCCAAGCTGCTGCTCGACCCCTGGGCGCGGGCGATCGATCGTCCCTTCGCGACGCACGACACGCTCCTGGTGCCCGGCGCGGACAGCTCAGCGGCCATGCCCAAAGTGGTGCTCGTGGCGCCCTTGCCGCCGGCGCCGGCGCCGCCGCCCTGCCCCGGCCCGCGTGTGATCTACGAACTGCATGTGCGCGGCTTCACGCGCAGCCATCCCGACATACCCGACGCAATCCGCGGCACCTTCGCGGGCCTTGCGCATCCGGCCGCCATCGCACATTTGCGGCGCCTTGGCGTTACCCATGTTGAACTCATGCCCACCGCCGCCTGGGTCGATGAACCGCAGCTGGCGCCGCTCGGACTGACCAACGCCTGGGGCTACAATCCGGTCGCGTGGCTCGCGCCGGACCCGCGGCTCGCGCCCGGTGGCATGGCGGAAGTGCGCGCCGCCGTCGCCGCGCTGGCCGAGGCCGGGATCGGCACCATCTTGGATGTCGTGCTGAACCATTCGGGCGAGGGCGATGCACAGGGGCCCACGCTATCCTTGCGTGGTCTCGGCGACGCCGCCTGGTATCGCACCGATACGCAGGGCCGCTACGTGAACGACAGCGGCTGTGGCCATGCATTGGCGCTCGACCAGGCCTGGCCGCTGCGCCTCGCGATGGATGCGATGCGCCACTGGGTCGGCCAAGCCGGGCTGGCCGGGCTGCGGCTCGACCTCGCGACCACGCTCGGACGCCGCGCGAACGGCTTCGACCCGCAGGCCCCATTGCTGCAGGCGATGCGCCAGGACCCGTTGCTGCGCGACCGCTGGATCATCGCCGAGCCGTGGGATGTCGGCCATGGCGGGTATCGGCTGGGCGCCTTCCCGCCAGGCTGGGGCGAGTGGAACGACCGCTTCCGCGACAGCATTCGCCGCTTCTGGCGCGGCGATGTCGGAAGCCTCGGCGATGCGGCGACGCGCTTGGCCGGGTCGCGCGACGTCTTCGGCACGCGCCCCGCGACCGACAGCATCAACTTCGTCACGGCCCATGACGGCTTCACGCTGGCCGACCTGGTCAGCCATGCGCAGAAGCACAACACGGCGAATGGCGAGGAGAACCGCGACGGCACCAACGACAACCTCTCCTGGAACCACGGCATCGAGGGCGCGAGCGACGATCCCGACATCACGGCGCGCCGCAAGGCGGATGTCCGCGCGCTTCTGGCGACGCTGCTCGCCGCGCGCGGCACGCCGATGCTCTCGATGGGCGACGAGGCCGGGCGCAGCCAGCTGGGCAACAACAACGCCTGGTGCCAGGACAATGCGACGACCTGGTTCGACTGGACCGCGGCCGACGAGGCGCTGGTCGACTTCACCGCGCGGCTGGTCTCGCTGCGGCGCGCACATCCCGCGCTGTCGGGCACGGCACCGCTGACCGGCACGCCCGATGCGACCGGCGCGCCCGACCTGCGTTGGCTGCGCCTGGACGGCAGTCCGATGACCTCGGAGGACTGGACCAACCCCGGATCGCGCAGCGTGGTCATGGTGCTGCAGTCCGGCGAGACGCGGGCGCTGGTGGCCCTGCACGGCGGCGACGACAGCGCGACGCTGACGCTGCCGGAAGGCACCTGGCGCCTGCTTGCCGACAGCGCCGATCCCGCGCGCGACACCGCCCCAGGCAAGTCTGTCCCGCTGGCACCGCGCTCCGTCGCGTGGTTCACCGCGATGCCGAACGCGCCGCGCGCGCCCGCCGCGCCGGATCGAGCGTTGCTGGCCGAACTGTCGACCGCTGCGGGTATCGCGACGCAGTGGCACGATATCGATGGCGCACGTCATGCGGTTCCCGAGGCGACATTGCGCGCGGTGCTCGCCGCGCTTGATCTGCCGGCAGAGACCACCGCCCAGGCGCGCGACAGCCTGGCGCGACGTCGCGCGGCGCCGCGGAGCGCAAACGTCGATCCCGGGCAGTGCCACGACGCTCCGGCGGGTCGACGCTTCGGCGTCGCCGCGCAGCTGTTTGCGCTGCGCCACGACGTCGACCAGGGCATCGGCGACTACACCGCGCTCGCGATGCTGGCGCGCGGCGCGGCGGCACACGGCGCTGCACTGGTCGGCCTTAGCCCGCCGCATGCCCTGATGCCGACGGAGCGGGAACGCGCCAGCCCCTACCAGCCCTCGGATCGCCGCTTCCTCGAACCCGTGCTGCTCGATGTGACGGCGCTGCCCATGGTCGGCGACGCACCGGCCGTCCGGGCCGCGCTGGACCGCCACGCAGCGGTTTTCGCCGCGCTGCGCGCCGGTACGCTGGTCGACTACCCGGCCACATGGGCTGCCAAGCGCGCCGTGCTCGATGCCGCGGTCGCAGCCTTGCCGCGCGACCATGCCGAATTCACAGCGTTCCGCGGGGAGGGCGGCACCGCGCTCGAGGATTTCGCAGCCTTCGCCGTCCTGGCCGAGCGCTTCGGACCGCGCGACTGGCCGGCCGGCCATGCGCATCCCGACGACACCGCGATGGCGAGTCTGCGGGCGAGTGCTTCGGATGCGCTGCGCTTTCACACGGCGCTGCAATGGATGTGCGACCGTCAGCTTGGTGCTGCCGCCGCGGCGGGGCCGGGGCTATACCGCGACCTCGCGGTCGGTGCCGCGCCTGACGGCGCCGAGGTGTGGTCCCAACCCGGCGCGTTCCTGCGCGGTTTCTCGATCGGCGCCCCGCCCGACCCCTTCGCGGCCGATGGGCAGGTGTGGGGCCTGCCGGTACCGCATCCGCACGTTTCGGAGGCCACGCGGCATGGCGGCTTCGCCACGCTGCTGCGCGCCAACATGCGCCACGCACGCGCGCTGCGGCTCGACCACGCGATGGGTCTCGAGCGGCTGTTCATCGTGCCCGAGGGCGCACGCGCCAACGAGGGCTGCTACCTGCATTGCGACGGATCGGGGATGCTTGCGACGCTGGCGCGGGAAAGCCGCGCCGCGGCGTGCGCTGTGGTTGGCGAGGCGCTCGGCACCGTGCCGGAGGGTTTCGCGGATCGGCTCGCGGCAGCGCGTGTGCTGGCGTATCGCGTGCTCTGGTTCGAGCGCGACGGCCATGGCTTCCGCGCTCCCGCCGACTGGCCCGCGCTGGCCGCGGCCTGCGTGTCCACCCACGACCTCGCAACGCTCGCCGGCTGGTGGACCGGCGCCGATCTCGAAGAACGCGCGGCGCTGGGATTGTTGGCGCCGGCCGCAGCGCAGACATCCCTCGACGTGCGCGCGCGGGAGCGCGAGGCGCTCGCCGCGGCCTGCGGCATCGCAGCCGGCAGCTTCGGCCCGGAAACGGCAGCAGCCGTCCACCGCTTTGTCGCCGCGACGCCGAGCCGCATGATGCTCGTGCAGGCCGAGGACCTTGCCGGCGAGCGGATCGGTGTAAACCTGCCCGGCACCGACCGCGAACGCCCGAACTGGCGCCGGCGCCTGCCGATGGCGGCGGATCGGCTGTTCGACGGCGACAGCGCGCCTGCCGTGCTTGCCGCGATCCTGGCGCAGCGCGGCGCTGGCTGACGCCTTGTCCGGGCAGACGGCAGCGGCCCGTCGGAAAACGCGCTAACGCGCCGCGTGGATCGCCTTCCAGACCTTCATCGGCGTGACAGGCATGTCGATCCCATCGATGCCGAGCGGTGCAAGCGCATCGAGCACCGCATGCATCACCGTTTGCGGTGCACCGATGCAACCCGCCTGGCCGGAGCCCTTCACGCCCAACCGATTCGAGGCGGTCGGCACCTCGATGCAGGTGATATCGAGCGGCGGCAGGTCCGTCGCACGCGGCAGGCAGTAATCCATCAGCGACGCCGTCAGGATCTGGCCGGACTCCGGGTCATGGACGATCTCCTCGAGCATCGCCTGGCCGATGCCCTGCGCCAGGCCGCCCTGCACCTGGCCGATCGTGAGCATCGGGTTCAACAGACGCCCGTAGTCGTCCACCGCGGTGTAGCGTAGCAGGTGCACCTGGCCTGTCTCGGGATCGACCTCGACCTCCGCCACCTGGCAGCCATTGGGGAAGGTGACCAGGTCGAGGTCGCTGTCGACCTCTGCGTCAAGGGCACCGGGCGCCTCCCGCGCCAGGTCGAGAAGGCCCACGCCGCGGCCGGCCGGGTCGTCGGCCAGGCAGAAACGGCCCTCGGCGAAGCGCAAGGACGCCTCGGGCGCCTGCAGCAACTGCGCCGCCAGCGCCCGTGCCTTGCCCAGCATCGCATCGATCGCCCGCACCATCGCCTCGCCGCCCATGTGCAGCGACCGCGCGCCGCCATGGCCGTGGCCGCGCGCGACATCGCGCGTATCGGCCTGCACCAAGCGGAACACTTCGATGGGAAGGCCGAGGAGGTCGGCGGCGACCTGCGGGAAGCTGGTCTCGTGCCCCTGCCCATTCGACTGCGTGCCGACTGCGAGGGCCACGGTGCCATCCGCGGCAAAGCGCACCGCGGCCCATTCGCCGGGTGCGCCGCGCGAGGTCTCCAGGAAGCAGGCGATGCCGAGGCCACGCAACATGCCCCGCGCCTCGGAGGCCGCGCGGCGTTGCGCGAATCCGGCGATGTCCGCCGCATCCGCCGCGCGGTCCAGGTTGGCGCGAAACTCACCGCAGTCGATGTTCATGCCCATCGCCGTGCGATGCGGGAAGGTGGCGATCAGGTTGCGCCGGCGCAGCTCTGTCGCATCGATCCCCGTGCGCCGCGCCGCAAGGTCGACCAAGCGCTCGATGATGTAGTTAGCTTCCGGCTTGCCGGCGCCACGATACGCGTCGATCGGCACGGTGTTGGTGAAGGCGCCGCGCACATCCATGAAGACGGCGGGGATGTCGTACAGCCCGCCCATCGACGTGCCCGGCGAATTGGTCGAACTGCCCGGTCCGCTGGCCGACAGATACGCTCCCATGTTCGCGACGGTGTCGGCACGCAGCGCGAGGAAGCGGCCATCGGCATCGAGCGCCAGGCGTGCCGTCGTGCGGTTGTCCCGGCCATGCACGGTCGAGACGAAATCCTCCGTCCGGTCGGATACCCACCGCACCGGGCGGCCGAGCCGGCGCGCGGCGAGCATGGCCAGCGCGTAGTCGGGGAAGATGAAGTTCTTGGCACCGAAGCCGCCGCCGACATCGGGCGCCACGACACGGATCCGCGCCGGCGCCACGCCGAGCACGGTGGCGAGCTGGTCGCGCATGGCGTGCACGCCCTGGCCTGTCACCTGCAGTAGGAAGGTCTGCGTCACAGCGTCGAACCGCGCGATGGCGGCCCGCGGCTCCAGCGCCGCAGCGGTGACGCGGTTGTTCACCAGGTCGATCGCGACGATGGTGTCTGCCTGCGCGAAGGCGGCATCGACCGCCGCCGCATCGCCCTTCTGGAAGCGGAAGGCGAGGTTGCCGGGTGCGTCCTCCCAGAGCAGCGGCGCGGCAGGCAAGAGCGCGGCGGCGCCATCGGTGACGGCCGCCAGCGTTTCGTAGTCGACCACAATCGCCTCGGAGGCGTCGCGCGCCTGCGCTGCGGTATCGGCCACCACGAAGGCCACGGGGTCGCCGACATGGCGCACGCGATGCTCGGCGAGGGCCGGGCGCGGGGGGATGATCAGCGGGGCGAGCGTCGCGACTTTGGCGACACAGGGCAGCGGATGGAGGCCCTCCGCACGCAGCTCGGCCGCGGTCAGCACATCGCGGACCCCCGGCATGGAGCGCGCCGCCGTGACATCGATGGCGACGATCCGCGCATGGGCATGGGGCGAACGCAGCACGGCAGCGTGCAGGGCATCTCGCGCATCCAAATCCTCGACGAAATGGCCCTGGCCGCGCAGGAAGCGGTCATCCTCGACGCGCCGCCGCGACAGGCCTCGCTGCATGAGCGTCGTCATGGCCGCGCACCGGCGGCGCAGTACATGCCGCATTGCGGTTCGGTGCTTGCGCGGCGGCTGCCCGTGATGGTCACGCTGGGTGCTCCTGCTGGTGGCGCATGCGGCGCCGGTACAGCATGCCACGGCCGCGGGCGTATGCCAGCCGCGCGCGCAAGTCTGGCATACCCGCGCCAGGCTGCTAGTCTTTCCGGCAAACACGGGCGGAGGATGCGCGAATGCTGCAACCAACAACGGGGCGCCGGGGCGTGCTGGCAGCGGGCACGGCGCTTGCGGCCTCCGGCATCATTCGCCCGCCCGAGGCACGCGCCGCGAGGGCACTCGACATCGTGCTGGAATCCGAGGTCGTCATCCTCGACCCGCATGTCATCACTGCGGCGATCACGCGTACCTTCGCGACGCATGTGTTCGACACGCTGTTCGCGATGGATGATCGCGGCCAGATCCGCCCGCAGATGGTCGAGGCGTGGGAGAGTTCGGCCGACCGCCTGACGTGGCGCTTCCGGCTGCGCGACGGCCTGAAGTGGCACGACGGCGCGCCGGTGACCGCGACGGACTGCGTCCTGTCGCTGAACCGCTGGGCGCCGCGCGATCCGCTCGGGCGGATGCTGCAGGCTGCGACCGCGTCGCTCGAGGCGACCGACCCACGGACCTTCGTGCTGGTGCTGAAGGAACCCTTCCCGCTGCTGCTGCAGGTGCTCGGCAAGCCGAACGCGCCGCTGCCGGTGATGATGCCCGAACGCCTGGCGCGCGTGCCGAACACGCAACGCATAACCGAGATCGTCGGCTCCGGCCCCTTCCGCTTTCGCGCGGATCTCTGGCGACCGGGCAATCTCATGGTGCTGGAACGCTTCGCCGACTACGTGCCGCGCGCCGAACCGCCAGACTTCCTGGCCGGCGGCAAGCGCGTGAAGATCGACCAACTGAACCTCCGCGTCATGCCCGACCAGCTGACCGGCGCCAATGCCCTGATGCAGGGCGAGATCCACTATATGCAGTACCTCCCCTTCGACCTGCTGCCGCGGCTCGAACGCGCGCGCGGCGTGCAGTTGCTGGGCCTGGGTGGACTGCATCAGTTCCAGGGCAATTTCCGGCTGAACCATGCGGTCGCGCCCTTCGACAACCCGGCGATCCGCCGCGTACTGTGGAAGCTCGCGGACCAGACGGCGGTGCTGACCGCGATCGGCGTGCCCGAGCGCTTCCGCGCGCCGCAATGCCCGTCCTTCTGGATGTGCGACGCGCCCTATTCCTCGACGGCCGGTGCTGCCGGCGCGCGGGTGGATATCGAAGGCGCGCGCGCCGAGCTCCGTGCAGCCGGCTATCGTGGCGAACCCGTGATCGCCATGGAGGTCGCCGGGTCGATCAGCCAGACCGCGTCGATGGTGCTGGTGCAGAACATGAAGCTGGCCGGCTTCAACGTTGACCAGCAGGTGATGGACTGGGGCACCGTCCTGGCGCGGCGCGTGCGGCGCGACGGATGGTCGATGTTCTCGGTCTATTCGAACGGCACGGACATGTTCTCCCCGCTCACGCATTTCTACGTCGCCTCCACCTGCGCGGACTTCCCCGGCTGGTCCTGCGACGACCGCATCCCCGCGCTGCTGCAGTCCTTCGCGCGCGCCGAGGACGAGGCGGCGCGCGCGCGCGTCGCGGCCGAAATCCAGACCATCGCCTATGACCTGACACCGGCGGTGATGTGGGGGCAGTTCACCATCCCGGCGGGTTACCGCACCTCGCTCACCAACCTCATCCGTTCGTCCTACCCGATGTTCTGGGAGGTCGAACTCGCCGGATGACGCCCGACGCATTGCGCGCGGCTTTGCCGCCGCTGGACGGTACGCTGCGCATCCCCGGCCTGATCGACGCGGTCGAGGTCTTCCGCGACCCCGAGGGCATCCCGCATATTCGTGCGCGTAGCGCGCAGGATGCCTTCCTGGCGCAGGGCTTCGTGCATGCGCAGGACCGGCTGTTCCAGATGGAGCTCAACCTGCGTCGTGCGCTCGGGCGCAGTGCCGAATGGCTCGGCGCGCCCGCCGCGGGGATGGACATGCTGTGCCGCCGGCTCGGCATGGAGGCTGCCTGCCGGCGCGACGTCGCGGCCCTTGGCGCCGAGGCGCGCGGCATGCTCGAGGCCTATGTCGCGGGGGTGAACGCCTTCGTCGCATCGGGCGCGCCACTGCCGGTCGAATACGCGATGCTCGGTGCCACGCCGCAGCGCTGGGAGGCCTGGCATCCGATCGCGGTCATGCGCCGGCTCGGCCTGTTGATGGGCTCGGTCTGGTTCAAGCTGTGGCGCGCCGCGGCCCTGCCGCTGGTCGGTGCGGAGCAGGCTGCGAAGCTGCGCTACGAGGATGGCGGGATCGACCTGCTGTGCATCCCGCCGGGTGTCGAGGCCGCACGCTGGACCGCGACGCTGGCCGACCTGGCGCCCGCTGTCGCGGCATTGCTCGACAGTGCGGCGCCGGACGCGACGGGCGGCGGCAGCAACAACTGGGTGATGGCGCCGGCGCGCAGCCCGACCGGTCGCCCGCTGCTCGCGGGGGATCCGCACCGGTTGTTCGAGATCCCGAACATGTATGCGCAGGGCCACTTGGCCTGCGATGCCTTCGACGTGGTCGGCCTCACCGTGCCGGGCGTGCCGGGATTCCCGCACTTCGCGCATAACGGGCGGGTGGCGTGGTGCGTGACGCACGCCTTCGTCGACATCCACGACCTGTTCGTCGAGCGCTTCGACGCCGGTGCCGCGCATTACCTGCATCGGGACGCATGGCTGCCGGTCCGGCGCCGGCGCGAAAGCATCGCGGTTCGCGGCGGCGCCACGCAGGAGATCGAGGTGATCGAGACATCGCACGGCCCGGTGATCGCCGGCGATCCGCTGTCGGGCCACGCCATCGCACTGCGCTCCGTGCAGTTCGCCGAGGCTGACCTGTCCTTCGATTGCCTGCCGCGCATGCTGCGCGCAGGGACCGTGCCGGACCTGTTCGAGGCGACGCGCGGCTGGGGCCTGATCGACCACAACCTGGTGGCGGCGGATACCGCCGGGCGGATTGGCCACCTCGTGCGCGCGATGGTGCCGCGCCGGCCGCGCGCGAATGGCTGGCTGCCCGTGCCGGGCTGGACCGGCGCGCATGATTGGCAGGGCTGGATTCCGTTCGAGGCCATGCCGCGCCAGATCGACCCCGCCGGCGGCGTCATCGTCACCGCCAACAACCGCGTCGTCGCCGATAGCGGGCCCGACTACCTCTGCACCGATTGCCACCCGCCGACCCGGGCGCGGCGGATTGCAGCGTTGCTCGCAGAGCCTGCGACGATGCCGGAGGCGATTCATGCGGACACGCTCTCGGCCAACGCCGTCCTGCTGCGCGGCAAAGTCGGGGCCCTGCCCGCATCGGCCGATCCCGCTGTCGCCGCGCTGCGCGACAGGCTGCTCGCCTGGGATGGTCGCATGGCGCAGGGCAGCACAGCCGCCAGCGACTACATCGCCGTGCGGCTTGCCTTGACGCGCATCCTTGCCGAGCGCAGCGGCCTCGGCACGCTGACCGGCAGCGCGCTGCTGACCGTGCCGCCCGGCGTCGTTCCGCTCAACCAGCTGTGGTGGACGCTGCCCGCGCTGCTGCGCGCCGACGATGCGACACTGCTCGGCGGATGGACCTGGACGCAGGCGCTGCAGGCCGCGCTGGCCGCTGCCGCGGCCGACCCCATCGCGGCGCAGCCCTGGGGCGAGGCGCATCGGCCACATCTTGCGCATCCGCTCTCGGCCTTGTTTCCGGACGCGGCGACGCTGCTAAATGCGCCGGCGCGCGCGATCGGCGGGGATGGCGACACGGTCTTCGCCAACGGCCTGCTGCCCTCCGGCGGGCCGCGCGCAACCTATGGCGCGCTCGCCCGGTACGTCTTCGACGTCGGCGACTGGGAGAAGTCGCGCTGGACGGTATTCCACGGCGCCTCGGGCCATCCGGGCAGCGCGCACTACACCGACCAGCACGCGGCCTGGGCCGAGGCGCGCCTCACACCGATGCGCTACGGCTGGGAGGCGATCGCCGCCTCGGCCAGTGCGCGGCAGGCACTCACGCCGCGCTGACGCCTCAGCCCATGCAGGCGACGGCGGCGAAGCCTTCCTCCGCCGCCTGCAGGGCAAGGTCGATATCGGCGGCCGTATGCGCGCAGGAGAGGAACATGTTGTGCTTCGGGTGGAAATACGCGCCGGCACGCAGCGCGGCCGCGCAGAACACCGACCCGCGGCGCCATTCGGTATCGTCGTCGAACAGCAGCAGCGGCATCTGCGGCGGACCGCTCTGGCGGATGCCGATGCCGTGACGCGCCGCGAGCGCATCCAGCCCCGCGCGAAGCCTCTCGCCCATCGCGCGCATGTGGCCAGGCCCGTCGATGCGCTGCAGTTCCGCAAGCGTCGCGACCGCGGCGGCCATCGGCACCGCCGCGCACCAGAACGAACCGGTAGTGTAGATGCGTGTTGCCGCATCGCGGAAGTCCTCGTTGCCGGTCACGGCAGCGAGCGCATGTCCGTTCGCGATCGCCTTGCTGTAGGCCGCGAGGTCCGGGCGCACGCCGATCGTCTCCCAGGACCCGCCCAGGTGCAGCCGGAATCTGGCGCGTACGTCGTCCAGGATCAGCGCCGCGCCCGCGGCGTCGCAGACCGCGCGCACCGCCTGTGCGAAGGCCGGGTCGGGCAGCTCGAGGTCGCGCCCCATGTCGTGCCGGAAGGCGGTGACGATCACCGCGGCGAGGTCGCCCTTCGCATCCTCCGCCGCTGCCTGCAGTGACGCTGCGTCGTTGTAGTCGAAGTGCAGGATATGCGCGCGATCCTCGGCGGTGACGCCGGCGAGCGAGGGTGTGCACCAAGGTGCCGCGCCATGATAGGATCCGCGCGCGACCAGGACCTTGCGCCGCCCGGTACCGGCGCGGGCGATGGTGACGCAGGCGGTGGTCGCATCCGTGCCGTTCTTCTCAAGCAGGCACCAGTCGGCATGCGGGATCATGTCGACCAGCGTCTCCGCCAGGTCGACCAGGATCGGGGCCGGCCCGTTCATCGCGTCGCCGCGCTCGGCCTGGCGGCGCGCGGCGTCCTCCACCGCCGGATGGCGGTAGCCCAGCACCATCGGACCCCAGGCGCACATCAGGTCGACGAATTCACGGCCATCGGCGTCGCGCAGCCGGCATCCCTCGGCGGAAGCGAAGAACTGCGGGTAGCCCTCGGGCAGGTTGGCGGCATTGAGATGCCCCCAGAGACCGCCTGGAATGACGCGACGCGCACGGCCGCGCAGCGCGGCATCGATGCTGTTGGCGCAGTCTTGCGGCATGTCGGCTCTCGCTGGATGAATACCGCGAGCCTAGTCCCGCGCCGCGTTGCCGGGAACCGCACCGGAGAGACCGATGTCCGACGACGAGTTGCTGTTCATGTCGGCTACGCGCGCCGCGGCGCTGATCCGCAGCCGGCGCCTATCGCCTGTCGAATACCTTGCGGCGGTGCTGGCGGCGATCGAACGCACGCAGCCACGCCTCAACTGCTTCGTTGCCCTGGACGAAGACCGCGCGCGCGCGGCTGCGGCCGCGGCCGAGCAGGCGGTGATGGCCGGCGCACCGCTCGGCCCGCTGCATGGCGTGCCGGTGCACGTGAAGGACCTGCTCGATGTCGCGGGGCTGCGCACCACGCATGGTTCGGCGATCCATGCCCAGGCAAAGCCTGCCGCCCGGGACGACGTGCTGGTGACGCGGTTGCGCGGGGCCGGCGCCATCATCATCGGCAAGACGACCACGCCCGAATTCGGCGTGAAGGGCCTGACCGATGGGCCGTCCTTCGGCGTGACGCGCAATCCCTGGAATCTCGATCGCACCTCGGGCGGTTCCTCGGGTGGGGCGGCCGCGGCGGTGGCAGCGGGGCTCGGCCCGCTCGGCCTCGGCACCGATGGCGCGGGGTCGATCCGCGGGCCGGCGGCTTGTTGCGGCGTGGTCGGGCTGAAGCCGACGCTGGGCCTGGTGCCCGCCGATACGGCGCGCGATGCCTTCGGCAACAACACCTATGCCGGGCCTCTCGCGCGCAGTGTCACGGATGCGGCGACGATGCACGCCGTCCTGGCCGGCCCGAGCGCGCTGGACCCCTGGAGCCTCGGTGCAGCGGGCGCGGCGCGGCCGATGTCACCCATGCTGATGGGCGAGGATCTGTCGGCGTTGCGCATCGGCTATGTGCCGCGTTGCGCAAATCCGCGCGTCGCGGCGGATGTCGCGGCGAATACCCGCGCTACGCTCGATGCCTGGGCGGTCATGGGTGCGGTGGTCGAGGAGGTGCAGGATCCGATCGACTGGATCGAATACGAAGGCCGCGTGCTCTACCAGGCGAACTTCGCCGTCTTCTGCGCGCCGTACCTGCCGGAATGGCGCGACAGGATGGACCCGGTCACCGTCGCGTTCATGGAGCGCGGCGCGCAGTTCGCCCTGGCCGACTTCCGCAACGCGCAATTCGCGCGTACGCGGCTGTTCCGCGCGGTGCAGGCCCTGTTCGACCGGTACGACATGCTGGTGATGCCGACCATGACGCGCACAGCGCTGCCCGCTGCCTTCGATGCCGCGAATGACGACGTGATGGTCGATGGCGTGGCCTGTGGCATCACGCGGCAAGGTTGGACCTCGCCACAATATCCTTTCAACCTCACCGGGCATCCCGCGATATCGCTGCCCTCCGGCTTTGGCGCGGATGGGCTGCCGACGGCGGTGCAGGTGGTCGGGCGCTGGGGCGCAGAGGCAGATGTCCTGCGCGTCGGCGCGTTGCTCGAGCGCGCGATGCCGTGGGCTCACCGCACGCCGGCGCTGACCTAGAAGCGATCGGCGCGGTACGGCGTGGGATCGGTGAAGGGCTGGTCGCCCGTCATCATCTCGGCCAGCAGCCGGCCGGTCGTCGGACCCAGCGTGAAACCCTGGTGGGCGTGGCCGAAGGCGCACCAGGCGCCGGCTTGGCCCGGCAGCGGGCCGATCACGGGTAGCATGTCCGGCGTGCAGGGGCGCACACCCATCCAGGGCGTGGCGTCGACGCGGTCCTGCAGGGGCAGTAGCGTCCGCGCGACAGGCTCGGCGCGGTCGAGTTGCACGGGCGTAGGCCGGGCATCGATGCGGGCGAATTCAGCGCCGGTGGTCAGCCGGATGCCGGCACGCATCGGTGCCAGCAGGAATCCGCTGTCGGTATCGAGCACGGGGCGGTTCAATACTGCGTTGCCACGCAGGCCGTAGTGCATGTGGTAGCCGCGCTTGCCGAACAGCGGCGGGGCGTAGCCGAAGCGCCGGGTCGTCTCCCCCGCGGCCGCGCCAAGCGCGATCACGACCTGTGCCGCGTCCTCCGGCCCATTCGTCGTGCGCAGCCTCCAGCCCGATCCGAATCGCTGCAGGCTGCCGGCGTCGCCGAGCGCGATGCGACCGCCCAGCCCCGTAAACTGCCGCGAATAGGAAAGCGTCAGCGCGTGCGGGTCGCTGACCGACAGCGGATCGGTCCAGTGGATGGCACCAGCGCGCTGAACCAGGAGGTGCGGCTCGGCCGCCGCGACGCCCGCGCCATCCAGCGCCACGAAGTTCACGCCGTGGTCCCGATGCGCAATCTCCGCCTGCGCGACGGCGGCATCGAGCCGTGACCGGTCGCCATACAGGCGCATCCAGCCGATCGGGCGCAGCAGCGGCATCGCATCCGTGTCGCGCGCCAGGGCCAGGTGCTCGTCGATGCAAGTGACGATCAGCCGTGCATAGGCCTGCGCCGCATGGAGGTAGCGCGCCGGTTCCGAATGCCACCAGTAGCGCAGCAGCGGCGAGACGAAGCCCGGCAAAGCAAGCGGATGGTAAGATGCATCGATCGACCGGTTCCGCGCGATGCGCAGGATCTCCGACATCGCGCGGGGAAACGGGTGCGGATGGACCGCCTCGCGCTGGATCAACCCGCCATTGCCGAAGGACGCACCCTCGCCCGGCGCGCGCCGGTCCACCAGGACGACATCGCAACCGCGGCGCCGGAGATGCAGCGCCACCGAGACGCCGACCATCCCTGCGCCGAGCACGATCACCGATGGAGCCATACCTGCGCGGTCCTTGCATTTGTCGGGGCGGACTGTGCAGGCGCGTGCCGCGTCCGATCAAGATGCCGCGGCGATCGACGCGCAGCGCGGCGCACGAAACATGCGCGATCGTCGCGAGACCCTTGCCAGGGCGACACACGAGCGCTTCGATCGCCGGATGTGCCAGAGACCCCGCTGATGGATGCACCGCCCCGCTTCGGCATCTGGGCCCTGGTCCATGGCAGCCGCGCCGCGCGCCAGGACCCGGACGAACCCTTCGACGCCTCCTGGACGCGCAACCGCGCCCTGGTGCTGGAGGCCGAGGCGCTGGGCTTCGACTGCACGCTTGTCGCGCAGCACACCTTCAACCCCTACGATCCCGAACGCGGGCAGCTCGAGGCCTGGAGCGCCTCGGCCGCACTCGCCGCGCTCACGCACCGCATCGAGATCATCACCGCCATCAAGCCCCTGCTCTAC
Organism: Roseomonas fluvialis; assembly: GCF_022846615.1. Lineage (NCBI taxonomy): Bacteria > Pseudomonadati > Pseudomonadota > Alphaproteobacteria > Acetobacterales > Roseomonadaceae > Roseomonas > Roseomonas fluvialis. The sequence goes on from NZ_AP025637.1 coordinate 4,577,533, forward strand.
AACCCCGTAGTGCTGGCCAAGATGGCCCTGCAGATCGAGGAGATCAGCAGCGGCCGCTTCGCCATCAACCTGGTCAACGCCTGGAACCGGGCGGAGATGGACAAGGCCGGCCTGCCCTTTCCCGAACACGACGCGCGCTACGCGCTGGGCGAGGAATGGCTGAGCGTCGTGGAACCGCTGCTGCGCGGGGAACGCGTGAACCACGCCGGGGCCCACTTCGCCGTGCAGGACGCCGTCATTCTGCCGCGTGCGGCCACGCGGGCGCGACCGCGCATCTACGTCGGCGGCGAATCAGAACCCGCGCGGGCACTGGCGGCGGCGCAGGCCGATGTCTGGTTCATCAACGGCCAACCGGTCGACGATGTCGCGGCGCTGATCGCCGACGTCGCCCGCCGCCCGCGCACCGGCCCACCGCTGCGCTACGGCCTGTCGGCGTTCGTGATCGCGCGCCCCACCGAACAGGAGGCAGTCGCGGCCTACGAACGCCTCGCGCGGCTTGCCGAACTCGACAAGCCGGTCCTCGCGCGCCAGGCCATCCACATCGATCCCGCCGTGGTGATGCACCAGACCATGGCGAAGTCGCCGCGGGTGGGCACCAATGGCGGCACGGCGGCGGGGCTCGTCGGGACCTATCGGCAGGTGGCGGATCGGATCCGTGCCTTCCACGACGCTGGCATCGAGACCTTCATGCTGCAGTTCCAGCCCTTCGAAGCGGAGATGCGCCGCTTCGCCGCCGAGGTGATGCCGCTGGCGCGGCGCTGACACCCCTACCGTCCTTCGCTTGCGTGCGAACGGACCAGGCGGTTCAATGTCGTATGCCTCCCGCATCCCCGCGTGACCCAGCGGCGCCGGCGCGCACCGCCCGCACCCGCGCACCCGAGCGCACGCGGCTCGATATTCTCGACGCCGCGACTGCGGAATTCAGCGAAAAGGGCTTCGCCGGCGGGCGCGTGGACGACATCGCGGCGCGCACCCGCACGACCAAACGCATGATCTACTACTATTTCGGCGGCAAGCAGCAGCTCTATGCGGCGGTGCTGGAACGCGCGTATGGCGCCATGCGCGATGCGGAATCGGCGCTCGACCTCGATGCGCTGCCGCCGCTGGAAGCTTTGCGGCGCCTGGTCGAGATCACCTTCGACCATCATGGCAACCACCCGGAATTCGTGCGCCTGGTGAGTGTCGAGAACATCCATGATGCACGGAACGTCGCGGCCTCGCCGGTCATTCGCGAACGCAACGCGGCGGTGATCAGCACGCTGCGCGCCCTGATCGCGCGCGGCGAGCGCGCGCGCGTCTTCCGGCCGGCGCTCGATCCGCTCGACCTGCACATCCTGATCTCGTCGTTCTGCTTCTACCGCGTGTCGAACCGCCACACGCTGCGCGCCATATTCGGCCGCGACCTGCAACAGCCCGAAAGCATCGCGGCACACCGCAACATGATCGCCGAGGCGGTGCTGCGCTACGTCCGTCCGGGCGACTGAGCACGCGCCCTGGACGGCGTCGTTCAGGCCAGGAGCTGGGGCGCCGCCGAGAGCTCCGCGAAGTGGCGCAGCATGCGCGCAGCATCGGGCTCAACGCCCGTGAACAGCCGGAAGGCGCCGACCGCCTGGAAAACCGCCATGCCGCCGCCATCGAGCGTGCGGCACCCCGCGGCGCGGGCGGCACGCAACAATTCGGTCTCGATCGGGAAGTACACGATGTCCGCGACCCAGAGCGCCGCGTGCAGGAGGGCCGGCGGCAGCGGCGACCCGGGCAGCTTCGCCATGCCCATCGGCGTGCAGTTGACGACGCCGTCGGCGACGGCCACAGCGGCGGCCAGGTCGGTGCAGGCCATGGCGCGCCCGGCGCCGAAGCGCGCGCGCATAGCCTCGGCAAGCGCCTCCGCGCGGGTCGTGTCGGTGTCTGCCACGACAAGGCAGCCCACCCCTTCGGTCAGCAGCGCATGCGCGACCGCGGCCCCAGCCCCGCCCGCGCCGAGCTGCACCACGCGCCCGCGCGGCGCACCGGCCAGGCTGCGGCGAAACGCCTCCGCAAAGCCCGACATGTCGGTGTTGTGGCCGATCCGCCGGCCATCCTGGAACACGATCGTGTTCACCGCGCCCAGCGCCTCGGCCTCGGGCGACAGCGCGTCGAGCAGCGGCACCACGGCCTGCTTGCAGGGGTAGGTGATGTTGAGGCCAGCGTAGCCCATCCATTCTGCGGCCCGCAGCAGGTCCGGCAGCGCCGCCGGGCCAAGGCCGAGCGCATCGAGGTCGATGCGGCGATAGACCAGGCGCAGCCCGGCTTCGGCACCTTCGCGTTCGTGCATGGCCGGCGTGCGCGACCCGGCGATGCCCGAGCCGATCAGCCCGGCCAGCACGGGGGGCAGACGATCGCAAAGGGTCATGTGGACTGTCCTCCTGGCCGGTGCGGACGGCGCTGCGATGGTGGCGCCGAATTCCGCTTGACGTCATTTTGTACTAACCAGTACATACAGGTCAACGCGGAACCGTACACGGCATCGCCGTCCGGTCCGCGCAGGGAAATCGTCCACGGAGAAAGCGCATGTCGCTCGATCGTCGTCGCCTGGGCCTCGCGGCCCTCACGCTTGTCGCCGGCGGCGCGCTGCGTCCGCACCGGGCTTCCGCGCAAGTGGCTGCCTATCCGGGCACGCGCCCGGTCACCATCGTCGTCGCCTGGGCACCAGGCGGGTCGACAGACTTCGTGGCCCGCGTCGTGGCGCAGGGGATGTCGCGCGAACTCGGCGGGAATGTCGTGGTGGACAACCGGCCGGGCGCCTCCGGCACGGTCGGCCACGGCTCGGTCGCGCGCGCGCGTCCCGATGGCTACACGCTGCTGCTCGGCGTGAACTCTACCTACGCGATGTCACGCCATCTGTTCCCCAACCGCGGCTACGACGACGACACCGCCTTTGTCGGCATCGGGCGCGTCGCCGTCTCGCCGATCTTCCTGTGCGTCAACCCGCGCATCGGCGTCTCGAACATCGCGGAACTGATCGCGAAGGCGAAGGAGGCGCCGGGGCGCATGTCCTACGCCTCCTCCGGCGCAGGATCGTCAGCGCATCTCGCGACCGAGCTGTTCCTGCGCAGCGCCGACATCAGCATCGAGAACGTCACCTATCGCGGCGGCGCGCCCGCCGTGCAGGCATTGATCACCAACGAGGTCCAGGTCGCCATGGTGGACGGCGTGACTGCGCTGCCGCTGATGCAGGCCGGCCAGATCTTAGCGATCGGCGTGAGCACCCCTGCGCGCAACCCGCTCGCGCCGACCGTGCCGACCATCGCCGAGAGCGGCTTCCCCGGCTTCGAGGCGACGAGCAACTTCGCGCTGCTCGCGCCGTCCGGCACGCCCGATGCCATCGTCGCGCGGCTCGCCACCGCGAAGGACGCGGTGATGCGCAACCCCGAGGTACTGGAGCGCCTGCGCCAGAACTCCATCTTTCCCACCCCGGGCACGCCCGAACAGTGGCCGGCCTATTTCCGGGCCGAGAGCAGCAAGTGGGGCGAGCTGATCCGCGCCCGCGGCATCACCACCGAATGAAGCGCCGCGGCGGCGGGGCGACCCGCTGCCGCATCGCGGCACCAGCCACGCCGGCACGACAAGATACGCCTGGACCGCGGCACGCCGGCGCCGTCCAATGCCGCGCGTATCAAGCCTGAGGGCCTGGCTGCGCGCAGCGAGCCCAGCCCCGCCGCCATGGCCTGAGGAAGGGAGAACGACCTTGACCGCCGAGAGCGAATTCGTCGCGCGCGACCCAGCCGCACACCCGCCGGCCCTGACGCCGATCTACAAGACCAGCGTCTTCCGCGCGCCGCACCGCCCACTGCTGTCGCTGCAGAACTCATTGTCGGAGGTCACGGGACCCGTCTTCGGCCAGCACGAGCTCGGCCCGCTTGATGCCGACCTGGTGCGCAACTACGCACGCGACGGTGGCGCGCCGGTGGGCGAGCGCATCATCGTCCATGGCCGCGTCCTGGACGGCGGCGCGCGCCCGCTGCCCGGCGTGCTGGTGGAGTTCTGGCAAGCCAATGCCGCCGGCCGCTACCGCCACCGCAACGACAACTTCGACGCGCCGATCGACCCGAATTTCGGCGGCTGCGGACGCTGCCTGACCGATGCCGAGGGGCGCTACGCCTTCCGTACGGTGAAGCCAGGCCCCTACCCCTATCGGAACCGAATCAACGACTGGCGTCCGGCGCATATCCATTTCTCGGTCTTCGGGTCGGGCTTTGCCCAGCGCCTCATCACGCAGATGTACTTCGAAGGCGACCCGCTGCTGCGCCACGACAGCATCCTGCAGACCGTGCCCGACCCCGCGGCGCGCGAGCGGCTGGTCGCGCTGCTCGACCTCCATGCATCGGTGCCTCTGCATACCCTCGCCTATCGCTGGGACATCGTGCTGCGCGGATCGCGCTCCACGCTGTTCGAGAACCGCCTGCAGGGGAACTGACGCCATGATACCGCACGACACGCTGGGCTACCTGCCAGAGACGCCGTCCCAGACCGCCGGTCCCTACGTGCATATCGGCCTGATCCCGCGACAGGCCGGCTTCGACATCTTCGACAACACCCTCGGCGAGGCGCTGGTCGGCCCCGACACGCAGGGCACGCGCATCCGCATCGAGGGCCGCATCTTCGACGGCACCGGCGCGCTCGTGCGCGATGCCCTGGTCGAAATCTGGCAGGCCGATGCGCATGGCCGCTTCAACCACCCCGCCGACCGCCAGACGGGTCCGCGCGACGAGACCTTCCGCGGCTGGGGCCGCACCGGTACGGATTTCGAGACGGGGCTGTGGTCCTTCGAAACGATCAAGCCGGGCCGCACCGCCGGGCGCAGCGGCCATTCGCGCATGGCGCCGCACATCACGCTGTGGCTCGTCGCGCGCGGCATCAACCTCGGCCTGCTGACGCGCCTGTATTTTGCCGACGAGGCCGCCGCCAATGCCGAGGACCCAGTGCTGCGGCTGGTTGAACAACCGGCCCGCCGCAGCACGCTCATCGCAGCGCATGCGCTGCACGAGGGCCACCCGGTCTACACCTTCGACATCCGCCTCCAGGGCGAAGGCGAGACGGTGTTCTTCGACGCCTGACGGAGGCCCCCCATGACCGAGCCGGCGCGCCTGCCGAAATCCATCGCCACCGTCTGCCTGTCGGGTGCCCTGCACGACAAGCTCGAGGCGGCGGCGGCAGCCGGCTTCCAGTCGGTCGAGATCTTCGAGAATGACCTGCTCACCTTCGACGGCACACCGGCCGAGGTGCGGCAGGCCTGCGAGGATCTCGACCTCGGCATCTCGATCTTCCAGCCCTTCCGCGACTTCGAGGCGATGCCCGAGCCACAGCGCGGCCGCAACCTGGACCGTGCGGAGCGCAAGTTCGACACGATGCAGGCGCTCGGTACCGACCTGGTGCTGGTGTGTTCCAATACGCAGCCTGGCGCGATCGACGACCCGGCGCGTGCCGCCGCGGATCTGCATGCGATGGCCGAGCGCGCGGCACGCCGCGGCCTGCGTGTCTGCTACGAGGCGCTGGCCTGGGGCCGTCACGTGAATCGCTGGCGCCAGGCCTGGGAGATCGTGCGCGCGGCCGACCATCCCGCGCTCGGCCTGTGCCTCGACAGCTTTCATACGCTGGCGCTGGGCGACGACCTCGCCGGCCTGGCGGCGACGGTGCCGCCGGAGAAGGTGTTCTTCCTGCAACTGGCCGACGCACCACGCCTCGCGATGGATCCGCTGAGCTGGAGCCGCCATCATCGTCTATTCCCCGGCCAGGGCGAACTTGATGTCGCGCGCTTCCTGCGGGACCTGCTCGGCACCGGATGGCGCGGGACGCTATCCCTCGAAGTGTTCAACGACGAATTCCGCGCCGCGCCGTCACGGCGGATCGCGCGCGATGGGCTGCGCAGCCTGCTCTGGCTCGAGGAACAGGTGGGCCAGGTGGCCATGCCGTCGCTGCCGGAGCTCGGCGGCGTCGAATTCGTCGAATTCGCGGTGGATGCCGCGGCACGCGAACAGCTCGGCGGCTTCCTCGGTAGCCTCGGCTTCGCGCGGGTGGGGCTCCACCGTTCCAAGGATGTCGAGCTGTGGCGCAATGGCGGCGCCAACCTGGTGCTCAACGCCGAACCCGACAGCGCGGCGGCCGAGCGCTTCGAACAGCTCGGCCCGACCGTCTGCGCCCTGGCCTTGCGCGTGGACGACCCACAGCGCGTCGTCGCGCGCGCGGAGGCGCTGCATTACCCGGTCTGGCGCGAGCGGACCGGTGAGGGCGAACGCCACATCCCGGCCATCCGCCAGCCCGACGGCACCCTGCTGTACCTCGTGGCGGACCCTGCCAGGGGTGAGCGGCCGATCTGGGAGGACGACTTCCAGCTCACGCCGGTCGCGGATGGACCCGCGCCACTGCTCGGCGTGGACCACGCGGCGGAGGCGGTGGCCCCGGGCATGATGGACAGCTTCGTGCTGTTCTACCGGACACTATTGGGGCTGCAGGCGGAAACCCTGTGGGAATTGCCCGATCCCTTCGGCCTGGTGCGCTCGCGCGCCTTCGTGGCGCAGAATGGCAGCGTCCGGCTGCCTCTCAATGTCTCGGAGAGCACGCATACCGGCACCGGGCGCTTCGTCTCCGCGCTGGCGGGCGCGGGCGTGCACCACATCGCCTTCGCCGTGGCCGATGCGGCGGCTGCGGCCGAGGCCGCGGCGGCACGCGGCGCACCGATGCTCGACATCCCGGAGAATTACTACGAAGACCTCGCCGCGCGCCTGGGCCTCGATGATGCGGAGCTCATGGCGCTGCAGCGGCGCCACCTGTTGTACGACCGCGACGCCGCCGGCGGCGTGTTCCTGCATGCCTATACCCGGCAGTTCCGCGACCGCATCTTCATGGAGATCGCGGAACGCCGGGACGGCTACACAGGCTTCGGCGCCGTGAACGCGCCGGTGCGCATGGCCGCGCAGCGGCGCGACGCGCGCCCGGGCGGCCGCGCCGCGATGGACTGAACCCGGCCGCTTGCCGCGCCACGGCGCGCGGCGTCTACTGCGCCGCCCAGCACCGGAAGCCCGCATGACGCCCGAGATCCTCGCCCAGCTCGCACCGCACGGCGTGCTCCGCGCCGGCATCAACCTCGGCAACTTCCTGCTGGTGACCGGGCGGGACGAGCATCGCAGCCCGGAGGGCGTGGCCCCCGACATGGCGCGCGCAGTTGCCGCGAGGCTCGGCGTGCCGGTGCGCTTCGTGCCCTATCCGCGGCCCGGCACGCTGGCCGACGCGGCTGGCACGGATGCCTGGGACATCGGCCTGATCGGCGCCGAGCCGCAGCGCGCCGAGACCATCGCCTTCACCGCCGCCTATGCCGAGATCGAGGCGACGTACCTGGTGCCGGCCGGGTCGCCGATCACGACGCTCACGGAGGTCGACCGCGCGGGAGTGCGCGTCGCGAGCACGGCGCGCGCGGCCTATGACCTTTGGCTCGACCGCAACATCCAGGCGGCGACGCTGATCCGCGCCGAGAGCATCGACGGCGCCTTCGACCTGTTCACGGCGCAGGGTCTGGAAGCGCTGGCCGGGCTGCGGCCGCGCCTTTTGGCGGATGCGGCGGCCCTGCCCGGCGCACGCATCCTGGACGGACGCTTCATGTCGGTGCAGCAGGCGATCGGCACGCCGCGCGCCAATGCCGCCGCCGCGGCCTTCCTGCACGGCTTCGTGGAGGAGGCGAAGGCGTCGGGCCTGGTCGCGAGCCTGATTGCCAGGCACGGCGTACACGGGCTTTCGGTCGCCCCGCCGGCCTGAGGCTCAGTCCAGGCCCCAGTGCAACCGCAGCGCCGCGGCCGCCTGGCGCAGCGTGAGGTCGGCCGCCGGGATCATGCGGCCCATGCCCAGGTAGGCGTGCATCTGGTCGGCGACGTGCAGGTGCGCGACATGCACGCCTTCCTCATCCAGCCGCCGCGCATAGGCGAGACCCTCGTCGAGCAGCGGATCATGCCCACAGGTCATCACGAAGGCGGCGGCCGTACCCGCCAGGCTGGCGGCGCGCAGCGGCGAGGCGCGCCAGTCGATACGCTGCGCGCGGTCAGGCACGTAGTGGTCGATGAACCAGCGCATGCCTGCCGCGGTCAGCGGATAGCCCTCGGTGAAGCGCTGCGTCGAGGGCGTGTTCCCGGCCATGTCGGTGGCCGGGTAGAGCAGCATCTGGAAGCCGGGCGCGGGCACCGAACCGTCCCGGCCCATCAGCGCGAGCACGGCCGCGAGGTTGCCGCCCGCGCTGTCGCCGCCCACCGCAATTCGCGTCGGGTCGATCGCAAGCTGCGCCGCCTGCGCGACGACGAAGCGCAGGGCCGCCACCGCATCCTCGACCGCGGCGGGGAAGCGCGCCTCGGGCGCCAGGCGGTAGTCTACCGCGATCACCGCCGCACCGAGGTGGTTCGCGAGGCTGCGGCAGATCTGGTCGTGGCTGTCGAGGTCGCCGATCACCCATCCGCCGCCATGCAGATACAGCAGGCAGGGCAGCACGGACCCCGTCGTCGTGCCGCGGCTGCGATAGTGGCGCAGCGGCACAGGCCCCGCCGGGCCAGGACAGGCCAGGTTTTGAACTGCCGCGACTGCAGGCGGGTCGGGCTGCAGGACCGGGCGCGCTGCGACATTGACGGCGCGCGCCTCGGCGGGCGTGAGCTGATGCAGCGGGGGACGGCCCGCCGCACGGATCAGGTCGAGAACGCTCTGCGCGCCGGGGTCGAGGGGCATCGGGACACCTGCATCCAGTCGGGCGCGGCGGCCTGCGCCGGCCCGCCGGATGCGTTTACGATGCGGCGTGGCGCTGCTGCAATCGGGCCAGGATGCGCGACGCGGCATCGGCGCGCGGAATGCCCTCGAGTGCGGCGATCTCTCCCGCCAGGCGATCGAGTGCCTGTTCGAACAACACGCGTTCGCCGGTCGGCTGCTCGGCGCGCCCAGCGTTGCGGCCGAGGTCGCGCAGCACCTCGGCGACCACGACTGGGTCGCCGGAATTGAGCTTCGCAGCCAGTTCGACCGCGCGGCGCGCCCAGATGACGCGCGTGCTGCGCGGCGTGCCGGCCAGCACATCGAGAACGCGGGCGAGGGTCTCTGGCGCCATCGGGCGGCGCAGGCCATTGCGCTGTGCCTTGCCCAGCGGAACACGCAGCGTGAGGCGGCGTTCGGCGAAGAACAGCCGCAGGAACTCGAGCCGCGTGCCGTCGAATTCATCCGCGTCGACACCGTCGAACTGGCCCACGCCATGCGCCGGATGGACGACCGCATCGCCCACGGAGAGCAGGCCTGCAAGGCCGTTCACGGCCAACGAGAGCGGGATGGCGGAAGGTGCGGCGGGAGCAATCGCATCGGCCTGCATGGTGTGCCTCCTGGTCCGTTCGCGAGGTTGGCGGGCGTGAATCGCCCCGCGCGATGGAGCCGACCATGGCCACCCTTGCACACGGAGGCTACGAAGCGGTTCACGCGGCAATGGATGGGGCGTGCAGGCACCGGTGGTGACGACCGGCGGCACCGCGCCCCCGGTACACGCCGAATTGAATATCGTCGGACCGGGCCCTAGCTTTGCGTTCGCCCCTCAAGGCAGCAGCGGGCGTGGCGGAATTGGCAGACGCAGCGGACTTAAAATCCGCTTCTGGCAACAGAGTACCGGTTCGATCCCGGTCGCCCGCACCAAAGTCGTCGGCGCCGGCGGTTGCTGCTCGTGCCGCGCGGGACAAGCGCCCGGTCGTTGCTGCCGAGGAACCGGCCCGGAGCGCGCCGTGTGGACGACCGGCGCGTCATCAGCGGCATTTTGCACGTGCTTCGCTCGGGCTGCCGCTGGAAGGACGGCCCGGCGACCGACGGCCCGCCGACCACGATCTACAACTGATGGAACTGCTGGAGCGGGCGCGGGCTATGGATGCGCATCTTCCACGCGCTGGCGGATACGCGTCCTGCCGACGTGGCGATGATCGGCAGTTCCGCCGTCAAGGCGCAGCGCGCCTCAGCAGGCGGAAAAAGGGGGGCTGCGGCACGGGCAATCGGCCGCGAGCGCAGCGGCCTCATGACAAAGATCCACGCCACAGCGCATGGGTAGAGAAGACGGCGGGCCTTCCAGCGCCACGATGCCCGGGGATACGCGCTGCACGCCACCGACTTCACGCATGCCTCGGAACCGCGCTGGTCTTCCCAGCCGTATCTCCGTGGTGCCGCAACATGCAACAGCGACATGCGTAGACTGGGTTCAAACGGTACGGTCGTCGTGTGGCCTCGGGATCGGACGTTGGGGCAGGGTTCGCGCGGTGCGCATCAATTCCGCAGCGTGGTCACCCGCAAACACTTGCTACAGCGAACCGACCGTGACGCTGGCTCGATCATAGTGCCCGCGCCGAGCGCGACCCCCGCGGTGGGCGTCGGATACCTCGTCCCTCGCTACAACGGCGGATCGCGCTCGCGCGCGCTCCGCCGTTGCTTTGCGCGGAATCTCAACGACCGCGATCGAACGGATCGCTCGTCGTGGATCCGCCCTGTTCCGGGTACGCGCCCGAGATATTCGTACTGGCCGTACGGTCGACGGCGCGCGACGCTACCCTGCCCGGCGGGTCCGACTGGGCGCCCGCCACCCAGCCATCGCCGCGCCATTCGTCGGCGCGGAGCGCCGTGTCGATGGGGGCGTGACGCGCCAGGATGCGCTCGGCGTCGACCACCCGCCGTTCGTCCGCGCGGACCGTGATGACGGTGCCGCCTCGGCGCACGCCCTCGGCTAGCGCATCGGCCTCCGGCCGCTCCACGCCCGAATCGATCAGCGCTCCGATCAGGCCGCCGGCCGCGGCGAGCGCCCCAGCGCCAGTCAATGCCGCCACGAGCCATCCAGCAGCCACGATGGGCCCGACGCCGGGGATGGCGAGCGCGCCGAGCCCCGCCAGGAGCCCGGCGCCGCCACCTGCCACCGTGCCGATCGTGGCGCCTGTCGCCGCAGCACTGCCATCCTTGTCGGCTGCAGCCGAATCATCGCCGGCGCGCACCAGGCTGACCTCGGACTCGGTGAAGCCGTCCGCCTCGAGGTCCTGGAGCGCGGCGGACGCGGCCGCCGGGCTGTCGAACATGCGTGCAATGGTGCGTATCGTCATTGGAAGGTCCTTCCTGTCTGCTTGCGGCTCAGCGCGTCGACGCCGGGCTTGTACCCGGACGCTGCGGAGTGGCTGTTCGCTGGGAGGACGCCGCGGGCGCGCGCGCTGCTGCCGCCGCGTAGACAACCCCGCGGAAATCCAGCGCCACGTCGTCCATCGTGCCGCCATGCGACGCGCGGCCTCGCCAGACGCCGCTCTCGTCGAGGCGCAGCCCGCTCAGCTGCGTATAGCCGGCGTCCTCGATGCGCGAACGCGCCTGACCCTCGGTGAAACTATTGGCGCCCTCAGCCGGTGCGCCGTCCATCTGAACGCCGGTGGGAAGCCCGCCCCGACGTTGCGGTGCGGCCGGGCTCGGCTGGCCGGGGTTGGTCGTCCCGGGCGGCTGCGCCGTCTGGCCAGGCGCGGGCGCCGCGGTTTGCGCGGACGCCGCTCCAGGCTGGGCCATCATTGCGGCCGCCATCAGGAGAATTGCTGCTTTCGTCGCGTACATGCACTGCGTTCCCTTTGTGTGGTGACGTCGCGGCAGGGCTACCGCGCGTGCTTCCTCAACAAGGTGGGGCGCTGAAGGTTCCGCTGCGCACGCGCTTGGCATCAGCGCGCAGCGTCGCCGATGCCGTCATGACAGATAGGACGGTCGTCGCGCTCGTCGGCCTGCGCGCGCGCTTGGCCTAGGTCTGCCGCAGGCCTTGCCGGTGCTAGAGGAGCGACCACTCACTTCGCGCCGTTCAGCACCCCGATACCCGATACAGGCATATGGCGCTCTGCGCGGACGGTGTGTCGGCGAACCTGAGCCGGTTGCTTGGATCTTCGCCGAGTTCAGTCGCTAACGAAGGCGTGATGACCAGCGACGCTAACCTGCGAGGTGCTCGCGCGTTAGCGACGATGGTGTCGCAGGAGGATCCAATGTTCCGAACGTTGACCGTACCCATCCGGGTGAAGACGCCGCACGGATGGCACTTCGCGCGCTTTGCAATGCCGCCGCGGCATGCGGGTGAACCATGGTGGGTCGTGTACCGCGACGAAGGGGGGGCGTGGTTCACGACGATGCTCCCCAACGCGCGATGACCTCTATCTTCTCATTTAGGCACGACACTGCTGTCGTGACTCGGAGTGTGCTCATCGCTCTCTGACTGTCGTGGCGATCGCGTCCCGCTGAGCAAGCGCATGCCGGCACTGACGGGCGACCGAACTACAGCCGAACCTTCAAGCGGCGGCACGCGTTCGCCGCGCGGGACATTAACTGGTTTCTCCGGCTGCTGCGTGTCGGGCGGTGCAGCCCGTGGTACGCGCGAACTCATAGCGATGTGCTGCGCGAGTGTTCCGCGACGGAATGGGTACGGGGTGTTCATGACCTCGCTCCAGGACAACAGCGGGCAATGCGCGCCCTTCGTGACGGCAACGTTCAATGTGCATCGCGGTTCCACGCCATTTGCTCAACGTCATGCAGCGCGACATTTTTGGAACATTTGACGCAGGACGCACTGCGACGAACCGTCTCCTCCGGATGGTCGCCTTTATGCCTCTGGTCGCAGGGGTATCAGCCGTGATCACATCCAGGTTCTCCTGGCGGACAGGCACACGCCCTCGTCGGGCGCGCTGTTCCGCGTAGGAGCGGTTGCTATCGTATGTCCGGATTCAGCGCGCCGCCTTGCGCCACCTACGATTGATGCGCGAGCAACTCGACTCACGTAACCCCGCGACGGCGGGAACCATGAGCTATTTCGACGGTTGTCTCCTGGATGGAGGGCTGATGCCGTTCGAACAGGACATGATCGCGCTGCTACCGCAGATGCGGGCCTATGCGAGGGTGCTCCTGAAAAACAAGGCCGATGCGGATGACCTTGTCCAGGACGCCGTGCTTCGCATGTGGAACGCTCGCGATCGCTTTGAGCCAGGGACAAACCTGCGCGCCTGGGCCTTCACTATCCTGCGGAACCGCTTCTACAACGCCTTCATGAAGCGCCCCTCGTCGGTTACGATCGATGACGTTCCGGAGGATGTTCTGGCGGTGCCCGCGATGCAGGAACGCCTTGCCGCCGGCCGCGACGTGCGCGCCGCACTCTCTGCGCTCCATCCCGTGTTGATGGAGGCACTCGTCCTCGCCATCGGGTCGGACATGACGTACGAGGAAGTCGCTGGCATCGTTGGCTGCCGCGTCGGTACCGTGAAGAGCCGAGTGTTCCGGGCGCGACGCCAACTCCAGGCGCTGCTTGACGAGGATTTCCGACAGCCGGGAACGACTGACGGCTGCGGCGATTCGGCGCAGCTGCGCGTGCTGCTTCAGGTGTGAACGTGGCCCGCAACCGACACGACACATGAGCGTTGTTGCTTCACCCACCATCGGGGCGGGGAAGCATGCCCATCGCTGTGCGCTTGGCTCTGCTGTGGTTGGCAGCCGCCGCCTTCGCGGTCACGGTTGCAGGCCTTGCGGTGAGTATGATTCGACACGACAACCTCAACGCGGCGAGGTCGTCGCTCTCGCAGCAGGTCGAAGGTATGGCTGCGCGGCAGCGTCGCGCCCTTGCCGAAGTCGATCAGGCCATCGCGTCGTCGGTGGCCCGGCTCGCACCGTCCCTCGAAACCGACTGCCGCGCCGAATCTCGCGCCGCTCACGCGGAAACGCGACTGTTGGTCGTGTTTGTGGTCGTTGGGCGGGACGGTGACGTGTCCTGCGCCGACGCCGACTCAGTAGCCACCCTGCAGGTCGCGACGCGGCTCACCGCGCGGGTGTTGGCGGATCGGCGTCCTCGCTGGATGGGTCCGGCGCCCTCCGGTACCGGCGAGCCGCCCCTGATGGTCTCGATCCATCCGTTGCCTGACGACGACGCCGACCGAGCAGGCGTGGTTCTGGGCATCACAAGCGTGGCGCGGCTCGTCGACCTGGCTCCGCCATCAGACTGGAAACTCAGCTGGATCGATCGCTCCGGCACTATTCTGCACCGCTTCGCCGATGGCACCTCGGCGTCCGAAGGCGCGGGCACGCTGTCGGCGCGGGCGGCGGTGACCGACGACGTGGTCCTACTGGCAACTACGCGTCGTCCTGAGGTGCCGGCATCTGCCATGCTACTGCTCATGGCGGCCGCGGCGGTGATGGTCGCAGGGGGCCCTGTGATGATCGCCGTCGGCGGGCGGCGCTGGTTCACCAGGCCATTGCGTGTGCTCGAGAGCCACGTCACAGAAGGAAGCGTGCGGTCCCAGCAGATCGACACCTGGCCACCGGAAGTGCGTGCCCTGGGGTGCACCATGGCGGCGCGGGATGAAGCGTGGGCCGAAGTCGTCGCTCAACGGGGCCTATTGCTCGATGAGGTCAACCACAGGGTCGCGAATACCCTGCAGATGATCGTGTCGCTGCTGCGGATCGAGGCTGACCGCATCGACGATGGCCTGACCGATCCCGGCTCTGCGGCCAATGTCCTGCGGGACGCAGAGGAGCGCGTCGCCACGGTGGCGACTGTCCATCGGTCGCTGCGATGCATCGATGCCGACGGACCTGCCGACATGCGGCATCTGCTGTGGTCGATCTGCGATCGACTTGTTGCCGCGCATGGTCTGGCCGGTCGCGTTTCGATCGAGGTCAAGGTTCCGCCGCCCCCGCTGAACTCCGACGAGGCGATCGCCATCGCTCTGCTGGTAACGGAGTGGACGACAATGTCGCTGAGGGCAGTGTCCTCTCAGGAGACCTCTGGCTGCATCTCCATCACGCTCCACAACGGTGAGAAGCAGCGCGAACTTCTGCATGTCTCCGATCTCGCTGGCGGGATCCGGACACAGGATGCCGGCCTCGGCGAGACGATCGTTGCGGGCCTCGTGCGCCAGGTGGGTGGACGACTAATGGAGGTAACGGGTGTTTGGCGGGGCGTTCGGCTCGTGTTCCCGACCCGCACGGCGTGACGCGCGCAAAAGCGTCAGCCCGCCTTGCCCGCGAGCTTTCGCACAAGCACCAGCAGTTCTGGCGGCAGCGGTTCTCGCATTGCTTCGCCGTAGATTTCACGAATCGCTCGATCTAGCTCGGCGTCCGCCGGGTCCGTTGTCGTGGGGTTCGGGATGCGGGCAGTCGCCACCTGCTTTCTCCGGACTATGTCGCTTGCGAATGAAACTCGCGAAGCGGCGAATGGTTCTTGTGCCATCTCGTTCAACCACATGCACGCGCCGACAGGAGGTCCCGTGGTTGGTGATCTTGCGGCGAATATAGAACGCATACGAGCATATCTGCTGCTGGCGCTCGGCTCGGCGCCTGCCGCAGACCGTGCGCTGGCAGCATATCTGGAGCAAATGATCTCCGTGAACTGCGTGCCTGACGGACTTCAGGGAATGATGACGGCGATTCACGAACAGCTCGCCTCCGCGGGTCCGCAGTGGTTTACCGGCGAGGGCCTGAGTGAATCCCAGCGCGCCCTGAACTGGCGGCTGCGCGGCTTGTCGGTGCTTGAACGCGCCTTCGTCCTGCTGGGCAGCATCGGGCCGTCGCACGGCTTGGATCCTCCACGGGTCCTGGGAATCTCGAACGAACGCTACCTCGTCCAACGGCGGGCCACGCTGCGCCGGCTACGCCGCGAGACCGCCATAGTAGTATCGCGGCAGGCGATTGTGGCGATGGATCTACGGTCCATCGTGACGCGCCTTGGCATCCTGCGCGTCGAGACCGCTGGCAACGTCCGGGACCTGCCTTTGTTGATGGAACGACATCGGCCAGCGGTCGTGATCGCCGACACGGATGGGTTCTCCGAGGCGACCCTGGCAGAATGCCTGCCGGGCCCGCCACACGCGGATCATGTACCTGCGGTGCTCATCTCCACGGCTGGCCCACGCACGAACCGCTTTCCCATCACGCTGGGCAAGCCGTTTTCGTCGTCGGCCTTGCGGTCCGCGGTGCTCGCAGCGATCGGCGCCTGACGCCCGCCCCCGGCGCGCCTTCAGAATCGATGCGACGCGCCAACACCGGCCGCCTCCAGCCGGGCAATCGCCTCGCCATGGCTTGCGCGTGCGAAGCGGCGGCCATGGCGCAGGCCGATCGGACCGCAGGGACAGTGTCGCCCATTGTCCCAGCCAGGATAGTCGTGAACTGGATAAACGCAGACGCCGTCCAACGGGACTCCGCCCGCCATCGCTGCGGAGACTTCCGTTGTGCGCGGAATCGCGTCACGGCAGGATCAACTGGCGGAAATGGGAAAGGTTCAGCATGGCCGAAGGCCTCAACGTGCGCGACCAGTGACGCCATCCGGTCCCCGGGGCGCTGCCATCACCGCGGACGACGCTCCTGGGCTTGGACGTACCGTCCGGCGTGAACCTACCCCACCGTCGCT
Source organism: Roseomonas fluvialis (assembly GCF_022846615.1). NCBI lineage: Bacteria > Pseudomonadati > Pseudomonadota > Alphaproteobacteria > Acetobacterales > Roseomonadaceae > Roseomonas > Roseomonas fluvialis. The sequence continues at coordinate 4,593,947 of NZ_AP025637.1, forward strand.
CTGTCCACCGCCTCGCGGGGAATGACGGAGATCGCCCCGCCCACCTCGAGCACCGCCATCCCGATATCCTCGAGCTGCACGATGCCTTGGCGTTCGCGCGCCGCCTGCATGATGTCGTCGAGCTCGATGCGCGCCAACCGCATCTCTCGCTGCAATGGCTGGCCGTGCAGCACGAGCAGCGTGGGGCGCCCGTCCAGCACCCGGTTCGCCAGCGGCACGTCGCGCTTCAGCAGGGAGAAGGCGACGTCGAGCGTGAGCAGCGTGGTTACGGCAATGACAGCGGTCGTGACTGACATGTCATCGCCTAGCAGCGCCGGTTGCGTCGCCTCACCGATGACCAGCAGCAGTACCAGGTCGAAGGTAGTGATCTGGTACAGCGACCGCCGGCCTGCGATGCGGAACAGCAGCAGCAGCACCAGGTAGACAGCCGCCGCGCGAAGCACGGTGTCCATGTCGGATCTCCGCTAGGGCAAGGTCACGATGCGCATGATCGCGCCGCCGGACCCTGCGGTCAGCCGGACCTCATGCAGGCCCGGCGCGGTGGGGGTCAGGACGATGTTCACCCGCAGCCGGCCGCCGCCGGAGGCGTGGAACATCATCAGCAGGCTGCTCTCCTCCCGGCGCTCCTCGATCGGCCGGGGCACGACCAGCCGTGGTTCGAAGTGCTCCAGAGCGGAGGCTTCCAGCGCCAGCGTACCGATCCCGGCCGGCAGCAGGATCGACCAGGTCGTGGCGCGGGACAGGCGCACGACGCCCTCGTACGCCACATCGGGCGCACTGGGACCGCCGCGTGCCTGTCGATCGGTCAGCGGACCGCCGGCTCCGAACACGCCCGCGCAGGCGGCGGCGACGAACACGGCCATTGCCGCCCAGCCAAACCGCTGCACACGCCAGACGCGTCGCTGCGCGCGCGGCTCGTCGCACACCAGTGCACGCGCACGACGCAGCGCATCGGTCGTCACCCGGGCCGCGGTCGCGCCGTCGTTGTCAGGCATGTCCGGCCCCTCCTCTGCCGCCGAAAGAAGCGCGCTGCCGCAACGAAGATGCGCGTGTCTAGGCGCGCCGCCTCAGGCGCTCGATGGCGTGCTTCAGCGGAATCGCCGCGGCTTCCATCTCAACCCAGGGATCACGCGGTGCCCTGGCCTGCAGCTGCTCCGTGAGCCGGTAGGCGTCGGGCGACGTCGCCTTCGCCAGCATGGTCCAGCTGATCGGCCGGGCGAGTGGCGCGCCGGCGCGTGCGCGCGGGGACCAGCTTGCGATTGCGGTCGCCTTCGACGCGTTACGCAGATAGTCGAGGAAGATGCGTCCTTCGCGAACCCGCTTGGACATCGTGGTGGTGAAGGACGCTGGGTCCTCGCGTTCCAGCAGCTTGCAGACGTGCAGCGCAAAGGCCTTGGCCTCGGGCCAGCCCGCTGCGCCGCCACGTTGCGAGGTCCCGAGCGCCACCACGATATGCACGCCCTTCCCCCCCGAAAGGCGGGGAAAGCTGGTCATTCCGCATGCGTCGAGCACCGCGCGCAGACGCTGCGCGGCGGCACGGATGGTGGCGAAGTCCACGCCAGGCCCGGGATCGAGGTCGAAGACCAGACGATCCGGCACCTCGGGCGTGGCAGCACGCGCGCCCCAGGGATGCAGCTCGGTCGCGGAGATCTGAGCCAGCGCCAGCAGCCCGCCCTCGTCGTGGATGGTCACATAGGGCTTCGGCTGGCCGGGGATCACGACCGGCTGCAGCAGCGGCGACATGCCCTTGGTGGCGTGCCGCTGGAAGAACGACTCGCCGTCGATGCCGTCCGGCGTGCGCAGGATTGACAGCGGCCGGGCGGCCACCTGGGGCAATAGCAGCGGCGCCATGCGCATGTAGTAGTCCGCGAGCATCGCCTTGGTGACGATGGGCGACCGCTCCGTCGCCGGCCACAGGACGCGATCGGGATTGCTCAGCTTCGCCCGCCGCTCGGGTGCGGGCGTGGGGGCAGCGGCGATGGCTGGCTTGGCCAGGGCAACCTCCTCCGGCGGCTTGTCCTCGCGCAGCGCGACGAAGCTGGCGTGCCGCAGCAGGCCTTCGTCCGTCCATCCCGCAAAGGCGACCTGGGCCACCAGCTTGGGCTCAGCCCAGGTGACATCAGACAGCCGCGCCGGCTGCTTGCCGCTGAAGGGCGTGCCCTTGCGCGTCAGCGGTGCAAGCAGCCCGAGCAGCCGGCGCGACTGCGTGGCGCCGAAGCCGGTGCCGACGCGACCGAGATATGCCAGCTCCCCGCTGCGCCGCACGCCCACCAGCAGGGCGCCGATGGCGGTGCCGTGGCGGTTCAGGCTCCACCCGCCGATCACCACTTCCTCGGAGGCGCGGCACTTCGTCTTGATCCAGGCGCCGCTGCGGCCGGCAGCGTAGGGGCGGTCGACGTGCTTCGACACCACGCCCTCCATGGACAGCCGGCACGCGCTGCGCAGGATGGCATCGCCGGGCGCAGCGAAATCCTCAGCGTAGCGCAGCGTGCCGAAATCCGTGTGGTCGTCCAGCAGCGTCCGGAGGATGTCCTTGCGCTCGCGCTGGGACCGCGTACGCAGGTCCTGCGCTCCGTTCTGCAGCAGGTCGAAGGCGAAAAACACCATCGGGTGGTGCTTGTCGCCTGAAAGGATGGCCTGCAGCAGTGCGAAGTCTGGCACGCCGTCGTCGTTCAGCGCCACGGCCTCGCCATCCAGCACGCAATCGGGCAGCCCGGCCGCGGCGGCGGCGATATCGGGAAACCGGGATGTCCAGTCGAGCCCCGTGCGCGTGCGGATGCTGGCCCGCCCGCCCGCGGCCGCGACCTGCAGCCTGTAGCCGTCGAGCTTCAGCTCATGGATCCATTTCGGTCCGACCGGCGGCGTCTCCGCCGACAGGCAGAGCTGCAGCGGCAGGAAGTCCGGCAGCGGGCGGGCCCTGGCGCGCGTGCGCAACGGGTGCGGCGGCTCTGCAGGCGCGGGAGACGGCGGCGCGCCGTCGCGCAGCACGAAGGGGTCGTTCTCCTTGATCAGCAGCCAGTTCGCGCGCGGGCTGCGCTCACCCGGCTTCGGCTTCAGGCGGATCAGGGCGAAGCCGCCTTCCATCCGCTGGCCCAGCAGCACGAACTTGAGTTGCCCGGCCGCGAGGTCCTGCTCCACCCGGGCGGCATCGCGCGGGGCCCAGGCGCCCTCGTCCCAGATCTCGACCGTGCCGCCACCATACTGCCCAGCGGGAATGCTGCCTTCGAAGCGCGCATATTCGACGGGGTGGTCCTCGACCTCGACGGCCAACCGCTTGATCGCCGGGTCGCGCACCGGTTCGTTGGTAACGGCCCAGCTTTTCAAGACACCGCCCCATTCCAGGCGCAGGTCGTAGTGCAGGCGCCGCGCCGCATGCTTCTGGATGACAAAGCGCAGTGCGCCGCCCTTGGCGGGCCTGGCACCTAGGGTGGCAGGCTCGGGAGTGCGGGCGAAGTCACGCTTTGCCCGGTAGCGGTCGAGCCCGGCAGGCATGTCAGCGCGAGCGACGGCGCACGGGTTTCGCGGCCGGCGCGGCCTTGGCCTTGGCCCGCGCAGGCGTCGCCTTCGCGGCGGCGGCGGCGGCGACCGGCTTCGCTTTTGCCGCCTTGCCGGACAGGCTGCGCTTCAGCGCCTCCATCAGGTCGATCACATTGTCGGGTTCCGGCGGCGGAGCGGTGACGCCGCCGTCCCCGCCGTCATCCTTTCGCGCGATGAGGTCGCGCAGCGCATCCTCGTAGCGGTCAACGAACGCAGAAGGGTCAAAGGCGCCGTGCTGCTGGGCGATGATCTGCTCGGCGATCTCCACCATCCGCGCATCGGCCTTGCGATCCGGGATGGCGGCGAAAGCCTCTTCCTCGGGTCGGATCTCGTCGTGGCTGCGCAGCGTGGTCACCAGGATGCCGCGCCCGCGCGGCTCGAGCGCAACCAGGCGTTCCCGGGTGTGCAGTACGAGTCGTCCCAGCGCGACACGCCCGCTCTCGCGCAGCGCCTCGCGGATCACCACGAAGGCCTCCACGCCGGCCTTCTGAGCGGGCGCCAGATAGTAGGGATCCTCCCACCAGATCCGGTCGATGTCTTCGAGCTTGACGAACCGCTCGATGTCGATTGTGCGCGTACTCTCGAGCCTAACGCTGCGGATCTCCTCATCGGTGAGGAGAACGTAGCGGTCCTTCGACGTCTCGAAGCCACGCACCAATTCCTTGCGCTCGACGGGTGTGCCGGTCTCGGCGTCCACGGTCAGTTGCCGCACGCGGTTGCCGGTGGTGGGATTGATGAGCCGGAAGCTGACGTCGCCCTCGCGCGAGGACGCGTTGTAGAGCGCGACGGGACACGACACGAGGGACAGCCGCAGGTGCCCCTCCCAGCTTGGACGCGTTGCCATGAAGCGGAAACGCGGCGGTGTGGCTGCGGTTGCACGCACGGGCACCGCAGTACGCCCTTCCCCATGCCGGCGCGTCGAACACCGCACGGCACTCCGCCGCGCGGGAGCGAAAGCGGCAAACCACCAGGCGCGCACGCATCGGGACGGTGGTGACTGTCGCCATCACGGCACCGCTGTCCGCGCTGGTGATGCACCACCAGCCAGCGACCATACTGCCCGCGTGCAGCAGAATGGCGCCGGATCTCGCGGAGAGCGTCGTCGTTCGTCATCAAGCGGTCGATGACGCCAGGCGCCGGCGGTGCGACCACCCTGGCGACATCACGCCACCGTCTAGAGCGGCGCTTCCGGTTCGTCCGCTTGGCGTTGCGCCTCTGCCCCCGAGATGCTGAGCCGGACCTCGTCGCCCTCGACCTCGGCGACGCAGACCAGTGGCAGGAAGCGGTGCATCCCTTCCTCGTTGCGGGTCAGCTTGATCTGGTCGCCCTCGAGGCCATCGACGATACCGACGTGTTCGCCGTCGCTGGCAACGACGGTCATGTGTTCGCGGATCTGGTCGCTCATGTCATTCACGTCCCGTTTCCTTTCCTGGGTGCGGAAGCATTCGGGCCCCAACGCGCCCCCATCCTCACGCAGTACATGAAACCGTCGCCGCTGCCGTAGGTTCCCCGAGTGCCTACCGGGCCGTCGGCAGGAACCGCATGCTGCAGCGGAGCCCATCGGGCTCCCACGCCATCTCGAGGGTACCGCCAAGCTGGTTCTCGATGGTGGAGCGAATGAGGAAGGTACCGAAGCCCTCATGCTCGGGCGCGGCGGCCACCCGGGGTCCGCCACGCTCCTTCCAGGTCATCGCGACCGTGGCGCCCTCCATGCGCCAGGTCACCTCGATCGACCCATCCGGCACGGACAGGGCGCCGTACTTCGCGCTGTTGGTCGCCAGCTCGTGCACGGCCATCGACACGTGCTGCGTTGCGTCCACGTCGAGCATCACCTCTGGCCCGTCGATACGTATGTCTCGTCGGTCAGCGGCGCTAGACAAGTGGGCGGCGAGCTCCTCGCGAACCAGCTCCCCGATCGCCGCGCCCGCCCAGCGCGAGCGGCCGAGCAGCGTGATGGTCTGCGACAGCGACCTGATGCGCCCCTCGAGCGTGGCGACGAATTCCTCATGTGTCGGCGCTGTTGTCATGCGCACCAGTCCGCTCACCAGCGTCATCGCGTTTCGCGCGCGATGCTCGACTTCCTGCGCCAGAAGCGCGGCGCGGATCTCGTCCTGCTTACGCTCGGTGATGTCATAGGCGACGCCAAGGATGCGCCGTCCCTTGCCGTCGCCAAGGTCGACAGCTCGCGCGCGAATGATGATCCAGGGCGTCGGCGCCCCAGGCTCGGCCGATGCCCGAATGCGCAGTTCCACCCGCATGGTGCCCGCCGCGAGCACCTCGCGCAGCCCACGCCACAGGAGGCGCCGGTCCTGCGGCAGGACGCACCGCATCACGTCGCGCCAAGGCGGCGCCGTGTCTGAGGACTTATATCGGATGAGCTGCAACGCCCGCTGCGCCAGGTAAAGGCGACCTTGAGTCGGCAGCCATTCCCAGGTCCCAATGCCGACAGCGTCCTGTGCCAGGACCAGGCGGGCGTCGGTCTCCGCCAACTGCGCCTCGGTCGAGCGCAGCGAGGTGACGTCGACATGGATGCCGCGCATGACAAGCGCGCGCCCCCGTGCATCCCTCTCGATCTCGCCGCGCGCCGATATCCAGCGCACCTCGCCCGAGGGTGTGACGATTCGGTAGGTCTGTTCGTATTCGGTTATGCGGCTGTCGTCGGCGACGGCATTCAACAGCCTTGCCTCGGCCGCGGCCCGATCATCGGGATGCAGCCTGCGCATCCAGTCCGCATGGGTTTCGCGCGCTGCGCTGGGCGCGAGGCCGTTCACTGCCATGTACTCAGGCGACCGAAGGCTACGGCCAGTCGTCAAATCCACCTCGAAGGTTCCGACCATCGCGTAGCGCTTGGCCCGTTCCAGGCGGTCCTCCGACCTCTCAACGTCGCGCAGAAGTGTCGCGTTGGCCGTCACCAGACGCAGTTGGTCGCTGCGCACGCGCAGGCTCAACGCCAGCAGCGCCGCTATCGCCGGGACGCCGAAGGCGAGGTAGGGTCCGAAGGCCGACCGCCACTCGGCGCGGACCGCAGTGAGAGGTCGCGTTGCGACGGCATAAACGGGAAAGCCATTGAGGCGGCGCGCTGCCTCCAGTCGCGCCTCGCCGTTGCCGTCCTGGCCGGCCCAGTGTCGGTCGGAGGTGGCGCCAGCCGCGGCGAGCGCCGACACGGCACGCGCGCCTGAATCGACTTGGAGCGGCTCGGCATGGATCACGCTGCTGGCGATCGGGACGCCGTCGTCACGCAGCAGCGCGATCCGGTCCGTGTTGTGCGGCAATAGCCGGCGTAGGCCTGCGCCGATCGTGTTCGGATCGACCGAGATGGTAACGAGGCCATCGAAACGGCCGCGCCCCTGCGTGTCGGGCCGGGACCAGCGGCCTCGGCTGACAGCGAAGAACAGACGGCCGTCAAAGCGGCCGACGAACATGCGGCTGATATGGACGGCTGGAGGATTGGCGCCGCTCAGCGCCTGGAAGAAATCGCGGTCGGACAGCGATTGGCCGGTCGGTACTGGAAACAGGTGGCTCGCCGCCACCGGAACGCCAGCAGCGTCCAGGGCGAAGGCGATGACAGGCGGATCGAACTCCTGGACCAATTCGGCAAGCAGCGCGTGGGCGCGATGTTCGAACGCCGTCGGCGCCTCTGCGGCAAGCTCGGCCAACCGGTCGCTTACGCGAGCCGCCGCCACGGCATAGCCGCTGAGGGCGCGATCAGCGGTCTCCGCTGCGGACTCCGCCATGCGCGCCACTTCCTCCGTGGCTTCCGACACCGTCGCGGTCCAAGTCAGTTGGCCTGCAAGCGCAAGGACGAAGGCGGGAACGGCGACCGTCAGAGCGGGCAGCAAACTGATGAAACCATGGCCCCGCGGCTGATCGCGGGAGGCGCGATTGAGGCGGCTACGCGCTGCACGGATCAGATTGTCACGGACGGGCGGCTCGACGCTGTCGGAACCCGACGATCGCAGCGCCTCATCAGGAGCGGGGCTCGGCAAGTGCCCTCCTGGTCCGGCCTGATGGGTTCGGCGGAAGTGCTTGCGTCGCGCCCGCCTCCAGGAACTTCACCGGATCCCTGACCGTCACTAACACGCGAACCGACGAATTGAAATCAAGAATGCAACCGCCTGATTCACGCGAGATGCTGTGCGCACAAGGCCACCGCCGGGCCGGCCAAAGGCCCGCCAGACCGGGCGGACTGAAGCGCCTGGCATCGTCCGCACTGACCATTCCGTTCGCTTGTTCATTCAGAGTGCGGTTTGGTCGCCATCAGCCCCGCTCGCAATCAGCACTACCGCCCGATACGGGCCGTGTGCCTTCGCACAGCAGGTAATCATGGAGCGGGCCGCTACACGCGTCGGCGTCGCGGCCCAGCCCGTCAGAAGATCTTCTCCAGGGCGAGCATCGCGCCCACTGCGACCAGCGCAGCAGCGGCGACGCACGCGAACGACCTGAAGAGACGTGGATCGTTGTTGGCAGTCCGGTAGGTTTCCATACGGGCTTCAACCGCGCCCCGCCGTCAAGGTTCCCAAAGCCGCGCAGTTGGGTTCCAGATCGGAGGTGTGGGCCTGAATGAACGCCGTCGCGAGTGATTGCACTACGGTCGGGTAGCCCGCCGAGTTACGCGTAACCGTCGCTGAGCCCCAGAGCAGGCGACCATACCCCCCCGCAGGAGCAGGCCGGGCCTTTGGATGAGAGAGTAATGGCCCACTGATGCCGGTGCGAAATCTGCAAGGATCGCGCGCGTGCGGCAGGTCGGTGATGGTGATCCCCGGAAACCCCTTCGCGCAGGCAAAGCCGCTGTTGCGCGCCAACCCGCCGGCCAGGGCCCAGGCCGGTGCCGGCTTCCGGCTCGTACTGACCCGCACAAACGAGCGCCTGGACGACTAACCTCTGGGCCACGCGCAGCACCGTGGCCGATGTGCCGCGCATCGACGGATGCACCCTCGCCACCAGCGCTCCCAAAGGGCACGAAGGGGAAGGCAAGCCGATGCTGGCCATCGCCGCCAAGGGCCGCCTTCGGGGACGAGGCAAAGGCCGAGCGTGCCGCACGACATCGCGCCGATCGCGCCTGGCCGCATGCGGGGCGGCGATGTGGGTGCGCCCGGCCTGCTAAGGCGTCGCCCTCGACCGGCGGACTACGCGCACCTTGCCGCTGTCGCCTCCGCCGCAATACAGCCGCTCACTGCCATCGGACTCGAGCCCCGAAACGCCGGTACCGGCTGGCATGTCGAGCTTTTCCAACACCTCTCCCGTCTCGGGGTCGATGCGGCGCAGATCGCTCTCCTCGCCTTCCCAGGTGCCGTGCCAGAGGTCGCCCTCCGCCCAGGTCACGCCGGTGACGAAGCGGTCGGACGAGATTGAGCGGATCAGCGCGCCGGTGTCGGGATTGATCTGATGGATCCGTCGGCTCCGATACTCGCCGACCCACAGCGACCCTTCGGCCCAGGCCATCCCCGAATCTCCGCCATTGCCCGGGGCCGGTATCGAGGCGAGCAGGGCACCGCTCTTTGGGTCGATCTTGTGGATACGGTTTTCGGCGATCTGGTAGATGTGCGTCCCGTCGAAGGCTGTCCCCGCATGCGCGGCGACGTCGATGACGCCTGTGAGCTTTCCGCTTTCCGGGTCGATGGCTCTCAGCGAAGCGCCCGCGGCAAACCAGATGCGCTCGCCATCGAACGTCACTCCGTTGACCTTTGGTGCGTCGGGAAATGGCCCATACTCGCGGATGATCTCTGCCGCCCGGCGTTTCATCTGATCCATCCTTTTCCGGAGAACAATGTCTGCCTGTCCGGCCTGACCTCACTAGACGCCTGGCAGCGGACCGGGGAGCAACAAGCTTGTCGTGAATCCCGATACGGGCGGGCTGGTCCATTGTCGCGCCCGCCCCTTGCCGCAGGATTGCACCTTGCCCGCCGCAGCCAGGCCGTCGAGCGCGCGCTGTATCGTGCGCTCGCTGGCGCCGAGAGCCACCGCAAGCGCTGAGCTCGACCACGCCTCTCCGTCGGCGAGGCAGGCAAGCACAGCCGCGTTCTCGTCCTCGAACGGCGGTACCATCACGACGATCTCGCGACCTTGCGGCGGCTTGAACACAAAGCCGCGCTTGGTTGCGACGACCTTCGCGACTGCCGTCAGGCTCGCACGCAGCCGTCCCATCTCGACGCGCAGCCGTGCCCGGTGCGCTTCGTCCGCGTGCTTCGCGCGGAAGGCACGCGCGAGAAGGTCCTCGCGACTTGCATCCTCCGGCCATGCCTCAGCCAGTGTACGCGCCAGCATGAACAGCACGGGCCGACGTGACAACGACACCACCGTCTCTGAATTGCGCAGTACCAGGCGGCAGGCATCCACCACGATCGCCTTCGATGCCAGCAGCGTCTCAACCTCGTCCAACTTGACCAGCGTCTGCTCGCTGCGTGCGATCAACCGCGCCGCCGGTGCATCCAGTTCGCGCTGCGCGCGCTCGACTTCCGCTCTCAACGCCGGAATACCGGCCGCCAGCGCCGCCGCGTGCGCACGCATGAAGGCCGCACGCGCTGCCTGTATATGGATGCGCCGCATCGCGATGCCCGCGACCGCTAACTCATACGCTGCTCGTGATGCGGGCGGGAGAGGTTCAGGGTCGAGTTCGCGCAGGTCGCGCTCGGCCTCATCCAGCTTTCCGATCAGCAGCAGCCGGCGCACGGCAAGATGCCGCGCGTGCGCGGCGTTAAGCCTGTCGTTGTGCGTGTCGAGAATGTCACGCGCATCCTTCAGGGCGTCTTCCGGCCAGGTGAGATCGCGCGAGACGAGAGCGATCTCCGCCTCGGCCACAACGCATCGCGCCCGCGACACGACCTCGTGCGGGCGGAATGCCTTCGCTGCCCGCCGCAGCAGGAGCTTGGCTTTCCCAAGATCCCCGAGCTGCGCCATCGCAATGCCGCGTAGCGCCAGCGCCGGCGCATCCTCACGCAAAGCTATGCGCTTCAGCGCGCCGAGCGGATTGCCCTTAGCCAGGGCCTGCGCCGCGGCCGTGATCAGCGAGTCCATTCCCGCCTCATCCACGCGGACCCAGCCTGCTCAAACCCTGTCACGCGAAATCGCGCCATACTTGTCACTCCAGCCTCGGTCACAGGTAGCCGTAGACAATCTCCGTCAACTTGCCGGCAACACACGCATGTGCCGACCCAGCATGGAAGGAGATCTCAAGTGCCAGACATCCTGCACAGGGTTGGAGTCAAATCCTCCACCCACGACGTTTATAGGGCCCTCACGACAATCGACGGCCTTGCGGGCTGGTGGACCGTGACAACGAGCGGCGACAGCACGGTGGGCGGCCGGATCCACTTTCAGTTCGGCGACCGCGGTGCCTTCGACATGAAGGTGCTCGAGCTCGTCCCCGGCCAACGCGTGCTGTGGGACGTGGTCGACGGCCCCGCTGAATGGGTCGGCACCAAGGTCAGCTTCGACCTCCGGCAGGACGACGAGCAGGCGACCGTGATGTTCAAGCACGCGGGCTGGGCCGAGCCCGTCGAATTCATGCACCACTGCTCCACCAAGTGGGCGACCTTCCTGATGAGCCTGAAGGCGATGATCGAAACCGGGACAGGCACGCCGATGCCCGACGACGTCCGCATCACCGTGAACTGGGATTGATCTGCGTAACCAGGGCGGTGGGGCCTCGGGCTCCTGCGCCCAGGTGGCGGGTTCTGTGGCCAGTGGGAACGTGTTTTGGCCTTGCGCGGCGCGTCCGGCACGCGAATGCGGCCTGCAGGCCGCGAGGCCCGGTCAGCGCGAGGCCGGCGGGATATGCGCCAGGCGCTCGGTGAAGGCGGCGATGTCCTCCTGCGCGTAGCTCAGCGCAACTCGTCGCTTCGACGCCGGGCACTGCGCGAGCGAGAGACCCGGGCGCCATTCCGTCCGCGGCCGGATGGGCCGGGCCTGGAATCCGCCGCCGCAGTTCGGGCAGACGTTCTTGAGGTGCCGGTCGACGCACTGCGCGCAGAAGGTGCACTCAAAGGTGCAGATGCGTGCGTCCTCGGCGTGCGGCGGAAGGTCGCGGTCGCAGTATTCGCAGTTCGGTCTCAGTTCGAGAGCCATGGCGTCATGCCTCACGGAATTTCGGCTTCCGGACCGTGATGCACCATGGTGAGCTTGGCGGCGATGACACAACACCGACGATTTCCGCCACGCCCGTCGCACGCGGTCGAACTCCTCGCGTTCCCCGGCGTCCAGCTGCTCGATGTGACGGGTCCGATGCAGATCTTCGCCTCGGCGAACGAGGCGCTTGCGGCCCGGGCCATGCCGCATCGCTACGCCCTCTCGCTCGTTGCCGCGGAGCACCTGGTTTCGACCTCTGCCGGGCTGAGCCTCGCGGCGACGCCGTTCCGGGGCGTGCGGCGCGCGGTGGATACCCTGATCGTGCCCGGCGGCGCAGGCGTGGATGTCGCGATGGCGGATGCGCGCCTGCTGGCGTGGATCCGTCGCCGGTCGCGCATGGCACGACGCACGGTCTCGGTGTGCACAGGCGCCTTCCTGCTGGCGGAAGCGGGCCTGCTCGAAGGTCGCTCCGCCGTCACCCATTGGGCCCGCTGCGGCGAACTGGCGCACCGCTTTCCAGCGATTGACGTTCAACACCGCCCCATCTTCGTACGCGACGGGCCGGTCTGGAGTTCCGCCGGCGTGACCGCCGGAATGGACCTGTGTCTTGCTCTCGTCGAACAGGATGTCGGACGCGACGTCGCGCTCGCGATCGCCAGGGACCTCGTGATGTTCCTGAAGCGGCCCGGCGACCAGGCGCAGTTCAGCCAGGCGCTCGCGCTCCAACGGGCGGGGCGGTTCGACGATCTCCACCACTGGATCCGTGAGAACCTCGCGGGCGATCTTTCGGTTCAGGCCCTCGCGGCCCGCTGTGGGATGACCGAGCGAACCTTCGGTCGCCGATACCGGGCGGAAGTCGGGCTCAGCCCCGCCCGAATGGTGGAGAAAATGAGGATCGAGGCAACCCAGAGGCTGCTCACCGAGACCGCGGAACCGCTGAAGACGATCGCCGCGCGCTGCGGCTTCACGAGCGAGGATGTTCTGCGCCGGTGCTTCCTTCGCCAGACATCCGTCACGCCACGGGAATACCGGCGGCTGTGGCGACGCGTGGCAGGGTAGTGTCGGCGGCCGTCCACCCGCCTGGGTCAGATACACAGGCTATCGTGGGGGCCGACGCCCGGTGCTGGAACAGCACCACCACGCAGCCCGTCTCCATCCGATGCACACCTTGCGCGACGCCCGGCCCGTGCGTGGCGATGAACCAAGCCGGCAGGCAGGTGCCATCGACGATCATCTCGCTCTCGCGCACGTGGATGGCCGCCGGGTGATGTTCGATGCGAACGAGACGGTTCAGCAGACTGCCCCCGTCACCTGCTTCGGTCGAGGAGCCGTCCGTCCAGCACGATCAGCCCAAGCCCGATGAGAGCCATGCCGCCGAATTGCAGTGCCGACAGCCGCTCCCCAAGGAAGCCCGCACCAAGCAGAACCGCGCTGACCGGAATCAGGAGCGTGACCAGCGACGTGTTCGTCGCTCCAGCCGTCGCGATCAGGCGGAAGAAGATGATGTAGGCAAGAGCGGTGGACAGCAGCGCCAACCCGATCAGTGCGCCCCAGGTGACGAGGCCGGGCATGCCTTGCTGCCAAGGCCGGTCGACGAGCAGGACAAGCGGCAACGCCATGCAAGCGGTCGCCGTGATCTGCCCGAAGGCGCCCACGGCAGGCGCGATGCCCATGCGCTTGAAGCGGCGGCCGAAAGTGTTTGCGAAACCGTAGGAGACTGCGGCGCCGAGGCAGGCCAGGACACCCCAGAACGCGCCATCTCTCCCCGACGACGTGTGTGCACTCAGCAGCACGGCAACACCCGCGATCCCGAGCGCGATGCCAGCCAGCTTGTTGAGGGAAAGACGCTCATCGGCCGCGAGGAAATGCGCAATGAGGATCGAGAACAGCGGTGTCGTGGCGTTGATGATCGAAGCCAACCCGCTGTCGATGAAGGTCTGGCCCCAGAATATCAGCGAGAAGGGAAGCAGGTTGTTCAGGAACCCCATGCCGCAGAAGGCCCACCAGATTGCTGCTGAGGACGGGATCGCGGCGCCGCGCAGCCGGAGATACAGCCATAGGGCGCTGGCGGCGATCGCCACACGCGCCAGCACGATCGTCAGTGGCGGAACCTCCGACAGAGCGACCTTGGCAAAGAAGAACGAGCCACCCCACAGGAGCGACAGCAGGCCGAGCAGCACCCATTCACCGGCGAGAATGCGTCGGGTATCGGACATGCAATGAGACCTCATGGCAGTATGGACGCGCATGGATCGCGCATCGTGACGGACCTGCCTCGCCGCAATCGGACCTCATCCTCCGGAGTGAATGCGCGTGCGGTAGGGTCATCGGCATGACGAGCCAATCAGCGCTGTGGGAAAGGGCGTGGGCGGAACGCGATCCCGCCTTTGACGGACGCTTCTTCGTGTGCGTCAGGACAACCGGCGTCTATTGTCGCTGCACGTGCCCGGTGCGCCTCCCGTTCCGCCGCAACGTGCGCTTCGTCCCGAGCGCCGCCGCGGCGGAGGCTGCAGGATTCCGGCCCTGCCTCCGGTGCCGCCCCGAAACAACGCCCTTCTCGCCCGCCTGGAACGGCACGCTGGCCACGGTCGAGCGGGCATTCCGGCTGATCGTCGAGGACGGCGCGCTGGACGGCGAGGACGCCACCATCGAGGCACTGGCGGCCCGCATGGGGATGACCGAGCGGCACCTGCGTCGACTCTTTGCACGCCACCTGGGTGCGAGCCCGAGCGCCGTCGCGCGGACCGCGCGCGTGCAGCGGGCAAAGCGCCTGCTGACCGAGACGGATCTGACGATGACCGAGATCGCCATGTCAGCAGGGTTTGGAAGCCTGAGGCGCTTCAACGCGGCCTTCGCCGACGTCTACAAGCGGCCTCCGACCGCGATCCGACGCGGTGCACAGAAGCGTTAGATGCGCGCCAGTGCTCCATGGCCATGGTGCCGGCGGCCGGGCCTCCCTGCGCATGATCGGCTCGCTCGCATATCGCTTCGTGCGCGGCACCGCCCCGAAAACACCGAGACCATGCGGCAGCACATGCGGCCCTGACCGCCCGTTATCCGCGTGCATTGCTGCGCCTGCCCCACGCTCGGCCAGGATGAACGCGGCATGCTGCGTCTGGTCGCGGCGCTACAGGCCGGCCTGGCGACCGACGCCGTGATCGTGCTTGCCGACTGGTTGCCCGAGGACTCAGGTGGCCCCGCGTCAATCGGAGCGCGCCGCTTCGCCGCCGAGATGGCCACCGCCGGCCTGCGCCTCGCGACCCCCCGGCACCACGCTGCATTGAGCGCAGACGCGCTGGCATCCGTGGCGCGCCGAGGCGCTCGGTGACCGCTGCGAAGCCTGTGGAGACGCTCGCTGTCCAGCGGATTGCCCCGACGCAAGGCTGCTTCGCCCCGGCTGTGCGCCGCCGGAGATCGACCGCAACCCCCAGCAGCAAGAAGGGGGGGGACGAACCAGGTGGCGATCCGGTGGCCAGGCCCGTCGCCACGCGTGCACCTTCGACATGGAATGCATTTCTGCGATTGCGAGTCAGTCGCATTTTTGGCAATACCCTCTCCATGCGAATGATCGATCCCGCGCGCACGCGCCGCGGCCTTCTCCTGTCCGGCCTGATCGCCCTGGCAGCGTCGACCGCCGGTGCCCGCGCGGAAACAGCGCTGCCCGTCGAGTTGAACCGCCTCGAACAGGTCAGCAGCCCGGCCGAGGCCTGCCGCGTCTGGATGGTGGTAGCGAACGATGCCGCCGGCGCACCGGCGCTGGGCTCGCTGCGGCTGGATCTGGTCGCCTTCGCGCGCGACGGGCAAATCGCGCGGCGGGTCGCGGTGGAACTCGGCCCGGTCGGCGCCGGGCGCACCGCGGTACGGATCTTCGACCTGCCGGGGCTCGCCTGCGACGGCATGTCGCGGCTGCTGGTCAACGACGTGCTGGCCTGCCGGATCGCCGGGCAGGACGCGCCCGACTGCGCCGAACGGCTGCGCGCGACCAGCCGGACCGGCCTGCGCTTCGGCCTCTGAGAACGGGAGAGCGACATCATGGCGACACCGCACGACCTCTCGCCGATCGGCCTGTTCCTTATGGCGGACTGGGTGGTCCGCCTGGTGATGCTGCTGCTGCTGGCCGCATCCCTCGGCGTCTGGACGGTGGCGCTGGACCGGCTGCTGCGCTTCCGGCGCCTGAACCGCGATGCCGCCGCGCTGCGCCGCTTCGCCGAGGGCGGTGCCGCGCCAGGCGGCGCCAACCTGTGGGCCGCCGTCCCGCAGGCGGCCGAACAGGCGGCGCGAGAGGCAGCGGCGGAAGCCTCCGCCGATCGCCGCGCGCATATCGCCGGCGCGGTGCATCTCGCGGTGGCAGAACAGGTCGATGCGGCGCGACGCGGCCTGCCACTGCTGGCCAGCATCGCCGCCAGCGCCCCCTTCGTCGGGTTGTTCGGCACGGTGTGGGGCATCATGAACGCCTTCACCGCCATTGCCGCGAGCGGCAATACCAGCCTGGCCGCGGTGGCGCCGGGCATTGCCGAGGCGCTGTTCGCCACCGCGCTCGGCCTCGTCGCCGCGATCCCGGCGGCGCTCGCCTATAACCGCCTGACGGTCGAACTCGGCGCGGCCCGCGCGCTGGCCGCCGGCGCGGCGGAACGTCTGGCGGCGCGCATGGCGCTGGCTGGCGCGCGCCCGGTCCGCCCGGCCCTGGCGGCGGAATAGCGCCATGGCGATCGGCGGGCCCGGACACCAGGACGAGGTGCTGGCGGAGATCAACGTCACACCCTTCGTCGACGTCATGCTGGTGCTGCTGATTATCTTCATGGTGGCGGCACCGATGATGAGCGTGGGCGTGCCGGTGGACCTGCCGCGCACCGCCGGCGCACCCGCGGCGCAGGCGCAGGAACCCCTCGTGCTTTCGCTGGACGCGCAGGGGCGCGTCTTCGTCGAGCGCGAGGAGGTCGGATTGGCGGGACTGGTGGCGGTGCTGCGCCCACTGGCGACGGCCGCGCCGGACCGCGCGGTATTCCTGCGGGCCGATCGCGGCCAGAGCTATGGCGATGTGATGCGCGTTCTGGGCGCTATCTCGGCGGCGGGCTTCGCGCGCGCGTCGCTGATCGGCGAGGCCGCGCCGTGACCACCCTGGCGGCGCCCGTGCCGCCGACCGACTGGCGCGTGCACCCCGCGGCATGGGCAGTGGCAGTGCTGCTGCACGTTGGGCTTTTCGCGGTCTTGTTGCGCCCGACGGTACCGGTCGCCCCGGCCGGCACGCCGCTGTCGCTGGGCCTGGCCGGCCTGGGTGGCGCTGGCCTGCTCGGCGACCAGGGTCCGGCCGACGCGGAACCGGTCCAGGCGGACGCGGCGGCGGGCGGCCCCGACGCGCCGGCGCCCGACGCCTCGGCCATCGAGGCTGCACCGGTGTCGGCACCGCTCGCAGCCGAGGCGGAATCGATCGCAGCGCCGGTAACGGAGGCCACATCCCCGCCCCCCAGGGCGCCGAACCCCACGACGGCTGTAGCTGCCGTGGCGCCAGCGCCACCGCCCCCCGCGACGGCAGCCCCCGCGCCGACCGAGGCCACATCCGTTCCGCCGCCACCCGTCGAGGTCGCACCTGCGACGGCACAGGCATCACGCCTGGTGACGCTGGCGGAACCGCCGCCGGTGGCTACGACGTCGCCGCCCGCCGAGTCTGTCCTGTCGCACCCGCCGGTCACAGCACTTGCCGAAACGCAGCCGGAGCCTGCGACCGAGGCCCTTCCCTTGCCGCCGACGCCGCCCGATCCGGCGCCGACCGCCGCGGCCGAACCCACCCGTGTCGCGACCGCGCGGCCGGCCGCGCGCGCTCCAGCGACCGGCGCGCCGCGTGCCCCGGCGCGCGGGCCGGGCGGGGCGGCTGGCACGACGCGCGGCGCGGGCGCGGCCCTGGCGACGGGTGGTAGCGATGCCCCCGCGCCCGGTGCGGCGGCCGACGACAGAGGCACCGCGGGCGAGCGCGACGCGGCGCGCCTGCCGCCCGACTACGCGGCCGCCGTCGCGCGCATCCTGCGGCGCAACCTGCGCTACCCGGACACAGCGCGCGAACAGGGGATCATGGGCGTCGCGATGGTGCATTTCTCGATCGCACGCGACGGCACCGTGCTCGCACCGCGGCTCCTGCGCGGCAGCGGTTCGGCGATGCTGGACCAGGAGGCGCTCGCGCTGCTGCGCCGCGTGTCCCCGCTGCCGCCGCTGCCACCGGCCATGCCGGGGGCGCAAGCGAGCGTGGTGGTGCCGATTGGCTTCGACCTCCGCTGACCGTCCGCTGCGGAAGCGGCCCTCAGGCACGGTCGGCGGCCCTGCACCGGCCCGTGCGGCCAACCCGGCCACCGTCAACGACGCGCCCTGCGCCACCGGGCGGCGGCGACTTGGTCGACGACGACACCGGCGCCGGCCTGCGGCGGCGCCGACGAGATCGTGATGGAGGCGAGGCCGGCGGGTCAGGCCTGTCGCGGCGTGATCGAGGAGATGACGCCCGCAATGGGCTTCGCCACACACATCCGGTCGGATTTCCACCTGCAGGGGCGCGGCGGCGGCCTGGACCGATGGCACGCGGCGGGCGCCGCGACGGGTCTCACCTTCCGGCCGCTCGACGCGCGGGCCCGCGGGTGCTTGCCGGCGGATCCTGACACGTTGCGGCCACGCGGCTTCGCGCTGGTACGCGCGACCCCACGTGGCACGGGACGCTACCGCGAGACGCGCGTCGCGCAGAGCCTTCGCGTCAGCCCGCCACGATCCTGCGGCAATGCTCGAGAGACGCCTCGATCAGGTTGTCCGTTGCCTCCGGCGTGCGGAAGGCCGAGTGCGACGTCAGCACCACATTGGGCAGCGCCGCCAACGGATGCCCGCCAGGCAGCGGTTCCTCGACGAAGACATCGAGGCCGGCGGCGCGGATGCGGCCCTCGCGCAGCGCCACGACCAGCGCGGGCTCGTCGACGATCGCGCCGCGCGCGGTGTTCACGAACAGGGCGCCGGGCTTCATCCGGGCCAACCGTGTGGCATCGAGGAAGCCGCGCGTTTCGTCGTTCAGCAGCAGGTGCAGCGACACCACGTCGCTCGCGGACAGCAGCGCGTCGATGTGGGTGAAGGTGACGCCGGGATGGGCCTTCGGCGTACGGTTCCAGGCCAGCACCTTCATGCCGGCGCCGGCGCACAGCCGCGCCATCTCGGCGCCGATTCCGCCGAAGCCGATGATGCCGACGGTCTTGCCGGTCAGTTGCATGCCCTCGTCGCGCGGCCAGCCGCCGCCGACCATGGCGTGGTGCGTCTGCCCGATGTTGCGCGCCGCCGCCCACATCAGCGCGAAGGCCATCTCGGCCACCGCGGTGTCGCCATAGCCCTTGATGATGTGGACCTTGACGCCGCATTCGGCCTTGAGCGCCTCGGGGTCCATGTAGGATCTGGCGCCCGTGCCCAGGAAGACGATGTGCTTCAGGTCGGGGCAGCGCTTCACGACATCGACCGGGAAATGCGTGTGGTCGTCGATCGCGATCTGCACGCCGGCCAACAGCCCGGGCAGGGCCTCGGGCGTTATGTCGGGGTCCTCGTGGATCGCGACCGGCAGGTCGCCGGCGCGGCGCAGCCGGCGCATCACGTCGGCAAGCGAGGCATTGGCATCGACGAAGGCTGCGCGCATCGGTCCGGTTTCCTCACACATCCGCGGCGTGCTGCAGCAGCGCCGCCTCATCCCACATGATGCCCATGCCGGGCCGATCCGGCACCAGCGCCATGCCGTCCTGCACCACCAGCGGTTCGGCCAGCAGCGGCGCGGCGACATCCAGGTGTTCCAGCAGATGCGCCGTGGGCGTCACGTTCAGCAGGTGCGCGCTCGCTTCCACGAAGATGTGCGACGACATCGGCACGCGATGCGCTGCCGCCATCGCCGCGGCGCGCATCCAGCCGGTCACGCCGCCGATCTTCATCGCATCGGGCATGCACAAGTCCACCGCACCGGCCATCAGCGCGCGATGCATCCCGGCCGGACCCCACCAGTTCTCGCCGCCCTGGATCGGAATCGTCACGCGCCGCGCCAGTTCCGCCAGCCCCGCATCGTCCTGCACCGGTAGCGGTTCCTCGAGCCAGCGGACATCGCGCGCCTCCAGCGCGCGGGCGCGGCGTTCGGCCTCGGGCAGGCTCAGCGCCTGGTTGTAGTCGACCAGGATCTGCACCTCGTCGCCCACCGCTGTGCGAACGGCGCGCACGGTATCGAGGTCATCCTCCAGCCGCTTCTGCCCAAGCTTGAACTTCACCGCGCGCGCGCCGAGTGCGGCCGCCGCCGCGCCCGCTTCGTCCGCCAGCATCGTTGCACCCCAGCCGCGGAGCGACGCATAGATCGGCACCGGCCGTGCCTCGCCGCCCAGCAGCACGCACAGGGGCAGCCCCGCGCGCACCGCCAGCGCATCCCACATCGCCATATCGATCGCCGAGAGCGCGATCTGCACGAGGCCCTCGGTGCCGAGGATGCGCCCGGCATCGTGCAGTTCGCGCCACAGCGCGGCCGGCGCCAGCGCCCGCCCCACCAGCCCCGCGCCCAGGCTGCGCGCGAGTGCCGCGGTCGGGCCCAGCGCCGCCGCCGTATACGGGAACACATAGGCGGTGCCTGCCGCCCCGCAGGCCGTGTGCACATCCACGATCACCAGCGGCGCGCGCGGGATGACATTCAGGCTGTTGCGCAGCGGCGGGTCGATCGGCGCGTCCACCGCGCGCACGCGCACCAGGTCGATCACCGGCAGTGTCATGGGCAGGCATCCTCCAGGGATGATCCTGCCCGCGGGTCAGCCGCGCGTCGAGGCGCGGGTCTCCAGGATCGAGACGTTCAGCTCCGCCCCCAGCAGGACCACGAACACCGACACCCAGAACCACATCATCAGCGCGATGGCGGCACCCAACGGCCCGTACATCAGGTCGTAGGTCGCGACATGCGACACGTACAGCGTGAACCCCGCCGACGCCGCCGCCCAGAGCAGCGTTGCCACCACCGCGCCCGGCAGCGTCCAGACGATGCCCGGGTGCCGCCCCGATGGTCCCAGCCGGTACACCACGATCAGCCCCAGGAAGACCAGCGCCAGCAGCGTGCCCATCGAGGTGCCGCGCAAGGTCCAGGCCTGCGGCGCCGGTAGCCCGAGCAGCGCGGCGATTCCCGGCAGCGCCACCAGCGAGGCGATCGCCAGCGCCACCGCGATGGTGATCGCCATGGTGATTCCGATCGCGAGCAGGTGGTAGTGGAAGAAGCCCCGGCTTTCCGTGACGTTGTGCGCCATGTTGAGGGCGCCGATCATCGCCCTGGTGCCCGCCGAGGCGGACCAGATCGCCACCCCGCCCGAGACGATGGCACCCCATTCGAGGCGCGGCCGCGGCAATTCGATCAGGTCGTGCACGCGCCCCGCGATCAGGTCGAAGGTGTCTTCCGGCACCAGTTCCCGCAGCACTTCCAGCTGCGGTTCGACCGTCTCGCGGTCGAAGGCCAGGCCATAGACCAGCACCAGGAGGAAGATCGCCGGGAACAGGGCGACCATGGCGTAGAAGGCGCAGCCCGCGGCGGTCAGGGAGATGCGGTCCGACGCCGCCTCCCGCCACATGCGCGCGGCGATGGCCAGGGCGCTGTCGCGCCGGCGGGGCCGGTCGCGCACGGGCGGCATGACATCCATGCCCCAGACCTAGGACGGCGGGGCCGGATATGGAACAGGCGAGGCCCGGCGTATTCTTCGCGCGACGGAAAGCGTGATCCGGTTCAGCCCCCCAGGGCGTGGCGGCGTCCCGATGGATCGGCGCCGGCCCCCTCCGGCGGCTGCTGCCGGTTGGTCGCGGCGCGCAGCTCCAGCGGCGTGATCCGGCCATCCTGGTCGGTGTCCAGCCGCTGGAGCAGTGCGGCGAGCGTGTTGCCCGTGGGTGTTCCGGGCCCTGCCATGTTGGCGGGGCCCTGCCGCAATCCTTGCAGCGTCGCGGCGAACTCCTGTCCGCCGCCGGCAGCCTGAAGCCGAGCCGCATCCTGCTGGCTCTGCATGCGGAAGGCCCGGATCGCCTGCGGGGCGGTGGGGGCTGTCTGCATGGCTGCGAACTCCATCCTGGTGGCGCCCGGGTGATCCGGGCGGCGCCGTGCTGGCGCAGACCAGGCATAGCAGGGACCGTGCCAGGGCCCGTCAGGCAGGCCAGGCGAAGGTCAGCTCGTGCTTGTTGTGGAAGCCGTGAAACACCCGACCGCGCGGGATTGCCGCGAAATCCGCGGCAGTGTCGTGGTCCGTCTCCCCCTGGAACTTCAGCGTGCACACGATGTTGCGCGCCGCCCCCGCCTCCATCCAGCGGCGGACCAGAACCAGCAGGCGGGACGGGTAGCAGATGATGTCCGAGAACAGCCAGTCGACCGGCATTTCCTGCCGGGGGTCCAGGCCGAAGGCGCTCTCCTGCCGGCAGGAAACACCGGGCATGACCGCGATGGCAGGGTCCAGCGGCGCCTTGTCCACCGCCGTCACCCGCGCGCCAAGCCGGGCGATCGCCCAGGTCCAGCCGCCCGGCGCGGCGCCGAGGTCGAGGCAGGTCTCGCCCGGCAGCGGATGCCGGCCGATACGCGTCAGCGCCTCCCACAATTTCAGGTAGGCGCGGGATGGCGGTCCCTCGCGGTCCTCGACGAATCCGACCTCGCCATTCACGAAGGGGCTGGTCTTGGTCGGGCTGGCCAGCAGCCGGTCGGGCGCCAGCAGCGTCCAGGCGCCCAGATGCGCAGTGGGCGCGGGGGCGGGGAAGGCCAGCGGGCGGGCCTTCACCGGCGGCAGGCGCTCGGCCAGGAGGGCGGACCTGCGGTGGTACAGCAGCGGGTAGTGCGCCCAGTTGCGCTGCAGGTCCCGCAGCGCATCCGCGCCGGCCTTGACCGAGGGAACCGCGACCTCGCGCGGGTCGGTCCAGGTATCGAGCGACCAGGCGGCCGCCACGGGCGCCTCGGGCGACAGGGCCAGGCGTCCATGCCATGCGGCGATGCCCACTCCCGCGCGGCGCAACTCCTCGGTAAGTTCCGGCGCGAAGCCCTCCGCCGCCAGGTAGGCGCTGCGGATCACCGCTTCAACGCGCCGAGCGCCAGCAGCGCCCATCCGGCCATCAGCAACATTCCGCCGGTCGGCGCCACGGGTCCAACCGAGGCGCCACCCATCGCCCCCCACCACACCGCGCCGCAGAAGGCGACGGTGCCGAGGGCGAAGGCCAGGCCCGCGAGGTTCGCGAGGCGCCGCCCGCGCTCCACCATCAGGCCCGCCACCAGCAGCGCGGCGGCGTGCCAGCCTTGGACCATCAGCGCGCTGTCCACCGCGCGGCGCTGCACGCCTTCGAACCCCGCGGGCGTGCCATGCGCGGCCCAGGCCGCGAGGCCGACGGCGGCAAGCCCGGTCAGGGCGCCCAGTACAAGCCAGATGCGATGCATGCGGGTGGCTTACGCCGGTCGGGCGCCGCCGTCACGCCCGGGTGAACAGCCGGCGAATGCGGTCCCGCGCGCCG
Source organism: Roseomonas fluvialis (assembly GCF_022846615.1). Lineage (NCBI taxonomy): Bacteria > Pseudomonadati > Pseudomonadota > Alphaproteobacteria > Acetobacterales > Roseomonadaceae > Roseomonas > Roseomonas fluvialis. Next base: position 4,617,041 of record NZ_AP025637.1, read on the forward strand.
GCCATGCGGCGCAGCAGGGAGGCCTCGAGCGCCTCGACCTTGTCGACATGCTGCGGCCAGCGCCCTGCCACCCAGCCCCAGCGCTGCGCCGCCCAAATATGCTGGTCGCGCAGGACGAACACGCCGAGTGCAAGGAACAGGAAGCCCTGCAGGAAGGGCAGCACGAGCCCGAGCACGCCGAGGACCAGCAGCAGCCAGCCCGCGGCCTTGCGGGAGAGGGAGGGGCGCAGGATCACCATGCCCGCGCAGATGGTTGGCCGGCCGGGTCGCTGCAAGCGCGACCCGGTGTTGCGAAGCGTTGCGCCGGTTCAGATGTGCAGCGCCTTGTTCCAGGCCGCCATCGCCGCTTCCTTTACCGCCTCGTTCAGGGACGGATGCGCGTGGCTGACACGGGCGATGTCCTCGGCGCTCGCGCCGAACTCGATCGCCATCGCGATTTCCGCGATCAGCGTGCCGGCATCGGGGCCGACGATGTGCGCACCGAGCACGCGGTCGGTCACCTTGTCGGCCAGGACCTTCACGAAGCCGTCGGTGGCACCCATCGCACGCGCGCGGCCATTCGCCATGAAGGGGAATTTGCCGACCTTGTAGGCGACCCCGGCGGCCTTCAGCGTTTCCTCGGTGGCACCGACCGAGGCGACCTCCGGCCACGTATACACCACGCCCGGGATGGCATCGTAGTTGATGTGCGGCTTCTGGCCGGCCAGCATCTCGGCCAGGGCATAGCCCTCGTCCTCGGCCTTGTGGGCCAGCATCGCGCCGGCAATCGCGTCCCCGATCGCGTAGATGCCGGGGATGTTGGTCGTGAAATGCGCGTCGGTCTTCACGCGGCCGCGCTCATCCAGCACCACGCCCACGGCGTCCAGCCCGAGGCCCGTGACATGCGGCCGACGGCCGATCGCCAGCAGCACGACATCGGCGCGGATCGCCTCCGCCGCGCCGCCCGCGGCGGGTTCCACCTGTAGCGTCACGCCGGTGTCGTCCACCGCCGCGCCGGTCACTTTCGACGACAGGCGGAACTTCATCCCCTGCTTGGCCAGGATGCGTTCGAACTGCTTGCGCACCTCGCCATCCATCCCCGGCAGGATGCCATCGAGGAATTCGATCACCGTCACCTGCGCGCCGAGGCGCCGCCAGACGCTGCCCATCTCGAGCCCGATCACGCCGCCGCCGATCACCACCAGATGGCCCGGCACCGCGTCCAGCTCCAGCGCGCCGGTGGAGGTGACGATACGCTTCTCATCGACCTCGACACCGCGCAGAGGCGTGGATTCCGACCCCGTTGCGATGACGATGTGCTTCGCGCCGTACTCGGTGCCGGCGACCTGCACGGTGCCGGGCGCGCCTTCGTTCGCGCGCCCGGGGGGCGCGACGATCCGCCCCTCCCCCTTCAGCCAGGTCACCTTGTTCTTCTTGAACAGGAACTCGACGCCCTTGACGTTGGCTGAGACCACCTCCGCCTTGCGCGCCTGCATCTTCGCCAGGTCGAGCGTGACCTGCCCCACGCCGATGCCGTGCTCGGCGAAATGCTTGCCGGCTTCCTCGAACACCTCCGACGAGTGCAGCAGCGCCTTGGACGGGATGCAGCCGATGTTGAGGCAGGTGCCGCCCAGGGTTTCGCGCTTCTCGACGCAGGCCACCTTCATGCCGAGCTGCGCGGCGCGGATGGCGCAGACATAGCCGCCGGGGCCGGCGCCGATCACGATGACGTCGAAGGTTTCGGGCATGGATCGGGGGTCCTGGGGCTGGAAGGCTTGAATTGCCGGCGGAAACTGCCCCCGACGCCAGCCGGGATCAAGGCGCAGGGAAGGGCTTGGGTTTCCGGGCAGGGCACCGCTATCGTCATGCCAGCGCAGGCGCCGACAGACGCGCCGCCCGCAGGAGGAACGCCGCATGACTGTCCGGGACACCACCGCCCCCCATCCGACCCGCCGCCTGGTGCTGGCCACTGGCGCCGCCGCGCTGGCCGCGCCAGGCCTGGCGCGCGCCCAAGCGCGCTTCCCCGACCGGCCGATCCAGCTGGTCGTGCCCTGGCCGGCGGGCGGGTCGGCCGATGTGCAGTTGCGCTCGATCGGCGACATCGCCGCGCGTGCCCTGGGCCAGCCGGTGGTGATCCAGAACCGTCCCGGCGCGGGCGGCACGCTCGGCCCGCTCAGTGTCGCGCAGCAGGCGCGCCCCGACGGCCATACGCTGACGCAGATGCACCTGTCGGTGCTGCGCCGGCCCTGGATGATGCGCACGCCGGGCTGGGACCCGGTGGCCGACTTCACCCACATCATCGGCATGACGGGCTGGCTGTTCGGCTGCGCGGTGAAGGCGGACAGTCGCTTCCGAACCTGGCAGGACATGATCGCCTTCGCCCGGGCCAATCCCGGCCGGCTGACCTTCACCACCTCGGGCATCGGCACGACCAACCACCTGGCGATGGAAAGCATCCAGGAGAAGGACGGCGTGCAGCTCACGCATGTGCCCTATCGCGGGTCGAACGAGGCCGTCACCGCGGTGCTCGGCGGCCAGGTGGACATGGTCTGCGACAGCTCGACCTGGGCGCCCTTCGTGGAGAACAACCAGATGCGCGCCCTGTCCGTCTGGACGGCCGAGCGCGTGCCGCGCTTTGCCACCGTGCCGACGCTCAAGGAACTGGGCTACGACCTGGTGGTGACCTCGCCCTATGGGGTGTCGGGCCCGAAGGGCATGGACGAGGGCGTGGTGCGCGTGCTGCACGACGTCATGCGCGACGCGCTGATGACCCCGGAGAACGCCGAGGTCCGCAACCGCTTCGACATGCCGCTGGTCTACCAGGACACCCAGACCTACCGCGCCTTCATCGCGGAACGCGTGGAGTACGAGAAGGCGATGGTCCGCCGCCTCAACCTGAGCCTCGACGGCTGAGGGGGCGCGCCATGATCGCTCGTCGCATCCTGATCGCCGGGGCGGCGCTGCCGCTGCTGGCACGGCCCTCGTTCGGCCAGGGGCGCTTCCCCAACCGGCCGGTGCGCTTCCTGATCCCGTGGGCGCCGGGCGGCACGCTCGACGGCTTCATGCGGCTGCAGGCCGAGATGTTCCAGCGTGAGTTCGGCCAGAGCCTGATCATCGAGAACCAGCCAGGCGCACGCGGCACGCGGTCGGCCATCCAGCTGGTCACGCAGGCGCGGCCCGATGGCTACACCATCGCGCATCACCATTTGTCGGTGATCCGCCATCCCTTCCTGACGCAGCGGCCGACCTGGCATCCGGTCAATGACTTCACCTACATCATGCAGCAATCGGGCTTCGTCTTCGGCCACGTGGTGCACCCGCTATCAGGCTGGAACACGCTGGCCGACATGTGGGCGGCCGCGCGCGCGCGCCCGGGGCAGCTCTCCTACGGGACCTCGGGCATCGCAACCTCGAACCACCTGGCGCAGGAAGAGCTGTGCGAGAAGGAAGGCGTGCAGATGATCCACGTGCCCTATCGCGGCACGAGCGAGAACATCACCGCCCTGCTGGCACGCCAGCTCGACGTCATCGCCAATTCCAATGCCTGGCAGCCGGGCGTCGAGGCAGGGCAGATGCGGCTGCTCGCGGTCTGGACGCGCCAGCGGCTGCGATCCTTCCCCGACACGCCGACGCTGCTCGACCTCGGCTACGGCATGTCGGTCACCTCGCCCTACGGCATCGCCGGGCCGAAGGGGATGGACCCGGAGGTGACCGAGTTCCTCCACCAGGCCTTCCGCAAGCTGCAGTTCAGCGATGCGATCCAGGCCTACATGCAGCGCAACGACATGCCGGACGAATACCTCGGCCCGGCCGACTACACCGCCTTCGCGCGCGAGCGTTCCGTGTACGAGGAGCGCATGGTGAAGCGGCTCAACCTCACCATCGACTGACGCGCCGGCGCGCCGGCGGATCCGGCGCCCCACCCGACCTCACAAACCATTGAAGCGCGGCGAGGCAACTCTGCCGCGCCGCCCGTGTTCGCCGCATGCAGGCCTTGCGGCGCCCGTCATGGTGACGTGCGCGCGGCCGACACGGCCGGCCTGCGATGCCGGTCGCGATACAAAGGGGTCGGACGATGACACTTCGGAACGTGCTGCTGGCGACCGCCATGCTGGTCGGCCCAGCGGCGGCGCAGGCGCAGCCGGTGACGGGCCTGTATATCGGCGGCGGGGCAGGCCTCAATTTCCTCACCGATTCCGACGGCGGAAACCTGCAGAGCTTCCTTGATGACAGCAATGTCAACAGCACGAACCTGGGGCTGACACCAACCGGCGCGTTCAACGCCAGCTTCGACCCCGGCCTGGCCGCGGTGCTGTCAGTTGGTTGGGGCTTCGGCAACGGGCTGCGCGCCGAGATCGAGGGCAACTTCCGCTACAACGAGGTGGACGACGTGACGTTCCGTGGCGTCTCGGGCGTCGGCGGGGGACGCGGCAAGACCTACGGCATCATGGCCAACGTGCTCTATGATTTCGGCACGCGGTCCAACTGGCCTGTGCTGCCGTACATCGGCATCGGCGCGGGCTATGCCATCACGGAATACGACAACGTGAACTGGCGTGGCCGCGCGACCAACGGCACCACCTTCCCGAGCTACCGCATCGACGACGACGATGGCGAGTTCGCCTACCAGGCGATCGTCGGCGTTGGCGTGCCGGTCAGCGCGGTGCCCGGGCTGGCGATCACCGCCGAATACCGCTTCTTCGGCACGCTTTCGCCGGAGTTTGGAGCGACCTCGGTGAACCAGGTGGGCGGCTTCCGTCGCAGCACGGTCGAGGTGGACAACTTCAACCACTCGCTGCTGATCGGCGTGCGCTACAATTTCGGCCAGGCCCGCCCGCCGGCGCCGGTGCCCGCGGCCGTGGCGCCGTCGCCCGCGCGTACCTTCCTGGTCTTCTTCGACTGGAACCGTGCCGACCTGACCACGCGCGCGCGACAGATCATCGCCGAGGCGGCGCAGGCGCGCAGCAGCCAGGCGGTGACGCGCATCGAGGTCACCGGCCATACCGACACCTCGGGGTCGCCGGTCTACAACCAGGGCCTGTCGGTGCGGCGCGCGAATGCAGTGGCGGCGGAGCTCGTGCGCCTCGGCGTGCCGCGCAACGAGATCACCGCGACGGGCGTTGGCGAGAGCCAGCTGCTGGTGGCGACGCCCGACAACACCCGCGAACCGCAGAACCGGCGCGTGGAGATCGTCCTGCGCTGACCCGACGCGCCTGCCGGCTTTTCAGGCCGGCAGGCGCACGCGGGCGCGCAACCCGCCGAGTGGGCTGTCCTCCAGCACGATATCGCCGCCATGCGCACGCGCGATGTCACGCGCGATCGCTAGCCCCAGGCCCGTGCCGCCCGCCGAGAAGGTCGCGAAGGGCCGGAAGGCCTCCTCGCGCGCATCCTCCGGAATGCCGGGGCCGTCATCGTCCACCGTCAACATCGCCCAGGCGCCGGCATCGCCGCGCGGCACGCGCGACAGCCCGACCGCGATCCGCCGCGCATGCTTGCGCGCATTGTCGAGCAAATTCCCCAGGCAGCGCCGCAGCGCATCGGCGCGCACCGCGAGCACGAGCGGGTCCGCGGGCACCTCGACCTCGACCTGCGCGCCGTCGCGCCGCGCCTTGGCCGCGGCCTCGCCGACCAATTCGCCAAGGTCGGCCGGCGCCGCCTGCTCGGTGCCCTCGCCGCGCGCAAAGGCGAGGTAGGCGGCAATCAGCCGGTCCATCTCCTCGACATCCTGCGTCATCGCCGCGGCATCGTCCTGCGCATCCGCCGGCAGCATCGCGAGGCCGAGCCGCAGGCGCGTCAGCGGCGTGCGCAGGTCGTGGCTGATGCCGGCCAGCATCTCGGTGCGGCTTTCCACGAAGCGACGGATGCGCCCCTGCATGGAGTTGAAGGCCAGCGCGGCCTGGCGCGCCTCGGCCGCGCCTTCGGGCTTCATCGGGCCGAGGTCGCGGCCGCGGCCGAAGGCCTCCGCCGCCTCCGCCAGGCGCCGGATGGCGCGCACCTGGTTCTTCATGAACAGCGCTGCCACGAGGAACAGCAACAGCGAGGAGCCCACCACCCAGATCACGAACAGGTACAGCGTGCCGCTGAACAGTCGCTTACGGGCGGCTTCGGCATGCAGCACGCCATCGGGCAGCTGCACGCGAATGATCACGCTGCGCGGGTCGGATTGCCAGTCTGTGTCGAAGGGCAGGCGCACCCGCTCGCGCATCGCGTCATCGAGGTCTTCCTCAAGCGGCAACAGCGGCAGCGAGGCCGGGCGGCTCGAGGTCGGCCCCAGCACGGCGCCGGGCTCGAGGGCGAGCGAGAGGTCGAGCCGCCAGGCCGCCTCGCGGAAGATCCAGCCGCGCTCCTCGTCGCGCGGATGCCGCGCCAGCAGTTCCACCACCATCGCGACATCGCCAGCGACCGCGCCGGCCAGGCGGCGGGAGATGACATCGAGGTGGCTGCCGTAGAACAGGTACAGCGCAATGATCTGCACCGCGACCAGCGGCACCAGGATGATCAGCAGCGCACGGCCGAGCAGGCCGCGCGGCACCAGGCGACGGAACAGGGAATCCAGCATCACACGCACGAGGTGGGGTGCCCCGCTCGCGGCGTCACGGCCCGGGCCTCAGCACATAGCCGCGATGGCGCACGGTCTGGATGAAGCGGGGTTCGCGCGGGTCGGTCTCGACCTTGCGCCGCAGGCGCGTCACCTGCACGTCGATGGCGCGCTCGCCGGCTTCGGGCGTGCCCAGTGCAGTGCCGATCTCCTCGCGGCTCAGCACCTCGCCGGTGCGCCGCGCCAGCGCCTGCAGCAACGATGCCTCGCCGCCGGTCAGGCGCACGATACCCTCGGGGCCGCGCAGTTCGGCACGCTCGATGTCGAACCAGCGCGGGCCGAGCTGGACCGGCGCACTGTGCTGCGCCGGGCCGGGCATCGGCGCGGCGCGGCGCAGGATGGTGCGGATGCGCAGTGCCAGTTCGCGCGGGTCGAAGGGCTTGGCCAGGTAGTCATCCACGCCGTGCTCCAGGCCCGCGATGCGGTCCTCGGGCGCGCCGCGGGCGGTGAGCATCAGGATGGGCACCTCGTTGCCCTCGCGCCGCAGGCTTTCGGTGAGTGCCAGGCCGGATTCGCCGGGCATCATCACATCCACCACCAGCAGGTCGAACATCATGCCCGAGATGGTGCGCCGCGCGGCGGCGGCATCGGCCACGGCGGTCACGCGGAAGCCCTGTTCGGTCAGGAAGCGCTGCAGCAGGTCGCGCAGGCGGGCGTCGTCGTCCACCACCAGCAGGTGCGCGGTCTCGGTCGTGCCGTTCATGGCGCGGGCGGGTCTTCCAGCATGTCGAAGGCAGTGCGCGCCTGGTCGCCCATCAGCCCGCGCATGACGCGGCGGAAGCCTTCGACGGCGGCGGGGCCGGCTTCGCGATAGGCGCGCATCAGCGTCTCGCGCTGGCGGTCGAACAGGCGGCGTTCCAGTGCGGCGCCCTTGTCGGTCAGGGTCAGCAGGCGCTGGCGGCGATCGGCGCGGCCGGGCGCCTGCACCACGTAGCCGTCCTCGATCAGCGGCGTCAGCACGCGGCCGAGCGATTGCTTCGTGATGGCGAGGATGCCGAGCAAGTCGCCCACTGTGATGCCAGGCCGCCGGCCGACGAAATGCAGCACGCGGTGATGCGCGCGGCCCATGTTCATGCCGGCCAGGATCTCGTCCGCGCCGGCGGTGAAGTCGCGATAGCCGAAGAACAGCAGGTCCTGCGCGAGGCGCAGTTCCTCCTCGCGCAGGAACAGCAGGTTGCGCCCGGCCGGCAGCGTGCTGCGCTCCGGGGCGTCCGCGATCTGCGCCTGGCGTGGGGCTGGCATGTTCGGGGCTGGACCTCCGTTTGGGTCAGTATCATTGACCGATCCGACGTGTCATTCTAACTTATGGGCAGTTGAAGCAACATTCTTTCGTCACGACCGCCGACCGCACGCATAAGAAACCTGGAAGGACACGCAGCATGGGCCCTTTCCCGACCACGCGCACCACCGCGCCGAAGCCGAAGCCGGCCGACGATACGCTCGCCTTCGGCAAAGTGCTGACCGACCACATGTTCCTGATGAACTACGAGGAAGGCCGTGGCTGGTTCAACCCCCGGATCGAGCCCTATGGTCCGCTGAGCCTCGATCCCGCGACCTCGGTGCTGCACTACGGCCAGGCGATCTTCGACGGGCTGAAAGCCTTTCGCGGCGATGACGGGCAGGTTCGCCTGTTCCGCGCCGACCGGCACGCGCAGCGCTTCAACCGTTCCGCGCAGATCATGTGCATGCCGGAGGTGCCGGTCGACATCATCCGCGCTTCCTTCGACGCGCTGGTCGGCGTGGACGCCGACTGGGTGCCGCGCAAGGCGGGCACGTCGCTGTACCTGCGCCCGACCATCATCGCGACCGATGTGATGCTGGGCGTGCATCCGGCGCACAGCTACCTGTATTTCCTGATCCTCTCGCCGGTGGGGTCCTACTACAAGGAAGGCGTGAAGCCGGTGCGCATCCTCGCCTCCGACAGCCATGTGCGCGCGGTGCGCGGCGGCACCGGCGAGGCCAAGACCGCGGCGAATTACGCGCAGTCGCTGGCGGGCCAGAAGGATGCGGCGGCGGCGGGCTACACGCAGGTGCTCTACCTCGATGGCGTGGAGCGCCGCTTCCTCGACGAAGTCGGCACCATGAACATCATGGTGCGCATCGGCGACGAAGTGATCACGCCGCCGCTCGCGGGCACCATCCTCGATGGCGTCACGCGCGCATCGACGCTGCAGCTGATGCGCGACTGGGGTCTGAAGGTGACCGAACGCGCCATCGCCATCGAGGAGGTGATGCAGGCCGGGCGCGACGGTACGCTGCGCGAGATGTGGGGCACCGGCACCGCGGCCGTGGTCTCGCCGGTCGGCACGCTCGGCTACAAGGGCGAGGACGTGCTGATCAACGGCGGACAGACCGGCGAGGTCACGCAGAAGCTGTACGACGCAATCGTTGGCATCCAGTACGGGCGGACCAATGATCCGCATGGCTGGACCAGCGTGGTGCCGCCCGCCGCATGACGCTGCGCGAGGCGATGGCCGCGGATGCCGCGGCCATCGCCGACCTGCTGACGGCATCCTGGCAGGAGGCCTATAGGGCGCTGCTGCCGCGCGACCTGCTGCACGACCGCCTGCCCGGGCTGCACAGCGCGATGTGGCGCGACCATTTTGCCGCACCGCGGCCCGGCATCGTGCTGCTGGCGGAAGGCACGGACGGTCTGGACGGCTTCTGCGCGGCCTGGCTGCAGGGCGACGAGGCCTATGTCGATAACCTGCACCTGCGCCCCGGGCTGCGCGGTGGCGGAACCGGCAGGGTGTTGCTCGGCCATGCCGTGGCGGCGCTGGTGGCACGCGGTGCGGTGCGCGCGGCGCTGACCATCATCGAGGGCAATGACGGCGCGCGGCGATTCTACGAACGGCTCGGCGGGGTGGCAGCCGAGGCGCATGCCGCCGTGCTGCACGGCGTACCGACGCGCTATCGGCGCATCGGCTGGACGGATGCGCGCGTGTTGGTGCGCGCCTGCGGCGTATCAGTCCTCGAGTGAGAAGGCGTCGCGCGGCGAGGGCGTCCTGCGCGAGTATTCGATCGCGGTATAGCCGCCGCCCTGGTAGCGCTCGGTCACCGGGTCGGCAGTGATGGAGCCCACTTCCGGGCGCCACGGCTCCGCGGAATCCTGCGGTGCCCAGCCGATCCGTTCGCGATGGTCGCGGCCCCAGTAGGAGGCCGGATTGTCCGAGCACGCCCAGATCACGGCATGGCCCGAGCGTTCGGCCAGCACGCAGCGCTCCACCAGGCGCGTCAGGTCGCCATAGGACAGCCAGGTCGAGAGCATCCGGCGGTCGATCGGCTTCGGGAAGCAGGATCCGATGCGCAGGTTGATGTTCTCTACGCCGTGCTTGTCCCAGTACATGCGCCCCATGAGTTCGCCATAGGCCTTGGACAGGCCGTAGTAGCCATCGGGACGGAACGCGCAGTCGGCGTCGAGGCGTTCTGCATTGCCCGACGGGCGTTCATGGAAACCAATCGAGTGGTTGGAACTTGCGAAGACAACGCGCGCGCCCTCGCGCCGCGCCGCCTCATAAACATGGTACAGGCCGCGTAGGTTAGGACCGAGCACCTCCTCGAAGGGCTTCTCCACCGACACGCCACCGAAATGCAGGATCGCGCCACAGCCCTCGGCCTGGCGGATCAGCGCGACGCCGTCATTCAGGTCCGACTTCACGAAGGACGCGCCGGAGGGCAGCGGGTCCGGGAAGGGCATGATGTCCGTGAGGCGCAGGCGCCAGCCCTGCTGCGCCAGCGCAGCCGCCAGGTGCCGGCCAAGATTACCCGAGGCGCCGGTCAGCAGGACGGGCTTGTGAGGTGCGGTCATGGGGTCAGGCTCCGTAGCCGAGCAGCAGGCGCGGCAGCGTCAGCGACACCGCGGGCCAATAGGTGGTGAGCAACAGCGCGACCAGGATCGCGCCCCAGAAGGGCCAGATGGTACGCAGCACGTCCTCGATCCGGATGCGCCCGATCGCGCAACCCACGAACAGCACCGCGCCGACCGGTGGCGTGGTGAGCCCCAGACCCAGGTTCATCATCATCACCATGCCGAACTGCACCGGATCCACACCGATCGCCACCACCACCGGCAGGAAGATCGGCGTGGTGATCAGTATCAGCGCAGCCATGTCCATGACGCAGCCGAGCAGAAGCAGGCACACGTTGATCAGCAGCAGGATGACGATCGGGTTGGAACTGATCGCGAGCATGCCTTCGGTCAGGATGTCCGGCAGGCGATACATCGCCAACAGCCAGGCGAAGGCGGTCGCGGTGCCGACCAGCAGGAACACCACGGAGGTGGTACGCACGGATGCCCGTACGGCGATGATGAAGTCAGCCCAGGACAGGGCGCGATAGACGAGCAGCGTCACCGCGAGCGCCCAGATGGCGCCGAACGCAGCGCTCTCGGTCACGGTGAAGACGCCCGACAGAACGCCACCCAGGATGATGACGGCGGTCAGCAGCCCTGGCAGGGCATCGACGAAGGCCCATGCGAGATGCCTGAACCCCTTCCATCCATCGGCCGGATATCCCCGGCGCACCGCCATGACATACGCCGCGATGGCCAGGAACAGGCACATCATGATGCCCGGCACGATGCCTGCGACGAACAGCGCCGTCACCGAGATGCCGCCGCCCGCCGCGAGCGAATACAGGATCATGTTGTGGCTGGGCGGGATCAGGATACCGGCGATCGACGACGTCACCGTGAGCGATACGGCGTAGTCCACGCCATAGCCCTTGGCCTTCATGGCCGGGATCAGGATGGTGCCGGTGGCCGAGGTATCCGCCACCGCGGAACCCGAGATGCCGCCGAACAGCATCGAGGTGGACACATCCACCATGCCGAGCCCGCCACGCATCCAGCCCACCGCAGCCGAGGCGAGTGCGACCAGCCGCCGCGCAATGCCGCCATGCAGCATGATCTCGCCGGCGAAAATGAAGAACGGTATCGCGAGCAGCGCGAAGATACTCATCCCCGACGCCATCTGCTGGAACACCACGGCGGGGTTCAGCCCCTCGTAGATGAACCCGACGGCGGCCGCGATGCCGAGGCAGAAGGCCACCGGCACGCCGGCCAGGACCAGGCCGCCGAAGACCAGGAAGATCAGCAGCAATCCGAATTCCATGGTGCCTCAGTCCAGGAAGGCGGCGGAGACGCCGCGCTTTTCCGGTGCCCCTTCCGCGAGCGCATCGCGCAGGACCTGCTCGATCGCGAACAGCACCATCAGCGCCCCACCCAGCACCATGGGTGCATAGGTCCAGCCCTGGCTGATGCCCAGCAGCGGGATGCGAAAATTCGCCACCGTGCCGACCAGCTCCCAGGACCACCAGGCCATGCCCGCGCCGAACACGCCCATCAGCGCGTCGCAGCCCACCGCGATCCAGCGCTGCGCGCGCGGCGGCAGCGCCTCGCGCACGCCGAGCACGCTCAGGTGGAAGCGCTCCCGCACGCCCACGGCGGCGACCGGCATGGCGATGGCGAGGATGCACAGCGTCGCCGCGCGCTCGATCCAGGTGGGCGTGTCGTTCAGCACGTAGCGGCCGAAGACCAGCCAGCCCATCATGGCAATGAGGCCGACGAGCGCGATGCCCGCCAGCCCCACCACCGCCGCCGACAGCCAGTCGAGCGCGCGGGAGAATGCCGTCACGGCATCGCCCGGATCTGCGCCACCAGCGCCGCCAGGCGGGCATCCGCCGCGTACTTCGCGTAGACCGGTTCCATCAGCGCCGACCAGGGGGTGCGGTCGGTGATCTCGATGACCGTCACACCGGCGGCGGTCACGCGCTGGCGGCTGACGGTCTCGCGCTCCGCCCAGGACCGGCGCTGGATGGCGGCCGATTCGCGCGCCGCGTCGCGCAGGATGGTGCGCTCCTGTTCGTTCAGGCGGCGCCAGCGCTGGGCGGAGACGGCCAGCACCTCCGGCACGTTGGAATGTTCGGTCGTGCTGTAGAAGCGCGCCACCTCGAAATGGCGGGTCGACTCATAGGACGGCCAGTTGTTCTCCGCGCCGTCGATCACGCCCGACTGCAGGGAGGTGAAGACCTCGCCGAAGGGCAGCGGCGTGGGGTTGGCGCCCAGCGCACGCATCAGGTCGATCCAGAGGTCCGAGGTCTGCACGCGGATCTTCATGCCGCGCAGGTCGGCCGGCACGCGCACCGGGCGCGTGGTGTACAGGCTGCGCGCGCCGGCGTCGTACCAGGCGAGCGCGATGATGCCGATGCCCTCGAGGTCGCGCGCGATCTGCTCGCCCGCCGGCCCGTCGATCGCCGCCTGCATGTGCGCCACGTTCCGGAACAGGAAGGGCAGCGTCACCACGTTGGTGGACGGCGCGAGGTTGTTGAAGGGCGAGAGGTTGAAGTTGGCGAAATCGATGGTGCCGAGGCGCATCTGCTGGATCGCCTCGTCCTGCTGGCCGAGCTGCGCCGAATGGAAGGTGCGCATGCGGATGCGGTTGTTGGTGCGCTCCGCGACCAGGCGCGTGAAGGCATCCATGCCGATCCCGTTCGGGTAGTCGGCGGCGTGGATGTTCCAGCCGCGCCATTCCTGCGCGGCGGCGGGGGCGACGGCGCCCATCACGCCGATCGCGGCGGCGGCAACGGCGGCGAGAAGGCCGCGTCGGGGGGTGCGGGTCATGGACGTCTCCTCGGGAAACGGGGGCGGGTCGGGCCACCCCTCGGATTTGTTGAACTGCAATAGCAGATGGCAGTCTGGCGCGGTGGCGGCGCCCCCGTCAACGGGCTTGCGTACGAGCCTGCCACGGCGCGCCGCGGCAGCGCGAGGGTTTCCGCGCGGCTATGGCCGGCGCAGCGGCTGGGGCGGCAGCACCCCGTTGGTGACCAGCGATCGCAGCACGTGATGGCGCATACGCGCCTCGGCCAGGGCGGGGTCGCGCCGGCGCAGGGCGGCGACGATCCCGCAGTGCTCGGCCAGCGCCTTGGGCATGTCGCGCGGCGTGCTGCCCACCGCGCGGTGGCGGCCCAGATGGTCATAGGCCCGCAGCGACGCGAGCGAGCGCATCAGGAACAGGTTGCCCGTGGCGCGATGTATGATGCCGTGGAACTCCTCGTTCGCCTCGTCCAGGGCGTCGGTGTCGGCGGCGTCGGTGCCGGCCTTCATCCGCGGCAGGATCGCGGCGATGGCGGTCACTTCGGCGGCGGACATTCGTTCCGCCGCCAAGGCGCAAGCAACACCTTCCAGCGCGGCGCGGATACGACCCAGTTCGCCAAGCTGCGCCGGCCCCACTTCCGCCACCACCGTGCCGCGGCGTGGCAGCGTGACGACCATGCCATCCTGTTCGAGCCGCCGCAGCGCCTCGCGCACCGGCTGCGCCGAGATGCCGAGTTCGCTCGCCAGCGAGCGTTCGGAGATCTTCCGCCCGGCCGGCAACATCCCCTGCACGATCGAATCGCGCAGGCGGCGATAGGCCCGTTCGCCAAGGGAGAGCGTGTCCTCCTCGGCCAACGGGGCGAGCCTCTGTCGGGCTGTCTCGGCGGCGGCCATGGACAACTGCCATAGCAGTTGGCAGCCTCGGCGGGAAGCACGGAGGAACGAACGCCATGACCCGCAAGCGCCCCGAGGAGTTGCGCAGCCACCGCTGGTTCGGCGTGGACGACATCCGCGCCTTCGGCCACCGGTCGCGCATGCTGCAGGCCGGCTATGCCGAGAGCGATTTCCGCGGCAAGCCGGTGATCGGCATCATCAACACCTGGTCAGAACTCAGCCCCTGCCACTTCCACTTCCGCACGCGGGCCGAGGAAGTGAAGCGCGGAGTCTGGCAGGCCGGCGGCTTTCCCGTGGAGTTGCCCGCGCATCCGGTGACCGAGCAGTATCAGAAGCCGACTTCCATGCTGTATCGCAACCTGCTGGCGATGGAGACAGAGGAGCTCGCGCGAAGCCACCCCTGCGACGGCCTGGTGCTGCTGGGCGGCTGCGACAAGACGCCGCCGGGGCTGATGATGGGCGCGATCAGTTCGCGGCTGCCCAGCATCTTCGTGCCCGCCGGCCCAATGCTGCGCGGCAACTGGCGCGGCAAGACGCTCGGGTCCGGCAGCGACGTTTGGAAATACCATGCGGAGCTTCGCGCAGGGAACATCACGCAGGACCAGTGGAAGGACATGGAGGGGGGCATCGCCCGGTCCTTCGGCACCTGCATGACTGCGGGCACGGCCGCGACGATGATGCTGGCGGTCGAGGCGCTGGGCTTCACCCTGCCCGGCGCGTCTTCCATCCCCGCCGCCGATTCCGCGCATCCGCGCATGGCGACCGAAGCTGGCAAGCGCATCGTCGAGATGGTGTGGGAGGACGCCACGCCGCAATCGCTGATCACCGCCGGCAGCGTGGACAACGCCGTGACCGCCGCGATGGCCTTCGGCGGATCGACCAACGCCATCCCGCATCTGATCGCCATGGCGCGCCGCGCGGGCGTGATGCTCGACCTCGAACGCTTCGACGCGCTGTCGCGCCGCGTGCCGCTGGTGGCGAACCTGCGCCCCAATGCCGGCGAATACCTGATGGAGGATTTCTTCTACGCCGGCGGCGCGCGCGCCTTCCTCGAGCGCATCCGCGACTACCTCGACCTTTCGGCGCGCACCGTCACCGGCCGCACGATCGGCGAGAACATCGCCGGCGCCGAGGTCTTCGACGACAGCGTGATCCTGCCGCTCGACAAGCCCCTGCAGACCGAAGGCGGGCTCGCCGTGCTGCGCGGGTCGCTCGCGCCCCAGGGCGCCGTCATCAAGACCAGCGCGGCCGAGCAGCGCCTGCTGCAGCACACCGGCCCCGCCGTGGTGTTCGAGAACTACGCCGACCTCAAGAAGCGCCTCGACGATCCGGACCTCGATGTCACCGCGGATTCCGTCCTGGTGCTAAAGCAGGCTGGTCCGCAAGGCGGGCCGGGCATGCCCGAATGGGGCATGCTGCCGCTGCCGCAGAAGCTGCTGAAGCAGGGCGTGCGCGACATGGTGCGGCTGTCGGATGCGCGCATGTCCGGCACCTCCTACGGCACCTGCGTGCTGCACGTGGCACCGGAATCCCATGTCGGCGGGCCGCTCGCCTTCGTGCAGGACGGCGACCTGATCCGGCTGGACGTGGCGGGCCGGCGGATCGACCTGCTGGTTCCAGACGACGAGATGGCACGCCGCCGCGCCGCCTGGACGCCACCGCCGCGGCGCTATGGGCGCGGCTGGACGTCGCTGTATCTCGACAATGTCACCCAGGCGGATGAGGGTTGCGACCTGCGCTTCCTCGAAGGAACGCTGCCCACGCCGGAGCCGGACATCTACTGATGCCACGCACGCTGACCGACGCCGCCGCGGCACTCGCGGCCGGCACCACCACCGCCGCGGCACTGACCGAGGCCGCGCTCGCGCGCATCGCCGACCCTGCCGGGGAAGGCGCGCGCGTCTTCATCACCGTGCACGCCGACACGGCGCGCGCGAGTGCAGCCGCGATGGATACGTTGCGTGCGGCCGGGCGCGCGCCCTCGCCCTTCGCCGGCATCCCGATCAGCATCAAGGACCTCTATGACGAGGCCGGCTTCACTACGCGCTCGGGCTCGGTCGTGCTCGACGGCGCGCCCGTGGCGAAGGCGACCGCGCCTTCCGTGCAGCGGCTGGTCCGCGCGGGCTTCGTCATCCTGGGGCGCACGAACCAGGTCGAATTCGCCTTCTCCGGCCTTGGCGTGAACCCGCATCACGGGACGCCGCGCAGCCCATGGGACCGCGCCACCGGCCGCCTGCCGGGCGGGTCGTCCTCCGGTGCGGGCGTGGCGGTGGCCGATGGCATGGGCTTCGCCGCGCTCGGCACCGACACCGGCGGGTCCTGCCGCATCCCGGCTGCGCTGTGTGGCGTCGTGGGGTGGAAGCCAACGGCCCGACGCGTGACCATCGCGGGCATCCTGCCGCTGGCGCCTTCGCTCGATTCCGCGGGGCCGCTCGCGCGGTCCGTGGCAGATTGCGCGATCGTCGACGGCTTCATGGCGGGGGAGGAGACCCCCGCCGCGCCGAAGCCGCTGCCGATGAAGGGCCTGCGCCTCGGCCTGCCGCGCGGCACCTTCCTGACCGATGGCATGGACGGCACGGTCGCGGCGGTGTTCGGCCGCACGCTCACGCGGCTGTCGGCGGCCGGCGCGCAGATCATCGAATTCGACCTGCCCGAGCTCGACCAGATCGCTGCTGCCAATGCCGCGGGAGGCTTTGCGGCCAGCGAGGCCTGGGCCTGGCACCACCGCCTGGCCACCGAACAGGGCGATCGCTACGACCCGCGGATCCTCAAGCGCATCCAGCGCGGTGAACGCATGTCGGCGGCGGACTATGTGGAACTCGTGCAGGCCCGCGCGCGCATTATCGGCGCCATCGCTCCGCGCACCGCGCCCTTCGACGCCATGCTCGGCCCGACCTGCCCGGTGGTGCCGCCCGCCATCGCCGAGGTGGATGACGAACGCGAGTACAACCGCATCAACATGGCGCTGCTGCGCAACACCAGTGTCGGCAATTTCCTCGACCGCTGCTCGATCAGCATTCCCTGCCAGGCGGAGGGCGAACCGCCGGTCGGGCTGATGCTCACAGGCGAACACATGGGCGATGCGCGGCTGTTCCAGGTGGCGGCTGCGATCGAGGCGGCGCTCACTCGCCCGGCAGCTTGATCCCGGTCATCGCCTGCCACACCCGGATGACGAAGCCGTCGTCCTTGCCGCCCTGCCCCATCGCCCGCGCCGCGGTGAACAGCTGCTGCGCGGTGGCGGCGATCGGCACCGGGAAGTCCAGCCCGCGCGCCATGTCAGCCACCAGGCCAAGATCCTTCACGAAGATGTCCACCGCGGATCGCGGCGCATCGTCGCCGTCCAGCACGCGCGCCATGCGGTTCTCGAACATCCACGAATTGCCGGCTGCGCTGGTCACCACGTCGTAGAGCTGCCGCGGGTCGGCGCCGGCACGGATGCCCAGCGCCATCGCCTCGGCCGCCACCGCGATATGCACGCCGGCCAGCAGCTGGTGCACCACCTTCACCGTCGCGCCGATGCCGGGTTCCTCGCCCAGGTTCCACACCTTCGCCGCGACCGCATCGAGCACCGGCGCCGCCGCGTTGAACGCCGCTGCGGAGCCCGAGGCCATCACCGTCATCTCGCCCGCGCGCGCCTTCACGGCCCCGCCGGAAACCGGCGCATCGAGGAACAGGAGCTGCCGTTCGCGCGCGCGTTCGGCCAACGCGCGCGCCGCGTCCGGGCCCATCGTCGCGGAACTCACGATCACCGCACCCGGGGCGAGCCGGTCCACCGCCCCGCCAGGCCCGAACAGCGCGGCCTCGGTCTGTGCGGCATTGACCACCAGCACCACCAGCGCCTCGATGCCCTGCGGCAGCGCGTCAGCGCGGTCGGCGACACCACCGCCGGCGGCCGCGAATTCCGCGCGCGCCGCCTCGCGCATGTCGCAGCCGGTCACGTCATGGCCGGCGTGCAGCAGGCTCAGCGCCGCGCCCATGCCCATGCTGCCCAATCCGATGACGCCGACCTTCATGCCGCTCTCCCTGACGAGTGCGCGCACGCTGGCTGCGCCGGACCCTCGCGTCAACGCAGGACGGCGACCGTCACCTGCACCACCGCCGCCACCACAAGCAGCACCAGGACGATGCGCTGCAGGACATGCATCGGCGGCATCGGCTCAGCCCCCGCGCGGGCGGCGCTTCTGGCCCTGCCGCGCGATCAGCGCGCGCAGCAGGTCCTTGATGGCGGCGGCATCGGGGTGGCGGGCCACAACCTCGGCCTCATGCGCACGGGCGGCCGCCAGCAGATCGCCCACCATGCCCTCGCCCTTCGGCGCCAGGTGGACGCGCACCAGGCGGCGGTCGCGCGCGTCCTGCTGGCGCTTGACCAGGCCGTCGCGCTCCATCCGGTCTAGCACCTTGGTCATGGTCGGCTGTTGCAACAGGCAGGCCTCGGCCAGCGTGGTCACCGTCTCCGGCCCGCCGGAGAGCATGGCCAGCACTCGCCAGACCGGCACCGAGACGCCGCGCGCGCGCAGCCTGTCGTGGAATTCCGAGGAGACGACGAAGGACGCGCGCGCCAGCAGCGACAGCAGGTAGTCATCCACGAATCGTGGCGCGGCATTCTGCACGTCCATCGGACCCACCCCGCGAAGCTGACCCTACCCTAAACGCGCCGGGGGGCCGGAGTCTTGCATTGCGTGCGCATCGTGCCGACTGTGATGCTGCGGCGCAGCGAAGCCGCGGACACGGCACCACCCTCGGCCCCGGTGGAATCCCGCACTCCAAACATCATCGCGCCCGCCGCACGAATGCCGATCATGGCGAACCAGGGCGATCGAACGGTGCGGCTAGCGCGCCGGTAGTCGTCCCGCCTCGCGCCGTTGTTCATAGGCCTTGGCGTGCAGCCAGGCGGCTTCGTGGACCTCGTGCGGCACGCCGGCGGCGCGCGCGGCGTCCAGCAGGAAGCCCAGGATATGGTCGGCCTCGATCCGGCTGCCGGCCTCGAGGTCACGCAGCATGGAGGTGGCGTAGGCGGCGCCGGTATCGGCGAAGACGGCGCGGAATTCCTCGAGGAAGGCATCGCGCACCGGGAAGCCGCGCGCCGACGCGATCGCGGCATTGCGGTCCAGCATGCGATGGAGGAAGTCGATGCCGCCCGGGCTGCGCGCGACCTCGCCCACATTGGCGCGCATCAGCACCGTGCCGATCGCGCTGGTGCCCAGGTGGACCAGCTTCTCCCACATGCGCGCCATGATGTCGGGCACCGCCTGCGCCACCACGCCGCGGGCCGGCGCGAAGGCGGCCTCGATCGCGCGGACGCGCTCCGACAGGCCGCCGCCGACTTCACCGAAGGTAATCCAGCGCCAGTCGTTCAACTGCCGCACCGTCCCGTCGGGGGCCAGCGTCGCCTGGATCTTGGCAAGCCCGCCCAGGACGCGCTCCGGGCCGAATTCCGCAATCAGCCGGTCGACATGCGACAGCCCGTTCAGCACCGGCAGGATGGCGGTGCGCGCATCGACGGCGGGGCGGATGGCAGCGATGGCGTCATCCAGGTCATAGGCCTTGCACGACATCAGGATGACATCCCAGCCGGGTCGCGCCTGTCCCGCGGCCAGGGTCGCCACGGGGCCCTGCCAGGCGCCGAAGGGGCTGTCGATTCGTAGGCCATCGCGCTCCAGCACGGCCCGGCGGGCAGGGCGCAGCAGGAAGGCGACCTCGGCGGTGCCGGCCTCGACCAGCCGCCCCCCGAAATACCCGCCGAGTGCGCCGGCCCCGAGCACCAGCAGCCGCATCGCGTCGTCCCCCCTGCCCCAGGTCAGCGACCCTAGGCGGCGGCCGTGCTTCGCGAAAGTCCGATACATGCAGGTTACCGCCAAGGCGCTATGGTAGTCGCCATGCGCAGGTTTCTCCTTGTCGCCGGATGCTGTTGCGCCCTCGCTGCCGGCTGGTGGTGGGCGGGCACGCCGGGGCTCGCGATGCTGACAGGCAACGCCGCGACCAGCGCCGCGCTGCCACGGCTGCGCAGCGCGCCAGCCGATCGCGGCGCCATCACCGCGGTGGTCGCGGCGACAGGCACTGTGAACCCCGTCACGCTGGTGCAGGTGGGCAGCCAGCTCTCCGGCCAGATCCGCGAACTGCACGCCGACTTCAACACGCAGGTGCGCGAGGGCCAGCCGATCGCGCGGCTCGATACCGCCACCATCGAGGCGCGCCGCGCCGCCGCCGAGGCCGACATGCTGGCCGCCGCCGCCCAGGTGATCGTCGCGCGCGCCCAGGCCGAGCGCGCCGTCGCCGACGAAGCCCAGGCCCGCGCGCAGATCGAGGCCGCCCGCGCCGCCATCCTGGGTGTCGAGGCGGCCGCCCGCGATGCCGAGGGCGAGGCCGCGCGCAGCGCCGAACTGCGCGCCCGCGGCGTGGGCGCCGAGCGCGACGCGCTGCGCACCGCCTTCGCGGCGGACCGTGCCCGCGCCTCGGTCGCGCAGGCGCGCGCCGACCTGCTGCGCGCGGAAGCCGCCGCGATCTCGGCCGCCGCCGCCGCCCGCACGGCATCCGCGCAGGTCGAGGCCGCCGAGGCCGCTCGCGCGCAGAAGGAAGCGCTGATGCGCCAGGTTGAGGTGGACCTGAACAACGCCACCATCCGATCCCCCATCGACGGCATCGTGGTCTCGCGCAACATCGATGTCGGGCAGACCGTGGCGGCGTCCTTCCAGGCGCCGGTGCTGTTCCAGATCGCTGCAAGCCTCGATGAGATGGAGGTCTGGGCGACGGTGGACGAGGCCGATATCGGCCGCGTGCGCGCCGGCCAGGACGTGACCTTCACCGTCGCCGCCTTCCCGTCCGAGACACTGCGCGGGCGCGTGAAGGACATCCGCCTGGCGGCCACCACGGTGCAGAACGTGGTGACCTACACGGTGGTGGTGACGGCGCCGAACGCCTCCGGGCGCCTGCTGCCGGGCATGACCGCGACCCTGCGCATCGTCACCGAGGAACGCCCGCAGGCGCTGCGCGTGCCCAATGCCGCGCTGCGCTGGCGCCCGCCCGGCACCACCGCCGGCGGCCCGCCCACCGAGGCCGCGGCCCCCGGCCAGGCGCAGCTCGACCAGGCGCTGGCCTCGCTCACCGACCTCACGCCAGCGCAGCGCGCCGAAATCGATGCCGCGCGCGCCGAGATGCGCAGCCGCATGCAATCCCTGCCCAGCGACGCCGACACGCGGCGCCAGCAGCAGCAGCAGGCGCGCCAGCGGCTCGTCTCACGGCTGAATGCGGCACTCACGCCCGACCAGCGCGCGCGCCTCGCGGCGATGCGCGGCGGCGGGGCGGGTCGGGGCGGCACGCCCGGGACGGTCTGGGTGCTGGAGGGCGACGGGCCGCCGCGCAGCGTCGCGGTGCGCACGGGCATCACCGACGGCACCGTCACCGAGATCCTCTCGGGCGAGATCGCGCCGGGCGCGAGCGTCGTGATCGGCCAGGACCGCGCCGGCGCCGCCGCGGCCGCGACCGGCCGGCGACTGTTCTGACGCATGACCGCTTTGATCGACACCGCCGGCCTGTCGCGCAGTTTCCCTGCGGGCGAGGGCGTGGTGCGCGCGCTGGCCGACGTCTCGGTCAGCATCCAGCCCGGCGAATTCGTCGCTGCCATGGGGCCGTCGGGGTCGGGCAAATCCACCTTCCTGAACCTGATCGGCTGCCTGGACCGCCCGACCACCGGGACCTACCGGCTGATGGGCGAGGAGGTTGGCGCGCTGTCGCAGGACCGCCTGGCGGAACTCCGCAGCCGGCGCATCGGCTTCGTGTTCCAGTCCTTCAACCTGCTGCAGCGCGCGGATGCGCTGGCGAATGTGGAACTGCCGCTGGTCTATCGCGGGCTGCGCCGGCGTGCACGGCGGGACCGCGCGGCGATGGCGCTGGCGGCCGTGGGACTGGGGGACCGGATGCGGCACCGGCCTTCGCAGCTTTCCGGCGGTCAGCAACAGCGCGTGGCGATCGCGCGCGCCATCGTGGGCAGCCCCGACCTGCTGCTGGCGGACGAGCCCACCGGCGCGCTCGACACGCGCACCGGCCTGTCGGTGGTGTCGCTGTTCCAGGCGCTGAACCGCGGCGGCGTGGGCGTACTGATGGTCACGCATGATGCCGAGGTAGCGCGCTTCGCAACGCGCGTGCTGCGCTTCCGCGATGGTCGCCTGGTGTCGGATGCGCGGCAGGATCCGGCCGACGCGGCCGCGATGCTGGCCGCACTGCCGCCAATGGAAGACGCGGCGTGAACGCGCCGGGCACCATTACGCGTGCCGCGCCCGCCACCAGCGTAGCAACGCCGGTGCTCCCGCCGCTGCCGCCCACGCGGGGCGGCATGGACCTGGCCGAGGCGTTCCGTGGTGCGCTCTCGGCGCTCGCCGCGAATTACCTGCGGTCGATCCTGACGGCGCTGGGCATCTTCATCGGCGTCGCCGCGGTGATCGCGACCGTGGCGGTAGGCGAAGGCGCGCGGCGGCAAGTGACGGCGCAGATCCAGTCGCTCGGTGCCAACCTGCTGATCATCTGGGGCGGGTCCGCCACCATGGGCGGCGTGCGGCTGGGGGCCGGCGGTCGGTCGAATCTGTCCTACGACGACGCCGTGGCGATCGCGCGGGAGGTGCCGGAGGTCGAGGTCGCGGTGGGCTCCATCCGGCAGACCTTCCAGATGGTGGCAGGCAACCAGAACTGGTCGGCGGTGGTGATTGCCGCGGACCCGGATTTCTTCACCGCCCATGAGTGGGTGCCCGACAGCGGCCGGCTGTTCGGCACCGAGGAGGCCGGCGCCGCGCGCAAGGTGGTGATCCTGGGTGCCACGGTGGCGGAGAACCTGTTCGGCGAGGAAGACCCGGTCGGGCGCGAGATCCGCATCCGTTCCACGCCCTTCGAGGTGATCGGCGTAATGGCGCGCAAGGGCCAGAACCCGATGGGCCAGGACCAGGACGACGCGGTGTTCATCCCCTACTGGACGGCGCGGCGGTCCGTGATGGGCGCGTCGCGCGCCAATGCGCGGCAGGTCGGCACCATCTCGGTCAAGGTGCACGAGGGCGAGGACATGCGCGACGCGGAGGAGAACATCCGCGCGCTGATGCGCCAGCGCCACCGCGTCGCCGCCAACGAACCCGACAGCGTGTCGGTGCGCAACCTGTCCGATATCCAGGCCACGCGCGATGCCGCGGCGCGCACGCTGTCGCTGCTGCTGGCCTCGGTCGCCGCGGTGTCGCTGCTGGTGGGCGGCATCGGCGTGATGAACATCATGCTGGTGAGCGTCACGGAACGCACGCGCGAGATCGGGCTGCGCCTCGCGATCGGTGCGCGCCGGCGCGACGTGCTGGCGCAGTTCCTGCTCGAGGCGCTGGTGCTCGCACTGCTCGGCGGTGCGGTGGGCGTCGCCGCCGGCATCACGCTGTCGCACCTGGCGGCGGACCTCGCCGGATGGCCGGTGCTGGTTACGTTGGACTCGGTGCTGCTGGCGGTTGGCGTTTCCGCGCTGACCGGGCTGTTCTTCGGCTTCTGGCCGGCGCGGCGCGCGGCACGGCTCGACCCGATCGCGGCGCTGCGGCACGACTAGACCGGTTTCCACGAGCATCTTCGCTCGATCGGATGAGTTCAACTGATCGGGCTCAGTCCTCAGCAGGTCGAGTGCCCGGTTGCGCGATTTCCGATCGGACGGCACCGGCCTGCTCCCCCGCCCAGCCAGCCAACGACAGAATCCAGGATGGGTGGCCAGGCGGCGGAATGGCTAGGTGCCGCTGGGTCGGGATACGCGCGCATCCGGCGGTCAGCCGGCCAGTTCCACTGGTTCCGGCAGGGTCGCCCACTCCTCGTCGTCCGGCTTGTTGCCGGTGGTCCACATCAGCACGGCGAAGCGTCCGGGCCGGTCCAGCGCGCGCAGTGGGTGGTGCCAGGTGCCCAGGTGATAGTTCACCGCCTGGTCGCCCCGCACCACGAAGGCGCGCAGTGCGGACGCATCAGGCTTCCCGCCAACATCGGGGGCGACCAGCACGACCCAGCGCTCCACATCCATCGGCACGAAGCACTGCGAGGACCGGTTGTGGCGCTCCATCTCGGTCGCCGTGAGCGGCAGCGACCAGGCCTTCGCCGTGCTGAAAGACAGACGCGGCTGGATCGCGCCGTCGATTGCCCGCAGCGTGTCGGTCAGCGCCAGGCCCGCACCCTCGCCCGGCGGATCAATCACGTCGCCGAAGGGCGCGAAGGCCTTGGCCGTCAGGGGTTCCAGAACCAGGCGCAGCGTCATGGCCCCACCTTCGCGATCTGTTCCATGCCAGGCTGGTAGGGGAAGGTGCGCCGCCAATGCTCGGCGATCTCGATGCGGCGCGTGATCCAGACCTTATCGTGACCCTGGATATAGTCGAGGAAGCGGGCGAGGCCGATGGCGCGCGCTGGATGCCCGATGAAGCGCATGTGCAGCCCGCACGACATCATTCTCGGCTGCGTCTCGCCTTCCTCGTACAGCATGTCGAACTGGTCCTTGAGGAAAGTGAAGTAGTCGTCGGCGGTCGAGAAGATCCCGCGGCCGAACTTGCTGTCGTTGGTGACCAACGAATACGGCACGACCAGGTGCGGCTTGCCGTCCTGCAGCACCCAGTAGGGCAGTTCGTCGTTGTAGCAGTCGCTGTCATAGAGGAAGCCGCCCTCCTCCACGACCAACGTGCGGGTGTGAACGCTGGGCCCATAGCGGCAGTACCAGCCGAGCGGACGCGAGCCCATGGTCTTCTGCAGGCTGTCGATGGCAAGGCGGATGTGCTCGCGCTCCTGCTCCTTCGCCAGCTTGTAGTGTTCGATCCAGCGCCAGCCGTGGCAGCAAATGTCGTGGCCCGCGGCGCGGATGGCGGCAGCAGCGGGCGGATGACGTTCGAGTGCCAGCGCACACGCGAAAACGGTCATCGGCAGGTTGCGCTTGGCGAAGATCCGCATGATGCGCCAGAAACCCACGCGGGATCCGTATTCGAACATGCCTTCACCCGCGAGGTCGCGCTGGCCGTCCGGCACCGGGGATTGCGGCGCCTCGGCGGTGCTGGTCTCGGAACGGCCATCGCCGTCGGGGAAGGAGTATTCCGACCCTTCCTCGTAATTCATCACGAAGTTGACCGCGACGCGTGCGCCGCCGGGCCATTGCGGATGCGGCGGGTGCTCGCCGTAGCCAACGAGGTCGCGGGGATAGGGCTCGGTCACGCGCAGGTCCTCTCGTGCAGTGGTGGCCGCAATCGCCGCCGGACGCCTGGCGGACCCGGCGCCGGGCTCGCGTCCCGATAGCAGTCCGGGCCGACATGCGTCGGCTGTCCGGAAGAAACTTCAGCGCGTTTGCCGCGACCAGCAAGCCCGGCGGAGGCAAGGCACCGCGATCAGCGCATCCGACGCATCGCTGTCGGATAGAGCCGACCATCCGGCGCGCGCATCGCTTCAAGGACGAAGCCGCCGGGCAGGTCGTGCAGTTCCTCCGTCGGCGCGGCATCGGCAGCGGCGTCGAAGGCGCCACGCAGCGGCCGGCCTTCCATGCCCTCGGTCCCGAGGCCCAGCAGATGCAGCACCGTGGGCACAATATCCGTCAGGTCAGCGGCTTCCTCGCATACGGCGCCGCGGCGGAACGGGCCGCCCTGCATCACCAGCACCGTCGCGAGTTCCGCCCGGTGCAGGCCGCCATGCATGCCGCCGCCCTCGGGCACGTCGGGCGCGTCGAAGGGCGCGGTGCCGGGCAGGCCCCAGGCATCAGGGCCTTCGTCGCCCGCAAAGGTCGCGACAAGGTCGGCGCTGCGCGCGTGGGCGCTGCCGAGCAGCGCCAGCGGCGCGGCGCGGCCGTCCGGCAGGATCGCCGGATCGCGCGCCAGCAGCGGCCCAGCCCAGTCCTGACGAGCGAGAAAATCGGCGATCTGCGGAGCCAGCGAGGTATGGCGCAGCCACAGGCCGGGCGCCGCCGCGGGCGCCACCACCACATCGATGTCGGGTGCCAGGCCGATACCGGCGCGAAAGCCCGCCCGCTGCAACTCGGTGCGCAGGCAGCGCTTGCCGCGGCCGGTCACATGGCCGTGGTCCGACAGCACGATGATGGCGATCTCCTCGGCGTCGGGCTGCGCGTCGCGCCAGGCGACGACGCGCCCGAGCACCGCGTCGGCCGTGCGCAGGGCACGCAGCGTGTGCGGCGCGCGCAGCCCGCCCCAGTGGAAGGACACGTCGGGCTCCGACAACCAGAGCAGCGCGACATCGGGGCAATGGCGTGCGAGCACGTGGTCGAGCAGCACGCGGCCGGCGAATTCGATGCGCGCGATATTGGGCACCTCCGCAGCGGGTGTTGCGCCCAGCGCGTCGAGCACCTCGGCCGCCGTGGCGCCTTCTGTGTCCT
This sequence comes from Roseomonas fluvialis, assembly GCF_022846615.1. NCBI lineage: Bacteria > Pseudomonadati > Pseudomonadota > Alphaproteobacteria > Acetobacterales > Roseomonadaceae > Roseomonas > Roseomonas fluvialis. The sequence goes on from NZ_AP025637.1 coordinate 4,643,456, forward strand.
CCACGTTCCAGCGAAAGGTGCCGAGCCGTTCGGCAGCAGGATGCAGCAGTCGCGCCGCCCCGGCCGTACCGGCGCTGACCAGGGCGAAGCGCAGCCCATGCGGCGCGAGCCGTTCCGCCAGGCTGGGCCTTTGCAGCGGGGATTCGGCGCCGGCCGCCAAGGCCAGCACGTCCTCGACCAGTTTCGTGCGCAGCAGCCGGTCCGGCGCGACGCCGGCATCGAACAGCGTATTCGCCACCATGCCATGCCCGCCTGGACGGCAGCCGGTGATCAGCGAGGGCGTTGCCACCCGCGTTTCGGAGGGAAAGACGCTGCGCGCGCGCGCGAAGCGCGTGCCGGACGCAGCAAGCGCAGCAAGGTGCGGTGTCGTTGCCGCATCCACCATGTCGGGTCGCAGCCCATCGAGGGCGATCATCAGCACACGCGTCATGGGATGGTCCTTGTGCGATGGGCCTTGGTCGGCGCGAAGCACGCACCGATCGCCATGATCTGTCCATGCCCGGCGGTGAGGTAGCAACGGCGCAGTGTGATCGGGTTTGCATCAGACTGCGTGCTGCCGCGGGGCGAGGACTGCGCACCAACTGAATATGTCGAAACGGGCTTCGGAGGCCGGACGCCGTATGCGCGGCTAACCTCGGCCTAAGGAGCGTCTTTTATGGTGGGTTCGAGATATCCGGCGCCGTGCCTGGCCCGCTACGCGGGCCATTAGCGGCGGGGCAGCGCGGACTGCCGAAATACCGGCGACACCGGGACTGCGTGGCTGGGGCGCCAGGATTCGAACCTGGGAATGGCGGTACCAAAAACCGCTGCCTTACCGCTTGGCGACGCCCCATCCGCACCGCCTCATAGCCTTCACCCGGGCGTTCCGTGAAGCCCCCCACCCCAGCGCCACCAGACCGCCGGCAACGCCGTCGCGGCGCGGCGGGCATCGCCCGGCTGGTCGAAGATGGCAAAGCACGTCGCACCCGATCCGCTCATGCGCGCCAGCAGGCAACCCGGCAGGTCCCGCAGCGCCGCCAGCGCCGCAGCCACAGCGGGGCACAGGACCATCGCGGCGGGCTCCAGGTCGTTGCGAAGGGCCGCAAGGTCGCTCGCCATCGCGGCCGCGTCCTCCCAGCCATCGGGCAGCACCGCGGGTTGGGAAAACGCCCCGTCGCGTGCGCGGAACACGGCGGGCGTCGGCAAGGCAACGCGCGGGTTGACCAGCACCATCCCGAATCTCGGCAGCGACGGCGCCGGGGCCAGCATCTCGCCCACGCCGCTCATCCGTGCGGGCCGGGAGGCGACGCAAACGGGCACATCCGCCCCCAGCGACAATGCCACCTCGGCGAGCCGCGCGTCGGGCCAGCCCAGGCCCCACAGCGCATCCAGCGCGCGCAGCGCCGCCGCCGCATCGGCACTGCCGCCCCCAATGCCGGAGGCAACCGGCAGCACCTTGTGCAGCGCCAGCGCCGCGCTGGGCGGAACCCCGGCCGCGGCGGACAGCGCCCGTGCGGCGCGCAGGACCAAGTTGTCCGGCTCGGCCTCCAGCGCCCCCGCCTCGGGCCCGTCCACCGCCAGCGAAAGCTGCGCGCCCGGCAGCGCCTCGATGCCATCCGCGGCATCGGCGAACACCACCAGGCTGTCCAGCAGGTGGTAGCCATCCGCCCGCCGCCCGGTCACGTGCAGGAACAGGTTGACCTTGGCCGGCGCGGATTGCCGAAGGCCAGACGCGCTGGCGGTGCTCAGCGGCGGTTCTCCGCGACCGGATTGGCCGGCAGGCCATTGCGCAACTTGGCCTCGATCTTCGGGCCCTCGTCGCCCTCCGGCCCCAGCGCCAGGGCGCGCCGCCACTGGAACTGCGCCTCGCGCTGCCGCCCCGCCGTCCAGTACGCGTCGCCCAGGTGGTCGTTGATCACGCTGTTGCGCGGTTCGAGCTCGACCGCGCGCTCGAGCCAGCGGATCGCGCCGGGCATGTCGCCCAGCTTGAACAGCGCCCAGCCCAGGCTGTCGGCGATATTGCCGTCCTGCGGGCGGAGCGCGACCGCGCGTTCCAGCATGCGCCGCGCCTCGACCAGGTTCTCGCCGCGCTCCACCCAGGTATAACCCAGGTAGTTGAGCACATAGGGCTGCTCGGGGCTCAGCTCGAGCGCGCGGCGGAAATCCGCCTCGGCCTGCGGCCAATTGCCGCTGCGCTCACGCGCGATGCCGCGGGCGTAGAAGAGCGGCCAGTGGCCTGCCACCGGCGCCGGCACGCGCAGGATCGCCTCGTCATAGGCGGCCGCGGCCTCGGTCCAGCGCTGGCGGCTGCGCAGCATGTCGCCAAGCCGGGCCTGGGGCTGCGATGCGGAAGGATAGGCAGCCGCCACACGGCGGAATTCGGCGATCGCCTGGTCCGGACGGTCGAGCCGGTCGAGTAGCCCGGCGCGGCGCAGCCCCGCCAGGCCCGACAGCATGTCGTCCGCCGGAATCTGGTCGAGCTGAGCCAGCGCGGCGGCGTATTGCCCTTCGTCCGACAGTGCGTCGGCCGCGAGCAGCATCGCCGGCGCGAAGCCGGGCCGCAGGCGCTGCGCAAGGCGCGTGAGCGCCAGCGAGAATTCCGCCGCGCCCTGACCACGCAGAGCGCCGGCCAGGGCGAGATGCGCCTCGGCCATGCCTTCCACGGCCGAGGTCACGGGCCGCGTCGCGATCAACTGGCGCATCGCCTGCTCGCCGGTGGCCAGCGCCAGGTCGTCCTGCCCGCGCGAGAGGGTCTCGACCAGGCGCTCGGCCTCCGATTCGCGGCCGCCGCGCGCCAGGATGCCGGCCGAGATCTGCACCAGGCGCAGCGTCGGTGGGCTGTTGTCGCCGATCGCGATTCGCACGAAGCGCTCGGCCTCGCGCGCACGGCCGGACAGGTCGCAGATCAGCGCGGCGTGCAGCGCATAGAGCGTGCGCAGCCGGCCCGATTCCGACAGCGGGCGCAGCAGCGCCACCGCGGCGTCCGTCTGGCCCTTGCCGTGCAGCGTCCAGGCGAGAAGCAAGGGCTGCAGCAACTGCGCCGCGCCCTGGCGCGGCAGGGTGCGGATGCGTGCCTCGGCACGGTCCCAGCGGCCGGCCTGGGCTTCCGTGCCGGCGATCAGCATGGCGGCCAGAGGGTTGTCCGGCAGACGCCGCGCGAGGCGCACAGCTTCGGGCCGGCCGTCCAGCAGCGTGGCGATGAAAGCGCGCTGAACCACCTCGGGCTGGTCGGGGTCGGCGCGCAGGGCGGCCAGCAGGGCGTCAGCGGCCACCCGCGTGTCGGATTCCGATGTCGCGAAGCGCCCCGCCAGATAGGCGCCGAAGGGGTTGGTCGGAGTCGGCGCGAAGGTCGCCTCGCCGGCCCGGCCGCCCTCGGCGGCGGCGCAGGCGGAGAGCAGGGCAGCGGCGAGGAGCAGGGTACGCGGCGACGGCAGGGACAGCATCATGGACCCATCCTAGCGGCCCGCGTTGCGCCGCACCACGGCGGATGCGGTGGTCATCGACGGCGATCCCGGCGGCCCGGACCAGCCGACTCTGCTGCCGCTCAGTGTCTGTCTGAAATGTCCGTGATCGGCCAGCCATGCATCTGCGGCAAGCCGTCGCGTCTGGCCGCGCAAGGGCTGCGGGGCTAGGGTGACGGTCAAGACCCAGCCGCGGAGGAATACGCCGATGTCGTACCCCAATGTCCAGTTGCACGTGAACGGGGAGTGGCGCGCGGCGCGCTCCGGCAAGACACTGAACGTGCTGAATCCCGCGACCGAGGAAGTGATCGGCACCGTCGCCCACGCCGAGCGCGCCGACCTCGATGAGGCCCTGGCCGCCGCCGAGCGCGGCTTCGCGACTTGGCGCAAGGTTTCCGCCTTCGACCGCTACAAGCTGATGCGCAAGGCCGCGGACATCTTCCGCACCCGCGCCGACGCGACCGCGCGGCTGATGACGCTGGAACAAGGCAAGCCGCTGCCCGAGGCGAAGATGGAGGTGATGGCCGCCGCCGACATCATCGACTGGTTCGCCGAGGAAGGCCGCCGCGCCTATGGCCGCGTGATCCCGGCCCGCGCCGAGGGCGTGTACCAGCTGGTGGTGAAGGACCCGATCGGCCCGGTCGCCGCCTTCACGCCGTGGAACTTCCCGATCAACCAGGTGGTGCGCAAGCTGTGCGGCGCGGTTGCGACCGGCTGCTCGATCATCGTGAAGGCGCCCGAGGAAACCCCTGCGAGCCCCGCCGAGCTGATCCGCGCCTTCGTCGATGCCGGCCTGCCGCCGGGGGTCGCGAACCTGGTCTATGGCGTGCCGGCGGAGATCAGCGAGTACCTCATCAAGCACCCGATCATCCGCAAGGTGACGTTCACGGGGTCGACCCCCGTGGGCAAGCTGCTGGCGGGCATGGCGGGCGCGCACATGAAGCGGGTGACGATGGAATTGGGCGGCCATGCGCCGGCCATCGTGTTCGACGATGCGGACCTGGACCTCGCGGCCAAGACGTTGGCCGGGGCGAAGTTCCGCAATGCCGGCCAGGTCTGCGTCAGCCCGACGCGATTCCTGGTGCAGGAGAAGCTGTATGACGGCTTCGTGGAAAAATTCGTTGCGCACACCAAGGCGCTGAAGGTCGGCGACGGCATGGCCGAGGGCACCACGATGGGCCCGCTCGCGCATGACCGCCGCGTGCCCTGGGTCGAGATGCTGGTGCAGGATGCGCAGCAGAAGGGGGCGAAGGTGCACACCGGCGGGTCGCGCATCGGCAACAAGGGCTATTTCTACGAGCCCACGGTGATGACCGACGTGCCGAAGGATGCCCGCGCGATGAACGAGGAGCCCTTCGGCCCGATGGCGATGATCTCCCGCTTCAAGGATTTCGACGAAGTGGTGCAGGAAGCCAACCGCCTGCCCTATGGCCTCGCGGCCTATGCCTTCACGCGTTCGGCCAAGACCGCGAACGCGATCGCCGCACAGGTCGAGAGCGGGATGATGACGATCAACCACCTGGGCCTGGCGCTGCCCGAGGTGCCGTTCGGCGGCATCAAGGACAGCGGCTATGGCAGCGAAGGCGGCAGCGAGGCGATCGAGGCGTATCTGAACACGCGCTTCGTGTCGCAGGCGGGGATCTGACAGGAAGGTTGGGGGAGGAGAACCTCCCCCAAGCCCCCACCCTTTTTCTGGCCGTTGGGAACTGACCTCCGTTGTCAGTCCCCAAGTGCCAAAAGAAGGAGGGGGTTCGGGGGAGTTCGCTCCCCCGACCTTTCTTTCGCGATGCGCACCCTTTTCCAAGAGCGCGACTTCCTCCGCCTCTGGGTCTCAGGCCTGTGCGTCTTCGTCGTGCGCTGGCTCGAGACGCTGGCCGTCGGCGTCTTCGCCTATGCCGCCACGGGCTCGGCCTTCGTGGTGGCGATGCTCACCATGCTGCGCCTGCTGCCGATGGGGCTGTTCGGCGCCTTCCTGGGCGCGGCGGCGGACCGCATGGACCGCCGCCAGGCGCTGCTGCTGGTGGTGCTGTCGCAGGCGGTGACGTCAGCGGTGATCGCGGGCCTCGCCTTCGCCGATGCCATCGCGGTTTGGCACCTGGCGGTTGCCTCCTTCGTGAACGGCATCGCCTGGGCGTCCGACAACCCGGTGCGGCGCGCCATGATCGGCCAAGTGGTCGGGCCCGCGCGCATGGGTGTCGCGATGTCGGTCGATGTCGCGACCAGCAACGGCAGCCGCGTGCTCGGGCCGACGCTAGGCGGAGTGGTGCTGGCGACGGTCGGGCTGGATGGCGCGTTCCTGCTGAGCGTGGCGATCTACATTCCCGCGGTCGTCGCGGTGCTGCGCCTGCCGCGCACACCGCCCGCGCCCGTTGCGGTGGTGACGCCGGTGCTGGCCAGCATCGCCGAAGGGCTGGCGGTGGTGCGGCGCGAACCGCGCCTGGTGGGCGCGCTGATGGTGACGTTGCTGTTCAACCTGTTCGGCTGGCCCTGCACCAGCATGATCCCGGTGATCGGCAAGGACCAGTTGGCGCTCGGCCCGCAAGGGGTCGGTCTGCTGGCCGGCATGGATGGCGTGGGCGCCTTCCTGGGGGCGGTGACGATTGCGCTGCTGGCGCGGCCCGAACACTACAAGGCGATCTACCTCGGCGGCATCACGCTGTACCTGGCCATGACCGTGGCGTTTGCGCTGGCGACGGGACCGCTGGCGGCGGGCACGGCGCTGTTGCTGTCGGGCGTGGGCGGGGCGGGCTTCGCCATCATGCAGCCGACGCTGATCTTCCTGGCGACGCCGGTCGAGATGCGCAGCCGCATCCTGGGGCTGCTGTCGGTGTGCATCGGGCTGGGGCCGATCGGGTTCCTGGTCTTGGGCGGGCTGGCGGAGGTGTTCGGTGCGCCGGCGGCGACGGCGATGATGGGCCTGGCGGGGCTGGCGGCGCTGGCCGCGACGCGCCGCTGGTGGACACATATCTGAACGGAGGAGGCTGCGATGGACATGCTGCTGCCCGCGGCGCGGGCAATCGGCGAGAGGTTGAAGGCACGCGGCGAGACGGTGGCGGTGGCCGAGAGTTCGGCCGGCGGGCTGATCTCGGCCGCGCTGCTCGCGGTGCCGGGAGCCTCGGCGTATTTCCTTGGCGGTGCGGTGGTCTACACCAAGGCGTCGCGGGCAGGTCTTCTCGGGATCACGGATGCCGACATGGCTGGGATGCGATCGTCGTCGGAGCCCTACGCGATCCTGCTGGCACGGACGGTGCGGGCGCGCATGGGCGCGGACTGGGGCTTCGCGGAAACCGGCGCGGCCGGGCCGTCCGGCAACCGGTACGGCGATGCGGCGGGGCATGCCTGCCTGGCGGTATCCGGGCCGGTGGAGCGCGTCATCACGCTGGAGACCGGGGCGCCGGGGCGCGAGGCCAATATGCGTGCCTTCGCTGCCGCGCTGTTCCGCCTGGCGGCCGAGGTGATCGAATGATCCGGGCTTGCGTGAAGCGCGCCCCGGCCCGACCTTGACGCCGGGACGATCAAGGGAAGCAGACGTGGCGCAGTTCAAGGGCACCGAACGCTATGTCGCGGGGCGCGACCTGGAGGTCGCGGTCAATGCCGCCGTCGCGCTGCAGCGCCCGCTGCTGGTGAAGGGCGAACCGGGCACCGGCAAGACCGTACTGGCGCAGGAGATCGCGAAGGCGCTCGGCTATCCGCTGATCGAATGGCACATCAAGTCCACCACCAAGGCGCAGCAGGGGCTGTACGAATACGACGCGGTGTCGCGCCTGCGCGACGGGCAGCTCGGTGATCCGCGCGTGCACGACATCGCGAACTACATCGTCCGCGGCAAGATGTGGGATGCCTTCGAGAGCGAGCAGCCTGTCGTGCTGCTGATCGACGAGATCGACAAGGCCGATATCGAGTTCCCGAACGACCTGCTGCTCGAGCTCGATCGCATGCAGTTCTTCGTCTACGAGACCCGCAAGACCGTCGCGGCGAAACACAGGCCGGTGGTGATCATCACCTCGAACAACGAGAAGGAATTGCCGGACGCGTTCCTGCGCCGCTGCTTCTTCCACTACATCCGCTTCCCCGACCGCGAGACGATGGAGATGATCGTCAAGGCGCACTACCCCGATATCCGCCAGGGGTTGCTGCGCGAGGCGCTGAACGTCTTCTTCGAGATCCGCGATGTGAACGAACTCAAGAAGAAGCCGGCGACCAGCGAGCTGCTGGACTGGCTGAAGCTGCTGACCATCGAGGACATGCCGCCCGAGGCGCTGCGGTCGTCCGATGCCAAGTCCGCGCTGCCGCCGCTCTATGGCGCGATGCTGAAGAACGAGCAGGACGTACACCTTTTCGAGCGGCTCGCTTTCCTGGCGCGGCGCCGCGGGCAGTAGCGGTGTTCGCGCCCTTCATCCTCGCGCTGCGCGCGGCGGGCGTGCCGGCCTCCATCATGGAGTACCTGGCGCTCCTGCGCGCGATGAAGGAGGGCGTCGCCGACTTCAGCGTCGATGATTTCTACCACCTGTGCCGCGCCGCCCTGGTGAAGGACGAACGCCACCTCGACCGCTTCGACCGCGTTTTTGGCGAGATCTTCAAAGGGCTGGAGACGCCGCAGGGCGAAGCGCCGCGGACCCTGCCCGAGGAATGGCTGCGCAAGATCGCCGAGAAGACCCTGACACCCGAGGAGATGGCCGCGATCGAGGCCATGGGCGGCTTCGATGCGCTGATGGAGACGCTGAAGAAGCGGCTCGAGGAACAGAAGGGCCGGCACCAGGGCGGGTCCAAATGGATCGGCACCGCCGGCACCTCGCCCTTCGGCGCCTATGGCTACAATCCGGAAGGCGTGCGGATCGGCCAGAGTGAATCGCGCCACCGCCGCGCGGTGAAGGTCTGGGACGAACGCAACTTCAAGGACCTGGACGAGGACGAGGCGCTGTCCTCGCGCAACATGAAGGTCGCGCTGCGGCGGCTGCGCCGCTTCGCGCGCACCGGCGCGGCGACGGAACTGGATCTGCCGGGCACGATCGGGGCCACGGCGCGCAATGGCGGCTCGCTCGACCTGCACATGGTCCCGGAGCGGCACAACGCCGTGAAGGTGCTGCTGCTGATGGACATCGGCGGGTCGATGGACGACCACATCCGCATCTGCCAGGAGCTGTTCACCGCCGCGCGGTCCGAATTCAAGCACCTGGAATTCTGGTACTTCCACAACTGCCCGTATGAACGCGTCTGGCGCACCAACCGCCGCCGGCGCGAGACCGAGCGCCCGATGATGGAAGTACTGCGCACCTACGGCCCCGATTGGCGCCTGGTGTTCGTGGGCGACGCCACCATGAGCCCCTACGAAATCATCCAGCCCGGCGGGTCCGTGGAGCATTGGAACGAGGAAGCCGGCCAAGTCTGGATGGCACGCCTGACGCGGCACTTCCGCAAGGCCGCCTGGCTGAACCCGGTGGACCAATCCCACTGGCGCTACACGCAATCCATAGGGATCATGGAGCGCCTGATGGAAAACCGCATGTACCCGCTGACACTCGCGGGCCTCGAGACCATGGCGCGCCAGCTCGCGCGCTGAATCATGTTTGACCGCGCGATTCAGCCCTCCGGCGCCTGCGCGCCTCCGGCCATCGCGCTGAAGAAGGAACCGACCATGTCCGCTGCCACCCGCATTCCCCGCGGCCGCCAGTTCTTCGCCAATCCCGGGCCGACCAACATCCCGGATTCCATCCTGAAGGCCGTCGCGCATGTCAGCGTCGACTTCAACGACCCGGCCTTCCTGAAGGTCTATGACGATGCCGTGGCGGGCGTGAAGCGCATCCTGCGCACGCAGCACGACGTGTTCCTCTATACCGGGTCCGGACACGCGGCGTGGGAAGCAGCGCTGGTCAACCTGTTCTCCGCCGGCGACGAGCTGCTGGTGATAGAGACCGGCTACTTCTCCGAATCCTGGGCGAAGATGGCGCAGGATTTCGGGCTCAAGATCCGCACGCTAGCCGCCGATTGGCGCCGTGGTGCGGACTTCGCCGCACTGCGCGCGATGCTCGCCGCCGATACCGGCCACGCGATCAAGGCGATCTGCGCCGTTCAGAACGAGACGGCGACGGGCATGGAACTGCCGCTGCCCGAGGTGCGCGCCGCGCTGCAGGCCACCAACCATCCGGCACTGCTGCTGGTCGACACCATCTCCTCGCTTGGGTCGATGGAATTCCGCATGGACGACTGGGGCGTGGATGTCGCGGTCGGCGGCAGCCAGAAGGGGCTGATGCTGCCCACCGGCATGTCGTTCACCGGCGCCTCGCCCAAGGCGCTGGCGGCGCATGCGGCATCGACGCTGCCGAAATCCTACCTCAACTGGACGCACATGCTCACGCGTCGACACAAGTCCTTCATCGGGACGGTGCCGACCTCGCTGTTCTACGGGCTGCAGGAATCGGTGCGGCTGCTCGAGGAAGAAGGCCTGGACCAGGTCTTCGCCCGCCACGCGCGCCTGGCTGAAGCGGTGCGCCGCTGCGTGCGCCATTGGTCGGGCAACAACGGGCCGCAGCTTTTCTGCCTCTCGCCCGACCGTTACTCGAATTCCGTTACCGCCGTCATGATGCCCGAGGGGCATGACGGCGACGCGCTGCGGCGGATCGCGCTGCAGGTGTTCAACGTCTCGCTCGGCGGCGGGCTCGGGCCGCTCGGCGGCAAGGTGTTCCGCATAGGGCACCTGGGCGACCTGAACGAACCGATGATCCTCGGCACGCTCGCGACCGTGGAAGCCGCGATGCGCGTCGCCGGCGTACCGCACGCGCCGGGGGGCGTGAACGCGGCAGTCGAATACCTGGCCGACGCGGCGCGAAGCTGACCGCGCCATGGCGTTCGAGATCGAACGCCGCTTCCTGGTGCAGGGCGAGGCCTGGCGCACCGACGTGACCACGACGCGCCACCTGCGGCAGGGCTACCTCGCGCGGGAAGACGGCGTGTCGGTGCGCGTGCGCGTGGCCGGCGATGCGGCACGGCTCACCATCAAGGGACCCGGCGGTCTCGTGCGACGGGAATTCGAGTACGACATCCCGGCCCGCGATGCCGAGGACATGCTGGCACTGCTCTGCGCCGGGCGCAGCCTCCGCAAGACACGCCACGAGGTGCCGCTCGACGGGCTGGTGTGGGAGGTCGATGTCTTCGAAGGCGCCCTCGCCGGCCTGGTGGTTGCCGAGGTCGAACTTCCCGCAGCCGACCATCCCCTGCGCGTCCCCGCTTGGGCGGGGCGCGAGATCACCGCCGACCCGCGCTATGCCAATGCCGCCCTCGCCTCCGCCACCGCGCCCCCACGGGGGTGACGACGCGCGCGACCACCCTTAGGCTTCCCGCACCGAAAGCAAGACCAGGGGAAACGTCCACATGAATGGCACCAGCCGCGCCGTCTATCGCCACGGCGACATGGCCCGCCTGTTCAACCCCGCCTCCATCGCCGTGATCGGCGCGAGCCCGCGCGCCGGGTCCTTCGCCGACCGCACGATCCAGGCGCTGAAGGACTACACCGGCCGGCTATACTTGGTGAATTCGCGCTACGAGAAGATCGGCGAGCGTGCCTGCTTCCCCTCGGTCGGCGCCATCCCCGAGAAGGTCGATTGCTGCATCGTCGTCGCCGCCAAGGACGCGATCGAGGAGATCGCGACCGACTGCGCGAAGGCAGGTGTGGGCGGCATCATGGTCTATGCCTCCGGCTTCGCCGAAACAGGGCGCGACGCCGACATCGCCGCGCAGCAGCGCCTGGCCGCGCTGGGGCGCGAGGCCGGCATGCGCATCGTCGGTCCCAACTGCATCGGCATGCTGAATTTCGGCACCAAGGCCGGCGTCACCTTCATGATCCCGCCGCCGATGGAACCGCCGCTCGGCCATGCGGTGGGCCTGGTCAGCCAGTCGGGGGCGCTGGGGTTTTCGCTCGCACAGTCGGTGATGCGCGGCGTATCGGTCAGCCATCTGCTGACCACCGGCAATTCGTCGGATGTCGATGTCGCGGATTGCGTATCCTTCCTGGCCGATGACCCCGGCTGCCGCGCCATCGCCTGCGTCTTCGAGGGCATGCCCGAACCGCTGCGCTTCATCCAGGCGGCCGAGGTCGCGGACCGCGCGAACAAGCCGCTGGTGGTCTACAAGCTCGGCACCGGGGAAGCCGGCGCGGCGGCGGCGATGTCGCATACCGGCTCGCTCGCCGGCGAGACCGCGGCGTACCTCGCGGCCTTCCAGCGCGCCGGCGCGGTGGTGGTGAAGGATTTCGAGGCGCTGGTGGAAACCGCCGCCTTCCTGGCCAAGGCGCCGGCGCCGCGCGCACGCGGCGTAGCGGTGGTAGCGGTCTCGGGCGGGGCAGCCATCATGTCGGCCGACAAGGCGGAGGCGCATGGCGTGCCGCTGCCGCAGCCCACCCCACCGGTGCAGGCCATCCTGGAATCGCGCATCCCGGATTTCGGCTCCGCACGCAATCCGTGCGACGTGACGGCGCAGGTCGCGAACGACCCGGAAAGCCTGACCGTCTGCGCCGGCGCGATGCTGGGCGAAGACCACTACGGCGCGCTGATCTACGCGCAGATCTATTCGACGGAACTCTCCGCGAAGCGCCCCGGCGAACTGGCCGCCATCGCCGAGAAGGCCGACAAGCCGATCTGCGTGGTCTGGACCACCGAATGGCTGGAGGGGTTCGGCTCGAAGGAAGCCGAGCAGAACCCGCGCATCGGCCTGTTCCGCTCGATGGACCGCTGCTTTGCCGCGCTGTCGCATTGGCACGACCGCGAGGCGCGCCGCGCCGCCGGCCCGCGCGTGCTCGCCCGCCTGTCGCGCCCCGAAGCGGCCGCCGAGGCCGCCGCGCTGATCGCCGCCTCGCAGGACCGCACGCTGACCGAACGCGAGGCCAAGGCCGTGCTCGCGGCCTATGGCGTGCCCGTGGTGCCCGAACGCCTGACCGGTAGCGAGGATGCGGCGGTCGCTGCCGCCGAGGCGCTGGGCTTTCCCGTCGCCATGAAGGTCGAAAGCCCGGACCTGCCCCACAAGACCGAAGCCGGCGTCATCCGCCTGAAACTCAAGGATGCCGCCGAGGTACGCGAGGCCTATCGCGCCGTCATGGCGAATGCTGTGCGCCACGCGCCTGGCGCACGCATCAACGGCGTGCTGGTGCAGCCCATGGCGAAGCCGGGTGTCGAGGTGATGGTGGGCGGGCGTGTCGATCCGCTGATGGGGCCGCTGATCGTCGCCGGCCTCGGCGGCGTGCTGGTGGAACTGATGCGCGATTCGGCGCTGGCGCTTGCGCCGGTCACACTCGCCGAAGCGCGCGCGATGTTCGTAGGGCTGCGCGGGCGCGCCGCGCTTCAGGGCTTCCGTGGCGCGCCAGCGGCTGACCTCGACCGCCTGGCGGAGATCGTGGTGCGACTGTCGGAATTCGTGGCCGACCAGCGCGGGCGCATCGCGGAACTGGACGTGAACCCCATCATCATCGCCGGCAGCGACGCCGTTGCGGTGGATGCACTGATCGTAAAGGCATGACGCAGCGCGGCGGGGATCACGCCCCGCCGCGTTGCAAGTTCAGGCCCATTCAGCCTTGGCGCGGTCGATCGCGCCGCTGCCCGCCGCGCCGATCAGCGGGCAGGCCAGCAGGATCGGCAGCGCCTGCGCGGCGAGCCGCAGCCCGGCCTCGCTGTCGCTCGGGTAGTGGACGCCGAGCACCTCGCGATTGCGCGCGACACGCTGCGCGACGCGCCACAACGGCGTGTTCGTCATGCGGTTCGCCAGGCCGGGCAGGTCGCGCACGCGCTTGGTGATGTCGTTCTGAAGGCTGGCGTGCCTGGCCTCGCCAGGCGTCACGGTTACACGTGCGCCGCCCACACCCTCCCCCGACGCAACCGCGGGCATCACCTGCGCGAGCACGAGCGCCAGCAGATAGGCCTCGGTCGCGTGGCCACTCGGATAGGCGGCATGGCCCGGCGGGTCGATCGGGGGCATCAGGGCGGGGAGAAGGCGCGACGGGCGCGCCCGGTTGTGCGCCTGCTTGTGGTGCATCGCCAGGAACTGCCCGACGCGGATGGCCGCGTAGGCCAGCCTGGTGGTCCAGGGATGCGTCAGCCCCTTGAAGGTGAGCACACCGCGGAAGTAGCCCAGCACGTTGTCGCGCTGCTCCATCGCCTCCGCCATCACGCCGGCGCGGAATTCGGCGATCTCGCGCAGTTCGGCCAGTTCCGCCTCGATCGGCGTCAGCGCCGGCGGCGCCGGCAGCACGGCGGGAATCGCGGGCGGCGGCGGGATGGCAACGCCCGTCCAGGCCGGCGCGGGCCCGCCCATCGTCTGCTGCGCGAACTGCGTGGTCGCGACCACGGCGAAATGCGCAAAGGACCAGTCCTCCGGCCGGAAAGCGACCGGCGTGTTCGCGAGGCTGCGGTTGCGCAGGTCGGTCGTCAGCGCGGGCAGGTCCTGGGGCGGCCAGCGGTTGCCGCGGAACCAGTCTTCGCTGGGTTCCTCGTGCAGGGCGGGGCTGATGCCGATCGGGCGGCCGCTGGAGCGGCCCGAACCGCCTGACGAGGCGGCGTTGTCTGCATTGTCGGCGTTGTCCGCATTGTCCGCGTTGTCGGCGTTGTCCGCCGGGCCTATGCCACCCATCCTGTCTCCTCCATGCGCGCCGGGCGCGACCTATGTTGGCAAGCCTGCTGCGTGCAGGTCTGTGATGTAGCGCTCCTTGATCCGTTCATCGCGGAACGGCATGCGGGTGCGCACGTAGCTGGAAATCGAGAAGCCTGGCTCGACCTCGAGCAGCCGCGCCGCCACCGACCGCGCCTCGGCCGACTGCCCCGCAGCAGCAAGCGCAGCCGCGTAGACGCGCAGCGTCGCGGTGAAATTCGGCATCTCCGTCATCGAGAGGCGATACCATTTGATCGCGTTCGCGAGGTCGCCATGCGCGTAATGCGCCAACCCCAGCAGATTGTAGTAGCTGAACAGGCTCTGGTCGAAGGGCGACAGCCGGAAACCGTGTTCCGCATGGCGGATCGCATCGGCGGTGCGCCCCACATAGGACAGCGTGGCCGAGGACAGCAGCCAGGCGAGCGCACTGTTCGGGCACGCCGACAGCGCGCGTTCGAAGAACACGAGCGCCGTGTCGTAGTCGTGGAACAGGAAGGATCGCAGATGTGCATGGGTCGCCAGCGCCACCGCGTTCTGACGGTCCAGTTCGATCGCCCGCGCAGACAGGCTGGCCGCCCGTTCCATGTCGGCACGCGGGTCGACCGACCAGCCCTGGCCGACACGCAGGCTGTACCAGCGGGCAGCCCATGCGGCAGGTAGGGCGAAGCCGGGATCGTGCGCCATCGCCCGGTCAAAGAGGTCGCGTCCTTCGGCGAAGCTTTCGCGTTCAAGACGATGAATGAGGCCGATCCCGCGCAGGGTAAGGTCATAGGCCGTGAAGCTCTCGGGGCGCTTGCGTAGGGCACGCTGCAGCTCCGCGGCACGAACGTGAGGCGCGACACCAGCGACGATCCGTTCTACCAGCCGGTCCTGCAGGGCGAAGATTTCGCCGCCTTCGGTTTCCGCGCGATCGCCCCAGAGGCTGGTGCCGGACTGCGCATCGGACAGTTCCACCTGCACCCTCAGGTGCCGGCCGGCGCGACGCACGCTCCCGCTCACGACATAGCGCACGCCCAAGGCACGACTGACCTCGCGCGGGTCCACGTCGCGCCCGCGCCACCTCAGCGTTGAGCTGCGCGAAACCACCATCAGTTCGCGCAGATTGCCGAGCGAGACGACGATGTCGTCCACCACGCCATCGGCGAAGTAGTCATCCTGCGGATCGCCTCCCAGGTTGCAAAGCGGCAGCACCGCCAGCGAGGGCAGCGGCGAGACATCGGGCGGGCTCGGCAGGCGTGTCGGCGGCGTCTCGGGATCGATCACGAACGCGCGTTCCGGATCGGGGAGATGCTTCAGGCTCAGCCACCCCAGGTCGCGCACCGGTGCCGCGAGCGCGCCACCCGCCGCGTCCCGCACAGCAGCCGAGACCAGCACGCCCCCTGCCGGCGCATGTTCCTGCAGCCGCGCGGCGACATTCACGCCCTGGCCGTAGATGTCGTGCGCCGTCGCGGTGATCTCGCCCGCATGCACCGCGATGCGCAGGGCGAGGGTCGGCGCGTCGGGCTCGGCCTCATCCTCACGCGCCAGACGCCGCTGCACCGCCAGCGCCCAGGCCACCGCGCCGCCGGGCTCGGCGAATTCCGCCAGCACGCCATCCCCGGTGGACTTCACGATGCGCCCACCATGCTCGGCCGCGACCGGGCGCAGCACGCCGTCCAGCACCGCCATCCAACGGCGATGGGTGCGCGCCTCCTCGGTCGCCATCAGGATCGTGTAGCCAACCACATCCGCGAATGCGAAGGCGGCGAAACGCCGCGCGTTGGGCGCGACCTCCGTCTCCAGCACTCGCGTCATGGGTAGGGCCGACATGGACCGTCAGGTTCCAAATTTGTGCTGCGCCGCAGTGACGGAGATTTCACGAAACGGGCCGGAAGTGCAAGGATACTCAAGCGTGCAACACGGAGGCTCAGGTCATGGCAACCAAAGACGAAAAGGATGCCCCCGCGCGACCCGTCCGGCGCTGCTTCGTGTTCCGCGACGCCCCGTGGCTGCTCGAGGATGACGGCCTGCTCAAGGCGTATCTCGACCCCGACCCGACTCCCCTGGCGCGCCTGCTGCTGCGGCGGCTGAAGCTCGAAGGTGCCGACGCGGCGGCCGATGCCCTGCCGCTGCACATCACGCGCCGCCCGCTGAACGACTGGGCCTTCACCCTGGCCGAGGACCGCGAGGTGGCTGCGGAACTGCCGCGCCGGCGCAAGGCACCGACCGATGTCGCGCTCGGGATCAGCTTTGAGTCCGCCGCACTCGCGCAAGCCTTCCGGGAGCGTGCGGACAATGACAAGGGCCTCGGCAAGCTCGATGCGCCGGTGGGCGACCTGCGCCTCAATGCCGCGCTACACTGGGGCCCCGGGCGGGGCGAGGGAGCCTCCTTTGGCACCGTCGCCGACGCGCATCGCCTGATCCGCGCGGAGTCGCTGCGCACGGCCGGGCTGGACGGCGACGGCGTGAAGGTCGTCATCATCGACCAAGGTGTTGATGCGTCGCGCCTGCCGCCCGGCAGCCGCTTCATGGGCGGCTGGTGGAAGGCCGGTGAACCCGGCGCTGTGCCGCCCGGCAAGGCTGCCAAGGACAACCACCACGGCACGATGATCGCGCGCAACGTGCTCGAACTTGCGCCGAAGGCGATGATCTTCGACTGCCCGCTGATCCCGCCGCGCATCCTGGGCAACCTGCCCGCCTTTCTCTCCGATGCCTTCGGCGCGATCACGCGCATGGCGATCGATATCGAGCTGCTGGGCCTGATCCGGCCGAAGACCTTCCGCGGGCGCTGGGTCTTCGTGAATGCCTGGTCGGTCTATGATGCGCGCGGCGAGGCGACACCGGGCGAATACATCCGCAACCGCTACCACTGGGTTGCCTGTGCGGTGGATCACGCAGCGACGGTCGCCGATGTCGTCTTCGCCGCCGGCAATTGCGGCGCCTTCTGCCCGGATGGCCGCTGCGCGGAGGAGCTGATCGGCCCCGGTCGCAGCATCCTGGGCGCCAACTCGCTCGACAGCGTGCTGACCGTGGGTGCGGCGCGCGCCGATGGCATCTGGGCCGGCTACTCGTCGCAGGGCCCCGGGCAGTTCCCGGCCTATGGCGGCGGGCCGCAGCACAAGCCCGACCTGGTGGCACCGAGCCATTTCCGCGTGCTCGACCATGCCCAGCGCGTCGCCGGCGGATCCTCCGCCGCGAGCGGCGTGGCCGCCGGCGTGGTGGCCGCGCTGCGCACGCGCTGGAGCGAGGACGCCGTGCCCCACGCCGCGCTGTTCCAGCGCCTGCGCAACGCCGCCTGGCAGCCGGATGGCAGCAGCGGGTGGAACAACCGCTTCGGCCACGGCGTGATGGATTGCGACGGCGTGCTGCAAGGCCTGGCCGGGGTTCCCACGGCGTGATGCACGTCACTCCCACCGGGCGGCGCGACGCCGCAGTCTGTCTCGCAGGGCGCCGGCGCGGCGCATTGCAGGAGGCCGTCCATGCACGCGATCCCGGATCCCGTCGTCCCGCACCTCGTCTGGTTGCGACCGGCCATGACTGAGCCCGCACGCACGGCCACGCTGGCTGATATCAGCTTCTTCAAGGGCGGCGACGCGGCGGCGCTGGCGAAACTGTCCGCGGCCGTGCGCTGGCGCATGGTGGAACCCGGCCAGGTCGTGGTGGACGAGGACGAACCCTCGACCGACATCTTCTTCGTGGCGCAGGGCGCGGTGCGCGTGCAGCTGCGCGCCGCCTCCGGCCGCGAGGTGCTGCTCAACGAATTCGGCGCCGGCGAGTTCTTCGGCGAGTTGTCGGCGATCGACGGCGCGCCGCGTGCGGCGAACGTCACGGCCATCGCCCGGTCGCGCCTGTGCATCGTGCCGGCGCAGGCCTTTCTCGAGTTCATCTTTGCGACGCCCACGGCATGCCACGGGCTGCTGAAGACGCTGGCGGCGAAGCTGCGCCTGCAGACCGAACGCACGCTGGAACGCGAGGCGCTGCCGGTACGCCTGCGCCTGTTCTCGGAACTGCTGCGCCTGTCGCGCCCACGCGCCAGCGCGCCGGGCGAGCGCGTTGTCTCGCCGCCGCCACCGCATCATGAACTCGCCGCGCGCATCGGAGCACGGCGCGAAGTGGTCTCGCGCGAATTGTCCGAGATGACGCGCGAGGGCTGGCTGGCGCGCGACCGCCGCGCCATTCGCATCCTGCGCGTGACTGAGATGCAGAAGCTGGTCTCGGCCGAGCTGCGCGCGCCCGCCGCCTGACCTGGACGCGCCCCGCCGCCTGCCGCAGCATCGCGGCAGGACGGAGGATAGTGATGACCAAGCCGCTGCTGCTGCTGTGGACCGACGGGGCCGAGCCCTATGCGCGCGCGATCACCGAGGCGGGGCTCGCCGATCGGCTGCGCATCGAGATGCTGGCCCGCGCCGCGACACCGACCGACGCGCAGCTGGCGGAGGCCGAGGCGCTGCTCTCCTGGGGGCCGCCGGCCGGCATGCTGGCGCGCATGCCGAAGCTACGCTTCGTGCAGGCCCTGACGGCGGGGGTCGAGCATTGGCTCGCGCGGGCCGACCTGCCCGCCGACCTCGCGCTGTCCTGCGCGCGCGGGACGCATCGGGTGCAGATGCCCGAGAATATCCTCGGGGCGCTGTTCCACATCACCAAGCCCTATGCGGCGATCGTCGGTGACAATGCAGCGGCGCGCTGGACACGGCGGGTGTCCACCACGCTGGCAGGGCAGACGCTCGGCATCCTCGGCCTCGGCGCGATCGGGGGGGAACTGGCACGCAAGGCGGCAGCGCTCGAGATGCGCGTGATCGGCACCAAGCGCGGTGTCGCCGAGATCCCGCATGTCGCGAAGGTGGTCGGGCCCGAGCGCACGGACGAAGTGCTGGCCGAGAGCGACTTCGTGGTCCTCCTGCTGCCCGCCACGCCAGCGACCGAGAACTTCATCGACGCGGCACGCTTGGCGCGGATGAAGACGTCCGCCTGGCTGGTGAATTTTGGCCGCGGCGCGCTGATCAACGATGCCGACCTGGTTGCCGCGGTGCGCGCGGGCACCATCGCCGGCGCGGTGCTGGACGTGTTCCGCACCGAACCCCTGCCCGCCGAGCATCCCTTCTGGTCGGAGGAGAAGATCATGGTCCTGCCCCATATCGGCGGGCTGCATCCGCAGCGCGATTCCATGGTGGCGGCGCTGCTGGTCGACAACCTCCGCCGCTTCGTCGACGGCGCGCCCCTGACGCAGCTTGTGGACTGGCAGGCGGGCTACTGATGGGCTACGCGCCCTTCGACCTGGCCGGCAAGGTCGCGCTCGTCACCGGCGGGAATTCCGGCATCGGCCTCGGCATGGCGGAGGCTTTGGCGCGGGCCGGCGCCGATGTCGCGATCTGGGGCACGAATGCAGCGAAGAACGCGCAGGCCGCGGCGGCGCTGTCGGCGCATGGCGTGCGGGTGCATGCCGAACTCTGCGACGTGGGCGACGAAGCCGCGGTGGATGCCGCCTTCGCCGTGACGCTCGCGGCGCTTGGGCGCATCGATGCCTGCTTTGCCAATGCCGGCACCTATGGGCGCAAGATGAAGTTCACCGAACTGGACAGCGCGGAATGGCACCGCGTAACGCGGGTGAACCTGGACGGCGCCTTCTACACCCTGCGCGCGGCGGCGCGGCACATGGCCGAACGCGGCGGCGGCGGGTCGCTGGTGGGTACGGCGTCGCTCGCGGCCATCGAGGGTGCCGCGCGCAATACGCAATATGCGGCAACCAAGGGCGCGATGGTGGCGATGATCCGGGCGCTGGCCGTCGAGATGGCGCGGCACGGCATCCGCGCCAATGCCGTGCTGCCGGGCTGGATCGAAACGCCGATGACCGCGCGCAGTGTGGCGGACGAGAAATTCGCCGCCGCCGTCCTGCCGCGCATCCCGGCGCGGCGCTGGGGCACCGGGGTGGATTTCGGCGGGCTCGCGGTCTACCTCGCCTCCGATGCGTCCGCCTACCACACCGGCGACTGCCTGGTGGTGGATGGCGGCTATTCGCTGTTCTAGGGGCCTTTGCGCTCGCGTCGGCGCGCGGCAGCCGCGCCAACATTCCGTGTTCATCTGCATCCTGACCCGATCAGGTGACTCCACCTGATCGGGCGTGCGCTAGGCGGTCGCTGGCTGCGCCCGCGCGCGCAGCCAGTTGATGACCAGCACAGGCGCCGCGATCACCGCCCCCGCCGCGGTCATCATCACCGAGGGCGAGATCATCAGCAACGACGCCAGCACCAGCACGCCCTGCGACGCCAGCCCCATATGCGTGAAGGCATAGCCAGTCATGCCGATGCCCAGCAGCAGCACGCCGATGGCGCAGGTGATGGTGGTGAACAGGAAGGCGCTGAGCGTGAAGTCATCCACCATGATGAGCATCACCGGCGCATAGGCGAACACGAAGGGCACCGTCGCCTTCGCCATGCCGAGCCGGAACGCCGTGATCCCCGTGCGGAACGGGTTGGACCCGGCGATGCCGGCGGCGGCATAGGCCGCCACGCAGACCGGCGGCGTCAGGTCCGCAAGAATCCCGTAGTACAGGATGAACAGGTGTGCGGCGAGCGGCGGCACGCCCAGCTGCTGCACGGCGGGCGCGGCGATCGCCGCCAGCACGATATACAGCGCCGTGGTCGGGATGCCCGCGCCCATCGCGATGCAGATCAGTGCGATGAAGACAAGCGTGATGAACAGCGTCAGGCCCTGCATGGACCCGATACTGGCGGGAAGCAGTTCGACGACGGGGCGGAAGAACTCCGCCGTCTGCACCGCCGCCTGCGTCACGATGAAGCTGACGCGGAAGCCCGCACCGGTCAGCGTGACCACGCCCACCACGATGCCGACCGCCGCCGCCGCCGCGCCGACCGCGAGCGCATAGCGTGCGCCCATGTCGAAGGCGTCCCACAGATCCTTCAGCGTCATGCGATTGCGCGGGTTCAGGAAGCCCACGACGATACAGGCACTGATGCCTGTGAAGGCCGCAAGGTAGGGCGTGTAGCCCTGCATGATCACATAGACCAGCAGCACCAGCGGGATCACGGTGGGCCAGCCATCGCGGATGGTCGGCCACAGGCGGGGAATCTCGCTCGGGTCCATACCGCGCAGGCCGAGACGCTTGGCCTCGAAATGCACCTGCACGAAGACGCCCCAGAAATGCATCGCGGCCGGCACCGCGGCGGCGATCAGCAGCGTGGTCAGCGGAATCTCGAGGAATTCGATCATCACGAAGGCAGCCGCCCCCATGATCGGCGGCGTGATCTGCCCGCCCGCGCTGGCGGCGGCTTCCACAGCGCCGGCGAAATGCGGCTTGTAGCCCACACGCTTCATCGCCGGGATGGTCAGCGACCCGGTGGTCACGGTGTTTGCGATCGACGACCCGCTGATGCTGCCGAACATCGCCGACGACACCACCGCCACCTTGGCCGGCCCGCCCGGATACTTCCCCGCGATGATCGACGCGATGTCGATGAAGAACTGCCCCAGCCCCATGCGCGTGGCCAGCACGCCGAACAGCACGAAGTGGAAGACGAAGGTCGCGACCACCTTCACCGGAATGCCGAAGATGCCTTCCTGCGTGAGATACACGTGGCTGAGGAAGGCCTCCCACGACGACCCCGGATGCGCCAGCACGCCCGACAGGTTGTTGCCGAACAGCCCGTACAGGATGAACACGATCACGATGGCGGGCAGCACCCAGCCCATGGCGCGGCGTGTCGTCTCCAGCACCAGCACGATCATGATCGTGCCCATGATCATGTCGGGCAGGTTCGGCATGCCGATGCGGAAGGTGAGTTCGTCGAACACCAGCGGCAGGTAGAAGCACGACGCCGCGACCAGCGCCGCCAGGATCCAGTCCGTCACCGGCACGTTGCCGATGCGCGGGCCGAATTCGTGCTTGGTGGGGAACATGATAAAGATGAGGCCGAGCACCGCAGCCAGGTGAATCGACTTGTGCCAGTGCTCGGTCAGGATGCCGAAGCCGGCCGTGTAGTAGTGGAAGGCCGAAAGCGCCACCAGCATGGCTGAGACGAAGATCGCAGTCGGCCCATGCAGGTCGCGGAAGGAAACCTCGGTGTCGTACTTCTTTTCGAGTTCGGCGGCCGCGTCGAGGTCGAGCTTCGCGCGGCCGGAAGGGGCGGCCGTGCCGCTGGGATCTGATGCGGACACGGCCCTGCCTCTACGGAATCAGCGAAGAATGCCGGCTTCGCGGTAGAACCGCTCGGCGCCGGGATGGAACGGGACCACGCCGCGACCCTGCAGCGCATTCTCGCGCACGATCTCGCGCCCCTTGGCATGGCCGCGGTCGAGCAGCCCGCGCGTCGTGTCCGACCACAGCGCGCGCGTGATGTTGTACACGAGGTCGTCCGGCAGGCTGTCGCGCACCACCAGCACGGCGCCGACGGTCAGCGTCGGCACGTCCTCGGTCAGGCCTTCATAGGCGGTGCGCGGAATGACGCCGCGGCCGTAGAAGGGCGCGCGTTCGATCACGCGGGCGGCCTCGGCTTCCGGCACCGGCAGGAAGCGGCAGCCGGTGCGCGAGCAGAATTCGGTGAAGGCCGCCGCCGGATAGCCGACCACCGTGATGGTGGCGTCCAGCCCGCGGTCCTGCATGCGCTCGGTGCCCTGGGCCTGGTTCAGGTATTCGGCGGTGAAGCCCTGGCCCGCCGTGAGGCCATAGGCCGACAGGATCAGCTCGGAACCGATGCGCGCGCCCGAGGCCTGCAGGCCGATCGCAATGCGCTTGCCGCGCAGGTCGGAGAAGGTCTGGATCGGGCTGTCGCGGCGCACCGCCGCGTGGATGTGCTCGGGGAACAGGTGGCCGACGAAGCGGATGCGGTTCTGCGCCGGGCGGCCCTGGAACAGGCCGGTCGCGGTATAGGCCCAGTGGGTCACGTCGGACTGGGCGAAGCCGGCCTCGGCATTGCCGGCCTGCACCATCGCCACGTTCTGCACGCTGCCCTGCGTGGCCTGCGCGACGGCCACCATGCCCGGGATGCCATCGGTCGCGCCGGCCGTGTTGCACGCCGCGCCGGGCGGGCAGGACAAGGCATTCGCGATGATGCCGCCGATCGGATAATAGGTGCCGCCCGCGCTGCCCGTGCCGATGCGGAAGAATTGCGGCGCTTGCGCGAAGGCGGCGCCCGGTAGGGCAATGGCGGCCGCGGTGGCGGCGGCAAGAATGCTGCGGCGGTACGTCATGGCACGTCTCCCGGTTCGTTAAGCGGCGAGAGACTATCCTGAAGCGGCGAGGGCGGGAAACCCGCCCTGGTCAGAAGGATCCGCCGGTGCGGAATCCGCCGCCCGAATCGCTCTTGCCGCCGGTCCGGAAATCGCCGCCAGTCGTACCGCCGCCAGTGCCCCAGGCGCCGCCCTTCGGCCCGGCGCTGCCCGCCTGCTTGCCACCGCGGTCCCAATAGGGCGCGGCATCCTCGCCGCCCCACCAGCCACCACTTGGCTGCGGGTTGGTGTGCCACGGCCCCGGCGCCGGCTTTCCCCAGGGCCCCGGTAGCGAGTTGCCCCAGGGGCCGGGATGCGCCGTGCCCTGCGTACGATCCGGCACGCGCTGCCGTTCCATCCGGTCCCAGAAGCCGTCGCGCGAGAGCGCGCCGCGCAGCACCTCGCTCAGCAGCGCACCCACCAACGCGCCGCTGGCGAAGCCCCATTCGCTGCGCTCGACACCGCGCGTGCGCATATCGGTGCGCAGCGCCTGCATCTCGGTGAAGCGGCGCCGCGCACCCTCGGCCTGCGCCTGCGCATCCGCCAGGTCGCGTTCGATGCGCGCGCGCTCCGCCGCGGCGATTTCGAGTCGCGCGACGATCGCGTCGTCGTCGCGCGTAGGCGTGCGGGCGGCCTCCTCTCGCAGCGTCCGCAGGGACCGCGCGCCGATCGCGGCTTCCAGGGCGCGGATGGCGGCCTGCGAATCGGCATCCTCCCCGGAGGCGAGCGCGCTGCGCTTTGCCTCGGCCGCGGCCAACGCGGCCTGCGCGGCCTCGACGGCATCCTCGGCAGCTTCGAGCGCGTCGATCGGTGGGCGCGCATCGCCCTCGGGCAGGCCGGCGATGACGCGGCGGCGTTCGACCATGGCGCGCACCGCCGCATCGGCCGCGGCACGCATGCGCTGCGCATGCGCCACCATGTTCGGCGGCAGCTCTGACAGCAGCTGGTAGGACCGGCGTGCGGGTTCGAATTCGATCAGCCGCGCGACCCAGCCATCGATCATCGCGACCAGCGGGAAGGCACGGTAGCGCGCCGTGCCGTAGCCGCGATCCCACAGATAGGCGAACAGCGGATCGGCGCGGAAGGGCCGGCCCTTCTCCTCGAAGTCCCGTTCGGCGAAGCCGGACTTCTGCTCGGCATGCTGCGCGGTGCGTTCCGCCTCCTCGGCGGTGGTCGCGAGGCGCCGGTACTCGGCATCCTCGGCCGCCTTTGCATCCGCGGCCCGCAAGGCGGCGGCCTCGGCCTCCTGAAGTGCGCGGTGCCGCACGGCCTCGGCATCGCGCCTGGCCTCCGCGGCCATCAGCACGTCGCGGGCGTCGAGTACCGCGCGCTGCGCGGCTTCGAGTTCGCCCGCGCGCCGGCGCAGGCTGGCCTGCACCTGCGCGCCAGCGGCATCGAGCGCGTCCAGGGCGGATTTTCCGTCCGCCATCTCAAGCACACGCAGGCGCGCCAGGTCGCGCAGCGCGTCGGCTTCCTCGCTGCGCAGGCCCTCGCGCCGCGCCGCGAGCGTGTCGGCCTGGGTCTGCGCGGCGGAGGCCTCGCGCTGCGCCTCCGCCAAGCGCTGGTCCATCTCCTGCAGGACGGCGACGCCGCTCACCATGACTTGACGCCGCTCACCATGACAGGATCGCCCCCCCGTTGGTCTGGACCGTCCAGTTCGTCGCGCTGCTGCCCGCCACCTTCTGGCCGATCACCGGCTGGTCGATGATGCCGTCCGCCAGCTTGTCGCGGCGCACGCGTTCGAATTCGGCTTCCGGCACGCGCAGGCCCCAGCGCGAGACGCGGGCGACGCGACCATCCTCCTCGCTAATGATGGGCACCTCCACCGGGCGTCCGTCGCGGTCCACCGCTTCCACCACCAGGTAGTAGTTGCGCGCGCGCGGATTGGCAGCGGGCACGCGCCACACGGCAGACGGTTCGCCCGGCCGGTTCACGATACGCACGGTGTAGGCGCTCGCGAGCCGCGCGGCGAGGTCGTTCAGCGCGGTGCGACGCGCACGCGCCTCGGTCAGGTTGCCGGCGCGCGCGGCGGCCTCGCCCTCGGCCAACAGTCGCGCAGCCTCCGCGCGCGGCGCCGCCTCCTGCGTGCCGGCGAGCACGCGGTCATGCTCGGCGCGCAGCGCGCGCGGCAGTTCGGTCTCCAATTCGCGGGCGATCGCGGCCGCTTCGCGCGCGCGCGGCGCCGAGACGGTGAAGTGGTACACGCCGAACGCCACGACCAGCACGCCGAAACCCGCCAGCGCGAAACGCCCCCAGCGTGCGCGCGTGGCCCAGGCGGTCGCGACGCTGCGCTTCCAGCCCTCACCCTTCGGCGTATAGGCGAAGCGCTGCTGTTCCAGCGCCGTGATGCCGGC
The DNA here is from genome assembly GCF_022846615.1 of Roseomonas fluvialis. NCBI lineage: Bacteria > Pseudomonadati > Pseudomonadota > Alphaproteobacteria > Acetobacterales > Roseomonadaceae > Roseomonas > Roseomonas fluvialis. The sequence continues at coordinate 4,669,080 of NZ_AP025637.1, forward strand.
ATCGAGCACATGATCCGCGACCTCGATACCCTGGGAGGCATAGATCTCGCGCAGGCGTTCGCGCAGGCGCGCCTGTCGGCCGGGGCCTTCCAGCTCGCGCTCGACCACGCGATCGGCGTGGCGGATCGTGTCCACCACGTCCATCGCGAGCATAGTCTCGTCCAATGCGGGCGCGGGCGCGCCCGCGCGCGTCTCAGCCATTCGTCGCGGCGACCACGGTGGCGCGCTGCGCGAGCTTGGCCATCCGCTGCTTGGCGTCCTCGACCGACCGGCGGATCTCGTCGCTGTTCTGCGTGGCGGCGGTGCGCATCTCGTCGATGATCTCGATCGAACGCTCCTGGTAGTTCACCACCGATTCCACCAGCTTCTTCACCGCGTCCGCCTGGATGGTCGGGCCGTAGCCGGCGCGCAGCGCGGCTTCCTGCACCTTGCCGCCGATCTCGGCCAGCACTTCCAGCGACTGGTTCACGCCGGACTTCATCTGTTCGAGCGTGCGCGTGCTCTCGTGCAGCCCGTGCATGCCGGTGAAGGAGGCCGTCAGCGCCGTCAGCACCGCTTCGTTGGTCGAGAAGAAGGACACCGACTGCTGGTAGACGCGTTCCTTCGCGGTGGTGATCTGCACCAGGCGCGCCATGATCACTTCCGAGGTGTTGTAGGACACCGTCAGGTTGTCCGCGAGGTCCTTGGCGATCTGGTACTTGCCGTCCTCGGCCTGCAGGTGGCGCAGCGCCTCGTCACGGGCGAGCTCCAGCTTGGCGCGCTCGGCGGGCTCCATCGCCGTGGCGCCCTCGGCTGCGGCCACCGCGGCATCCGTCGCGGCCTTGGCGGTAGCCAGCCGCGCCTCGCCGGACTTCAGCACTTCCAGCGCCAGCACCTCGGCCTGCTTCAGCGCACCGCGGAAGTCGCGATACGCCTCCAGGATGGCGTGCTCGCGGTCGATGTTCTCCTTGGTGTCCTTGGACACTTCCAGATAGGTGTCGCGAATGGTGTTGAAGCGCGAGGCGATGTCGCCGCGCGTCGCCTTCTGCCAGATGTTCGACAGCCGCTCCATGGTGGAGATCTTGCCGTCCTCCATCTGCGCGACCATGCCGCGGGCATCGTCGCGAATGGAGTTGAAGGCGTTGGTGATGGTCTGGTAGCGCTCGCCCACCTCCATCGCCTTGATCTGCTCGCGAACCACCTCGTTGAAATTGGACGCCTGGTTCAGCACGCGGGCGATCAGCGTGACGCGATCCGCATCCACTTCCATGATCTTGGACAGCAGGCCGGTGATGGGGCTTTCCTCGGCATTCTGCGTCGGCATGGGCAGGCCGAGGTCGCGCAAAGCGCCCATCGCCTTGTCGAGGTAGCGCATGGGCTGCACGGTGACGGCGGTTTCGCTCATGCTGGCTGGTCTCCTGGCCGGGCGTTCCTGGTGCCCCACCTTATCCCGTCCAGGCGGGTCGAGTCAGCCGGTCATCGTGCAGCGCCCGGCCCGTCCGCCGGCGGCCGCCCATCAGGACAGCGTATAGGCCGCGCCGGACCGCTCGCAGATGCCCCGGATCAACGCAGCGAGCGTCGCCGGAACCGGGATGCCGTCGCGCAGGCGCCGCTGGCGCTCGGCTTCCTCGGGATCGCCCGCCACAAGCACCGGCTTCGACGCGTCGGCAGCGGGTGTCGCATGCAGCACGTCGATCACATCGTCCAGGTCGTCCTCGAAGTCGCCCGGCGCGCGGAAGGCGGCGGGGTCGATCGCCATGAAGAAATGGCCGATATCGTCCGGGTCGCCCGGCTTCTGCGTGCGGTTGCGAATCGGCGAGAAGGAGGAGCCGACCAGCGTGCCGCCGAGGATGTGCACCATCATCGCCAGGCCGTAGCCCTTCGCGCTCGCCATCTCGGCGGTGCCGCCCAGGGGCGACAGCCCGCCATCCGGCCGGTTGAACACGATGTCGAAGCCCTGCTTCGGGTCGGTGACCGGCTGGCCCTTGGCGTCCAGCACCCAGCCGGCGGGAAGTGGGCGGTCGTTCAGGTCATGCACCTTCACCTTGCCGGCCGCCGTCGTCGTCGTTGCCATGTCCAGCACGAAGGGCGGATGGCGCTTCGCCGGTGCGGCAAAGGCAATCGGGTTGGTGCCGAGCACCGGTGCCGCGCCACGCGTCGGCACCATGGTCACGCCGCGCGTCGCCGACGTGACCATGCCGATGGCGCCGCGCCGCGCGGCGATGCGCGCATAGACGCCCGCCGCGCCGAAATGATGCGAGTTGCGCACGCCGACGATGCCGACGCCGGCCTCCTTCGCCTTGTCCACCGCCAGGTTCATCCCGAAGGCCGAGACCGGATGGCCGAGGCCCGCGCCGCCATCGACCAGCGCCGTGCAGGCATTCTGCTTCTCGATGCGCGGGCGCGCCTGGAGGTTCAGCGAACCGTCCTTCACGCGCTTCTCGTAGGTCATCAGCATCGAGATGCCGTGGCTGTCCACGCCGAGCAGGTCGGTCTCGATCATCGCCTCGACGGTGGTAGCGAGCAGGTCGGGGGCCATGCCCCAGGATTGCAGGATGGCCTCGATCTGCGCGCGCACGCGCTCATGCGGAACATTCACGGATTCAGGCGCCTTCGCGGATGACGGGGTTGGTCAGGTGGCCGAGGCCGGTGATCTCGATGTCCACCACGTCGCCATGCCTGAGGTCGGGCGAGGATCCGTCCGTGCCCCACCAGATGATGTCGCCCGGATACAGCGTGACGTTGCGCGTCATGGTCGCCATGAACTTCGCCACGCCGAACAGCATGTGGTTGGTGTGGAAGCGCGTGGTGATGTTGCCGTTCAGGCGCACGATGGTCTCGGCGGCATCGAGGTTGAAGTCGGTCTCGATCCAAGGGCCCATCGGCTTGAAGGTGTCGGTGTTCTTGGACCGCCAGAAGGTACGGTCCGCCTTCTGCCAGGTGCGCTCGCTGACATCATTGCCGATGGTCCAGCCGAGCAGGCAGTCGAGCGCGTTCTCCTCGGTCAGGTGCTTGGCCTTCTTGCCCACCACGGCGACGAGTTCGCCCTCGTAGTGCACCTTCTCGGTGGCATCGGCGGGGATGACGATAGTCTCGCCATGCGCGATCAGTGCGTTCGCCGCGCGATAGCCCATGTCGGGCTTGGTCGGGATGTTCGGCACCTCGCCGCGCTTCGCCGCACCTTCCTTGACGTGGTCTACATAGTTCAGGCCGGCGCAATAGAAGGTCGGCGGGATGACCGGTACCTCGATCTTCACGGCCGCTAGGTCGTGCCAGCGCGAGGTCGCCTCGTGGCCGCGGAACGGGTCGCCGGCGACTTCGGCGATGCGGTCGCCTTCCAGGATGCCGTAGGCGGTGCGGCCCTCGGCCGTGAAGCGGATCCAGCGCATCAGGCGGCCAGCGCCTGCTGGATGAAGCCGGGCTGGAACACCTTGTCGGCCATGACCTGGCAGCGCTTCATCAGCCGATGCTCGTCTGGACCGTAGTCCGGGATGGCGTTGTGCAGCGTGCCGATATTGTCCCAGATCAGCAGATCGCCCTCGGTCCATTGATGCGTGTGCAGGAAGCGGTCCTGTAGCTGGTGCTCGAACAGGGCTTCGAGCACGCGATCGCTCTCGGCCTCGTCCAGCTCATTGATCTGCACCGCGTAGCCGGGGTTGCAGTAGAGCACCTTCCGCCCGGTGACCGGATGCGTGAGGAACACCCGATGCACCGACGGCGGACGCTTGGCGCGTTCCTCGGGCGTCAGCGGCTTGCGGTTGGCGGTGCCGCGCTTGACCATCATGTCCCAGAACTTGTTGAAGTCATGGGTCGCGGTGGCGGTCTCGAGCCGCGCCTTCAGCGCCGGGTCCAGCGCGTCATAGGCGGCATGCATATTGGCGAAGACGGTCGAGCCCAGAACGCGGCCATCACGCCGCGGCACCTTGTGCGCGTTCAGCACGTTCACGAAGCCCATGGTGTCGCGATAGGACATGTCCGTGTGCCAATCCTGCCCGGCATCGGCCAGGCCAATCGGCTTCCCGTCTTCGACGATGTTCGACAGGATGCCGACCTCGGGGACCTGCGGGTCCTGGAACCTGCCGGAGAGCGAGGTCTGGATGGACCCGAAGCGCCGCGAGAAATCCCGCAGCGCCGCCGGTTCCAGCAGCTGGTTCGGGAAGCACAGGACGCCAAATCGCCCGAGCGCGCGCAGGATGGTGGCGAAGTCCGCCGCATCCATCGGGCGTGACAGGTCGATATCGGTGACGCTGGCGCCGAGCACGCCGCTGGTCGGACGGATGGTGGGCATGCGCTTGTCTTCCTTCCGGTGGGTGCGGGAAGCGAAAGCGCAGCGCGCCGGCCGCGGCCGACGCATGACGTTCCTGTCCCGCCGGGGCATGGTGGCCCCGTTGGCGGAAGGCTAGAGCAGATCCCGCTCCGATGAAATCATCTGATCGGGCGCTTATGCTCGTGAAAACAGACGGCTAGACGCGTTGCCGTGAACCGGGGCGAGCGGAAGCGGTTCGACTGCGCGGCGCGCACCGAGGCAATCGACCAGGAAGCGAAGGGACAGGCAGATGACGAAGGCGATCGTGGCGATAGTCGCACAGGGCGCGATGGGCGCGGGGGTTGCGCGCCGCCTGGTCGAGCATGGCGTGACGGTGCTGACCTGCCTCGAAGGCCGCAGCGGCGCGAGCGCCGCGCGCGCCGCCGCCGCAGGCATGATTGCGGTGCCGCGCGCGGACCTCGCGCAGGCCGCTGCCGTCCTGTCGATCCTGCCGCCTGCCGAGGCCCTTGCGACCGCACAGGCGCTGGCGCCGATCCTGGCGGCCGCGCCGGTGCCACCGATCTATGTCGACTGCAACGCGATCAGCCCCGACACCATGGAGCGGCTCGCCGGTCTGGTCGGCGCGCATGGCTTGCCCGTTGTCGATGCCGGGATCATCGGCGGGCCACCGCGTGCGGACTATGCCGGGCCGGTCGTCTATGCCTCGGGCCCCGCCGCGCCCGGCTTCGTCGCGCTGCTGCAGGACCGCGGTATCGACCTGCGGCTGCTCTCCGGGCCGATCGGTGCGGCCTCGGCGCTCAAGATGTCCTATGCCGGCATCACCAAAGGTCTGGTCGCGATCGGCTCCGCGATGATGCTGGCGGCAACGCGCGCCGGCGCCGCCGATGCGCTGCGCAGCGAGATTGCCGCGAGCCAGCCCGCGCTCGCCACCTGGTTCGCACGCATGGTCCCGTCGATGTACGACAAGGCCTATCGCTGGGCGGGCGAGATGCAGGAGATCGCGGACTTCGCGCGCGATGACCCCGCGGCCAGCGCGATCTACGGCGGCGCCTCGTCGCTCTATGCACGCCTGGCCGATCCCGCGGCGGCCGAGGAGATCGCGGCCCTGCGCGCCTTCCTCGACGGTGCCGCGCCGCCGCCGGCATGACCGGCCCGCCGGAGCACAGCGGGAGGACCGCCTTCTTCCGCGATTTTCTACGCCTGGCCGACCCGTTCTGGCGCATCGGGCCGCAGCGCTGGCAGGCGCGCGGCTGGACGCTGGCGCTGGGCCTGCTCGGGGCGGCGCAGGTGGCGCTCGCGATCCGGCTCAATCTGTGGAACGCGGATTTCTTCGATGCGCTCGAACGGCGTTCGATGGACCGCTTCCTGACGCAGATCGGCGTCTTCGCCGCCATTGTCGCCGGCGCCATGCTGACCAACGCCTGCCACATGGTGGCGCGACGGCGCCTCAACATCGCCTGGCGCGCCTGGCTCACGCAGCGCGTCGTGGGCGAATGGATGGAGGAAGCGCGCCACTACCAGATCGCGCAGATCCCCGGCGACCACGACAACGCCGACGGGCGCATCGCCGAGGATATCCGCATCGTCACCGAATACGCGATCGACCTCGCGCACAGCCTGCTCTACGCAATCCTTCTGCTCGTGACGTTCGTCGGGCTGCTCTGGACGCTGTCCGGGCGTGTCACGGTGCTCGGCTTCGACATGCCCGGGCACATGGTGGCGCTGTCCTTCGGCTATGCCGCGGCGGGTTCGGTGGTGGCCTTCCTGCTGGGCCGTCCGCTGGTGCGCGCGACCGACCTGCGGCAGACGCGGGAGGCCGACTTCCGCTTCGGCCTGGTGCGTGCGCGCGAGACCGCGGAGCCCATCGCTCTCGCCCGCGGGGAAGCGCGCGAACGCAGCCGCATCGCCACGCTCTTCGACGGCATCCGCCCGGCCTGGGCGGCGCAGACGCAGGGGCTGTCGCGGCTGACCGGATTCTCCGCCGGCTACCTCACCCTGGCGCCGGTCTTCCCGATCCTGGTGACGACGCCGCGCTACATGGCGGGCACCATCACGCTGGGCGGCGTCATGCAGATCGCGCAGGCCTTCCAGCAGGTGACGGCGGCGCTCTCCTGGCCGGTCGACAACCTGCAGCGCATCGCGGAATGGCGCGCCTCGGTGGAACGCGTCCTATCGCTCGAGGAAGCGGTGCAGGTGGTCAGGGCAGAGGCCGCGCGCGCCGGGCCGGACGCGATCATGCTCGACCGCAGCGCGGGCCGCGGGCTCGGCGCACGGGACTTGTGCGTCGCCGCGCCGGACGGGACGGCGCTGCTGTCCGACATCACGCTGCACGTCGCACCTGGCGAGCGCGTGCTGGTGGACGGCGACCCTGAGGCTGCGCAGGCGCTGTTCCGTGTGCTCGCAGGCATCTGGCCCTGGGGGCGCGGCGTGGTCGACCTGCCGCCCGATGCGGATGTCACGACCATCGGAGAAAAGCCGCACCTGCCCGAGGGCCCGCTGCACGATGCGCTGATCTTTCCCGAGGCAGCCGCCGGGTTCCCCGCCGATCTCGCGGCCGCGGCGCTCGAGGCCGTCGGGCTCGATGCACTCGTGCCCCGGCTCGCGGAGTCGGCCGATTGGGACGGCGCGCTCGGAAGCGTGGAGTTGCAGCGCCTGGCCATCGCGCGCGTGCTGCTGCACCGGCCGCGCTGGATCCTGCTGGGCGACAGCACCACCGCGCTCGAACCGACGGAAGCCGACCGCATGGTCGACCTGATCGCCACCGCCCTGCCGGAATCCGCTCTGCTGGTGCTCGGCCGTCACCCCGGCGCCGCCGAGCGCTTCACGCGCCGGCTGACGCTGCGCCGGTTGCCGGGCGGCGACGTACTGCTGCACGAGATCCACGCGCGCCGCCAGGCGGCCACCCAGCCCCGGCGCCGCCCGCTGCCGCTGGTGGATTGGCTGCGCCGCGGCTACGAGCACCGCGACATGGGCTGATCAGGGCGGGCTTTTCACACCGAGCCGCGTCGCGGTCGCCAGGATGTTCGACCAGGTTTCGTCGGGCAGCGGAACGCCGCCCGCGGTGCGCTCGGCGCGGCGCTGCTGTTCGGGTTCGCCGGGCAGCAGCACCGGCGCGGCAGGGTCCGCCGGGCGACAGGCCGCGATCCAATCGGCATAGGCGAGGCCCATGCGTTCGAATTCGGCCTGCGTGCCGAAGTGGCGCGGCGAGAGGAAGACCGAGAGCATACCGTTGGCGATGCGCCCGCGTCCGCTGACCGGCCCCGAGGTGCCGCCGGCGGTGAGGCAGCCGGCCAGCATCTCGCACATGAAGGCGAGGCCCGAGCCCTTGTGCTCGCCGAAGGCGCGGATCGCGCCCTGCCCGTTCGCCGGGTTGCGCGGCCCGACCGCGTCGTAGGCCCCATAGAGCGTGTGTGGGTCGGTCGAGAGCTGCCCATCGGGTTCGATCAGCGCGCCTTCCGGCAGCTTCTTGCCGCCGCTGGATGCGACCAGCACCTTGCCCTCGGCCACCAGCGACGTCGCGAAATCCAGCACCAGAGGACGACCCGGCAGCGGCACGCCGATCGCGATGGGGTTGGTGGAGAAACGCCGTTCCACGCCGCCGAAGGGGGCGACCAACACGCTGCCCGCGACGTTGACGAAATGCATGGAGATCAGCCCCGCGGCAATCGCCTGTTCCGCGTAGTCACCGACGCGTCCGATATGCCCGGCGTTGCGCAGCGCGGTGACCGACACGCCATGCTGCTGCGCGCGCGCGATGCCGAGTGCGACGGCCTGCGGTGCGACGGTCTGTCCGAAGCCCCACTTGCCGTCGACCAGCGCAAAGGCGCCGCCATCGGTGACGACCTCCGCCGTCTGGCCCTTCACGACGTACCCAGCCTCGAGCCATTCGACGTAGCGCGGCACGCGCACGACGCCGTGGCTGTCGTGCCCGGACAGGTTGGCCCCCACCAAGTGCGTGGCGATGCGGTTCGATTCCGCCCCGTCGCAGCCCGCTGCAAGGAACACGTCGCGCACCAGCCCGGTGAGCGCATCGACAGGAATGTGGTGCATGTGCATCGGCAGTTTCACTGACCTTGGCAGTCAGTTCCCAGGTTTCAGAAAAAGGAGGGGGTTCGGGGGAGTTCCCTCCCCCGACCTTGCCCTACATCGCCGCGATCTTTCTCGCCTGCGGCGCCAGCAGTCGCATGTAGGTGGGCGTCACCAGCATCTCGGTGATGTTGGCGCGTGGCGGCATGGTGACGACGAACAGCGCCATGGCGGCGATGTCCTCGGGCTGCAGCAGGCGCTCGATATCCTCGGCCGGCACGGGTTCGGGGCGGTTCTTGAGGATGTCGGTCGCCACCTCGCCCGGGCAGATGCAGCAGGATCGGATGTCGTGGATCCCGTTCTCCTGGTTGATCGCCTGGCTGAGGGCGACGAAGCCGTGCTTCGCCGCGGTATAGCCCGGCCCCGACAGGAACGAGATGTTCTTGCCCGCCATGGAGGCGACCTGGATCAGGTGCCCGCCGCCGCGCTTGCGCATGCCCGGCAGGACGGCGACCGAGGTCATGAACGGCGCGGTGAGATTGCCATCCACCAGCGTGCGGATCGACTCGGGCGTGAGCTGGTGCAGGTAGCGCTTCGGCAGGTTCGCCCCGGCATTGTTCACCAGGATGTCGGGCCCGCCGATGGAGGATTCCACCTTCGCGAGGGCAGCGGCGACCTGCGTCTCGTTCGTGAGGTCCGCCGGCACGACCACGGCAGCGCCCCCGATCATCGCCGCCGTTTCCTCGAGCGGTGCGGCGCGTCGGCCGGTCAGGGCGACCTTCGCCCCTTCCTGCGCGAACAGGATGGCAATGGCGCGGCCGATGCCGCTGCCCGCGCCGGTGACCCAGGCGGACTTACCCTCGAGGCGCTTCATTCAAATGACCTTGTCGGTGGTGGGGTCGATCAGATGCATCTGGTCCATGTGCGCGATCAGCCGCAGCGGCTGGCCGACTTCGGCCGGCGTCGCGGGATCGAGCCGCGCGGTGAGCTCGGCGCCGTCGAGCTTGAAGTGCGCGAGCGTCTCCATGCCCATGGGTTCGATCACCTCGGGTGTGAGGATCATGGGCGCGGGGTTGGTCTTGTCGGTGGGCTTGTCGTCGGTCAGGTGCTCGGGGCGGATGCCGAAGACCACGTCACGGCCGGCATAGGACCTGTAGCGCGCAGTACGGGCGTCGGGCACGTCCACGCTCATGCCGCCGGGCAGGTGCAGGCGCAACGCGCCTGACATCTCCTCGAGCTTCGCAGGCAGGAAGTTCATCGCGGGCGAGCCGATGAAGCCCGCGACGAAGCGCGTCGCCGGCGTGTGGTACAGCACCTGCGGTGGGCCAACCTGTTCGATCACGCCGTGGTTCATCACCACCACGCGGTCGGCCAGCGTCATCGCCTCGACCTGGTCGTGCGTGACATACACGGTCGTGGTCTTGACCGTCTGGTGCACCTTCTTGATCTCGGTGCGCATCTGCACGCGCAGCTTGGCATCGAGGTTCGACAGGGGTTCGTCGAACAGGAAGACCTTGGGGTCGCGCACGATGGCGCGGCCCATCGCCACGCGCTGGCGCTGCCCGCCCGACAGCGCCTTGGGCTTGCGTTCGAGCAGCGGCGTGATGTCGAGGATGCGCGCGGCTTCCTTCACGCGGCGGTCGATCTCGGCCTTCGGAAACTTCCGCAGCGTCAGCCCGAAGGCCATGTTGTCGTAGACCGACATGTGCGGATAGAGCGCGTAGTTCTGGAACACCATCGCGATGTCGCGGTCGCGCGGCGGGATATCGTTGACGACGGTGCCGCCGATCGCGATCTCGCCGTCGGTGATTTCCTCCAGCCCCGCGATCATCCGCAGCGTGGTGGACTTGCCGCAGCCCGACGGGCCGACCAGCACCACGAATTCATGGTCGGCGATCTCGAGGTCGATGCCCTTGACCGCCTGGACACCGCCCTCATAGGCCTTGATCACCTTGCGAAGCGAAACCTGCGCCATGGAGTGTCCCTATGTTTGAGCCGGCCGATTCACGTCTCCGCGCCATCCTGCGCTCCGACGATCGGACGGCTGTCAGCCCGTCGCGCGCTTGCGCGCGCCACTACCCCTTTGTCGCGCCGGCGGTCAGCCCGGCGATGTAGTAGTCCATCAGGAAGGCATAGACGACCACCGGCGGCAGTGCCGCCAGCAGCGCGCCGGCCATCAGTTGCCCCCAGGCGAAGGTGTCGCCGCGGATCAGCTGGCTGACCACGCCGATCGTCATCGGCATCTCGGATGGCGACGTGATGAAGGCCGTCGGATACACAAAGGCCGCCCAGGAGACGGTGAAGGCGAAGATGGTCGCCGCGATGATCCCCGGCAGCGCCACCGGGATGAAGATGCGCGTGAGCATCTGCATCCAGTTGGCCCCGTCGATCAGCGCCGCCTCGTCCAGTTCCTTCGGGATCGACGCGAAGTAGCCGATCATGATCCAGGTGCAGAAGGGCACCGTCAGCGTCGGGTAGACCAGCACCAGCCCCCAGGCATTGTCGAGCAGCCCGAGCCCGCCCACGATCTGGTACAGCGGGATGAACAGCAGCGTGTCCGGCACCAGGTAGGTCAGGAACACGCCGGTCGCCAGGAACTGGCTGCCCCAGAAGCGCATCCGCCCCAGCGCGAAGGCCGCCAGCACCGATATCACCATCGAGATGGCGACCACCGCGATCGTGACCTTCACGCTGTTGTAGAAGAAACCGCGGAACATGGGGTTGTTGATCAGCGCCCAGTAGTTCTCGAAGGTCGGCGCGTTCACCCACCACGGGTTGCCCGACAGGTCGGCGATCTCGGCGCTGGTCTTGATGCTGGTCAGCAGCATGTAGAAGGGCGGTGCGAGCATGATGATCGCGGCGATCACCAGCGAGATGTACGCGCTCCAGAGCGCCCACCGCCGTTCGGCGCGCAGGCTGCCCGCCTTGTGGAAGATGCCGCGCGGATGCGCCTGCGGTGCCATGCTGGCAGACATCACGCTTCCTCCCGGTTCCGCTTGTTGATGCCGCGCAGCACGAAGAAGGCGATCACGCCCAGGATCGGGAACATGAACAGGCTGACCGCCGCCCCGCGCGGGATGTTGCCGGCCAGGATGCCGACCTGGAACGCATAGGATGCGAAGACATGCGTGAGGTCGCGCGGCCCGCCATTGGTCAGCACGCGGACGATGTCGTAGTTGGCGAAGGTCACGATCAGGCTGAACAGCACGGTGATCGAGATGATGTTGCGCATCATCGGCAGCGTGATGTAGCGCAGCCGCTGCCAGGACGTCGCACCATCGATCGCCGCGGCCTCGTACAACGCCTCGGGCACCGACTTCAGCGCCGCCAGGTACATGATCATGAAGAACGGCGCGCCGTACCAAACGTTCACGATGATGACGCTGATGCGCGCCCACCAGGGCTCACCCAGCCAGGGCACCGAGGGCACCGCGAAGATGTTCAGTAGCCAGTTGATCGACGAATAGGACGGGTCGAACATCCACCACCAGCCGAGCGTCGACAGCGCGGGCGGGATGACCCAAGGCACCAGCAGCATGCCACGCCACTTGCGCTGCCCCTTGGTGGGGATGTGGTGCAGCATGTGCGCGAGCCAGAAGCCGATCAGCGCCTTCAGGATCACCGCGGTGACCGCGAAGAACACCGACTGGAAGATCACCATCCGGAAGCTGTCGGATTCGAGCAGGATCTCGAAATTCGTCAGCCCGATGAATTCCGTCATCCGGCGGTTCAGCGTGGACAAGTAGATCGCGTAGCCAGCCGGCCAGGCGACCAGGCCACCGATCACCAGGATCAGCGGCAACGTCATCACGAACGCAACGGTCGAGCGCCGCCGCGCGAAACGCCGCAGCGCCGAGCCGCCCATGGGCGCGGCCGCGCCCTGCATCACCAAACTGCCATCCGCCATTGCGTTCGTCCCCGGGAAGGCGTCTGCCGGCACCGGGCGGCGAGGGTTTGCCCCGCCGCCCCGCCGCCGCGCGCCGGACCCGGCGCGCGGGCGCGGTTCAGCCGCCGCGGCGCATGTTGGTGATCTCGCGCTCGAGCCAGCCGAGCGCGGTCTCCATGTTCTCGCCACCCTGGGCGATGCGCGCGATCACCTGGGTGTTGAGCGCGCGGATGTACATCTGCTGCGCCAGTTCCGGAGGCGCCGGGGAGAAGGCGATGGAGTAGGTCGCCTGCTGGTGCGCCTTCAGCGGATAGTTGAAGATCGTGCCGACCGGCGGCCCTTCGCGTTCCCACACCGGGAAGTCCGACATGCTCAGGAAGGGCGGGATATCGTAGCCCTGCGACATGGTCGAGCAGAGTTCCGCGCTCTCGCGCTCCGAGATGAATTCCAGGAACGCCTTGGCGGCGGTCTTGTTGCGCCCGAACGCCCAGATGCCCGTGATGTAGGGCAGGTAGGCCAGGTAGCGGCCGCGCGGGCCGGCCGGCATCGGAACGGTCCAGCAATTCTCCGCCACCTGCGGCGCATCGCGCTTCGCCACCGCCCAGGCCGAGGGCGGGTTGAAGATCAGCGCCGAGCGCCCCGAGATCAGCGCGCGGTTGTTCGACGCATCGTCCCACGCCCAGACATCGTTGGGCAGGAAGCGCGACAGGCGCACCGCGTAGTCGATCGCCTGGCGCAGTTCCTGGTTGCCGCGGATCGTTGGGTTGCCGCGTTCGTCGGTGATGCGCGCGCCGTAGGAGATGAACAGCGCGCCCACCCAGTCGACCGCGTCGGTGAACTGGCCCATCGGCAGGCCAAAGGGAACACCGGCGCGGTGGCAGGCCTCGGCGGCGCGCAGGAAGGTGTCCCAGGTCCACTGGTCGGCGGTCGGCCCGCGCTCGTTGCGGGCGGGCCACATGGCGCGGATGTCGATGCCCGCATGCTGCTGCAGCAGGTCGAAGCGCACGCAGGCCGGCTTGGTCTGGGTGCCGGCCGTGGCCGGCACGCCGCGCCAGGCGCCCTCGCGCTTGCCCAGGAACTCGGCGACCGGGTTGACCGCGCCGTACTTCGCGACAAGGCGCCCCATCACGTCGTCGCAGGGTTCCAGCTGGCTGGCATAGGTGCCCGGATCCCACGGCAGCAGGCTGATGCCGTCATGCCCGCTGCGCGACTGCGCCTGCGCGGCGATGGTCAGCTGCAGCTGGTTGCCGGTTGTGTTGATGAAGTCGAGCGTCATGTTGACGCGGTTGCGCTCGCCCCAGCGCTGCGCGAGCTGCTGCAGCGCGCCATTGGCACCCGGAACCCAGTGATCCCAGAAGGCGAAGCGCAGGCTACCCGCGGTTCCCTGCGCATGCACCATGGGCGCGCCGAGCGCGCCTGCCGCAACCACACCCGCCCCGCTGCGCATCGCGCCGCGCCGGGTGATCCCGTTATTGGACATCGCTTTCCCTTCCGTTCTCTCCCCGGGGACAGGCTTCGCCGACGAGCCCGCTTCTCGGATGGGGCAAGGTTAGGCAGGGTGAAACGCGCATGGCAACAGGCTTACGATCCATAAGCGGCCGTCTTGTCGGTTTCACGCCGGCGGCGCAGGCTCGCGCGCCATGGACACCCACGCCTTCGACGCCCTCGTGATCGGCGCCGGGATCGCCGGCGCAACGGCTGCCGCGCATCTCTCCGTCACCCGCCGTGTCGCGCTGCTGGAAGCCGAGGAGAGCGCCGGCTACCACGCCACAGGGCGCTCGGCCGCCATCTGGATCCGCAACTACGGCAGCCCGGATGCGCGCATCTTCACGGCCGCGTCGCGCGCCTTCTTCGAATCGCCGCCGCCAGGCTTCGCCGATGCGCCGCTGATGCGCCCGCGCCCCGTGGTGCATCTCGCGCCGGCCGACCAAGTGCACCACCTGCGCGCCATGATCGCCGAGGGCGACGACATGCGCGAAATCCCCGTGGCCGAGGTCCAGGCCATGGTCCCCGCGCTGCGCCCCGGCTACGCCGCCATGGCCGCGATCGAATCCGACTGCTTCGACATCGATGTCGCCGCGATGCACCAGGGCTTCCTGCGCCAGGCGCGCGCCGCCGGCGGCACGCTGGCGCTGCGCGCGCGCGCCGGGCGCATCTGGCACCAGGCTGGCACCTGGCACGCCGAAACCAGCGCCGGCGCCGTCTTCACCGCCCCCGTCATCATCAACGCCGCCGGCGCCTGGGGCGACGAGGTCGCGCGCATCGCCGGGCTCGATCCCATCGGCCTGCAGCCCAAGCGCCGCACCGCCTGCATCATCGACCCGGGCGAGCACGACTGCGCCGACTGGCCGCTGCTCGGCGATGCCGACCACGGCTGGTACGTGCGCGCCGAGGCCCGCCGCAAGCTGATGGTCAGCCCCGCCGACGAGACCGACTCCGCCCCCTGCGACGCACAGCCCGACGAATACGACGTGGCCGTCGCGATCGACCGCATGCAGCAGGCGCTGGACATCCCCGTGGCGCGCATCGAACACCGCTGGGCCGGCCTGCGCAGCTTCACGCCCGACCGTGGCCTAGCTGTCGGCGAAGGGACCGAGCGCGGCTTCTTCTGGATGGTCGGCCAGGGCGGCTACGGGATGCAGACCGCACCTGCGGCGGGCATGCTGCTTGCCGCGCTGGTCGACGGGCGCGACCCCGGCGCGCTCGCCGCCGCGGTGCCGCTGTGTGACCCGCTCCGCTTCGCCCGCAAGGCCGCCGCATGACCGACACCCTTCCGACCTTCGACGATGTCCGCGCCGCCGCCGAACGGCTCTCCGGGCGCATCGTGCAAACGCCGCTGCTGCGCCATCGCCTGCTGGACGAGATCGCCGGCGCCACCGTCCTGGTGAAGCCCGAACCCCTGCAACGCACCGGGTCCTTCAAGTTGCGCGGGGCCACCAATGCCGCGCTGCTGCTCGATGCCGAGGCGCGGCGCGGTGGCATCGTGACGCATTCCTCTGGCAATCATGGCCAGGCCTGCGCCGCCGCGGCGCACATGCTCGGCATGAAGGCGACCATTGCCATGCCGACCGACGCGCCCGCGATCAAGGTCGCCGCCACGCGGCGCTGGGGGGCGGAGATCGTCCCCTACGACCGCCACGGCGTCGATCGCGACGCGTTGGCCGCAAGCCTTGCAGCGGAGCGCGGCGCGACCGTCATCCCGCCCTTCGACCACCCGCATGTCATTGCCGGCCAGGGCACCGTGGCGCTGGAACTGATCGAGGATGCCGGCGCGCTCGGCCTGGTGCCGGATGCCGTCGCGGTCTGCACCGGCGGCGGCGGGCTGATCGCCGGCTGCGTGCTGGCGCTCGAGGCACTCGCGCCAAAGGCCGAGGTCTGGGCTGTCGAGCCCGAGGGCTGGGACGACACGAAGCGGTCGCTGGAAGCCGGCCGCCGCCTGCCCAACAGCGTCACCGGCAGCCCGCTTTGCGACGCGCTGCTGGCCAAGCAACCCGGCGCGCTGACCTTCGCCATCAACCACCGCCACCTGGCCGGCGGCGTGGTGGTGACGGAAGCCGAGGTGCTGCGCGCCATGCGCTTCGCCTTCGAACACCTCAAGATCGTGGTGGAACCCGGCGGGGCAGTGGCGCTTGCGGCGGTGCTGGCCGGTCGCGTCGCCGCACGCGGCGGCGTGATCGGCGTGGTGGTCAGCGGCGGTAATGTCGACCCGGGGGTCTTCGCCCGCGCGCTGGCGGCCTGATGCGCCTGAGGCTGCGGCACCGCCCATCGCTGGTCGTGGCGCTGGCCGTCCTGCTGGCCGCGGGCTGCATCGCGGCCCTGGTCCCAGGCGTCTCGCCGCGCGCCGCCTTCCTGTTCGGCTGGTGCGCCGGCGCCGCGACGCATACGGTGCTGCTGCTGCGGCACCTGGCCGTCACGCCGCCAGCGCGGCTGCGCCACCAGGCGGCGCTGCTTGAGGACAGCCGCTGGGCGATCCTCGGCACCTCGCTCATGGCAGCCCTGACGGCGCTGCTCGGTGTTGTGAGCGAGATCGGCGGCGGTGGCCCGCGCCCGGCGCATGCGATGGCGCTCGGCGTCGCGACGATCACGCTGTCCTGGCTGTATCTGCACGTGCTGTTCGCAGCGCATTACGCGCACGCCTACTGGCTGGCGGAGGGCGGGTTGGACTTCCCCGGCGGCAAGGAGCCGGACTGGCTGGAGTTCCTTTATCTCAGCTTCACCGTCGGCATGACAGCGCAGGTCTCGGACGTGACGACCTCCTCCCCGGCGATGCGACGCATGGTGCTGGCGCACGGCCTGGCGTCGTTCGCGTTCAACGCGGCCATCCTCGGCGTCGCCGTCAACCTCCTCGCAGGCAGCGCGGCGGGCTGACGGACGGCTTGTCTCCGGCGCCGTTCGGCGCTTCCCTGCGGCCAACCACAATGTTCCTGGGAAACGCACCGATGCAACGCCGCAGCCTGATCGCCCTCGCCGTGCTCGCCGCTCCTGCGGTGGCACGCGCGCAAGCCTTCCCCGACCGCACCATCACACTGGTCAGCGGCTTCGCGCCGGGCGGATCCACCGACATCACCGCGCGGCTGCTCGCTGACCGGATGCAGGGCTTCCTGCCGAATGGGCGCATCGTGGTGGAGAACCGGCCTGGCGCCTCCGGCACCGTCGCCGCCGACTGGCTGCGCCGCCAACCCGCCGACGGCCACGTGCTGATGCTGAACGAAGCGTCGTCCCACATCCTCATCCCCAACGCCATGCAGGGCGGCACCCGGTACAACCCGATCGACGACTTCACCCATGTCGGCATGGTTGCGAACGGCCCGCTGATCCTGGTGGCGAAGCCGAACTTCCCGGCGGCGAACGCGGCAGAAGCCGTGGCGCGGCTGCGCGCGGGCCCGCAGGACGACATGCCCTATGCGTCGTCGGGCGTGGGCTCCATCCCGCATTTCGCGGGCGAGGCGATCGCCGTTTCGCTCAACCTCGGCGGCCGCTTCGCGCATGTGCCCTATCGCTCGGGCGGGCTGATGGTCGAGAGCATCGCGCGCGGCGAGACCGCATGGGGTGTCGCGGTGCTCGCCTCCGCCGCCGCGCAGGTGCGCGACAATCGTGTGCGCGGCATCGCGCTGACCGGGCTCGAGCGCTTCCCCGCCTTCCCAGACATCCCGACACTTGCGGAATCCGGCATCCCCGGCTTCGACCTGGGCAATTGGTTCTCGGTGCTGGGCCCGCCGCGCATGCCCGCCGCCGTCACCAGCGCGCTGAACGGCGCGATCAACCAGGCGTTGCGCGACCCGCAGCTGCGCGACCGCTTCCTGGTCGCCGGCATCACGCCCTGGACACGGCCGAACACGCCCGACGACACGCGCGCTTTCTTCGTCGCCGAGCTGGAGAAGTTCAAGGGCGTCGTCGAGCGCACCGGCGTGCGCATGGAACCGTGAGCCCGCGCGACGAACCCGGCGGCGCGGCGCTGCGCCAGCAACCCGCCGCCACCGCCGACATCGTCATCGTCGGCGGCGGTTCGGCCGGCTGCATCCTGGCGGCGCGGCTCAGCGAGGACCCCGCCTGCCGCGTGCTGCTGCTGGAAGCAGGGCCGCCCGATCGCGACATCTGGATCAGCCTGCCCGCCGGCTACGCGAAGCTGTATGGCAGCGGCAAGTACGACTGGCGCTACGAGACCGAGGCCGAGCCCAACCTCGCCGACCGCCGCATCCACTGGCCGCGCGGGCGCGTGCTGGGCGGGTCCGGCAGCGTGAATGGCCTGGTCTTCCTGCGCGGCTCCCCGCACGATTTCGACCGCTGGGCGCAGGCGGGCGCGACCGGCTGGGCCTACCGCGACGTCGAACCCGTCTTCCGCCGCATCGAACACTGGGACGGCGCGCCCGATCCCGCGCGTGGCGCCGATGGCGCGATCCATGTGCGCGAACCGCGCAAACTGGCACCTGCCGCCGCGGCCTTCGTCGAGGCCTGCATCGCTGCCGGCCTGCCGCGCAACGCCGACTGGAACAACGGCCAGCCGATCGACGGCGCGGGGCCGGTGCAGCTCAACGTGAACGGCGGTACGCGCTCCTCGTCCGCGAAGGAATACCTGCGCCCGGCGATGAAGCGCGCCAACCTGCGCGTGGAAACCGGCGTGCTCGCCACGCGCATCGTGCTGGAGGCTGGCCGCGCGGTAGCGGTGGAAGCCCTGCAGGACGGCCAGCCGGTCACCTTCCGCGCGGCGCGCGAGATCGTCTGCTCGGCCGGCGCGATCGAGACGCCGAAACTGCTCATGCTCTCGGGCATCGGCGATGGCGCGGCACTGCAGGGCCTGGGCATCCCGGTCGTGCATCACAGCCCGCAAGTCGGGCGCAACCTGCAGGACCACCTGATCGCGAAGTTCATCTACCGGTCGAAGCCCTGCGGCACGCTGAACGAGATCCTGCAATCGCCGCTGCGCAAGGCGAAGATGGGACTCGACTACCTGCTCTCGCGCGCCGGCCCGCTCGCGATCGGCGCGGGGGAAGCCAATGCCTTCGCGCGCGTGACACCTGGCGCCGAGGAAGCCGAGGTGCAGTTCCTCTTCGTGAACTTCTCAACCTTCGACTACATGAAGGGGCTGCAGGACTTCCCCGGCTTCATGTTCAACTACGGCGTCTGCCGCCCCGAAAGCCGCGGCGAGGTCTTCCTGAAATCGCCCGACGTGCGGGACAAGCCCGGCATCCGCGCCAACTACCTCGACCATCCGAACGACGTGCGCGTCATGCTGGGCGCGGCACGGCTCGGTCGGCGCATCGCGCAGCAATCCCCGCTCGCGGCGCTGATCGAGGAAGAACTCCGCCCCGGGCCGGACGCGACCACGGACGACGCGCTGCTGTCGAATATCCGCGCCACAGCCGGCACCGTCTTCCACCCCTGCGGCACGGCGGCGATGGGCAGCGTGCTCGATCCGCAACTGCGCCTGCGCGGCATCGACGGGCTGCGCGTGGCGGATGCCTCGGCCTTTCCGCTGATCCCCTCGCCCAATATCCAGCCGGCGGTGATGCTGGTGGCGGAACGCGCGGCCGCTTTCATCAAGGCCGGCGCCTGATCGCGCCAGCCGGGCAGCGCCCGAAATCAGGCGTAGCGGAACATCGCAAGCCAGCGTGCCAGCGCCGCATTCATGTGCGCGAGCTGCTTCTCGCCCAGTTCCTCGCGGTGGTTGCCGGGCGTGACCTGGCGGATATGCGCCGACGGGTCGGGCGTGGCCGGCCGCACGTCGTGGCGGTCGGCAACGGCGTGGCGTGTCTCGGCCGCGATGGTCCAGCCGTACCAGTCGCAGATCGCATCCACCCATTCGCGTTTGCGGAAGATCACGTCCTCGTAGCGGAACACGGCGGTCGTGGCGCGGTGCAGGATGCCGCTGCTGAGCAGCCGGTCGAACTGCGCATCGAATCCGCGCGCAACCTGCATGACATGCGCATCCTTGCCGCGGGCGAGCGCACGCTCGCGGTTGCGCGCCATGAAGTGCTCGCCCTCCGCGGCCTTCGGCACAACGTGGCTCTGCGTGACCGAGTACCACTGCGACACCGCCATGTCCCGCGGGTCGCGCACCAGCACCACGCACCGCGCGGTGTCCAGGATCGGGATGGCGTAGGGCGGCGGGCCGCGGAAGCCGCCGTAGCAATACCCCTGCGCTCGGAACAGCGAACCGGCCTCGTGCGGCTGCTCCGCCTGGCGCAGCCCGTCGATGAAGAAGAAATCCTGCAGCGAGACGTAGGCCAGCCCCGCACGTGGCGCGAGGTCCTGCAGCAGTGCGAACAGCAGCGTCGATCCGGCCTTGGGCAGCGACAGCCCGACCACGCTCGGCGCATCCGATGGCGCCTCCGGCAGGGTCGGCAGACGCCGGCCGGTCGGCGCGAAGCGGAATCGCAGCGCCTCGATGGCGTCAGGCATCGAGGTAGCGCGCCCGCAGATGGTCCATGAAGTCCTGCGGGTCGAGTGGCCTACCGGTGGCGGCGCGCAGCAGGTCCTGGAAGCCGAGCAGCGATCCCTTGCCATGCACATGCACGCGCAGCCAGGAGAGCAGCGGCGCCATGTCGCCCTGCGCGAGGGCAGCGTCGAGGCCAGGCTCGGCCGCGCGCGCCGCCTTCATCAGTTGCGCCGCCGCCATCGCCCCCAGCGTATAGGACGGGAAGTAGCCGAAGGCGCCGTCGTGCCAATGGATGTCCTGCAGGCAGCCCTTCGTATCATCGGGCGGCGTGATGCCGAGCATGCGCTGCATGCCCTCGTTCCACGCGCCCGGCAGGTCGGCGACCTCGAGCGTGCCCTGGATCATCGCGCGCTCCAGCCGGAAGCGCAGAATGACATGGGCGGGATAGGTGATCTCGTCGGCATCGACGCGGATGAAGCCGCGCTCCACGCGCCGCCAGTGCCGCGCCAGGTTGCCCGGCGCGTAGGCCGCCGCATCGCCGCCGAAGGCCGCGCGCAGTTCGCCGCCCAAGAAGCCCAGGAAGGCGTCGGACCGGCAGGCCTGCATCTCGACGATCAGCGACTGTGATTCATGCGCCGCCATGCCGGCGGCCTCGCCCACCGGCTGGCGCGCGAAGGCCGCGGGCAGGCCGCGTTCGTACAGCGCGTGCCCGGTCTCGTGCAGCACGCCGAGCATCGCCTTCGCGACATCCTGCTCGTCGTAGAAGGTGGTGATGCGCACATCGGTGGGCGTGCCACCGCAGAAGGGATGCAGCGATTCATCGAGCCGCGCGTGACCGTAGTCGAGCCCGATGCGTGCGGACAGCCGCGCGCACAGGTCGCGCTGCGCCGCCACCGGGAACGGCCCGGGCAGCGGCAGCGCCACCGGGCGCGCGGCCTGGATCGCCTCGGCGCGCGGCAGCGCCTCCGCCAGGAAGGCCTCGTAGGCCGCAAAGACAGGTTCGACATCGGCCGCCGTCACGCCGCGCTGGTAGCCATCCATCAGCGCATCGTAGGGATCCATGGACAGCGCCGCGGCCAGCGCCTGCGCGGTCTCGCGCTGCAGGCGCACGACCTCGGCCAGGGCCGGAGCGACGCGCGCGAAATCGGCCTGCGCCTTCGCCTCGCGCCAGATCTTCTCGCAGGCTGAATTGGCCCGCGCGCTGGCTTCCACCAGTTCGGTCGGCAGGGCGGTGGCACGCGCATGCGTGCGCACCATCAGCGCCAGGTTCGTCTCCTCCCAGGGGCCTTCGGCCGTCGCGATCTCGAGGTCCTCGGCGACGATGGGTGCGGTCAGCAATTCGTGCGAGAGCCCGGCCAGGGCCGCGAGCTGCTCGCCCCGCGCCGCGCCGCCGCCCGGCGGCATCATGGCCGAGGCATCCCAGTGCAGCATCGACGCGGCCTCGCCCAGCGTGGCGATGCGGGCGAAGCGGGTCTTGAGTCGGCGATAGGCGGCATTGGGCATCGGGTGTTCAGTCCTTCAACCGCCGCCGCGCCCAGACGAAAAAGACGCCCGCGAGCGCGACGGCAAGGCCGTACCACGTGATGGCATAGCCGAGATGATTGTTGGAGGGGCGCGGCAGGCGCCGGTCGGCCTGCGGCAGCCCCTCGCCCTCGCCCAGCGCCACCAGGCCGAAGGATGCGACGGCCGGCAGCCCCAGCGCCGGCCCGATCACCGCCGGGTCAAAGGTGTAGAAGCGCCGCCCGGGCGCGTCGTCGGTGGCGGAGAACAGGCCGACGCGCTCGACCGGGCGCACCCAGCCGGTCACGCGCAGATCGCCCGCGGGCTGGTCTACGCCCGCGCGGCCCTCGATCGGCACCCAGCCGCGATCCACCAGGATGGCCGGCGCGCCCTCCCGCAACAGCGGCGTGACCAGGCGGGAGCCGAGCACGGCGCCGCGCACCTCGAGCCCGACCAGCGCTTCGCGCGCATGGTCGAAGCGCCCCGTGGCCTCGACTTTGGTGAACGGGACCGGGTCGGCGGGCAGGGATGCGGGCGGCCCGGCCTCGGCCGCATCGATGCGCGCCAGGATGCCGGCCTTCCAGCCCAGGCGCTGCGCCTGCCAGGTGCCCAGGCCAACCAGCACCAGCATGACCGGCAGTGTCACGAGCAGCGGAAGGATGAGCCTGCGCGGCCCGGGCGTGTTCGACATGCGCCCGCTATATGGGCGCGCGCGCCGCACCGGAAGCCCGGCGGCGCGTCACGATGCGTCCCGCCGATGGCGCCACTGCAACGCCGCCAGCGCGGCCTTGGCCACGCGCATCGTGACCACCGACGCCGGCAGCACCAGCGCCGGCCACAGCACCGCATGGACCCAGAGCGGCGGGGTGAACCGCACATCCACCCAGATCGCGAGCCCCACGGTCAGCGCCCCGATGACGAAGATGCCGGCCACCGCCGGTCCGTCCCCGGCATCATGCGCCCGCAGGTCGAGTCCGCAGGCATCGCAGGTGTCGCGGATGTCGAGCAGGCCGCGGAACAGTGCCCCCTGCCCGCAGCGCGGACAGCGACCCAGCAGCGCGACCTTCCAGATGGGCACGGACGAGGTCATGGCCATCCAATCAAAACGGCCCGAGGCATAGCCTCGGGCCGGGAGCGCACGGCGCCACCGCGTCCAACCTGACCGCCGCCAGCGCGCCAGTGCGTGGCGCGCAAGCCAAGCCGCCGGATGGCGGCGCCGGCGCTTGAGGCCAAACTCAGTGTTCCGCGATGACGCCGGCACCCCACCAGTAGATGCAGACGAACAGAAACAGCCACACCACGTCCACGAAGTGCCAGTACCAGGCCGCGGCCTCGAAGCCGAAATGCCGTTCCGGGCTGAAATGGCCCTTGATGGCGCGGATCAGGCAGACCAGCAGGAAGGTTGTGCCGACCATCACGTGGAACCCGTGGAAGCCGGTGGCCAGGAAGAAGGTCGAGGAATACACCCCGCCACCGGAGAACTTGAACGGCGCCAGCGAATATTCCCAGGCCTGCAGCGCCGTGAACAGCACGCCGAGCGCCACCGTCAGCGCCAGGCCCTGGATCAGCGCCTTCCGGTCGTTCTGGATCAGCGCCGCATGCGCCCAGGTGACCGTGCAGCCCGACAGCAGCAGGATCATGGTGTTCAGGAAGGGCAGGCCCCAGGGGTCGAAGGTCTCGATCCCACGGGGCGGCCAGATCGGCGGCGCCGCGGCGCCCGACACATGTTCCGGGTACAGCGCGAAGTGGAAGTACGCCCAGAAGAAGGCGACGAAGAACATCACCTCAGACGCGATGAACAGCACCATGCCGTAGCGCAGGCCGATGCGCACGATCGGCGAATGCAGGCCAGGCGTCGCACTCTCCTTGAGCACATCGCGCCACCACATGAACATGGTGCCGAGCACCATCACCAGACCCAGCCAGAACACCCAGGTGATGGAGGAATGCGCCCACAGGATAATGCCGAGCACCAGCGCGCCGCCACCGAAGGCGCCGGTCAGCGGCCAGGGCGACGGATCGACCAGGTGGTACGGGTGCTTGTAGTGCGGCGCGGCTTCGCCGTGGGTCGCCTCGGCGGGGGTGGTGCTGGCCATCGGACGTCCTGGACCTCGGGTCGTTCGCAGGGAAGTCGCCCTGCCCGTTTCGCGCTGCATCAATCCCGAAATGCGGTGGCGGATCAAGCCCGCCGCCGGCATGACCGGGCGGCCCCGCGCGGCAGCGCCGCGCGCGAGGCCGTCTCAGTTCGTCCGCGCTCCGGCCCGGCCGACATGCGGCCCGGCATTGGCCAGCGCGCCGGCGCGCTGCGCATCCTCGATCGTGCGATAGAAGGTGTAGGACAGCGTGATGGTGGTGACGTCACGTGTGTTCGGGTCGTCCGCGATTCGAGGATCGACCCAGAAGGAGACCGGCATGTCCACGCGCTGGCCGGGGGTGAGCGTCTGCTCGTCGAAGCAGAAGCACGCGACCTTGTGGAAGTACCGCCCGACCTTCTCCGGCGTGACGTTGTAGACGGACACGCCGGTCACCGGCGTCTCGGACCGGTTCGCCGCGGTGTAGAAGGCGAGGCCTTCTTCGCCCAGCCGCACCGTCATGGCCGACTGCTCGGCCTGGAAGCGCCAGGGCAGGGTGCGGTCGGTCTGTGCGGCGAAGCGCACGGTGATGGTGCGTTCGGTCGCACCCGGGGCGGCCAGGCCGCGCTGCGTCGTGCCGTTGTAGCCCGTCACGCGGCAGAACAGGTCGTAGAGGGGCACGGCGGCGAAGGACAGGCCCACCATGCCGAAGGCCACGCTCCCCATCACCAGGCCCAGGCGGCGGTTGCGGCGCTGCATGGCCGCGCGGCGGTCATCCCCGGGCCCGGTCATCCGCGCAGGATCCGCGCCATGCCCACGAAGTAGAACAGCACCGACATGCTCACCAGCACGAGCAGGATCGCGATGTTGCGCCCGCGCCGGCGCTTGTGGAACAGGGCGAGTTCCTCGGGCGTCATGCGGCGAACACCAGCCGGTCGATCGCGAGCGCGCCGAACAGCACGAACAGGTAGTACAGCGAGAAGCGGAAGCAGGCCTTGGCAGGCGCGTCGCGCGTCAGGCTGCGGCCGGCTTCGTCCTGCGCGTCCCGCAGCACGGCCAGCGCATGGCGCAGGAACATCGCGCCCAGCACCACCGCGACCGCGGCATAGACCGGCCCCGAGAAGCCGACCAGCCAGGGCGCCAGGCTCAGCGGGACCAGGATGGCGGTGTAGATCATCACCTGGCGGCGCGTCTCGCGCGCCCCGGCCGTCACCGGCAGCATCGGTACGCCGGCGCGCGCGTAGTCGTCATGTGCCCAGAGCGACAGCGCCCAGAAATGCGGCGGCGTCCAGGCAAACACGATCGCGAACAGGATGACCGGCACCAGCGTGACATCGCCGGTCACCGCCGCCCAGCCGATCACCGGCGGGAAGGCGCCAGCAGCGCCGCCGATCACGATGTTCTGCGGCGTGCGCCGCTTCAGCCACATGGTGTAGACGAACACATAAAAGGCGATCGACAGTGCCAGGATGCCGGCCGCGACCAGGTTGGTCGCCATCCACATCAGCGTGACCGACCCCACCGAAAGCCAGATCCCGAAGGCCAGCGCGGCGGAGGGCGCGATGCGCCCGGCCGGGATCGGGCGCTTCGACGTGCGGCGCATCACCGCGTCGATGTCGCGGTCGAACCACATGTTGATGGCACCCGCTGCACCCGAGGCCACTGCAATGCACAGCACGGCCGCGACCATAAGCACCGGCGGCATGGAGGCGGCCCCCGGTGCGACGACCAGCCCGACCACGGCCGAGAATACCACCAGCGTCATGACACGCGGCTTCAGCAGCGCGATCCAGTCGCTGACCTCGGACATGTCGTGGGACGCAGGAAGGGGGGCCGCGCCCCCCTGTCCCGGTTCCAGCGCTGTGTCGCTCATGGTGGCTCCGTTCGGCGCGCGCCCTCAGCGGACGCGCGGAAGCTCGTCGAAGGAATGGAAGGGCGGCGGCGAGGAGACCTGCCATTCCAGCGTGGTCGCGCCAGGCCCCCACGGATTGGCCGCCACCTTCTCGCCCGAACGGAAGGTCAGCCAGATCACGTAGAAGAACAGGATCAGCGACGCCGCCGAGATGTAGGACCCGATCGAGGCGATGAAATTCCAGGCCGTGAGCGCCTCCGGGTAGTCCGGGTAGCGGCGCGGCATGCCCTGGTTGCCCGAGAAGTGCATCGGGAAGAAGGTCAGGTTCACGCCGACGAAGGTCAGCCAGAAGTGCACCTTGCCCCAGAACTCCGGGTACTGGCGGCCGCTCATCTTGCCGATCCAGTAGTAGAAGCCGGCATAGATGCTGAACACCGCGCCCAGGCTCAGCACGTAGTGGAAGTGCGCCACCACGTAGTAGGTGTTGTGCAGGATCTGCGTGATCGGCGCATTGGCCAGCACCACGCCGGTCACGCCGCCCACGGTGAACAGGAAGATGAAGCCGATGGCGAACAGCATCGGCGTCTTCAACTCGATCGACCCGCCCCACATGGTCGCGATCCAGGAGAAGATCTTGATGCCCGTGGGCACCGCGATCACCAGCGTCGCTGCCATGAAGTAGGCGCGCGTGTCGACGTCCATGCCCGACTGGAACATGTGGTGCGCCCACACCACGAAGCCCACGAAGCCGATCGCGACCATGGCGTAGGCCATGCCGAGGTAGCCGAACACCGGCTTGCGGCTAAAGGTGCTCACCACGTGGCTGATGATACCGAAGCCCGGCAGGATCATGATGTAGACTTCGGGGTGGCCGAAGAACCAGAACAGGTGCTGGAACAGCACAGGGTCGCCGCCGCCGGCGGGGCGGAAGAACGCCGTGCCGAAGTTGCGGTCGGTGATCAGCATGGTGATCGCACCCGCCAGCACAGGCACCGCCAGCAGCAGCAGGAAGGCGGTGACCAGCATCGACCACACGAACAGCGGCATCTTGTGCAGGGTCATGCCCGGCGCTCGCATGTTCAGGATGGTGGTGATGAAGTTGGCCGCACCCATGATGGACGACGCACCCGCGAGGTGCAGCGAGAACAGCGCCAGGTCCATCGCCATCGACGGGTGGAACTGGCTGTCGGACAGCGGCGGATAGATCGTCCAGCCCGCGCCCGGCCCCTCGCCCACGAACAGCGACGCGCCCAGCAGCAGGAAGGCGGGCACCAATAGCCAGAAGCTGATGTTGTTCATGCGCGGGAAGGCCATGTCCGGCGCGCCGATCATCAGCGGCACGAACCAGTTGCCGAAGCCGCCGATCAGCGCCGGCATGACCACGAAGAACACCATGATCAGGCCATGCGCCGACACGAAGGCGTTCCACACCTGGCCATCGGCGAAGATCTGCATGCCCGGCGTCTGCAGCTCGATGCGCATCAGCACCGACAGGCCGACGCCGATCACCCCCGCGAACAGCGCGAAGATGATGTAGAGCGTCCCGATATCCTTGTGGTTGGTCGAGAACAGCCAGCGGTTCACGAAACCGGGCTTGTGGTCGTGGTCGTCATGGTGCGCGTCGGTTGCGGTGGCCATCGTCTGTCCTCTCGGTCGCGCCTCAGCGGCGCGCCTCCGCGATCTGAAGGCTGTCGGTGGTCTCGGGGGCAGTGGCCAGCGCCGGGGCCGGCGCATCCTCCGCGCGGGCGAAGCGCGTGCGCGCGCTCGCCACCCAGGTGTCGAATTCGGCTTGCGGCACGGCGCGCACCGCGATCGGCATGAACCAGTGGTTGGTCCCGCAGATCTGGTTGCACTGGCCGTAGAACACGCCCTCGCGATCGGCGCGCATCCAGGTCTCGAGCGCGCGGCCCGGGATCGTATACTTCTGGATGCCCAGCGCCGGCACGAAGAAGGAATGGATGACGTCGTAGCCGGTGGTGATGACGCGGACGTTGGCGCCGATCGGGATCACCAGCTCGTTGTCGACCGCCAAGCGGAACAGGTGGCGACGCTCGGGCGGTAGCTGGTCCTCGGCGAGCGGGTAGCTGTCGAAGTTGAAGTTGCCGTGGTCGGGATAGGTGTAGTTCCAGTACCACTGCCGGCCCTGGACGCTGATGGTCAGGTCAGCGTCGGGCGTGCGGTCCTGGTAGTAGATCAGGCGGAAGGACGGGATCGCGATCACCACCAGGATCAGCACCGGCACCACGGTCCAGGCCACTTCCAGCAGCGTGTTGTGGCTGGTCTTCGACGGGGTGGGGTTCACCTCGGCCCGGAAGCGCCACACGCACCAGCCGAGCAGCGCCAGCACGAAAATGGTGATGACGACGATGATCCAGAAAACCAGCGAGTTGAAGCTGCTGATGGCGTCCTTGATCGGCCCACCGGACTCCTGCAGGCCCATGCCCCAGGCGGAGGGTGCGCCCACCATGCCCTGCGCCAGGACGGGCGTGGCCGCCATGGCCAGCACCAGACCGAGCACTACCGCCCAAAGGCGCTTCGCGTCGCTCAACCGCATCACCAATCCCCGGGCGCGTTGGCCGCGCCGCCACGTCAGAACAAAGCTTCGCGCCGATGCTTCGACGCGGGCGGACCATAGTCGCGCCACCCCGCACCGCACAAGTGAGCACGGGTCGCGAAACGCCAATCCCACGGTCACGAAACGATGCCGGCCGAAGGGCCGCGGCGACAGCAGCGGGCGGCGTTCAGGGGCGCAAGCCGCGCGGTACGATCAGCAGCCCGCCAGGGGCAGTCCAAGGCTGCGCCGGTTGGATCGTCGGGTCGGGCGGGCAAGGCGGGCGCATCACGCCGCAATCCCAGGCGAATCGGTCCGGGCGCCCGGTCATCTGGCCGCCGCGCTCGAACCGGCATTCACAGAGCTTTCCGGCCATGCAGACGGCCTGGCCCTCGGTTTCGGCCGTGCATTGCGGCGGCGGCTGCGCGACAACCGGGGCGGCGACGAGCAGGAGGGCGATCAGCACCTGGCGCATGGCCGCACCCTGCGCCGCAAAGATTGCCGGAGGGTGCATGGCATTGCCTTGCAGCGTGCCCCGCGGCGCTGCTTCCTTTTCCACCATGCCTGCGCCACGCGATCGCCGGGCACCCCATCGGCCGGCACCCCGCCGCCGCGCAGCCATCGCCGCATCATGAGGGCCTCGCGCGCGTCACAATCGAAACCCCCGCGTGAGGCCTGGCCGGATTGGGTGCGCGTCGAGCACACCGGCGGCCTGTATGCCTGCCGCTGAGGCACGTCCCGCGCGGCGCGCGCCCCCATGCGCCAACCACCGCTTGACGCGCCCCCCATGTGGGGGAGTAGGAGACTTGACCGGCATCAAGACCGGCATCCGGCCGGCGCGACCTGCATCGCGCCATCGGGGAATGGCTAGGCAGACCTGCTGACCGGCGCGCTCTGCGCCGGAGACACCGGCCCCCGCGGGCCGATGCTTGAACATGAGGCCTCGCCATGTCTTTTGCCGACCCCAGCCCCGACGCCGCCGCGCCTGCCGCCTTCCTGCGCCTGTGCGGAGGCCGCGCCTGGTCCGCGCGCCTGGCCGACCTCACGCGACGTGTGCAGGCCGGCACGCTGTCCGGCCGCGCCGCGCAGCAGCGCCATGCCGTCGAATTCGTGCTGGCCCGCGCGGCCGTCCCGGGCGCGGGTGGTCGCGTTTCCCTGGCGGAGCGCCGCGTGCTGTCCTTCGCGCAGGATGCGGTGCGCCTGGCACGCAGCCTGCCCGAGGCGCCGCGCGCCCGCCTGCGCGCCCTGATCCATGACGGCCTGACGGGCGAGTCCACGCTGATCCCGCTGTTCCACCTGCTGCGCACCGCGGCGCTGTATCGCGCGCGCGGCTTCGCGGTGGATTTCGCCGGCCTGGCCGAGGACGCGCCCTTCGACCTGCGCGTCACGCGAGAAGGGGTGGCAGCCGAGGTGGTGTGTGAAACCGTCTCGGCCGAGGATGGCCGCCCGGTGCATCGCGGCGATTGGTGCGCCCTGGTCGATGCCGTGAACCCGGAACTGCAGACCTGGCTCGCCGCCCATCCCGGGCGCTACCTGCTCAAGATGACCCTGCCCGAGGGCCTGGCCGGCCCCGACAAGGCGGCCGAATTGCAGGCGCGCATCATGGCCCTGCTGGCTGCGCAGAAGCGGCAGGATTCCAGCGCAGACGCGGTGCTGAAGCTCGACCCGCTGGTGCTGGCGGGCGCGCAGGCCGGCACCGCGCTGCCGCGCAGCCTGCGCGCGCAGTTCGGGCCCGAGGCGCATCTCGCCGTCACCGGCAATCCGGCCGGCGGATCGGTCTTCGTGATGGCGGCGCGCGCGGGGCGCGAGAATGCCGTCGCCGCAGCCGTGGTCGGGCGCATGCGGCTCGCAGCGGACAGCCGGCTGACGGGCACCGCGCCGGGCATCCTGGCGATGTTCGTGGACGACCTCGACCGCGGCGAATGGCGATCGCTGCGCGAGACACTGGAACTCGAGGGCGCGGCGCGCCGCTTCCTGACCGAACCGGCGGCGCGGCGCGTGGTGGCGGCCGTGTGTGCCTCGCGCATGGAGATGTTCGGCTTCGCACCGCCGGATGCCGCCGAGGACGGCGAACTGCGCTTCCGCAACCCGTCGCACCCGGCCAGCAAGCTGGCGGCGCTGGCGCCGGCGGTCACCTCCTCGATGTAGCCGGCCGCCGGCGGCGCAGCCGGACCGGGAAGCCAACAGCGCATTGCGGAGCTCAGCCCGCCGGCCTGCTGGGCCGCGCCGGCGCACATGGCGCTTGCAGCGGAGGGGAACGCTCGACGCCTGCGATGACGGATCGGGCACGGCGCGACGCCTGGCTGCCCCGCGATCCCGCAGCCGCCAGCCGGCGCCGCCATGGCAACCACAGGCGGCCGCGCCACGCAGCGACATGCCTGACAGGCCGCCACGCCTTGTGGCGCGCACCGCGCAGGTGGCACTCTCGCATCAACCCGCATGCACGCGGGACGACCAGCAGGAGCATACCCCATGCGCCGTCGTTCCTTCCTTGCCACCGCTGCCGCGCTGCCCGCCGCACCCGCTCTCGCGCAACCCGCGCGCGCCCGGACGCTGCGCTTCGTGCCGCAGGCCAACCTCACCTCGCTCGACCCGATCTGGACCACCGCGGCGGTCACCGAGAACCACGGCTGGACGGTGTTCGACACGCTGTACGGGATGACCGACGACCTGCGCGTTCAGCCGCAGATGGCCGAGGGGCATACCGTCTCGGACGACGGCCTGACCTGGTCGATCCGCCTGCGCGAAGGGCTTCGCTGGCATGATGGCGAACCGGTGCGCGCGCAGGATTGCGCACCGTCACTGGCGCGCTGGGCGCGGCGCGACACCTTCGGCCAGTCGCTCGGCGCCGTGGTCGATGCGTGGGAGGCCGCCGACGATCGCACCATCCGCATCAAGCTGAAGTCGCGCTTTCCACTGCTGCTGGAAGCGCTCGCCAAGCCGGCCGCCGTGGTGCCCTTCATGATGCCCGAACGGCTGGCGCGCACCGACCCGTTCCAGCAGGTGACGGAGATGGTGGGCTCCGGCCCCTTCCGCTTCCTGCGCGACGAATACGTCTCGGGCTCGCGCGTCGCCTACGCGAAGTTCGACGGCTACGTGCCGCGGCAGGAAGCCGCCAGCCGCACTGCCGGCGGCAAGGTGGCGCATTTCGACCGCGTCGAATGGACCATCATGCCCGACAGCGCGACGGCATCTGCCGCGCTGCAGGCCGGCGAGATCGACTGGTGGGAACAGATCAACGCCGACCTCGCCCCGCGTCTGCGCCGCACGCGCGGGGTCGAGGTCGCGGTGCTGAACACGCTCGGCTACATCGGCGTGGCGCGCTTCAACCACCTGCATGCGCCGTTCAACAACCCGGCCATCCGCCGCGCGCTGCTGGGTGCCATCACGCAGGAGGACTTCCTGCGCGGCGTGACCGGCAACGACCCCTCCGCCTTCAAGCAGTGCCTGTCGATGTGGCCCTGCGGCACGCCCTATGAGAGCACCACCGCGAACACCGCGATGCAGGGCGCGCGCAACCTCGATGCTGTGCGCGCGGCCATCCGCGCGGCGGGCTACAACAACGAGAAGGTCGTCATCATCAACCCGACCGACTTCCCGACCATCGGGCCGTTCGGGCAGATCATGGCCGACCTGCTCAAGCGCCTGGGCATGAATGTCGACCTGGTCGAGACCGACTGGGGCTCGGTGGTGCAGCGCCGCGCCAGCAAGGAACCGCCCGAGCGCGGCGGCTGGTCCATCTTCCACACCTGGTGGCCCGGCGTGTCGATCATCAACCCCGCGGTCAACGCGACCCTGCGCGGCCAGGGCGATCGCGGCTGGTTCGGCTGGTACGACAATCCGCGCGTCGAGCAGGCCGCATCCCAGTGGCTGCTGGCCGAGACCGAGGTCGAGCAGAAGCGCCTCGCTGACGTGATACAGCGCGAATCCTTCGAGAACGCGCCGATCCTGCCGCTCGGGCAGTTCTTCATCTCGACCGCCTATCGCACCGGACTGTCGGGCTTCGTGCAGGGGTCGGGCGCCTACCCGTGGAACATCCGGCGGAGCTGATATGCCGCCCTCAAGCGACGGGCGCGGCCCATCCGGGCCGCTTGTCTCGCCGGACGACCGGCGGCGGCCGTTCGGCCGCTCGACCCGCCAGGCGGGCCGCGGACGACTCGCACGCCACACTCACGCCGAACGCAGGACACCATGGCACGACTGACGCGCGACGAGATGCGAGGCAAAGCCCAGACCGTGCTGGGCCTGGTGGATCCGGCGGTGCTGGGTTCGACGCTGATGCATGAACACCTGATCTGGGACATCCGCCCGCCGACGATCCGCGACCGCGATCCGGGCGTCGAACCCGGCCTGGCGAATCATTGGGGCATGAGCAGCTCGACCGCCGCATCGCCGGCCAATGCCTGGCAGCCCAGCGTCGAGGTGGCGACCGAGGCGGTGGCCGAAGCCGTGGCGGCCGGCTGCGAGACCATCGTGGAACTGTCGATCGGCGGCTTGTCGCCGGACCCCGACGGGCTGGTGCGCGTGGCGCGGGCCACCGGCTGCCACATCGTCATGGGCTGCGGCCATTACGTCGAGGACTACCAGTTCCCCGAGAACCACACGCGCAGCATCGACGACTTCGCCGCCGAGATGGTCGCGCAGGTGCAGGAAGGGATGTGGGGCACGCAGGTGCGCGCCGGGCTGATCGGCGAGATCGGATGCCAGGATGCCTGGACGCCGCTCGAACGGCGCGTGATGGAAGCCGCGCTGATCGCGCAGCAGGAAACCGGCGCGGCACTGACCATCCACCCCGCCCGCCGCCAGGACAGCCCGCAGGAGGTGATGGACTTCATCGCCGCGCGCGGCGGCGATCCGTCGCGCACCATCATGGACCACATCGACCGCACGGTGTTCGACGACGATGCGCTGTTCCGCCTGGCGGATACCGGCGTGGTGCTGGAATGGGATTTGTTCGGGCAGGAGAGCAGCCTGTACGTCCACAACCTGGACATCGACATGCCCAACGACGCGGGACGGCTGCGCGCCATCCGCAAGGTGCTGGACCGCGGCCACAAGGGCCAGGTCGTGATCAGCCACGACATCTGCCACCGCGCGCACATGACGCGCTGGGGTGGGTGGGGCTACGCCCATATCCACCGCACCGTGCTGCCGCTGATGCGGCGGCGCGGGTTCAGCGAGGCGGAGATCCAGGAGATCCTGGTGGATACACCGCGGCGCCTGCTGACCTTTGCCTGACGCCCCGCGCGACGGCGCGGGGCGCTGCGGTAATCACGCCGCGCGCATGTCCATCGGCACGGCCGGCAAGGGGCCCGTGGCCGCAGCGGCCGGCTGCCAGGCCGCACCCCGCCCGGCGGTCGGGTCGCGGAGCACATAGCCGCGCCCCCAGACGGTGCCGATCAGGTCGTTCGCCCCGGCCTGGGCGAGCTTCTTGCGCAGCTTGCAGATGAAGACGTCGATGATCTTCACCTCCGGTTCATCGATGCCGCCATAGAGGTGATTGAGGAAGGCTTCCTTGGTCATCACCACGCCCTTGCGCAGCGCGAGCAGTTCCAGGATCGCGTATTCCTTGCCGGTCAGGTGCACGGTGCGCCCCTCGACCGTGACCTCGCGCGAACCGAGGTTGAGGTTCAGCGGCCCGACCTGCAGCGTCGGCTGGCTGAAGCCCTTGGCGCGGCGCACGATGGCCTGGATGCGCGCGACCAGTTCCTGCTGGTCGAAGGGCTTGGTGATGAAGTCGTCGGCCCCCATGCCGAAGACCTTCACCTTGGTCTGCGGGCGCGAGACGCCCGAGAGGATCAGCACCGGCGTCTCGATCCGCGCGGCACGCAGGCGGCGCACCACCTCCGACCCGTCGATGTCCGGCAGCATCAGGTCGAGGATCACGATGTCGTAATCGTACAGGCGGGCCAGCTCGACCGCCTCCTCGCCCGTGTCCGCGGTGTCGACGATCATCGCCGCCTGCTTGAGCATCAGGGTGATACCGCGAGCAGTAGTGAGATCATCCTCAACTAACAAGACGCGCATTTTGGTGCCCTCTCACGCTACAGGCGTAAGATACCACCTATGCGCGTATCCTCAAGCGGTTTTTCACCCATGACATGCATCAAGAATGGTTGGTAAACGTCTGATTTGAGCAAACTGACGATTTTCGAGACAAACTGACCCGCAAAGATTATCGCGGGAATGCGAGCAGCGCTTCTACCCAGGGTTGCGGCGCCTCCCGCGGCAGGAAGTGCCCGGCACCAGGCACCACCACCCGCCCGAACGGCCCCGCGAACCACCGCGCGCACCCCGCGCTGTTCGCCGGCGGGTCCACCCCGTCCTCAGCACCGTGCAACACCATGCTCGGAACCGTGATCGGCGGGCGCGCCGCCAGGCGGTCCTCGATACCTTGCAGCGCCGGGTCGCCCAGCGCCGCGCGGTGCCGGTGGCGATACGACTGCACCACCGTCGCGACGAAATCGGGGTTGTCGAAGCTGGCGGCGGTGCGCGCGAATTCTGCCTCGGTGAAGCGCCAGGTCGGCGACCACAAACGCCAGAGGTACCGGCAGAAGGCGGCGCGGTCCTGCTCGAGCGCCGCCACGCCGCGGTCCGTGTGCAGGTACCACTGGTACCAGTAGCGCGCCTCCTGCTCGGGCGGCGCCGGGCGCGCCGCCGCGGCGATGTCCTGGATGTTGTAGCCATTCGCCGAAACCAGGCCGATCACGCGGTCCGGCCACAGCGCGCTGGCGATGCAGGCGGCCCGCCCGCCCCAGTCGTAGCCCGCCAGCAAGGCCCGCTCGAGGCCCAGCGCATCCATCAGCGCAAGCAGATCCGCGCCCAGCGCCGCCTGCTGGCCCGACCGCGGCGTCGCCGCATCGCGATACCGCGTGGGGCCGTAGCCGCGCAGATACGGCACCACCACGCGCAGCCCCGCGGCCGCCAGCGCCGGCGCCACGCCATCCCAGGCCCGCGCATCGTCGGGGAAGCCGTGCAGCAGCACCGCGGGCGTGCCGCCCTCAGGCCCATGCAATTCCACCGCGACATCGAGCGCCCCGGCGGTGACCATGATGTGCGACATGCGCGCCCCTCCTGCGTTGAGCGCGCCATGCTCTACCGCCAGCGGCGATGCATCCAGAGCCACTGCCCCGGATGCTCGCGCACCCAGCCGGCGATGACGTCGTTCATGGCCTGGGTCGCGGCCTCGACATCGATCAACCCCTCGGCGTCACGCGGCAGCGGGATTTCCTCGGTCAGGTGCAGCCGGAACCGCCCATTGGGCAGGCGGATGGCGCGCGCGCCATGCACCGGGCAGTCGAAGCGCCGCGCCAACTGCGCCAGAAGCGGATTGGCGAAGGCCGGCCGACCCAGGAAGTCGATCCGCGGGCCGCGCCCGAAGCGCTGGTCGACCAGCATGCCGATGTGCTGGCCGCGTTCCAGCGCGCGCGCCAGCTTGAACGGCGCCGACATCCCCGCCGCCACCAGCGTGCCCATGCTGTCCTGGCGCAGCCGCAGGATCTCCTTCGCCACCGCGGGGCTATTGGGGGTGCGGTACAGCACCGCACTTTCGATCCCGTGGCGCGCCGCGGCGATCGCCGGCAATTCCCAGTTGGCCAGATGGGCGGAGAAGACGATCGCCGGCTTGCCGTCGTCGCGCAGCCGTTCGTACAGCGCGACCGTCGCGGGGCTCGCGGTGATGCGTCCGGCCTCGGGCTGCGCCGGGTCGAAATCCCAGATGCGGTCCATGTGGACGTATTCGCAGGCGACGCGACCCAGGTTGTCCCACGCCTCGCGCAGGATCGCCGCGCGCTCCGCCTCGGTCTTGTCGGGGAAGGCGCCGGCGATGTTCTCCCGCGCGATGCGGTGCGCGCTGGTCAAAGGCCCGAGGCTGCGCGAGATCGCGGCGCCGATCTTCGGCCCGGAATCCGGCCCCAACAGCCGCAGCAGCGCGAAGACCGCACGGACCAGCAGCCCGAACAGCCGGTCGGCGAACAGCCAGGCGCGATACTTAAAGCGTAACAACGATCTTCCCGAAGACACGCCGGCTTTCCAGACGGTCCAGCCCCTCGGTGAAGCGTTCCACCGGCAGCACCGTGTCCAGCACCGGCAGGATGCCGCGCGCCATCTTGGCGTAGCCATCGGCGATGTTGCGCATCGACGCGCCGAAGGACCCGAAGATCCGCAGTTGGCGCTGGAAGATCATCATCAGGTTGGTCTCGGCGGAGACACCGCTGGTCGACCCGCACGTCACCAGCCGCCCGCCCATGCGCAGCGACAGCAGCGACCCCGCCCAGGTGGAGGCGCCCACATGCTCGAACACCACGTCCACGCCGACCTTGCCGGTCGCGCGGCGCGCCACGGTCGGGAAGTTCTGCGTGGTGTAGTTCACCACGACGTCGGCACCCAGCGCCTTAGCCTTCGCGCATTTCTCGTCATCGCCGGCCGTGGCGATCACGGTGCAGCCCAGATCCTTGGCGATGCGCACCGCCACCGTGCCGATGCCCGACCCGGCCGCATGGACCAGGATGGTCTCACCCGGTTCCAGCTTCGCATTGTCGAACAGCATGTGCTCGACCGTGCTGAAGGTGATGGTGCCGCAGGCGGCATCATCCCAGGAGATGCCATCGGGCACGCGGACCATCAGCCGCGCTTCCTGGTTCACCAGTTCGCAGGCGAAGCCGCCGACGTGGAAGCCCTTCACGCCGCGGACATTCTCGCACAGGTTGTCCTCGCCCTTGAGGCAGCGGCGGCAGGTGCCGCAGGTCAGCGCGCCATAGGGCGCGGCGCGGTCGCCGACCTTCCACTCCGTCACGCCGGCGCCAACCGCGACCACCTCGCCCACCGCTTCGGCGCCCACGATCAGCGGCATCTCGCGCTTGGCGAAGGCCATGCCGCGAAAGCCCCAGACGTCGATGTGGTTCAACGCGACAGCCTTGATGCGCAGCGTCACCTCGCCCGGGCCGGGCGGCGGCGGCGCGGGCACGTCTTCCAGCCGCAGGTCACGGTCGCCATGCAGGCGCAGCGCGCGCATCGTCGTCATGGCGCGGCACTCACCACCAGGCAGACATTCTGCCCGCCGAAGCCGAACGAATTGGACAGCACATGGCGCAGCCCGGTCACCTGGCGCGCCACGTTCGGCACCACGTCGAGCGTGATCGCGGGATCAGCCTCGACATGGTTGATGGTGGGCGGCAGCAGCTGGTCGCGGATGGTCAGCAGCGACAGCGCCGCCTCGATCGCGCCGGCGGCCGACAGGGTGTGCCCCAGCATCGACTTGTTCGACGAAATGGGCGGCGGCGCATCGCCGAAGACGGCGCGCATGCCCAGCGTCTCCATCTTGTCGTTCTCCGGCGTGCCGGTGCCGTGCGCGTTCACGTAGCCGATATCGGCAGGCGCGATGCCCGCATCCGCGATGGCATTGCGCATCGCGCCGATGATGGCGTGGCCATCCGGGTTCGACCTGGTGCGGTGGAAGGAATCCGCCCGCTCACCGCAGCCCGACACGATGCCCAGCACCACCGCGCCGCGCGCCGTCGCGTGCTCCAGGCTTTCCAGCACCAGCGCCGCCGCGCCCTCGCTCATCACGAAGCCGTCGCGCGTCTTCTCGAAGGGGCGGGAGGCCTTCTCCGGTTCGTCGTTGCGCGCGGTCAGCGCCGAGAGCAGCGAGAAGCGGATCACCGCCTCCGGCTGCACCGACCCATCGGCACCGAGCGCGATCGCCGCATCCGCCTCGCCGCGCTGGATCGCCTCGACCGCCATCTGGATGGCGGAGGCCCCCGTCGCGCAGGCCGTGGTCAGCGCGATAGGCGCCCCGCGCGTGCCGAAGCGCGCGGCCAAACGCTCACCGACGCCACCGAACATGAAGGTCTCGTACAGGTCCGACCGACCGGCCGCGACGTCGGTCGCCGCGCGATAGGTGCCGTTGCCATTGGCCTGGCGCGCCAGTTCGAAGCGCTGCGGCCATTCGTATTCGACCGGCGGCATGCCGACCATCAGCGGGCCAGGGAAACCGCCCTCGCCGATCGCCGCCTGGGCCAGGGCCTCGGCCACCGCGGCCTCGGCCATGCGCTCCACCCGCACGGGGGAACTCACTGGCTCCGCACCGGCCGCTTCCTCGGGCAGTTCGACGGTGCCGGCGATGGTGGTGCGCAGCTTCTCGGTCGGGAAACGGCGGATACGCGAAATGCCCGACGTGCCGGCGGTGATCGCCGCCCAGGTCGCTTCCCGCCCCCAGCCCAGCGGGCTGACGATGCCGATGCCGGTCACCGCCACCAGCGGCCGGCCGAGATGATCCTTCATGCCGCGCGCTCCAGAAGGGCCAGCGCCTCGCCCCGCCACTGGCCGAAGCCGGTGACCAGGATGCGGTCGACCGGCCCGTCGCCCACATCGGCCGGGTCCATCGCGGGGTAGAAGCCGCCGCGCGACAGCGCCAGCGCTCCGAGCGCGACATTGGCCGGGAAGGTCGCTTCCACACCATGGCCGAGCAGCGAGCCGGTGCGCCGCACCGCCGCCGCGCCGATGCCGGCCAGGAAGGCTTCTTCCTCGATCCGCGCTTCCGCCACGCCGGTCATGCCGGACAGCACGCCAAGCCGCCCGTCCGGCACCGCGAGGCGGTCCCACAGCGCCCGCGCCGCCCGCGCCGAGGCGCCGCCGCCGCGCTTATGCGCCGCATCGGTCGCGACGCCCGCGATACGCGCCAGCGGCACCGCGCCGCGCGCCGCGGCATGCGCCGCCGTCTCGAGCACCAGAAAGGCGCCGAGCGCCCCGCCCACGAACCCACCCGCGCCATCGCGGGCCGAGACCGGCGCAAACGGCCCGCGCCACACCGCTCCGCCGGCGCCATACAGCAGCACCAGGTCCCAGCGCTGGGACGCATAGGCGCCGCCCACCAGCGCAATCCCGCCGCGCCCTTCCGCAAGCCGCGCCGCCGCGATGCGCACCGCATCGGCCGCCGCCGCTTCCTCGCCCATGAAGGTGCGCGAGGACCCCGTCACGCCATGCACGATCGAGATATTGCCCGCCAGCAGGTTCGACAGCTGCGCCAGGAACAGTGTGGGGCGCAGGTCGGTCGCGAGGCGTTCGTTCAGGATCGCCCCGGCCTCGGCCGCCGGCGTCGCGCAGAGCGCTGTCGCCACCGCCTCGTCCACCGCCACGTCGCGCTCGCCCCCGCCGGCGGCGACGATCAGGTGCATGTCCGACACGAGCCCGCGCGCGCCGGCCTGGTCGATGGCCAGGCCTGCGGCATAGGTGCCAAGCCGCTGCCAGGGCTCCATCTGCCGCTGGTCGCCCTTCTTCGGGATCTGCGCGTCGAAGGACATCGCCGGCAGCGGATGCACGGCATAGGGCGCGAAGGCCGCCTCGTCGACGACAGGCTTGGCCCCCGGCTGCGACAGCACGGTCCAGTGCGCCTCCGGCCCCTCGCCCAGCGAGGAGACCAGGCCGATGCCCGTGATGACCACTTCCTTGCGCGTCATGCGAGGCCGAGCTCCTGCCCGCGCGCCTTCATCGCCGCGGCGAGTTCGGGGGCCGGGAAATCCATGATGCGCAAGGTCAGCTCGGCGTCGCAGATGCGCTTGCCCGCGGCCTCGATGCGCGCCTTCGTGACCGCATAGCCCGACCCGTCATGCAGGCGCTGCGCATGCACCGTCACCGGCGTGCCAGGCCCCACGAAGGACCGGAACTTCGCTTCCTTCACGCCCATCAGGAAGGGCATCCGTTCGAACGCCATCAGCTTCAGCAGCAGCCAGCCCGACGCCTGCGCCATCGTCTCGACCAGCAGCACGCCCGGCATCAGCGGATAACCGGGGAAATGCCCCTCGAAGACCGGGGAGGCCTCGGGGATGGTGCTCTCGACCACGATGGCCTCGCCTTCCAGCGCGGCCACCCGGTCGATCATCTGGAAGTATTCGAGGCGCATTGCGGTCTGCCCGTTTCAGGCCCGCGCGCGCGGCACCGCGCGGTGCTCGGTCACGGGATCAAGCCCCCTTGGCGGCGACCAGTTCGTCGATGCGCGCCGCCAGGTTCTTCATGACGAAGTACTGCTCGGCCGGGGCGGTCCCGGCATTCACTTCCTGCGTCCAGGCCTCGACCGGGACCTTGATGCCGAAGGCCTTGTCGATGGCGAAGACGAT
Organism: Roseomonas fluvialis; assembly: GCF_022846615.1. Taxonomy (NCBI): domain Bacteria; kingdom Pseudomonadati; phylum Pseudomonadota; class Alphaproteobacteria; order Acetobacterales; family Roseomonadaceae; genus Roseomonas; species Roseomonas fluvialis. The sequence continues at coordinate 4,709,202 of NZ_AP025637.1, forward strand.
GTCGAGGAAGTCCAGGCTGTCGATGCCCAGGTCGTTGATGACATGGCTGTCGGGCAGGATCTTGTCGCGCTCGACTTCGCTGTTCTCGGCGATGATGTCGGCGATGCGGTCGAAGGACGAGGCCATGGGTGGCCCTCCGTGGGGAATCCGGGGTGGGGATGCGGGTTGGGGGGCGTCTTTGGCGCGAATGGCGGCGGAAGGCAAGATTCGCCCCCCGGCGGCCCGCCGGGCCCCGCCGCGACACGGACGCATCGGCCGGACATCGGCACCCCGGGCCGGGCGGACCGTGGCGGGCGGTTGGGCTGCCTGGCGCTACGCGACGTCAGGCTCGGCTGCCGGCCCCATCGAACAGCTGCGGAGGCAGGCGGGCCACGGCGCGACACATCAAGTGCGCCGGCGACCCACAGGCCGCCGGCGCACTCGATGCCAAGCCAGGAAGGAAAGATCCGGCAGGACGTCTCCGCCCTGCCGGACCGGGCGTCAGCCGCGTTCCGGGTAAGTGAATGCCGGGCGCGCCTTCAGGCTGTCGACCGTCGCGCCGGGCAGGGTCCAGCGCTCACGATCGGCATTCCACCGCAGGTCGGCCAGCGGAATGGCCACATACCGCTCCCCGATGCCCAGGAAGCCGCCGACCGACAGCACGGCGATCACCGGCCCGCCGGCGGGCGAGATCATCAGGTCGTGCACCTCGCCGACGGTGTTGTTCGCCTCGTTGATGATGTTGGCACCGATCACGCGGCTGGCGCGGCGGGCCTGCGGATTCGCCGTCGCCACCATGCCCGCGGCGCTCCCCTGGACCGGCGCCGGCACATTCGCCTGCGGCATGGTCGAAGGCGACTGCGGCATGGTGGTGGACGGTGCCGGCTGCGGCGCCGTCTGCGCCAGGGCGATAGCGGGCAGCAGTGCCGTCGCGGTGATGGCGAGGATCTTGATGTTCGGACGCATGGCGTTTCTCCGTTGTTGCGGGCAGGAATGCCGTGCCCCATCAACCCACTCATGCGGCAAAAGTTGCCGGCACAGCCACGCCGGGTGCCGTCAGGGCTCAGGAAACCGCGCGGGGGCTGCGCCGTTGCAGTCCGGGCCGCGGGTGGGACGCCACCTTCGGCCAGGCGCTTGGCGCGGGCGGTACCCGGCCCCGGCGGTGCCCGGCCGCGGCAACGCACCTGGTGTCGGCAGGCTCACCGCCAAACCTGTGCCTGCGCACAGGGTCATGCGAAAGAGGATGGATGAAGCCCTTCGTCGCCCGCCACGCCGCGCGCCTGCGGCTGCCGCAGATCACCGGCGCCGCGCAGCGGCTGCGCGACTTCGTGCAGGACCTGCGCTCGCTACGCCAGCCCGGTGGTCCGGCGACCGACCCGGACCCGGCGCACCCGGCCGACCTGCGGGTGGCATCCTGGAACCTGCACAAATGCGTGGGGGCGGATGGCCGCTTCGACCCGCACCGTTCGGCCGCGGTGATCGCGGAACTCGGCGCCGATATCCTGGCCCTGCAGGAGGTCGACAAGCGCTTCGGCCGGCGCGCCGGGCTGCTCGACCTCGCGGCGGTGCGGCGCAATGCGGGCCTCAAGCTCGTGCCGGTATCGGACGTGCCGTCCGGGCATGGCTGGCACGGCAATGCGCTGCTGCTGCGCGAGGACCTGGCCGCCCGCATCACGCGCATGCGCCTGCCCGGCGCCGAACCGCGCGGCGCGCTGGTGGCCGAGATCGACCTGCCGCAAGGCCCGCTGCGCGTGATTGCGGCGCATTTCGGCCTGCTGCGCCGCTGCCGCACGCGCCAGGGCCACGCCATCCTGCGCACCCTTGCCGAGGGGGCGCAGATGCCCACCGTGCTGCTGGGCGACCTCAATGAATGGAGCCACGGGCCGCGCTCCTCGCTGCGGGCGCTGGAACCGGCGTTCGGGGCCGCCGCGCCGTCGCCGCCGAGCTTCCCGGCCGCGGTGCCGGTCCTCGCACTCGACCGCATCCTGGGGCAGCCCGCCGGGCTGGTCAGCGACGTGCGCGCCTATGCGAGCCCGCTCGCGCGCGTGGCATCCGACCACCTGCCGCTGATCGGCCGGCTGCGCATCGGCGCGGTCGCACAGCACGCCGCATCCGGATGAACGGGGCGTCCGGGCACGACGGCGCCGGGTGCGCGCGCCGCCCCGCGTCAACCGATGCGCCGGGGATCGACCGCGGCACCGTCGCCCAGCGCGGCGCGAACGACCTGGTGGCGCTGGTCGCCGAGGGCACCGCGGCGTTCCGCGTGCGCGCCGCCAGCGCCCGCCGGGCCGCGCGACGGCTCGACCTGCAATACTACATGTGGCGGTCCGACCTCACCGGCCGCCTTCTTGCGCGCGAAACGCTGGCCGCGGCCGATCGCGGCGTCGCGGTGAGGCTGCTGCTCGACGATGTCTACGCGCCGGGGCGCGAACGCACGCTGGCCGCGCTCGACGAACATCCGCGCATCGCGGTCAGGCTGTTCAACGGCACGCGATGGCGCCGCTTCGGCGCGCTGGGCTTCCCGCTCGAACTCGCCTTCGGCGGCTGGCACCTCAACCGCCGCATGCACAACAAGTCCTGGATCGCGGATGGCTGCCTCGCCGTGGTCGGCGGGCGCAACATCGGCGACGAGTATTTCGACCTGCAGGCCGAGGACGGGATCAGCTTCCGCGACCTCGACCTGGTCATCGCCGGCGGCGCGGCGGCACAGGCGCAGGCGGTCTTCGAAACCTATTGGTCGAGCCCGCTCGCACGGCCGGCGGCGACCACGGCCGCCGCCGCCGCCCGGTCGGGTCTCCCGGCGCTGCGCGAAAGCCTCGCGGCGGCAGGCCAGGCGCCCGAGGCGCAGGCGCTGCTGGGCGCCCTGCACGACGACCCGCTGGACCATGTCCGCGGCAGCCTGGTGCCGACGCCGTCGCGCAGCGTGCACGTCATCGCGGACCGGCCCGAGAAGGCGCGGCGCGGCCTCGGCGCCCGCAAGCGCGCACGGGCCGCCGGCGGGATCGCGGCCGAGATCGCCGACGCGCTGCGCCAGGCGCGGCGCGAGGTGCTGTTGATCTCGCCCTACCTGGTCCCCGGGCGCGCGGGCCTGGCGCTGCTCGGCGAATTGCGCGCCCGTGGCGTTCGCATCTGCGCCGTGACCAATTCGCTCGGCGCCACGGACGTGGTCGCGGTGCATGGCGGCTACGCGAAATACCGGCGCGCCATGTTGCGCATGGGCATCGACCTGCACGAGCTGAAGCCCGATGCGGATGGCGGGCCGGCCAGCCTGCTCGGGTCGCGCGGCGCCGCGCTGCACACCAAGGCCGTCGCGATCGACGGCGCGCTCGCCTTCGTGGGATCGTTCAACCTCGACCCGCGCTCGGCGGCGCTGAACACCGAGATGGGCGCCTTCGTGCGCCATCCGGCCCTGGCGCAGGCAGTGGCCGACGAATACGCGCGCCTCACCGATCCGTCGGTGAGCTGGCGCGTCGTGCTGCAGGACGGAAGGCTGAACTGGTGCGACCGCGCCGCGGACGGCGCGCGCTGCACGGACCAGGAGCCGCGGGCATCGTGGATCCGCCGCGTGATGGCATCGCTGATCCGCCGGCTGCCGGTCGAGGAACAGCTCTGACGGAAGCACGCCAAGGGGTTCAGGCGCCGCGTGCCCTCGGGCGCGGCCCGCGGCCGGGCGACGCCATGCGGACCCCGCGCGATGGGTTGGTGGGGGCGACATCGCGCCAGGAAGCATGGTGCGGGCGGTCGGGGTCGAACCGACACTCTGTTGCCAGAAACGGATTTTGAGCCCGTCGCGTCTGCCAATTCCGCCACGCCCGCGACCGCGCATCGCTGCGGCGGCGTCACCCGGGGGGACGCCGCCCGCGCAAACTACGGTCCCGGCGGCCGTTTTTCAATTCACCGCGGCGACGCACGCGCGCCGGCGGCTATTCCGCCGCCGCGGCGCGCTCAGGCGCGGGCACTTCCTTCGTTTCGAACTCAGCCGGACCGGTGATCTCGAGGATCTCGACATCCTCCGAATGCGCGATCTCGCGGTGCTTCACCAGCCGGGGCTGGTAGCAGCAATCGCCGGCGAGAAAAGTCTTCTCGCCGATATCCTCGTATTCGAACTTCACCCAGCCCTTCAGCACGAAGAACATCTGGAAGGGCAGGTCGTGGGTATGCCAGGCGCCGGTCGCGTGCGCGCCGGGGATGCCGCGGATCACATGCGCGCCGAAGGCGCCCTCCGTGGCCGCGGCGATGCCGAGGTCGCGATACTCGAAGAAGGCGCGCAGGCCGCGCTTGAAGTCGGCCTCGGCGGCGTGGCTGGTGGTGGTGCGGGCCATGACGTTGTCCTCCGTTGTTCTATTCCAGCGGCAGCGCGACATGGCGCGTGAAGCCCGGTCGCGTCTTCAGCGCCTCGTAGTAGCGCGCAAGGTTCGGCAGCGCCGGCCGTTCGATCGGCAGCACATGCCAGCGATGCACCCAGCAGCCCAGCGCGATGTCGGCCAGCGTCAGGTCCTCCCCGCACAGGAAGCGCTGCGACGCGACCTTGCCGTCCACGATCTTCCACAGCCGCGCGCAATCCACGCGTGCCTTGCCTTCCGCCGCCCAGTCGCGCTCGTGCTCCTTCAGCCGGACATGGGTGAAGAAGATCGTGACCATCGGCGCCGTGACGTGCCCCAGCGTCCAGTCCATCCAGGTCTCGACCGCAGCCCGGGCGCGCGGCGCCGACGGGTAGAGCGACCCGCCGGGCGCATACTGGTTGCACAGGTAGCGCGCGATGGCGTTGCTCTCCCACAAGGCCCAGCCATCCTCCTCCTGGAGCGTCGGCACCAGGCCCATCGGGTTCATGGCGCGGTAGTCGGGTTCGCGTGTGCGTCCGAAGGCGCCGCCGGCATCGACGCGCTCGTAGTCCAGGCCGAGCTCCTCGAGCGTCCAGAGCACCTTCATCACGTTGGACGAACTCGCCCGGCCCCAGAGCTTGCGCATCATGTCCTCCCGCCTTGTCATCCGAAGGCTAGAGCAGATCCGGAACGGATGAAATCATCCGGCCTGGGGCAGATATGCTCGCGAAACCGGGCGCTCGGCGGCGGTGCAGTGAACCGGCGCAAACGCAGACCACGCCGGGCGCGGTGGCGGCATCGGCCCCGGCGGACTTGCCCCGCACGCCGCAACGCGCGACATCCGCGCCATGGCTTCCGCCGTCGTCATCCTGATCCTCGCCGCGGGTGCGCCACTGTTTGCGCTCGGCAGCGAGACCTGGTGGGGCCTCGCCCCCTGCGAGCTCTGCCTGTGGCAGCGCTGGCCGTATTGGGTCGCGGCCGCGCTGGCCGCGGGCGCGGTGCTGCTGCCCGGGCGCGGGCGGGTGCTGCTGCTCGCCGCCGCCGGTCTGGGCGCCTTCGTCTCCGCCGCCATCGGCGGCTTCCATGTGGGTGTCGAGCAAGGCTGGTGGCCCTCCCCGCTGCCGGGCTGCGCGGCGCCGACCGCCGGCGGCGCGCAATCCATCGACGACATGCTTCGCAACATGGCCGCCGCGCCGACCAAGCCCTGCGACGCGGCCACCTACCTGATCCCCGGACTGCCGCTTTCCATGGCGGCGATGAACCTCATCTATGGGGCAGGGCTTGGGCTGCTGGCCCTCGCCCTGGCCCGCAAAGGACGAAGCGCATGACCACCCGCACCACTGCCGAGGACCGCCTGCCCGGCGACCCCACCCCGCGCGACTATGTCGAACGCGCCATCCGCGTCGACCATGCCGGCGAATACGGCGCCAAGCGCATCTACCAGGGGCAGCTCGCCGTGCTCGGCCGTACGAAATACGGGCCGATGATCAAGCACATGCAGGCGCAGGAGCAGGTGCACCTGGATACCTTCTCCCGCCTGATCGCGACCCGCCGCGTGCGCCCCACCGCGCTGCTGCCGATCTGGCACGTGGCCGGCTTCGCGCTGGGCGCGGCCACCGCGCTGCTCGGCCACCGGGGTGCGATGGCCTGCACCGTCGCGGTCGAGGAAGCGATCGACGAACACTACCGCGCGCAGGAGGAAGCCCTCGGCGAGGACGAGGCCGAGCTCAAGGCCCACATCGAGAAGTTCCGCGCCGAGGAACTGGAACACCGCGACATCGGCCTCGAGAACGAGGCCGAGCAGGCGCCGGCCTATCGCCTGCTCTCCGCCGCCATCAAGGCCGGCTGCAAGGTCGCAATCCGGATCAGCGAACGCGTCTGAGGGGTCGTCCGGGAATGCCGGCACCAGCCCGCTCCCCCGTCAAGGAGACCGGCGTCCGGTGGCTGCTCGGCGCAGCGTTCCGGTGCGGGACGACCGCCCCCCCGCGGCCATGAGCGCCACCGCGACCCGCGCAGCCGCCGCGCCCTGGCCGGTGCTCGCCGCCGCTCTGTTGCTGGCGGGCGGCGCGGCATGGTTCGGCGCGGGGCATGGCTGGCGGCAGGCCGCGCTCTGGGCGCTGGGCGCGGGGCTGGGGGTCGCGCTGTACCACGCGACCTTCTCCTTCGCCGGCGGCTTCCGCGCGCTGCTTGGCCAGCGGCGCAGCGCGGCCTTCCGCGCGCAGCTGGTGATGCTCGCGATCCTGGTCGTGCTGATGCTGCCGGCGATCGACGCGGGCAGCCTGGCCGGCGCGCCGGTGCGCGGCATCGTCTTCCCGCTCGGCGTTGCGGTGGTGGTGGGGGCCTTCCTGTTCGGGGTGGGCATGCAGCTTGGCGGTGGCTGCGGGTCGGGCACGCTCTACACCGCCGGCGGGGGCAGCCTGCGGATGCTGCTGACGCTGGCCTTCTTCGTCGCCGGCGCCACACTCGCCGCCTGGCAGTCCGAGGCCTGGTCCGGCCTGCCCGCGCTGCCTGCCGCGACGCTGCCGGGGCTGCTTGGGCTGTGGCCGGCGGTCGGGGTCAGCCTGGCACTACTGGCCGCTGCAGGCGCTGCCGCCTGGCTGGCGGAACGGCGCCGCCACGGCGCGGCCACGCCCTTGCGCGGGACGGGCGGCGCCTGGCTGCACGGCCCCTGGCCGCTGCTGTGGGGCGCCGTCGCGCTGGCGCTGCTGAACCTCGCGACGCTTTGGCTCGCCGGGCGGCCTTGGGTGATCACCGCGGCCTTCCCGCTCTGGGGGTCGCGCGTCATCGAGGCGCTCGGCCTCGACGACCCGGCCTTCTGGGCCTTCTGGGAAGACCCCACCCGGACCGAGGCCTTTCTGCGTCCGGTACTGGCCGACCGCACCACGGTGATGGATGTCGGGCTGATGGCCGGTGCGCTGCTGGCGGCGGGCCTCGCCGGACGCTTCGCGCCGCGGCTCGCGATGCCCTGGCGGCACGCCGTGGCGTCGGTGCTGGGCGGGCTGCTGCTGGGGGTGGGGGCGGTGGTCGCCTCGGGGTGCAACATCAGCGCCTATGTGGCGGGGATCGCCTCGGGCAGCCTGCATGGCTGGGGCTGGATCATCCCGGCACTGGCGGGCAACTGGGTGGGGATGCGGCTGCGCCCGGCCTTCGGGCTGCCGGCCTGAAGGCGCCGGCGGCGGGCCGCCTGGACCCCGGGTGCCATCGCCCCGGCGATCCACTGGGCGGCACGGCCGGCCCCTGCGCGCCTGTCTGCGCGAAATCCGCCTCCGTCACCCACCCCTGCGGAGCATGGCCTGCCAGCCGGCCCGCGGCGTCGTAGCCGCAAAACCTTTCGCTTGGCCCCGCTCGCGAAATCGGCAAGTTCCGGGCTGTCACGCCCTTGCCGGGAGGTTTCCACAGATGCGGCCAAACGCCCTGCGGGGTTCGATCCTCGCCCTTGCCCTCGCCGCCCTGCCCATGGCGGCCCGCGCCCAGGCGCCGCTCGCCGCCGAGGGCTGCCTCGGCTGCCACGGGCCCGACGGCCGCGGCGTCACGGGCGCGGGCGCCATCAACGGGCGCGACCGCGCGGAACTCATCGCCATCATGCTCGCCTTCCGCGCCAATGAACGCCCGGGCACCATCATGGGGCGCATCGCCCGCGGCTACACCGAGGCGGAGATCGCCGCCGTGGCCGAACACTTCTCGCGTATCCGCTGAAGGGGGCCGGGCCATGACCATGATCCTCTCCCGCCGCGCCATCCTCGCCGCCGGCGCCCTGCTTGCCGCGCCCACGCCGCTGCGCGCGCAGGGTGCGATGCGCCTGCTGGTGATCGGTGGCGGCTTCGGCGGCGCGTCGGCCGCCAGTTTCGCGCGACGCTCCTACCCGGACGTCCAGGTCACGCTGGTCGAACCGCAGCGCGCCTTCGTCACCTGCCCCTATGGCAACCTGCTGCTGGGCGGCGAACGGCAAATCAGCCAGATCACCCATTCCTACGACGGTCTGCGCGCGCGCGGGGTCACCCTGGTGCACGACCGCGCCGCCGGCATCGACGCCGCCGCGAAGACCGTGCGCCTGGCGGGCGGCCAGACGCTGGCCTACGACCGGCTGATCCTTTCCCCCGGCATTGCGCTCCGCTGGGGCGCCATCGAGGGCTACGACCAGGCCGCCGCGGATGTCATGCCCCACGCCTGGATCCCCGCCGACGGCGCGCAGACACTGCTGCTGCGCCGCCAATTGGAAGCGATGCCGGATGGCGGCGTGGTCGGCCTCGCCATCCCCGGCAACCCGTTCCGCTGCCCGCCGGGACCCTACGAGCGCATCAGCATGATCGCGCACTACCTCAAGCGGCATAAGCCGCGATCGAAGATCATCGCGCTCGACGCGAAGGAGGGCTTCAGCAAGCAGGGCCTGTTCCAGGATGGCTGGCGCGCCCTGTACGGCGACATGATCGAATGGGTGCCGGGCAACCGCGACGGCAAGGTCGTGAAGATCGACGTGGCCGAGCGCGTGCTGGAAACCGAATTCGGCACACGCCACAAGGTCGACGTCGCCAACGTCATCCCGCCGCAATCCGCCGCCGCGCTGGCCGCCGAGACCGGCCTGGTCAACGACAGCGGCTGGGTGCCGGTGAACACGCGCACCTTCGAAGCCCGTGCGGCGCAGGGCATCCATGTGATCGGCGACGCCAATATCCCCGGCCCCATGCCGAAGTCCGGCTATGTCGCGAACACAACGGCCAAGCAGGCGGTGGCCAGCGCGGTGGCGCTGCATCGCGGCCAGACTCCGCCTGAAGCCGTGTATTTCAACACCTGCTACAGCCACGTGGGCGAGAACTACGGCATCTCGGTCGTGGGCATCTTCCGCCCGAACGCCGACGGCACCGCCATCACGGAAGTGCCGAATTCCGGCGGCGTCTCCCCGCGCGGCGACCTGCCGGAACAGCGCCGCGCCGAGGCGATCTACGCCGACGCCTGGTATGACAGCATCACGCGATCCATGTTCGGCTGATGACGACCCGACGTTCCCTGCTGGCGCTGGCGCTGCTCCCGGCGGCGGCGGCCACCGCCGACGATGCCCTGCAGGCTGCCATCCGCGACGCCGTCGGCAACGCCGCCATCACCGATGGCGGCATAACGCTGCGCGCGCCGGCCACCGCCGAGAATGGCGGCCAGGTGCCGATCACCATCCTGGCCGAAAGCCCCATGACGGCCGCCGACCACGTCACGGCCATCCATGTCTTCGCCACCGCCAACCCGACACCGGGAATCGCCACGTTCCGCCTGACGCCGCTGCTGGCGCGCGCCGAGGTGCAGACCCGCATCCGCCTGGCCGAGGCGCAGCACGTGATCGTCCTGGCGCAGATGAACGACGGCCGCGTTCGCCGCGCCACCGCCGAGGTCCGCGTCACCACCGGGGGCTGCCTGACATGAGCACGCTCAACGCACCCCGCATCCGCATCCCGCGCAGTGCCCGCGCGGGCGAGGTGATCGAGATCCGCACCCTGATCGAGCACCCGATGGAGACAGGCCTGCAGGGGCCGCGCCGCGACATGCTGACCCGCCTGCTGGTGCGCATGAACGGCGAGACGCTGCTGGCGGCGGACTTCCGCAACGGCACCTCGGCCAACCCGTACCATGTGTTCTTCGTGCGGATGGAGCGCACCAGCAGCTTCGACTTCACCTGGACAGACGAGGCCGGGCGCAGCGCGCGGGCCGAGGCGCGCGTCACGGTCGGCTAGAGCAGATCGCGACCAGGCGTAAACATCTGATCGGGTGAGAGTGCTCGCCAAGACAACCGCCTGAGGCACGGCCGCGAGCCAGACCGCGGCGCACCGGGCATGGAATGGCGCATCGGTGGAAACGTCGCGCGCGACTGTGGTATCGAAATCGCCATGAAGACGCTGCCTGGCGATCCCTTTCCCTGGTTCACCCTGCCGTCCACGGACAACCCGCGCTACGCCTTCCATTCCGTGGCGGGACGGTACGTGCTGCTGGCCTTCCTCGGGTCGTCGCGCCAGCCGGTGGCGCAGGCCGCGCTTGCCGCGGTGGCCGGGCATCGCGCGCGCTTCGACGATGAATCCGCCTGCTTCTTCGGCATCAGCGCCGATCCCACCGACCGCGCCGAACGCCGCCTGGTGCAGGATTTGCCCGGCATCCGCTTCCTGTTCGACCTCGACGGCGCGGTGGCACGGGACGTCGGCGTGGTCCGTCCGGCGCCGGATGGCGGCGCGCCGATCTATGCGCCGTCCTGGGTGCTGCTCGACCCCATGCTGCGCGTGATCGAAACGCGCCCGCTGGCGGAGGCCGAGGCCATCATGGCGCGCCTCGCTGCATTGCCGCCGCCCGAGACCCATGGCGGCACCGACATCCCGCCCCCCGTTCTCGTGCTGCCGCGCATCTTCGAACCCGAGCTGTGCCGCGCGCTGATCGGGCACTACCAGGCGCAGGGCGGCAACCCGTCCGGCTTCATGCGGGAGGAGAACGGCAAGACCGTGGGTGTCTTCGACCCCGCGATGAAGCGCCGCAGCGACTGCACGATCGAGGATGAAGGCCTGCGTTCCGCCACCCGCGCACGCATCCTCCGACGCGTGGTGCCGGAACTGAAGCGCGTGCACCACTTCGACGCCACGCGCATGGAGCGCTACATCGTCGCCTGCTACGATTCAGCCGAGCGCGGGCACTTCGCCGCGCATCGTGACAACACCACGGCGGGCACCGCGCATCGCCGCTTCGCCGTCACCATCAACCTGAATGCCGAGGAATTCGCGGGTGGCGAGCTGCGCTTCCCCGAATACGGCAAGCGATCCTGGCGCGCGCCGACCGGGGGCGCGGTGGTGTTCTCCTGCTCCCTGCTGCACCAGGCGCTGCCGGTGACGGCGGGGGTGCGCTACGCCTTCCTGCCCTTCCTGTACGACGAGGCCGCGGCGCGGGTGCGCGAGGCGAACAACGAAAAGCTGGGCGAGGGGGTGGGGGCGTACAAGGCGATGCCGAAGGAAGCGGCGGCCGGCTGAGCGCGCGGCGCCGGCGCACCCGGATGCACGCCCACCGACGTCATTGCGCCACGCAGCGGCCAAGCACCACGGAAGGCGCCCAGGCATGAGCGAACCCCTGTTCACCGCGCCGCCAACCTTCATGGGCATCCCCGCCGGCGCGGTGCAGCCGGGCAACCGCGTCGCCATCCTGGGCGTGCCCTTCGACTGCGGCATCCACCCCTTCCGCATCGGCTCGCGCGAGGGCCCCGCCGCGGTGCGCGCGCAATCCCCGCTGATCCGCCGCCACCACCCTGTCCTGGCGGATTTCGACCTGCTGGCCGCGCTCAACGCCGTCGATTGCGGCGATGTCGCTGGCATCACGCCGGGCCGGATCACCGAGGCCCACCCGCGCATCGAGGCCGCCGCCGACGCCATCCTGCAGGCCGGCGCGATCCCGGTGGGCATCGGCGGCGACGGGTCCGTCTCGCTGCCGCTGATGCGCGCCGCGGCGCGGCACCACCCGGGCCTGGTCGCGCTGCACGTGGACAGCCACACCGACGCCTATCCCTACGACCCGGCCAACCCCTACGACGCCTCCAACCAGTTCACCCATGCGGCGGAGGAGGCGCTGGTGGACGCCGCCGCCACCTGGCATGTCGGCATCCGCGGCTTCACCGGCGTGCCGGGCGTGGTCCGTCACGCCGAAGGGCTCGGCTTCCGCGTGGTCACCACGGAGGACCTGGTCCGCCGCGGCACCGCGCAGGCCATGGCGGAATTCCGCGACGTGGTGGGCGACCGGCCGCTGTACCTGTGCTGGGACATGGACGTGTTTGACCCCTCCGTGGCACCGGGGGTCGCGACCCCGGCCTGGGGCGGGCTGACGGCGCGGGAGGGGATCGCGCTGATGCGCTCCCTGTCGGGCCTGAACATCGTCGCGGCCGACTTCAACACCGTCAGCCCGAACCACGACGTGCAGGGCATGGCGGCGTCGCTCTGCGCGCACATGATGATGGAGTTCCTGGTCCTGGTCGCGCAGCGTCTGCTGCCGGAGCCGCTAGGTCGATAGTTCGCTGTCGCAGCCACACGATCCGCGCGCGCAAACCGCGACGGTGCGCAGCATCTTCTGCCACCGGGCGCTCATGCAGCGCAGGCGAAGGATTCTCGATGCGAAATCTTCGTTTGGCAGTCGCAGGCGGTCTCGCTCTGGTCGTTGGCCTCAGCTACCTGGCCTTCGAGAGCTTCTACCCGACCTACACCTATCGCTACCGACTGGCGCTCGACGTGGAAACGCCGGACGGATCGGTCAGGTCAGGATCCAGCGTCGTCCAGGTTTCCCAATGGCGAACGCCATCCTTCATCATTCCGCCGGACAACGTTGAAGTGACCGTCGTCGGGGAAGCGACGCCTGTGGACCTCGGCGAAGGACGCGTCCTGGTGGCGCTCCTGAGATGGGAGGTCGGTCCGAACTTCTACCGGGAGCCGGTGAGCCTGGCCGAGATCATGGGGATCCGACTCACCGGTTGGCGGGGTGGGACTAATGAAGGCCTTGGGCAGCTTACCCGTCTGCGTGCGGTCCGCGAGTTACGGCCGGACCAGCTGCCGATGCTTGTCACCTTCGATGACCCCACGCGGCCGGAAACGGTGCGCCGCGTCCAGCCCGACGATCTCGCAGCAACCTTTGGTTCTGGGTTCAGGTTGCGTCGCGCCGCGATCGAGCTGACGGCCGACGCCGTGACGTTGGGAGCAATTGATCGTGGTCTTCCGGCCGTTCGGCTGCGCAGGGGGGGCTCACTCGACGGCCGTCAGATCACCACAACCAATGAACTCGGCAACAATCTCAGCTACAACGACTTCAGACTCGGTGGGACGTGATCGCCCAGGGCGTAAGGCCTGCGCAATACAGCGAGGCTCGCACGCACGATGCGGTTCATGATTTCCCCTCGCAGCGCGAACGTCGTTACGAGCGAGCTGGCTAATTCTCCAGCTCGCTGTCCCAATACAGATAATCCCGCCACGACTGGTGCAGGTAGTTCGGCGGGAAGCCCCGCCCATTGTCCTGCAATTCCCACGAGGTCGGCTGGCGCGGTTCCTGGCGCGGGATCATCCGGCATTCGCGCGGCAGGTGGTTGCCCTTGCGCAGGTTGCACGGCCCGCAGGCGGTCACGACGTTGTCCCACGACGTCCGCCCGCCGCGCGAGCGCGGGATCACGTGGTCGAAGGTCAGCTCATGCGTCGGCCGCCCCTCGCCGCAATACTGGCATTCGAAGCGGTCGCGCAGGAACACGTTGAAGCGCGTGAAGGCCGGCCGCCGCGCCGCCGGGATGTATTCCTTCAGCGCGATGACGGAAGGCAGCCGCAGCGCCAGCGATGGCGAATGCACCTCCACCTCGTACTCGGACAGCACCGAGACACGGTCCAGGAACACCGCCTTGATCGCATCCTGCCAGGACCAGACCGATAGCGGGAAATAGGACAGCGGGCGGAAATCCGCGTTCAGCACGAGCGCCGGGTAGGACTGGCCGCCGGTGAAAACTCCGCCGTCAGGCAAGCGCCGCTCCTTTCAGAGACGCGCCACCAAGACCTGGGGGCCTGACCCGGCGGTAAGGCCCCAGATACAGTGGCGCCGCCGCGAATAGGCTGCATGCATGACATGCGGGCCGCGCGCCCGCAACCCTCGCGGCGGCGCACAACCGGCAGTTTCAACGACCTGTCACGCGCCCTTCAGCAGCCCATGCAGCACCTGCGCCCCCGCCGCCAGGCCCACATCGTCCAGCCCATGCCCCAGCCCGGGGCGGAACAGCGCGCGCACCGGCACGCCGGCGGCTTCCATCGCGGCTGCCGCGGCGCGGGAGGCAGCGGCAGGCACCACCTCGTCATCCTCGCCATGCACCAGCAGCACGGCCGGGCGCGCGACGATCTCGTCCAGCAGCGCATCGCCGCCGATCATGCCGCCGGAATAGGCCAGCACGCAGGCGGCATCGGGCACCGCGCCGCGCAGCCCGGCCTCCAGCACCGTCATGGCCCCCTGGCTGAAGCCCATCAGCGCCACCCGGTCGGGCGGAATCGACAGCCGCTCCGCCTCGGCCGCCACGAAGGCACCGAGTGCGGCGGCCCCGGCCTGCACGCCGGCGCGCAACTGCGCCTCGCTGCGGTCCCACAGCGCGAACCATTGCCGGCCATTGGGCAGGCCCTCGATTCGTTCGGGTGCGTGGGGGGCGACGAAGGCAGCACCCGGCACGGCCGGCGCCCAGACGCCCGCCAGGTCGATCAGATCGTCCCCATCGGCGCCGAGCCCATGCACCAGCACCACCAGCGCATCAGGGGTGCCGCCATTCAGCGGACCGCGGCGCGGCCCGTCCAGTTCCACCATGGTCGGCTCCCTTTGGTCGTATCGTGCGCAGGCACGTCAGTCACATCGTTGCGCAGGCACGTCGGTCACATCGTTGCGCAGGCACGTTGGTCGCATTCCGCAAGGCACGTTGGTCGAACTGCACACAGGCACAGCGGTGCGATAAGTGTAGCGCAGGGACACGTCCCGGCAGCGCGGCGGGCCGCCTGCCGATGGCGAACCCCGACGCGCCTTGCCCCGCGCGCCCCTGCCCGCTACCCGCTGCGGCCCATGGGCGCAACCGCCAACGTCACCCGCTTCGCCCCCAGCCCGACCGGGCTGCTGCACCTGGGCCACGCGCATGCGGCGCTGACGGCCTGGCGCGCCGCGCGCGAGACCGGCGGCCGCTTCCTGCTGCGCATCGAGGACATCGACCCCACCCGCTGCCGCCCCGACTTCACCGACGCGATCCGGCAGGACCTGGCCTGGCTCGGCCTCGATTGGGATGGCCCGGTGCGCGTGCAGTCGCGCCACCTGACCGACTACCGCGCCGTGCTCGATGCGCTGGCGGCACGCGGGCTGCTGTACCCGTGCTTCTGCACGCGCAGCGACATCGCGCGCGAGATCGCCGCCAGCGCCGCCGCACCGCACGGGCCGGACGGGCCGCTCTATCCCGGCACCTGCCGGCGGCTTTCGGCGGACCAGCGCGCGACGCGCATGGCGGCGGGCGAACCCCACGCCCTGCGTATCGACATGGCGGCCGCGCTGGCTGCGGTGCCTGCGCCGCTGACGTTCCGCGAACATGCGAGCCCGCGCCGCTGCGACCCCGCACGCTTCGGCGACGCGGTGCTGGCGCGCAAGGACATCCCGGCCTCCTACCACCTGTGCGTCACCCATGACGACGCGCTGCAGGGCGTCACGCTGGTGACGCGCGGGGTCGACCTGCTGCCCGCCACCGACCTGCATCGCCTGCTGCAGGCGCTGATGGGCTGGCCCGCGCCGGACTACGCCCACCACGCGCTGCTGACCGACGCGACCGGCAGGCGGCTGGCCAAGCGCGACCGCGCGGCCACGCTGCGGGATCTGCGCGAGGCGGGCATGAGCCCCGCCGAGGTACTGCGCCTCGCCGGCGGCTGAGCCACGTCGCGCCAGGCCACGACCCGCGCGGCCACCTGCCATGGCGCGCGGCGGGGACTCCCCCCAACCCGAAGGTCCCCACCCGCCGGCCAGCGGCGCAGACGGTTGTCGCGGCCCGCGCCCGCCGGGCCACGCACCGCGCCACGCGTCGCCTCGCTTCCCTTCCCGGTCCGCGCGCGCGATCCTGCCGACGTGCCCTACCTGATCGAAGCACTGCTGTTCCTGCTGCCCTTCGCTGCCTATGGGCTGTGGCGACGCGCCAATCCCTCGGCCGAACCCAGCACCATCCTGCTGGTGCTGGCGGCCTGCGGCGTGGTGCTGATGCTGGGCGGCGCCATCTGGTATGGCCTGTCGCGCAGCATGGACCACAGCCGCGACTACGTGCCGGTCCAGCTGGAGCGCAGCGACATCCCGCCCAGCGAAGCCCAGCCGCGGCGATGACCGACGCGCCGGTCGCCTGGATCGATCGCCCGCCCTTCCTCGATTCGCCCGCAGTGGCCGCGGTGCTGGCGGCGCTGCCGGGCGCGCGCGCGGTGGGCGGCTGCGTGCGCGACGCCCTGGCCCGGCGCGCCAGCGCGGATGTGGACGTCGCCGCCCCGCTGCCGCCGGAGGCGATCGCTGCCCGCCTGCGCGCCGCCGGCCTCAAGGTGTTCGAGACCGGCCTGACGCACGGCACCGTCACCGCGGTGCTGGACCACGCGCCGGTCGAGGTGACCGCCCTGCGCCGCGACCTGCTGACCGATGGCCGCCACGCGACCGTGGAATGGACCACCGACTGGCGCGAGGACGCCGCGCGGCGCGACTTCACCATCAACGCCATGTCCCTCGCCCCCGATGGCGCGCTGTTCGACTACTTCACCGGGCGGGAGGACCTGGCGGCCGGCCGCGTGCGCTTCGTAGGGGATGCGGACACGCGGCTCGCGGAGGACTACTTGCGCGCGCTGCGCTTCTTCCGCTTCCAGGCGCGCTATGGCTTGGGCGAACCGGATGCGGCGGCGGTCGCGGCGATCACGCGCGCGGTGCCGGGGCTGGCACGGCTGTCGGCCGAACGCGTCTGGATGGAGCTGAAGCGCATCCTGTCAGTGCCGGACCCGGTGGCAGCGGTGGAGTTGATGGCACGGACGGGGGTGCTGGGGGCAGTGCTCGGCACGAACGGGGATGTCGACAGTCTGGCTCGGCTGGAATGCCTCTCGCCCCTGCCCGATCCATGGCCGAGGCTTGTCGCGCTGCTGCCCGAGCGCGACGCGCCTCTTCTCCTCGCGGAACGGCTGAAGGCGTCGCTTGAAGAACGCCGCATCCTGGACCTTTTGGCAATGGATGCGGCGGCGGCGCGGGCGAGACAGGGCCAACCCCGCTCGCCGCCAAACCATACGCCCAATGGCGAAGCCGCCCTGGTTCTCTCCGCGCATCAACGCTCATTCTCGGATGAGGCACTTCTGCGCCGCTTTGCCGACTGGTCGCTAACCCTCCAGCATCATGCGCATGGCGCAACAGAAACCTCGCACTGGAACGCCGCGCGCGCGCAGGCGGCCAGCATGCCTCTCCCGGTATTTCCGATCGCGAGCGCCGATCTCGCCGAGCGCGGCATCACGGCCGGGCCGCGAATGGGCGAACTGCTAGGCGAAGTTAGACGCTGGTGGCGCGAAGGCGGCTGCTCCGCAACCCGCGACGAAGCCCTCGCCGAACTTGCCCGCCGCATCGCGGCAGGCCCCGGCGCGGCGCCGTCCGACGATGGCGGGAGGAGCGCCGGCGCGGGCACCGGGGCCGGCGGCGGGACCACACTCGGGGGATGAGTGGGGGATCAGGTCCCGCCGCCTTCACCGGAACGAAACAAGAACTAGCACAGGGCCGCCGAAACTTGCAAGCCCGTTAATGTGACAGCCGCGCGCGCCCAGCCCCCGCCAGCGACCAGCCGCCCGGACGGCCTTCCGCCGCGGCAAGGCCCGCCCACGCCCCCCGGCCCATACCCCCGGCCGCCAAAACCCTCTATGCCCCGCGCCCATGGCCGCCGCCCCTGCCCTCGACACCACGTCCCGCACGCTACTGACCCGCCTGTGGCGCGCCTATGTGGCGCAGCACCGCCGCGGCATAGCCGTGGCCCTCGCCTGCACCTTCGGCGTCGCCGCCACCACCGCGCTGTACCCGGTGGTCATCCAGCAATCCTTCGACCTGTTCACCGAAGGGCGGCAGGACGTTCTGTGGGCCATCCCGCTGGTCATTGTGGTGGTCACCTGCCTCAAGGCCGCCGCGCAATACGGCCAGGCGGTCGCCATCCAGGGCGTGGTCCTGCGGGTCATCGAGGCCATCCAGAACGACCTGTTCCGCGCCCTCACCCGCGCCGACCTGGCCTCCGTGGCGCGTGAGGCCCCGGCGCGCCACGCCGCCCGCTTCACGACCGACGCGGCGCTGATCCGCGAGGCGCTGACCAAGTCGATCAATGCCATCGCCGATGCGCTGACCGTGGTCGGTCTGGTCGCCTCCATGGTCTACCTGGACTGGCAGATGTCGCTGGTGGCGGCGGTGATGTACCCGATCGCCGTCGTGCCGATCCTCAAGCTCGGCAAGCGCATCCGCCGGGCCTCGGGCGGCATGCAGGAACGCGTGGGCGAAGCCGCCGCGGCACTGACAGAGTCCTTCGGTGCCGCCCGCGTGGTGCGCGCCTATCGCCTGGAAGCCGCCGAGGAAGCCCGCGCCGCCGGTTTGTTCGCCCGCCTGCGCGAGAGCCTTTATGGTATCGCCCGCACCCGCGCCTCGCTCGACCCACTGCTGGAAGCGCTCGGCGGCTTCGCCGTCGCCGCCGTGCTGATCTTCGTGGGCTGGCGCGTGGCCTCGGGCGCCGGGACCCTCGGCGAATTCACCGGCTTCGTGGCCGCGCTGCTGATCGCATCCCGCCCCGTGCGCGCGCTGGGGTCGCTGAACGCGGCACTGCAGGAAGGGCTGGCGGGCCTCACGCGGGTCTTCGCCGTGGTGGACGAGAAGCGCCATATCCTGGACGCGCCCGGCGCCGCCCCGCTGCCCGCCGGGCGCGGGCGCATCGCCTTCGAAGGCGTGGGCTTCACCTATGCCTCCGACGCGACCGGCGCGGTGCCCGATGCCGCCCTGCGCGGCCTGACCTTCGCCGCCGAACCGGGCGAGACGGTCGCGCTGGTGGGCCCCTCCGGCGCCGGCAAATCCACCGCCATCGCCCTGGTCCCCCGCCTGTACGACGCAACCGAGGGCCGCCTGCTGGTCGATGGCGCCGAGATCCGCGAGGTGAGCATCGCCTCGCTGCGCGATGCCATCGCCTATGTCGGCCAGGATGCGGTGATCTTCGACGACACGGCCGAGGCCAATATCGCCGCCGGCCGTCCGGACGCGACCCGCGCCGAGGTCGAGGAGGCCGCCCGCGCCGCCGCCGCGCACGACTTCATCGCCGCGCTGCCGCAGGGCTACGCCACCGCGCTGGGGTCGGGCGGGTCGCGCCTGTCCGGCGGCCAGCGGCAGCGCATCGCGCTGGCCCGCGCCCTGCTGCGCAACCCACGCATCCTGCTGCTGGACGAGGCGACCAGCGCGCTCGATGCCGAGAACGAGGCGCTGGTGCAGCAGGCGCTTGCGCGGCTGCGCGCCGGGCGCACCACGCTGGTCATCGCGCATCGCCTGGCGACCGTGCGCGACGCCGACCGCATCGTTGTGATGGAGGCCGGCCGCGCGGTTGAGCAGGGCCGC
The DNA here is from genome assembly GCF_022846615.1 of Roseomonas fluvialis. Lineage (NCBI taxonomy): Bacteria > Pseudomonadati > Pseudomonadota > Alphaproteobacteria > Acetobacterales > Roseomonadaceae > Roseomonas > Roseomonas fluvialis. The sequence continues at coordinate 4,728,623 of NZ_AP025637.1, forward strand.
CACGCTGAGCTCATGGCGGCCGACGGCCTCTATGCGCGCCTGGTGCGCACCCAGGCCTTCTCCGCCGAGTCGTGACGGACATCAGGCGCGGGCCGGTCACCGCGATATCGTGCGGGTGGGGTGGGCGTCGCATCTTCGCCCGCCCAAGCGCTGCCGCGGCGGCCTGACCGTCAACCTGGCATCACGCGCTGCGCGCCGCCGGGCGTGCCGGCTCGTACACACCGCGCTCCCCGGCCGCCGGCACCAAGCGTTCGGTCAAGCCGAGCACGGTCTCCGCGCCGCCCAGGTAGACCACGCCATCCGGCGGCAGCAGCCCCGCCAGCGTGGCCAGCACGCGCGACTTGGTCGGCGCGTCGAAATAGATCAGCACGTTACGGCAGAAGACGATGTCGAAACGCCCCAGGCTGCGCGGATCGTCCAGCAGGTTGAAGGGCTGGAAGCGCGCCATGGCCCGCAATTCGGGCTTCACACGCCAGCGCGTGCCGTCCTGGATGAAGTGCCTGACCAGCATCTGCACCGGCAGGCCGCGCTGCACCTCGAACTGCGTGAACACTGCCTGCTGCGCGCGGTCGAGCATCTCGCGCGAGAGGTCAGTGCCCAGGATTTCGACGCGCTTGCCGGCCATGGCAGTGCCGAGTTCGGCGACCGTCATGGCGATGGAATAGGCCTCCTGCCCCGAGGAGCAGGCGGCCGACCAGATGCGGATGACATGACCGGCCGGGCGCGCCGCGGCCAGCTTCGGCAACAGCTTCTTCAGGTGCTCGAAGGGCTTGCCGTCGCGGAAGAAGGAGCTCTCGTTGGTGGTCAGCGCCTCGACCACCTCGGCGGCCAGGGCGGTCGACCCGGGGGCGCGCAGGCGCAGCGCCAGCGCATCGAGCCCGGCGATCCCGTCGCGCCGCAGCATCGGCGCCAGGCGCGTCTCGAGCATGTAGCCCTTGTCCGCGGTCAGCACGATGCCGGAGCGCTGCTTCACCAGCCCGGCCAGGTAGTTGAAACTGTCGGGCGTCATGCCGTGACCCTTTCGGCCGCGATCGCGGCAATGCGTTCGGCCAGCGCCTCGGGCGGCGCCAGCAGCTGCGGCAGGCCGGCGCGCGCGACCGCGCCGGGCATGCCCCAGACCACCGAGGATGCCTCGTCCTGCGCCAGCACCGTGCCGCCGGCGGCCACCACGCCGCGGCAGCCCTCGAGCCCGTCATGCCCCATGCCGGTCAGGATCACCGCCAGCAGCCGCCCGCCCACGGCGCCGACCGCGCTGCGCAGCATCGGGTCCACCGCGGGGCGGCAGAAATTCTCCGGCGGGCCACTGGTCAGGCGCGCGCGCAGCCCGCCCGCGGCCGCTTCCACCAGCAGGTGGTGGTCGCCGGGGGCCAAATGGATGCGCCCGGGCTGCAGCGCCTCGCCATCCTTCGCCTCGGCGCAACGCTGCTGGCCCATGCGGTCGAGGTGTTCCGCCAGCATGGTGGTGAAGCCGGCGGGCATGTGCTGCACCACCACCACAGGCACCGGCAGCCGCGGCAGTCGCTTGACCAGCGTGGCCAGCGCCTGCGGCCCGCCGGTCGAGGACCCGATCGCGACCAGCGCCGGCCGGCCCCTGGCCGGGCCGGGTGGGCGCGTGGGTGGTGGCGGGCGCAGCGGCGCGGCGCGTGGGGGGGCGGCCTTCTCCTGCCGCTTCATCCGCGCCCAGCCGCGCACCTTGGCGACCAGTTCGCCCTTGAACACCGGGTCGGCCGCGCCGCCGGCCGCGCCCTGCGGCTTCGGCACGTAGTCCGCGGCACCTGCGGCCAGCGCCGCGATCGCCGCCTTGGCACCGCGCTGCGTCAATGCGCTGGCCACGATCACCGCCGCCTGCGGCGCCGCCTTCAGGATCAGCGGCAGCGCCGTCATGCCGTCCATCACCGGCATCTCGAGGTCGAGCAGCACGACATCCGGCCGCGCGGCCGCCAGCGCATCCAGCGCGTCACGCCCGTTCGCCGCCTGGTGCACCACGCGGATGCCCGGTTCCGATTCCAGCAGCCGGCGCAGGATGGCGCGCGCCGTGGCGCTGTCGTCGCACAGCATCACCCGTACGTCGTTGCCCGCGGGGGCGGGCAGGCTCATGCCGCAGGCTCCAGCAGCCCGGCCTGCTCGAACTTGTCGCGGATGATCTCCGCGTCGAAGGGCTTCATCACGTATTCCTGCGCGCCGGCTTCCAGCGCCTGCACGATGCGGGCGAACTCCGCCTCGGTCGTGCAGAGCACGATGCGCGGATGGTCCGGCCCGAATTCCGCGCGCGCCGCACGCAGGAAGGTGATGCCGTCCATCACCGGCATGTTCCAGTCGAGCAGGACGCCGTCGGGCAGCCTGGCGCGGCAGGCCTCCAGCGCCTCCTGTCCGTCCTTCGCCTCGGTCACGGTGAAGCCCAGGCCCTCGATGATGCGACGTGCGGCCTTGCGCACGACCAGGCTGTCATCCACGACAAGGCAGGTGCGATCGGTCATGGCCGGTCTCCTCAGCTGATCGCCAGCACGCGGTCGACCTCGAGCGCGATGGTCAGCCGGTGCTCCTGCCGATGCACCCCGCGCGAGACATCGCGCCAGAACGGGTCGAGCGTCGGCGGGTTGGGCTCGAAGCCCGCGGCGGGCAGCGGCACCACCTCGCCCACCTCGTCGACCTGCAGGGAATAGAGTTCGCCCGCCTGCTCCACCACCACGCTCATGGGCGCGGGGCCGGCCTCGCGCGGCGGCAGGCCGAGGCGCAGGCGCAGATCCACCGCCGTCACGATGCGCCCGCGCAGGTTCAGGCTGCCGGCGATCTCGGGCGGGGCGAGCGGAATGCGCGTGATGGCCTGCGGGCCCAGCACGTCGCGCACCATCAGCACCGGCACGGCGCAGGACTGCCCGGCGACCGTCAGCGTCAGGAAGACATCCTCCTCCCGTTCATGGCGGGTGGCGTTGGGCGGGGCGGGGCGCCCGGCGGGCGCGGCGGCGGTCTGTTCCATCTGGCGTATCCCTCAGGCCGCGACCGACGCCGACAGGCAGTCCTGCAGGGACTGCAGCAACGCCTCGCGGTCGTACTTGGCGACATAGTCGGTGAAGCCGGCCTCACGCCCGCGCGCCACGTCGGCGGGCTCGGCGCGCGACGACAGCGCGATCAGCGGCATGGCTTCCCAGGCGCCACCGGCGCGCACCGCCTTCGCAAAGGCAATGCCGTCCATGTCCGGCATCTCGATGTCGGACACCACGGCGTCGAAGACGTGGCCTTCCTCGCGCAGGCGCAGCGCGGCAGCGGGGCCATCGACAGCCATCACCTCGTAACCGGCGGCCGACAGCGCGGGCACCACCAGGTGGCGAAAGAAGGCGCTGTCCTCGACCATCAGCAGGCGCGGGCGCGACTTGCCCGCCGCTGCGGACCGTGCAGTGCGGAACCAGTCCTCGCCGCCCTGCGCGAGCCACCAGGCGGTGTCCAGCACCTCGGTCACGCGGCCCGAAATCACCGCCGAACCGATGAACCCCGCACGCCCCGACCCTGGCTGGATGTCGAGCCGCTCGTCGATCACGTCCAGGATCTCGTCGACCATCAGGCCCATGGCGCGGTCGTTCTCGGTGAAGACCAGCACCGCCTGGCGCGCCGCGCCATCGGGGCGCATCCAGCCGGGCGAGACCGGGATCAGCGGCATCAGCGCGCCGCGGTACTGCACCACCGGCGTCGCGCCCGACATCTCGATGCGGTCCGCCGGAATGTCCTCGAGCCGCGCAACCAGGCCGAGCGGCACCGCCTTGGGGGTTTCATCCCCGGCGCGGAACAGCAGCAGCGATGCGCTGGCATCCGATCGCATCCCGCCCGCCGTGGTGGCTGTGCGGCGCGCGTCCTCGCCCGCCGCATCGGCGCCGACACCCGCGGCGCGGCCGATCCCGTTCGGGTCGAGGATCATGATCACGCTGCCATCGCCAAGGATGGTGTTGCCGCTGAACATGGTGACGTGGCGCAGGATGGGCGCCACCGGTTTCACCACGATCTCCTCGGTATCGAAGACGCGGTCCAGGATGATGCCGAAGGCCTGCCCGCCCACCTGCATGACCGCCACGAAGCCCTCGGCCTGGCGCTCCGGCGCTGGCAGGCGCAGCAGCCCGGCCAGCGAGACCAGCGGCAGCAGCCGGTCGCGCAGCCGCAGCACCGGGGCGTCCTTGATGCGTTCGATGCGCGGCCCGCCATCCTGGCCGCCCGCGCCGGCCGTGGCGTTCGCGCCGCCCGCCGAGACGCCGGGATTTGCCCCGCCGGCGGCGACGCGCACCAGTTCCACCACGCCGATCTGCGGCAGCGCGAAGCGCTCGCCCCCCGCCTCGACGATCAGCGCCGAGACGATCGCCAGCGTCAGCGGGATCTTGATGGTGAAGGTCGTCCCGCGCCCTTCCTTGGACGAGAGTTCGACCGTGCCGCCGATCTTCTCGATGTTGGTCTTGACCACATCCATGCCAACGCCGCGGCCGGACACGGACGTGACCTGCTGCGCGGTCGAGAAGCCCGGCGCGAAGATGAAGCGCAGCACCTCGCGCTCATGCATCTGGGCGAGTTCCGCCTCGGTCGCGAGGCCGTTCGCCAGCGCCTTGGCGCGGATGCGCTCCACCGGCAGGCCGCGCCCGTCGTCACCCACCTCGATGATGATGTGCCCGCCTTCATGGTAGGCGTTCAGCAGGATGCGACCGGTTTCCGGCTTGCCGGCGGCGCGGCGCTGTTCGGGCGTTTCCAGCCCGTGGTCGCCCGAATTGCGCACCATGTGCGTCAGCGGGTCGCGGATCAGCTCCAGCACCTGGCGGTCGAGTTCGGTCTGCGCGCCGCGCATGTCGAGCTCGATCTTCTTGCCCAGTTCGATCGACAGGTCGCGCACCAGGCGCGGCAGCTTCGACCAGGCATTGCCGATCGGCTGCATGCGCGTCTTCATCACCCCCTCCTGCAGGTCGGAGGTGATGTGCGACAGCCGCTGCAGCGGCACCGCAAAGGCGTCCGAATGATGCCCGCGCGCCAGCTGCAGCAGCTGGTTGCGCGTCAGCACGAGCTCGCTGACCAGCGTCATCAGGTCTTCCAACACATCGACCGCGACGCGGATGGTCAGCGGGGCGGCGATGCCGCCGGTCGCCTCGGCGGCGGCGGCCGGCACGTCCGGCGCGGCAGCGACAGGTGCCTCGGCCGGCGGTGCCGCCGCGGGGGCGGGCGCCTCGGCCTGCGGTGCGGCTGCAGGAGCGGCGGCGGGCGCGGCGGCGGGTGTGCTGCGGCCCTCGGCTGCCGCGTTCAGGGCTTCGATCAAGGGCGCGTCGTCGCCCGCCGGCTCGGCGCCGGCCGCCTCCAGCCCGGCGACGATCGCCTTGATGCGGTCGAGCGAGGACAGGATCAGGCTGATGCCCGCCGGCGTGACTGGCAGCGACCCGTCGCGGTAGCGCCCGAGCACATTCTCGGCCGCATGGGCCACCGCCTCGAGCCGCGCGAGGCCCAGGAACCCGCAGGTCCCCTTGATGGTGTGCACCAGGCGAAAGACTTCCGACAGGGTGGGCTGGTCGTCGGGCGTGCGTTCGAGTCGCAGCAGCGCGGAGTCGAGCGCGGTTAGCCCCTCGTGGGTTTCGGTCAGGAAGTCGGCCAGCAGATCGTCCATTGCCATCCCCGCGGGTGCGTGCCGCGGCAGCATGGCCGGCAGGGGCCAAAGAATCGGTAAAGCACGGCGGCGGAGCCCGCGCCCCGCCGCCGCGGCGCGTGCGTTATTCGCCGATGCTCAGCAGCAGCGGCCCGCAGCCCTCGCCTGGCGGCATCGCCAGGCTCAGGCTGACGCTGCCTGCCGCCGCGGTCGCGGCCAGCCACAACGAGAGCACCTCCCGCCCGGTCGGCTCGTTCGGCAGCGGCGCCCCCGCCACCGCGCGCAGCAGCGCCGGCGGCCAGGCTGCGCGCGGGCCCTCGGGCAGCACCGCCATCTCGCGGTGCGGGTCGCCCACCAGGCGCACCACGCCGCCGCGCGGCAGCGCCTCGCCCGCGAGCAGCACGGCAGTGAGCAGCACCGGCACCACTTCCTCGGCGACCATGATGCCGGCATCGAGCGCTGCGGCATCGGCGCTGGCCCGCCCGCCCGCGATCTCGCCGGTGGCAAGCCCCAGCACGGTGCCGAGCGCCGACTCGCCCTGTCCGCCCAGCAGGGCACGCCACAGCAGCAGGCGCCGGCGCAGCACCGCGGCGGCATCGACCGCCAGGTCGGCGGCCTCCGACCCCGCGCCGTCCAGCAGCTCGAGCGCATTGCCGACGGTGCCCGCCACGCCGCTGATGTCATGGCACAGGCGAAGACCGACCAACCGCGCCAGGCGCAGATCGGACAGCGGCGGTACGGAGGGCATGGCCCGGGACATCCCTTGCGTCATGGGGCGAGACAGTATCCTCTGCGGTGCTTCCGCCATCTTAGCGCCGGAACCTTGATGGCCATCATCGCGTGACCGCAATCATCGAGCCAGGCATGCGCGTTCGCCTTCCGGGTCAGCCCGACTGGGGTATCGGACAAGTGCAGTCGGTGACAGGCGATCGCATTACCGTCAATTTCGAGCACGCCGGGAAGGTCCTGATCAACGCCGCCGTGGTTGTGCTGGACGTGATCGAGGATGACCGCCGGTGATCGCGTGGGTTGAGATTGCCACCCCGATCCTGCTCGACTGGCGTCTGGCGGGCGCGATCGTGGCGACCGCCATCGCCGGAATCATGCGGGGCTATTCGGGCTTCGGCACGGCGGTGATCCTGGCGCCGGTCTATTCGCTGCTTTGGGGGCCGCGCGCGGGCATCCCGGTCATGCTGCTGATGGAACTGGTGGTCTCGGTGCAGTTGCTCCCGGCTGCCATCAAGGATGCCGACCGGCGCGTGGTGCTGCCGCTGGGCGGCGCGGCAGCGCTGGCCACGCCGCTCGGCGCCTGGATCCTGCTGAGCGCGGATGGCGATGCGCTGCGCCGCTTCATCGGCGGATTCGTGCTGGTGTTCGGGCTGCTGCTGATGTCGGGCTGGCGCTACCACGGGTCCCGCCCGCTGCCGCTCAACCTCGCGGTCGGCACCGCGGCGGGGCTGCTGAAGGGTGCGACCGGCATGAGCGGCCCGCCGGTGATCCTGTACCTGCTGGCCGGCCTCGAGGAAGCGCGGCGCCACCGCGCCAACCTCATCATGTTCTTCGCCACCATCGCCATCGTGTCGATCGTGCCGCCGCTGATCGGGGGCCTGATCGACCTGCCGGTGCTGGTGCGCCTGGCGGTGCTGCTGCCGGTCATGGCGCTCTCGGTGCCGATCGGCGCGCGGCTGTTCAAGGTGGTGCCGGAACGGCTGTACCGCCCCTTCGCGATGGGGGTGCTGCTGGTGGCGGGTGGCCTGGCGCTGTTCGGGTAGTGTCCTGCCGCGAAGTTCGCTGGACTTCCAGCGAACGCAGCGGACGAGCAGGCCACGGCAAAGCAAGACGAGTGGCCTGAGGACGAAGTCCGTTGGACTTCGAAATCAGGACACTAGGGCGGTGAAAGGGGCTTGCGGCGGCTGCCCCTCCGGCCCCAAATCCCCAATATGCCAGGACTTCCTTCCGCGCCGGCGCCGCTGACCGACCCCTTCGGGCGCGGCATCAGCTACCTCCGCGTGTCGGTCACCGACCGCTGCGACCTGCGCTGCGTCTATTGCATGGCCGAGGACATGACCTTCCTGCCGAAGCGGGAGATCCTGTCGCTCGAGGAGATCGACCGGCTGTGTGGCGCCTTCATCGCGCTGGGCACCGACAAGATCCGCCTGACCGGCGGCGAACCCCTCGTGCGCAAGGGCGTGATGACGCTGGTGCGCAGCCTTGGCGCGCGCATCGGCGCCGGCGGTCTGCGCGAGCTCACCCTCACGACCAACGGCACGCAGTTGGCGAAGATGGCCGACGACCTGTTCGCCGCAGGCGTGCGGCGGATCAATGTCTCGCTGGATACGCTCGACCCCGGCGCCTTCGCCGCCATGACGCGCTGGGGCAAGATCGACCAGGTGCTGGATGGCATCTTCGCCGCCAAGGCCGCCGGGCTCGCCATCAAGATCAATGCGGTGGCGCTGAAGGGCGTGAACGAGGACGAATTCGATCGCATGGTCGCCTGGTGCGGCGAACACGGCTTCGACCTCTGCCTGATCGAGACCATGCCGATGGGCGAGATCAGCCAGGACCGCACCGACCAGTATCTGCCGCTGTCGCTCGTGCGGTCCCGCCTGCGCCGGACCTGGACGCTCACGGACACCGACTACGCGACCGGCGGCCCCGCCCGCTACGTGACAGTGCAGGAGACCGGCCGGCGCATCGGCTTCATCACGCCGATGACTCATAACTTCTGCGAATCCTGCAACCGGGTGCGTCTCACCTGCACCGGCACGCTGTTCATGTGCCTGGGCCAGGACGATGCCGCCGAATTCCGCGAGCTGCTGCGCGACCCCAGCGTGGACGATGCCGCGCTGGCGCAGGCGATCCGCGACGCCATCGCGCGCAAGCCGAAGGGCCATGACTTCGTGATCGACCGCCGGCGCAAATCCCCCGCCGTCGCGCGCCATATGAGCATGACCGGTGGCTGACACGCTGCAGGGGCTGATCGAACGGCTCTCCATCCCGGGCCTGCCCTCCTGGGTGGGCCTGGTCATCCTGCTGGCGATCGGCATTTCGCTGCTGGCGCTGCTGGCCATGCCCTATGCGGTGTTCGGCGTGAAGTCGCGGCTCGAGGCGGTGGAGGCGGAACTCGCCGACCTGCGCAGCGAGATCCGTGCCCTGCTGCGCCAGCCCGGAACGGCAGCGCGCACCGTGGTGGAGGAAGACTACGTGGCCCCGCCGTCACGCCGCGCCGAACCGCGCATCGCCCCGCCAGAGCCGACGCGCCCGCCGGTGCCCCCGCCCGCCGCGCGCGTGGTGCGCGGGCGAGCCGAACCGCGGCTCGATTGGCCGCGAACGGATCGCGACGCGTGACGCGCCAAGCGCGGATGCGCGCGTGACCTCCGAACCGGCCCCGCGGCGCATCCTGGCGGTGCGCCGATTGCGGTGCGCGACACCCCCGCCCCCGCACGAGCCGCCGGCGCTCGATTGCCACGCCTGTCGGATCGCGCCCCGCGCGATCCGGGCGCGCACAGCGCGACCGCGCCCAACCCGCACGTCGCCGCCGGCGGAACAGTACAGGGCGCGAAAGCCAAGCCCGCGCATGCGGGCGCCCGGCGCCTAAGGGCAGGAAAATGCATATCTCCGTGATCCAGATGAACCAGGGCAGCGACAAGGCCGCCAACCTCGCGCAGGCGCAGCGCCTGATCGAGGCCGCGGTGGAAGCCGACCGCCCCGGCCTGGTCTCCCTGCCCGAGACCTGGACCAACCTCGGCGGCGGGCGCGAAAGCCGCCGCGCTGCGGCCGAGGTGCTGCCCGAACCCGGCGCCGAGGGTGGCGCGGCGTATGAGATGCTGCGCGGCCTCGCGCGCCGCCACGGCATCACGGTGCATGGCGGCTCCATCATCGAGGATGGCGGCGAGAAGCTGTTCAACACCACGCTTGTGTTTGGCCCCGACGGCACCGAGGTGGCGCGCTACCGCAAGATCCATCTGTTCGACATCACCGCCCCCGACGGCACGGGATATCGCGAAAGCGCGCTGTATGGCGGCGGGTCGGACCTCGCGATGTTCGACGCGCGCGGCATCCGCTTCGCCTGCACCATCTGCTACGATATCCGCTTCCCCGAACTGTACCAGCACCTCCGCCGCCGCGGCGCGGAAGCCATCCTGGTGCCGTCCAACTTCACGCTGCAGACCGGCAAGGACCACTGGGAGGCGCTGTTGCGCGCGCGCGCCATCGACACCCAGTGCTGGATGATCGCGGCGGCGTCGTACGGCACCTACGAGGAACGCGGAGCCGCGCGCAGCGTCTACGGCCATTCGCTGGTGGCCGACCCCTGGGGCCATGTGGTCGCGAAGTGCAGCGACGGCATCGGCTGGGCCACGGCGCGCATCGACCCGGCGGTGACCGCCCGCGTGCGCGCCGGCATGCCCTTGCTGGAACACCGCGAGGCCGCGCGCGGCTGGGTCGCGAAGGCCGGCGCGTGAGCGCCCCGCGCCTCGCGATCCTCGCCGCGCAGAACGAGGCGGCGCGGGCCGCGCAGGAAGCACTCGCCGCCCGCTACGGCGCCGCCGACCCGGATACCGCCGAGGTCGTGGTGGCGCTGGGCGGCGACGGCTTCATGCTCGAGACGCTGCATCGCTTCCTGCATCGTGGCGTGCCCGTGTACGGCATGAACCGCGGCTCGGTCGGCTTCCTGATGAACGACTGGCGGGAGGACGACCTGCCCGCGCGCATCGCCGCCGCGCAGGCCTCGACCCTGCACCCGCTGCGCATGCGCGCCTTCCGCAACGGCGCCGCGCCGGTGCAGGCGCTCGCCATCAACGAGGTCTCGCTGCTGCGCGAGAGCCGCCAGGCGGCCAAGGTGCGCATCCTGGTCGACGGCAAGCAGCGGCTCGAGGAACTGATCTGCGACGGCATCCTGATCAGCACGCCCGCCGGCAGTACCGCCTACAACCTGTCGGCGCATGGGCCGATCGTCCCACTTGGGGCGAACCTGCTGCCGCTGACGCCGATCTCGGCCTTCCGGCCCCGGCGCTGGCGCGGCGCGCTGCTGCCCGCCGATGTCGAGGTGGTGTTCGAGATCCTGGAACCCGACAAGCGCCCGGTCGCCGCGGTGGCCGACTACACCGAGGTGCGCGACGTGCGCCGTGTCGAGGTGCGCGAGGCGCGCGACGTCTCCCTCACGCTGCTGTTCGACCCCGACCACGGCCTGTCGGAGCGCATCATCGCGGAGCAGTTCACGGTGTGAGCGGCCGCGGCCTGTCCGACCGCGCGCTGGTCTGGGGCATGGCGAGCACCCAGCTGATCGGCTGGGGCACGCTGTTCACGCCCTTCCCGTTGATGGTTGCCCCGATGGAGGCCGAACTCGGCTGGTCGCGCGTGCTGATCAACGCCGCCTATACCTGCGGGCTGCTGGCCTCGGGCCTCGCGGCCGCGCCGGCGGGGCGGTGGTTCGACCGGCACGGCCCGCATGGCATGATGACGGCCGGCACCATCGCGGCCGCCGCGCTGCTGGTGGCCTGGAGCCTGGTGGCGCACCCCGTCGTCTTCTTCGCGATCTGGATCGGCATCGGGGTCGCGCAGGCGATCGGGCTGTGGGGAATCGCGATGGCGGTGGTGGTGGCCGAAGCGCGGGACGCGACACGCACCATCACCATCATCAGCTTCGTCACGGGGCTGACCGGCACCGTCTTCCTGCCGTTCAGCGAATGGCTGATCCACGCCCTGGGCTGGCGCGGAGCGCTGCAGGCGCTGGCCGCCCTGCAGGGCGCATCGGCGGTGATCACGGTGCTGATGCTACGCCATGCGCGCCGCCCCGCGCCCGGGCTGGCCGCCGCCGCCACGCGGATCCCTCTGCGCACGCGGCTGCGGCAGCCAGCCTTCGCGGGCCTCGCGCTGTGCTTCGCCGCGCATGCCTTCATCGCCACGGGCCTGGGTGCGCACCTGATCCCGCTGCTGCGCGAACGCGGCTGGCCCGAGGCGACGGTGCTGCTGCTGGCCGCGGCGCACGGCCCCGCGCAGGTCGTGGCGCGGGGCCTCCTGTTCGCCGCGGGGCGGGCCGCCACCATGCGCAGCGTGGGGCTGCTGGCGTCAGGGCTGGTGCCTGTCGGAATGCTGGCGCTGGCGGTGGCGCCGAGCAGCCTGGCGCTGACCATCGCCTTCGTCCTGTGCTGGGCGGTCGCGGATGGGCTCATGACCATCGTCCGCGCGGCCGGCACGGCCGAGATCCTGGGTCGCGAGGGCTACGGCGCGGTCACCGGCGCCCTGTCGGCCATCGCGATGCTGCCGCGCACCGCCGCGCCGCTGCTGCTGGCGCTGCTGTGGGATGGTCTGGGCGGCTATGCGGCGGTGCCGTGGCTGCTGACGGCGGTCGGGGGCCTGGCGCTGCTGGGCTTCGCGATGGCGGCGCGGCCGCGCTGACGCGGCACCGCTGACGACACATCGACGCGGCGGGTCAGGCGTACTCGGCGTTGTCGGGCCAGGCTTCGGCCACGAATACAGCGTTGCCGTACCACATGCCGCGTTCCGGCTTGTTGGTGTTCAGATTGCGGCGAATGCCCGGATACAGATTGTACAGGCCGTAGCCGAAGGCGAACAGGAAGTCCGACAGGCGCGACAACGGGACATGCATGGCGTTGTCGGGCGCGATCGCGCATTCCACCTCGACATAGGTGATGCGCCGGGCCGCCAGCATCTCACGGAAGCCGACCAGGACTTCGAGGTCATGACCCTCGGTGTCGACCTTCAGCATGCCGATGTCGGTGATGCCCTGTGCGGCGCAGAAGGCGTCGCCCATGACGACCTCGACTTCCTCGGTTGGGCCACGGCCCGGTGGCTTGCGACTGCCGGTGCCGACGATACGATTCAACAGACCCTGCGGTTCGGCATGCATGACGGCGCGGCAGGCACGGCTGCCGAAGGCCAGCCGATGGCGCACCAGCGCCGCGTCGTCCGCAGTGTTCTCCTCGAGCTTCGCGAAGGTGCTGCTGATCGGCTCGAAGGCATGGACAAGAACACTGGGCCAGGCGCGCCGTATCTGGCCGACGGTCTGGCCGATATTCGCCCCGATGTCGAAGACGCAGGTCGGCGCGAACCGCGGGTCGAACCGGGCGATGTGCTGGAAGATGTTCATGAGCTCGCCAGTTAACGCAACGCGGGGCAGGCGGGCTACAATGAATCCGTGAAGAAACGGCCATGCCTCGCGCGGTGCGCACAGCCCGACGTGCGAAGTGTGGGCACCGCCGCGCGAGCAGCGGACACACGGGGCCTGCCGCGTCGCGAAAACGCAGCGTCAGCGACTGTCGTTCAGATGGCAGGCGCTGCGCTGCCCCGGCGCCACTTCGCGCAGCACCGGCACCTCCACCCTGCAGCGTTCCATCGCATGCGGGCAGCGCGGATGGAAATGGCAGCCCGGCGGCGGGTTGAGCGGCGACGGGATTTCCCCCTTCACCACCGAGAAGGCGCGCTTGCGGCTCTCGATGCGCGGGACCGAGGCCAGCAGCGACTGCGTGTAGGGGTGGTTCGGGCGCGCGAAGACCGTCTCGGATGGCGCTTCCTCGACCACGCGGCCGAGATACATGATCACGACGCGGTCCGAGATGTGCTCGACTACGCCCAGGTCGTGGCTGATGAACAGGTAGGTGAGGTCGAGTTCCGTCCGCAGCCGTATGAACAGGTTGAGGATCTGCGCCTGGATCGAGACATCCAGGGCGGCCACCGCCTCGTCGCAGACGATGAAGTCTGGCTTCACCGCGAGCGCGCGCGCGATCCCGATGCGCTGGCGCTGCCCGCCCGAGAACTGGTGCGGGTAGCGCCGCTTGAAGGCGGGGTCGAGACCCGCGCGGCGCATCTGTTCGTCGACGTAGGATTCGTAGCCCGCGCGCGTGACGATGCCATGCACCAGCGGCGCCTCGCCCACGATGTCCGCCACGCGCATGCGCGGGTTGAGCGACGCGTAGGGGTCCTGGAAGATCATCTGCGTGCGCAGCTTCATCTCCCGCGCCGCGGCGTTGTTGCGGGACAGGATGTCGGTGCCGTTGCGCATGATCACGCCGTCCGATGGCGGCAGGATGCCCGCCACCATGCGCCCGAGCGTGGACTTGCCGCAGCCGGATTCGCCGACCAGGCCCACCACCTCGCCCTTGCGGATGGTCAGGTCCACCTGGTCGACCGCGTGGACCACTTCCTCGCGCACCGGCGCGCCGAGCTTGCGCGCGATCTTGCCCGCGAAGTCGAGCTTCTTCTCAAACCGGCGCGAGATGCCGCGCAGTTCCACCATCGGCGACCCGGCATCGAGTGCTGCGCTCATGCCGCCTGCTCCGCATCCGACGTCAGCGGCAGGAAGCAGCGTGCTTCGCGCTGCGGGAGGATTTCGCGCATTTCGGGTTCGGCCATGCAGGGGGCGGCGGCGCGCGGGCAACGCGAACGGAAGGCGCAACCGGGCGGCAGGTTCAGCAGGGAGGGCGTCATGCCCGGGATCTGCCGCAGCGGCTCGCCGCGCTTGTTGCGCGACGGCACGGAGCCGATCAGCCCGGCGGTATAGGGATGTAGCGGACGGTCGAGCACTTCCGCGACCGTGCCTTTCTCGACGATGCGCCCGGCATACATCACGGCAATGTCGTCCGCGAGGCCGGCCACGACCGACAGGTCGTGCGTGATCCAAATGAGCGAGGTGCCGGTGGTCTCGGCCAGCTTCTGCACCTCCGCCAGGATCTGCCCCTGGATGGTCACGTCGAGCGCGGTGGTGGGTTCGTCGGCGATGATGAGTTCCGGTTCGTGCAGCAGCGCGATGGCGATCGCGACACGCTGGCGCATGCCACCCGAGAACTGGTGCGGATAGGCCTTGAGCCGTTCGTCCGGCGAGGGGATGCCCACCATGCCGAGCGTGTCGCGCGCGCGCTGCCGCGCGGCTTCGTGGCTGACCTTCCGATGCGCCTGCACCGTCTCGATCATCTGCGTGTCGATGCGCAGGACCGGGTTCAGCGTCATCATCGGGTCCTGGAAGATCATCGCGATGCGGTTGCCCCGCAGGTCGCGCATCTCCTCCTCGCTCAGCTTCGCGAGGTCACGGCCCTGGAACAGGATGGACCCGCCGGCGATGCGCCCGGGCGCATCCACCAGCCCGATGATCGAGAAGCCAGTGACCGACTTGCCCGATCCGGATTCGCCGACCAGGCCCAGGACCTTGCCGCGGCGCACGGTGAAGGAGACATCGTCCACCGCCTTCACCACGCCCGCGCGGGTGAAGAAGTGGGTCTGGAGGTTGCGGACCTCCAGCGTCGGTGCGGAGGTCACTGGTTCCAGCTCCTCGAATCCGGCCGCACAGCGGCCGGCGCGCGCAGGACAAACACCGCGTCAGCGCAACAATACGTCGGCGCGAAAGCCAAGCCGGCGGAGCCGGCGGCCGGCGTTCGAGGCCTCATTTCTTGAGCCTGGGATTCAGCACGTCGCGCAACTGGTCGCCCATCAGGTTGATCGACACGATGGTGATGAGCAGGGCGATGCCCGGATAGAAGGAAATCCAGTACTTGCCCGACAGCATGTACTCGTAGCCGTTCGCGATCAGCAGGCCAAGCGACGGCTCGGTGATCGGCACGCCGAGGCCCAGGAACGACAGCGTGGCTTCCAGCGCGATGGCGCGCGCCACCTGCATGGTGGCCACCACGATCAGCGGCGGCAGGCAGTTCGGCAGCAGGTGGCGGAACAGGATGCGGTGCGTGGGCAGCGCCAGGCACTGCGCCGCCTCGATGTATTCGCGCCGGCGTTCCACCAGCGCTGTGCCGCGCACGGTGCGCGCATAATACGCCCATTCCACGATCACCAGCGCGATGACCACGTTCATGATGCCCTTGCCCAGGAAGGCCAGGATCATCAGCGCCACCAGGATCGACGGAAAGGACAGCTGCAGGTCGACCAGGCGCATGATGACCGTGTCGGTCTTCTTGCCGGCATAGGCGGCGAGCAGCCCGAGCGACGCGCCCACCACGCAGGCGATCAGCGCGGAGCCCGCGCCCACCATCAGCGAGATACGCAGCCCGTACATGATGCCCGACATCATGTCGCGGCCCTGGTCGTCGGTGCCGAGCCAGTAGGTGAAGCCCGCCCCGCCCACCGTGCCAGGCTCCATGCGCCCGTCCATGATGTCGAGCTGCGCGAGGTCATAGGGATTCTGCGGCGCGATCCAGGGCGCGAAGATCGCGATCAGCGCGATGGCGGCGAAGACGATCGCCCCGCCCACCGCCACCTTGGATTCACAGAATTCCGAGACGAAGCGCCGGAAGGGCGTCTCGACCCTGGCGGGCACCGGCGCGCTCGCCGGCGCCCCCTTCAGCGCGACATCGCTCATGTGCCCTTGGTCTCCAGCCTCACGCGCGGATCCAGCATCGAGTAGGTCAGGTCCACGATCAGGTTGATGGTGATGAACAGCAGCACGATGATCATCAGGTAGGCCACGATGACCGGCCGATCGAGCACGTTGATGCTGTCGATGATCAGCTTGCCCATGCCCGGCCAGGCGAAGATGCTCTCGGTCACCACGCTGAACGCGATGGTGGACCCCAGCTCCAGCCCGACCACGGTCACCACCGGGATCAGGATGTTCTTGAACACGTGCACGAAGGTCACGCGCGCCGGCGAAAGCCCCTTCGCGCGGGCAAACTTCACGTAGTCCATCAGCATGGTTTCACGCACGCCTGCGCGGGTCAGGCGGATCACCAGGCTGATCTTGAACAGCGCCAGATTCAGCGCCGGCATGGCCATGTGCCGCAGCCCGTCGATGGTCAGGAACGACCATTGCAGCCCGTCGCTGCACGATGTCAGCCCGACGAAGCCGCCGATCGAACAGGTCTCCCCGCGCCCGGTGGAGGGCAGCCAGCCGAGCTGCACCGCGAACACCATGATCAGCATCAGCCCGACCCAGAAGGTCGGCAGCGAGAAGCCGAGGATGGAGCCCGCCATGATCCCCTTGCTGACCGGCGAATCCGGGCGCAGCCCGGCATAGAGCCCCAGCGGCAGGCCGATGATGATGGACAGGAACATCGCCCCGAAGGCGAGCTCCATGGTGGCCGGCATGCGCTGCAGGATCAGCTTCAGCGCGGGTTCGTTGAACACGAAGGATCGCCCCAGATCTCCCTGCAGCGCATTGCCGAGGAAGACCAGGTATTGCTCCCACAGCGGCAGGTCGAGGCCGAGCGCGGCCACGGCGCGCTCGCGCTCGATCTGGTCGGCGTCGGGGCTGATCAGGATCTCGACCGGGTCGCCGATCCCGTAGATGCCGACGAAGACGATGATGGACATCGCCAGCACGACGAACAGCGCCTGGATCAGGCGCCGCACGAGGTAGACCGTCATCGCCGGCGCTCCTTCGGGTTCAGCGTGGCGCGGGACGCAGGCGCTGCGCCAGCGTGCCCTCGTCCACGCTCGCGGTGTATTCGAAACCGCGGCGCGTCGCCCAGATGTTGGTCTGGATGTGGATCGGCACCACCGCGACATCCTGCATCGCGATGCGCATGGCACCGACGATCAGTTCGCCGCGCCGCGGCTCGTTCAGCTCGGACAGTGATTCCAGAAGCATCGCGTCGACCTGCGGATTGGAATACCGCCCGCGGTTCGACGCACCCCAGCCGCGGTCCCGGTTCACGGTCGCCAGGATGTTGCGCAGCGGGTGCGACCCATCCGGGTTCGACCCCCAGCCGATCAGGAAGGCGGAGTATTCGCTGCGCCCGGCGCGGCCCACGAAGGTGGTCCAGGGCTGCGCCTCGACCGCGGTGCGCACGCCGATGCGCGTCCACATCTGGCCGATCGCCTGCACGATGCGCGAATCATTGATGTAGCGGTCGTTCGGCCCGTTCAGCGTGATGCGGAAGCCCTGCGGGTAGCCGGCCTCGGCCAGCAGGCGCCGCGCGCCATCCGGGTCGTACGGGATCGCCTGCAGGTCGCCGACATGGCCGAACACGCCCTCGGGCAGGAACTGGTTGGCCGGCACCGCCGCGCCTTCCATCACGCGCTCGACGATGGCGCGGCGGTCGACCGCCATGGACAGGGCGCGGCGCACCCGCACGTCGGCCAGCGGGTTGCGACCGAGCGGACGGCCGTCATTGTCGGTGACGAAGGGCGAATTCTCGTTGGCCGGGCGCAGGTGATCGAGGCCGAGGAAGATCAGCCGCAGCCCAACCTGCTCGGCCACGCGCACGCGCTGGTCCTGGCGCAGCCGCGCGAGGTCCGAGGTCGGCACCTGGTCGATCAGGTCCACGTCGCCGGCCAGCAGGGCTGCGGTGCGCGCCGCGTCGTTGGTCACCATGCGGTAGTTCACGCGCTGGAAGGGCGCGCGCTCGCCCCAGTAGCCGTCCCAGCGCTCGAATTCGATGCGGTCGCCGTTGCGGTGCGCCACCGCACGATAGGGGCCGGTGCCCATGGCGGCGCGCAGCGAGTTGAAGTCCTCGGTGGTCGCGCCCTCGGCGGTTTCCTTGTCGACGATGCGCACGTTGGTCATGTCGAGCGGCAGCAGTGGATAGGGCTGGGGCGTGTGGAAGCGGATGGTCAGCGGATCCACGATCTCGACCCGCGTCATGGTCCGCGCATAGGCCGCGAAGGATGACGGGCTGTTCGGCACGTTGGGCAGCCGCGCCAGCGTGAAGGCCACGTCTTCCGCGGTGAAGGCGTTGCCGTTGTGGAAGCGCACATTGGGCCGCAGCTTGAATTCCCACACGGTCGGTTCGACCGCGCGCCATTCGGTGGCAAGGCCGGGGATGTTGCGCGACTGTGGGTCGTTGTTCACCAGGCGGTCGAAGATGATGTCCGCGACCGCGTTGTTCGGCGAGAGCTGGTGGTAGTGCGGATCGATCGATGTGACCGGTGCGCCCACCGCGATGGTCGCGGTCTGCGCCAGCGCCGGCGCGGCGCCAAGCACCAGCGCCGTGGCGAACACGCTTGCGGCAGCGGCCTGCCGCTGGTGGATCCGCTTCATTCCAAGCCTCCCGGGTCGTCTTTGGTGGCGTTGGTTGTAGCAGCACGCCCTGGCCGCCGCTAGGCTCGCGGCCACCTCGCCTGCGCCCAGGAGACACCGCCATGCCACGCCTGCCCGCACACCGCGCACTGCTTGCCTGCACAATGATCGCGGCGGGTGCCGCACATGCCTCGGCACAGAACCTCACCATCGGGATCGGCGGGTCGCCCACCTCGCTCGATCCGCATTTCTACAACGCCTCGCCGAACATCAGCCTGACGCAGCATATGTTCGACCGGCTGGTCGAAACCGACGCGCAGGCGCGGCTGCGCCCCATGCTCGCGGAATCGTGGCGCGCTGTGGAACCGACCCTGTGGGAATTCCGATTGCGCGCCGGCGTGAAGTGGCATGACGGGCGCGACCTCACGGCCGACGACGTCGCCTTCACGATCGAGCGCGTGCCGACCGTGCGCAATTCGCCCGGGACATTCTCCGGGCTGATCCGCGCCATCACGCGCGTCGAGGTGGTGGACCCGCTGACCATCCGCTTCCACACCGCGGCCCCGCATCCGCTGCTGCCGGTCGAACTCGCCTCCATCCAGATCATCTCGCGGCACGCGGGCACGGGGGCGGAGACCGAACAGTACAATGCCGGCACCGCCGCCATCGGCACCGGGCCGTATCGCCTGGTGTCGTATCGTTCGGGCGACCGCACCGAATTCGCCCGCAACGATGCCTATTGGGCCGGCCCGCAGCCCTGGGCGCGCGTGTCCTATCGCTTCATCGCCAACGATGCCTCGCGCACAGCCGCACTTCTGGCCGGCGACGTGGACGTGATCGACCAGGTGCCCTCGACCGACCTGGCACGGTTGCGCCGCGAACCGCGCGTCAGCCTGTTCGAGATCCAGGGCCTGCGCCTGATCTACATGATCCCGGACTATTCGCGCGCCGAGAACCCGTTGTTCGTCACCGACAATGACGGCCGCCCGCTCGCGCGCAACCCGTTCCACGACCTGCGCGTGCGCCGCGCCATGTCGATGGCGATCGACCGCGCCGCGCTGGCAGAACGCGTCATGGAAGGCACCGCGCGGCCGACCGGCCAGTGGCTGCCGCCGGGGTCCTTCGGCTACAACCCCGACGTGCCGGTGCCCGCCTACGACCCCGAGGGCGCGCGCCGCCTGCTGGCGGAAGCGGGCTACCCGCAGGGCTTCCGCATCACCGCATCCTGCCCCAACGACCGCTATCCCAACGACGCGCGCACGTGCCAGGCGCTGGCGCAGATGTGGACGCGCGTCGGAGTCCGTACCGAGGTGCAGGCGCTGCCCTGGGCAAGCTATTCCGCGCGCACCTCGCGCCAGGAATTCAACATGCGCATGGGCGGCTGGGGCTCGGTGACCGGCGAGGCGTCGTACATGCTCGTCAACATCTTCGGCACCTACGACCGCGAGCGGCGGCGCGGCGCGTCGAATTCCTCGCGCTTCTCGAACGCCGCGCTGGATACGCTGACCGAACAGGCCGCCGCGACGCTCGATGACGAACGGCGCGAGGTTATGCTGCGCGAGGCGGTGCGCCTGGTGACCATGGAACACCAGGCGATGATCCCGCTCTACCAGCTCGTCAATTTCTGGGCGACGCGCCGCGGCATCACCTACGAAGCCCGCATGGACGAACGCACCACGGCGATGGGCGTGCGCCCGGCGCGTTGACCCGCGATCACGCCGGGGTCGCGAGTTTCAACCCGACGATCCCGGCCAGGATCAAGCCGACGCAGGCGAGGCGGAAGGCCGTGGCCGCCTCGCCGAACAGCAGGATGCCGAGGATGACGGTCCCGACCGTCCCGATCCCCGTCCAGATCGCATAGGCGGTGCCGAGCGGCAGCGTCTTCAGCGCCAGGCCCAGCAGGCCGAGGCTGAAGACCATGCTCGCCACCGTCAGCACCGTCGGCATCGGCCGCGTGAAACCCTGCGTGTATTTCAGCCCGATCGCCCAGCCGATCTCGAGCAGCCCGGCGCCCAGCAGATAGATCCATCCCATCACAGGTCTCCCCCTGTGGCAGGGCCGTCCCCACCGTTGCGCGATGCGCGCCGGGGTCGTCCCCGGCGCGGGAGTCGTTCAGCCCTGGCGCGCCGCCACGAAGCGTTCCAGCCAATGGATGGTGTAGTCGCCGGATTGGAATTCGGGGTCGTCCATCACCGCCTGGTGCAGCGGCAGCGTGGTGCGGATGCCGGCCACCACCATCTCGCTCAGCGCACGGCGCATGCGCCCGATCGCCTCGCGGCGCGACGGCGCATGCACCACCAGCTTCGCCACCAGGCTGTCGTAGTGCGGCGGCACGGTGTAGCCCGAATACAGCGCGCTATCGACGCGCACGCCCAGGCCACCCGGCGCATGGTAGGTGTTCACGCGCCCCGGGCTGGGGGCGAAGGTGTCGGGATCCTCGGCCGTGATGCGGCATTCGATCGCGTGGCCGCTGAAGGCGATGTCCGCCTGCGTGTAGCCGAGCGGTTCGCCCGCCGCGATGCGGATCTGTTCCTTCACCAGGTCGATGCCGCAGACCATCTCGGTCACCGGGTGTTCGACCTGCAGGCGGGTGTTCATCTCGATGAAGGCGAACTGACCGTCCTGCCACAGGAATTCCAGCGTGCCGGCATTGCGGTAGCCGAGCTTCGACAATCCTGCCGTCACGCGTGCGCCCAGCGCATCGCGCTCGGCGCCGGTCAGGACCGGGCTGCCGGCTTCCTCGACCAGCTTCTGGTGGCGGCGCTGCAGCGAGCAGTCGCGCTCGCCGAAATGCACCACGTTGCCATGGGTGTCGGCCAGCACCTGCAATTCGATATGCCGCGGGCGGTCGAGGTATTTTTCCAGGTACACGCTATCGTCGCCGAAGGCGGCCTTGGCCTCGCCGCGTGCGACGCGCCAGGCTTCCTCGAGCTCGTCGGCGGACCGCGCCACCTTCATGCCACGCCCGCCGCCACCGGCGGCCGCCTTGATCAGCACCGGGTATTTCACCTGCTCGGCGACCGCGCGCGCTTCCTCGAAGGTGTCGAGCGCCCCCATCGACCCCGGCACCAGCGGCACATCGAGCCGCCGCATCGCATCCTTCGCGGCGATCTTGTCGCCCATCATGCGGATGTGGTCCGGCGACGGGCCGATGAACTTCAGCCCATGCGCCTCGACCATCTCGGCGAAGCGGGCGTTCTCGCTCAGGAAGCCGTAGCCCGGATGCACCGCGTCTGCGCCGGTGATGGTCGCGGCCGACAGGATCGCCGCGACGTTCAGATAGCTGTCGCGCGCCGCCGGCGGGCCGATGCACACGCTCTCGTCGGCCAGGCGAACATGCATCGCCGTGGCATCGGCGGTGGAATGCACGGCCACGGTGCGGATGCCCATCTCCTGGCAGGCACGATGGACACGGAGCGCGATCTCGCCGCGATTGGCGATCAGCACCTTGCCGAACATGGGATAGGACAACCTATTCGACGATCATCAGCGGCTCGCCGTATTCGACCGGCGTGCCACTCTCGACCAGGATGCGCGTGACGGTGCCCGCGCGCGTCGCCTTGATCTGGTTGTAGGTCTTCATCGCTTCGATCAGCAGCAGCGTCTGGCCTTGCGCGACCTTCGATCCCACGGTCACGAAGGGCGCCGCACCCGGTTCGGGCGACATGTAGGCCACGCCCACCATGGGGCTGGTCACGGCGCCGGGGTGGTCGGCGTCCAGCGCCTCGGCAACGATCGCGGCTGCGGCAGGCGCGGCCGCGGCCGGCGCGGTCACGGTCACCTGCGTTGCCGCCGGCGCCGCGATGATCGACTGGCGCACCACGCGCAGCCGCGCATCCTTGTCCACCAGTTCGATCTCGGTGAGGTCCGTCTCGCGCAGGATTTGCGCCAGCTCGCGGATCGCGGCGGCGTCGAATTGGATGAAGTTGCCCATCATTCCCCGTCCTGCTCGACCAGGTCCGCCATCGCGCGCATGGCCAGCGCGTAGCCCTGCACGCCCAGCCCGCAGATCACGCCCACGGCCGCCTTCGAGATGAAGCTGTGGTGCCGGAACTCCTCCCGGCGGTGGATATTGGTAATGTGTACCTCGATCACCGGCAGCCCGACCGCCAGCAGCGCGTCCATCGTCGCGATCGACGTGGTGGTGTAGCCGGCCGGGTTGATAATGATGCCCGCCGCGCGGCCGCGGCATTCCTGGACCCAGGTCACCAATTCGCCTTCCGAATTGGTCTGGCGGAAGTCGATCGCCAGGCCGAACTCCTCGGCGGTCTCGGCGCAGAGCGCCTCCACGTCGTCCAGCGTCGCGGACCCGTACTTCTCAGGTTCGCGGATGCCGAGCATGTTGAGGTTCGGGCCGTTCAGCACGGCGATCAGGGGCGGGTTCACGGGCGTTTCCCGGTGCAAGGGCCGGATGGGCTAGCACGGGGGCTTTCCGGGGGGCAAGCGGGCGCCCCCCAGCCATGCGCCCACGTGCCTTGCGGCCCCCCCCCGCCTTCGCCACATTCCGCGGAAGCATGACCAGCCGCATCGCCATCACCGTGAACGGGGAAGCCCGCGACATCGCCCCGGGCGACACCGTCGCCGCCTTGCTGCGCGCCATCGGCCTCGACACCCGCAAGGTCGCGGTCGAGCGCAACGAGGAAATCGTGCCGCGCTCCACCTACGACAGCGTGGCGCTCGGCCCGGGCGACCGGCTCGAGATCGTGCACTTCATCGGCGGAGGCTGACCATGGACACCACCCCCGTCGCGGACGACTCCTGGGAGGTCGCGGGCCGGCGCTTCCGGTCCCGTCTGATCGTGGGCACCGGGCGGTACAAGTCGCTCGAGGAAACCGCGGCCGCGATCGAAGCCTCGGGCGCCGAGATCGTCACCGTCGCCGTGCGCCGGGTGAACCTGTCCGATCCTTCGGCGCCCATGCTGCAGGATTTCGTGCCCCCCACGCGCTACACCTACCTGCCCAACACCGCCGGCTGCCACACCGCGAACGACGCCGTGCGCACGCTGCGCCTGGCGCGCGAGGCGGGCGGGTGGAACCTGGTGAAGCTGGAGGTGCTCGGCCCGCCGCCTTTCCTCTACCCGGACATGGAAGGCACGCTGGAGGCCGCGAAGGCGCTGATCGCCGATGGGTTCGAGGTGATGGTCTATTGCGCCGACGACCCCGTGGCCGCGCGCAAGCTGGAAGACCTCGGCTGCGTGGCGATCATGCCGCTGGGTGCGCCGATCGGCTCGGGGCTGGGGCTGACCAACCCCTTCATGATCCGGTCGATCAAGCAGCAGGCGAAGGTCCCGGTGCTGGTCGATGCGGGCATCGGCACAGCGTCGGATGCGGCGAAGGCCATGGAACTGGGCTGCGATGCGGTGCTGCTGAATTCCGCGATTGCCCATGCCCGCGACCCGGTCCGCATGGCGTTGGCGATGAAGGCGGCGGTCGAGGCCGGGCGGAATGCGTTCCTCGCGGGGCGGATGCCGGTGAACTACCAGGCGGATGCGTCGAGCCCGATGAGCGGGCTGATCCGGTAGCAGCGCGCGCTTCATGTTGGCGCCCACGGTCGCGGCTGCTTTACGTTAGTCGCCGGCGACCCTCTGTCAGAGCCGGGAAATGAGCGGTTGGGCCGCGCAGTGGCGCGAACGGTTTGAAGAGGGGCTTCAGCTTGGTCGAGCGCTGGACTTCTTGTGGCGCTTATTTCATTCTTCTTCCGGCTTGATGTGATATTGTTTGATGCTCGATCGAGTCCCTATGGTGGGCTTCTGTTTTTCTTAACGGTCTATTTTTTGTTTGCGATTGTGCCAGGTCTAATAATGACGGTCCTGGCGTATCGGACGCTGCGCCTCGCCGGCGGGGATCGGGTGGCGCGGGCCCGCTGGAACGGTACGCACCCGGGCAATCCTTTCGCGTCAGCCGAGTCACGTCAGTTGGGGGGTATTTTCCTTCTGTTTGTTGGGCTTTCCGCGCTGCTCGCGTCAGTCAGCATTGCCAGCTACGTGGGTCCGCACGGTGGTCGGGGCATGCCGTACAGTCTCATCCTCATGATCCTGGCGGTATGTGTGACATTGGCAGTCGCCATCTGGCGTGAGTTGTGGATGCGCGAACGGCGCAACGGCAGGGACTGAGCCCTCCCGCGTCGCCTCGCCGTATTCGGTTGTATCCACGTCATCTCATCCCGTGACCAAGCCGAATACCGCGATCGCTTAAGCCTGCGACCCGGTGCGCATGGTATTCGCGATGAAGGGGGCGTCGAGGCCGGGCGAAGTTGTCCGAGGACATGCAGCACGGCTTCACCTGGCGCTTCCACGACGCGCCCCCGTTGGCTCGCGCAATCGTTCCGCGACGTCCGCGGTTCGTGCTCAGATGCCGGGTATGCCGCGCCGGGAGAGAGCGCCATGCTGCGCAACTTCGACCACCTGACCATCGTCGTGCGCGATCTCGACCGCGCCCGCGCCTTCTTCGCCGTGCTCGGCTTCCGCAAAGCCATCGCCGTGGTGATCAAGGGCGAGCCCTTCGACACCTACATGGGCGTGCCCGGCATCGAGGCCGACCACGTCACCCTGGTGCTGGAGAACGTCATGCCGCGCACCGAGATCCAGCTGCTGCACTACCGCCACCCGGACCCGGTGCCCGACCCGCAGATCCGCAACCTCGCGAAGCTCGGCATGAACCACATCTGCTTCGCGGTGGACGATGTAGCGGAGGAGGTCGCGAAGCTGGAAGCCGCCGGCTTCAAGACCCGCAATGCCATCATGGATTTCCACGCCCGCAAGCTGGTCTTCATCGACGGGCCCGAGGGCGTCACCGTCGAACTCGCGGAATGGCACGGCTGACCACCGCGCCTCAGCCGCCCTCGCGCAGCGCCCGGATCTCCTCCGCCACCACCTCCCCCGGCATCTCGGCATGCCAGCGCGCGGGCACCTCAAGCGCATCGGCCAGCCGCCGCTTGTACTCGGCCTTCGGGATCTCCAGCGCACCGAAGCGCGCCAGGTGGGTGGTCAGGAACTGCGTGTCCAGCAGCACGAAGCCGCACAGCCGCAGCCGTGCCACCAGGTGCACCAGCGCGACCTTCGACGCATCCGTCACGCGCGAAAACATGCTCTCCCCGAAGAAGGCGCCACCGAGGGCCACGCCGTACAACCCGCCGACCAGCCGCCCATCCTGCCAGGTCTCGACCGAATGGGCCGCGTGGCGTTCGTGCAGCGCGCCGAACAGCGATTCGATCTGGGGGTTGATCCAGGTGTCCATCCGGCCGGGGGCAGGTTCGGCGCAGCCACGGATCACGCCCATGAAGTCGCGGTCAGCGCTGACCGTGAAGCGCGCCGACAGCGCCGTGCGCCGCAGCCGCCGTGGCAGATGGAAGCCCTCGTCGATCGGCAGCACGCCACGCAAGGCGGGGTCGAGCCAATACAGGCGGTCCGACTGCCGGCTCTCGGCCATCGGGAACACCCCAGCGCCATAGGCGCGGAGCAGCAGGTCGGGCGTGACCTCGAGCTGGCGGCGGCTCATGCACGTAGCCTGCACCAGCAGGCCGCCCCGCGTCACTCTTCGTCGTCGTCCGCCGGTGCCACGGGCAGGATGGCAGTTTCCTTGAGCGTGGCCAGGGCCAGCACCGTTTCGCTGCGTTCCACGCCGCGGCGACGCAACTCGCCGGAGACGAACGCTTCGAGCTCCACCAGCCCGGCCACCCGCAGCTTCAGCATGTAAGACCACGCACCGGAGACGGCATGGCATTCCAGCACCGATTCATGCGGCAGCAGTGCCTCGCGGAACTTTGCGTCGGCGGTGGTCGGCCGCAGCGCGACGAAAACCCAGGCGAGCAGCGGGCACCCCACGGCCGCGGGGGCGAGATCGGCACGCCAGCCGCGGATGGTGCCGCGTTCCTCGAGCCGCTTCACCCGTTCCGCGGTGGCGGAGACGGAAAGCCCGGCGACCTTGGCGAGCTCCGCAAGGCCTGCAGCCCCGTCATGCTGCAGCGCGACCAATATGTTCCGGTCTATGCTGTCCATGACCGCACCTTATGCGGCGCACGGGATTGTGGGAAGGAAAAATGTCGGGCGAAGTCGCTGATGCCGCACCGCCTGCCGGCGTCGCGCCCGCCGTGGCTGCGGTAAGGGTCGCTGAGGCCAAGCCGCGCAATTGCGGCGCGAGCCCGCGGCGGCGGACCTCGCCCAGACCGTCAGCGTCGTCTGGCAGCACATGCATGTCGCACATCCCAGCCGCCGAAAGCCGCCCTCGGCACCCGAGGGCTCCACAACGGATCGCGCAGCGATCCGCGCGCGCAAAGCGCGACCGCGCCCAGACCATCAGCCGCAGCCAGCGCAGCAGCGCTTGGCGCGAAGCCAAGGGCCGCGGATGCGGCCCGCCTGGCGTCTGAGGGCCGCAAAGCGGATCACGCAGTGATCCGCCAGCGCAAAGCGCGACCGCGCCCAGACCTTCAGCC
This sequence comes from Roseomonas fluvialis, assembly GCF_022846615.1. Classification (NCBI taxonomy): domain Bacteria; kingdom Pseudomonadati; phylum Pseudomonadota; class Alphaproteobacteria; order Acetobacterales; family Roseomonadaceae; genus Roseomonas; species Roseomonas fluvialis. Next base: position 4,755,577 of record NZ_AP025637.1, read on the forward strand.
GCGCCACGCGCACCCGTGCGTGGCGCGAAGGCAAGGCGGCCGGATGGCCGCCTCCCGCCGTTCGAGGGCTAGATATAGTGCTCCGCCAGCGGCCGGAACCCGTTGAAGCCCTGCGCCGCATAGGTCGTGACATAGGCCCCGGTCGAGAGCAGTTCGACCCGATCCCCGCAATCCAGCGCCATCGGCAGGCGGTAGTTCGACTTCTCGTACAGCGTGTCGGTGCTGTCGCAGGTTGGCCCCGCGATCGTCACCGGCCCGTCTGCGCCGCCGTCATGCGGCGTCCGGAAGGCGTACTTGATCGCCTCGCCCTCGGTTTCGGCCAGGCCGCCGAAACGCCCTATATCCAGGTAGACCCAGCGCACCGGATCGTCCTTGCCCTTGCGGGAGACGAGCACGACCTCGGACGACACCACGCCGGCATCACCCACCATGAAGCGGCCGGGTTCGATCAGCATCTCGGGCAGGTCGTTGCCGAAATGCTGCGTCATGGCGCCCATGATGGCGGTGCCGAAATCATCGATGCCCGGAACCTCGGCGCGGTAGCGCACCGGATAGCCGCCGCCCAGGTTGACCATGCGCAGCTTCACCCCGGCCTCCTTGAGGTCGGTGAACAGCATGGCCACGCGCGCGATCGCCCCTTCATAGGCCGCCGTGCTGGTCTGCTGGCTGCCGACATGGAAGGAGATGCCGTAGGGATCGAGGCCGAGCTCGCCCGCCTGCACCATCAGGTCGCGCGCCATGTCCAGCTCGCAGCCGAACTTGCGCGACAGCGGCCATTCCGCGCCCTCGTTCTTCACCAGGATGCGGCAATAGACGCGCGCGCCCGGCGCGTTGCGGGCGATCTTGAGCAACTCCGCCTCGCTGTCGAAGGCGAACATCGTCACGCCGGCCTCGTGCGCCGCACGAATGGCCGAGACCTTCTTCACGGTGTTGCCATAGGAGATCGCGCCCGGCTGCGCGCCAGCGGCGAGGCACGCCTCGATCTCCTCGAACGACGCGGCGTCGAAGGACGAACCGAGGCCCGTCAGCCGCTGCAGGATCGGCGCCGCCGGATTGGCCTTCACGGCGTAGTACACGCGCGCGAGCGGCAGCGCGGCCTTGAGCCGACGGTAATTCTGCTCCACGCGGTCCACGTCGAGGACGAGGCACGGGGTCGCAGGCGCGTGGTCGCGCAGATACTCAGCGATCTTCGGGGTCATCGCCGCACCTTTCCAGGCTCCGGTGGGCCGCCTGTCCAGGCGACGGCCCTAGGTTGACGAAACGGTCGAACGAACCAGCGACCAAGTGAGCCGCCCGGCACGATGCCGAACGGGGTTGCCAGAACGCTTGACGTCGTTGCGTAAACCCTTTGGCCGGGTTGGGGCCGGGGGCCAGAGGCACGTGCGTACTGCGTCTAGGCGCGCCGTATAGGCCCGACGGTTCCGCGCGCAAAGGGAAAACTGCATCGCGCCCGAATTTTTTTCTCAAACCACCTGGAATGCCAGGAAAGCGGCCAGGGGAGTTCGTCGGGTCCGGGCGATTCGACCCGTGCCGGGTCCGAATCGCCGGAAGGTTGCCGGTTCGTAAGCCCAAGGCGGGATGGCGGTTGGACCGGCGCCAGGGCGGCCTGCGCCATGGGTGCGACGACCCTGCGGCTGCGGGTGCCGACACTCGCGCACGTCGGGCGGGTGCCGCGCGACGTCGCCGGTCAGCCAGATCCTGCGGGAGGTCGCGATATCGGCCGATCGCGCGCACAAACGCCTCGCGCGCCCGATCGTGCGGGCTTCGGCTTACACGGCGGCGAATCGCGGCGCAGCCAGCCCGGCGCCCTGCCGCGCTGGGACACCGCCGACATGCCAGCGGCGCCCGTTGCGCGCCGCCAGGACCGACGCTGTCCAGGATGCGGGCAGCGACCGAACATTCCGCTTCTACGCCGCCGAGGCGCGACGTATCGCGGTCCCGGTGCTCGACTTCGACGAGGCGATGCCACGCCACCGCTACCGGAGGGTCTGCGCCTCAACCGGCGCGCCGCCGCCGCACGACGCCGCGGAGGACGAGGACCCGCAGCACGATGCCGCGGTCATCGCCATCAACCCGCACGCCGGAGAGCAGACCTCAACTGGAGCCGAAGCAGCGCCGAGCCCGCGTCACGCCGCCTTGGCAGACACCGCCGCGTTCTCGTTCACCGCCCGCTTCAGCGCCTGGCGGTAGCGCTCGCGCCGCCACTGCAGCAGCCGCCAAGCGCCCTTGGCGGCGATGTCCGCCATGCGCCCACGCGGTTCCAGGCCGATCGACTTGAAGATCATGCCCATGCCGCGCTCGATGTGATGGAAGCGGTAGAAGCCCATCGCCCGGCCCATGTAGCCGCTGATGCAGCGGTCGTGGTCATAGGGCGTGCCCTCGGGCTCGTTGCCGCAGTGGAAGGCGAAGGCGAGCTCGTCGTCCTCGCTTTCGCCGATGCGGCCGAGCGCCACGCGCAGACGGCGCGGAAAGGACAGGTTCTCGCGCGCGAGGTAGCGCTTGAGGTGGTCGTAGAACAGCTTGAAGTGCCGGTACTCATCGGCGGCGATCAGCTTGCACACCTGCTTCAGCGCGGGTTCCGCCGTCGCCTCCGCCAGCGCGGTGTAGTAGGACGAGGTCCCGGTCTCGACCATGCAGCGCGCAATCAACTCCCCGCTGCGCGACCCGCGGATCGACGCATCGGCGTTGAGCTGCACCTGGTAGCCGGCGCGGTAGCGCGCGAAGGCCGCCGCGAAGTCCCAGCCCGGATCGGCCAATTCGCCCCAGCGGCCGAGCGCGTCGCCATGCTGGGTTTCCTCCACGCCCCAGTGTTCCGCCGCCGCCTGGAAGTCGGGGTCGTCGCGGAAAACGCGCGTGAGGTAGGTGACGTAATCCGCCGCGTTGCGCTCGACCATCGCGGCGGCCTTCACCAGCGGCACGATCTCGGGGTCGACCTTCGTGGGGTCGAAGCGGTCCCAGCCCACCTCGTCGATATGCCAGTGCTTCATGGGAACTCCCTCAGGCGGGCGGGGCGGCTCGCAGGCGTGCCTCCGCGGCCAATCTTCGTTGCCCACATGGCAGTTTCAAGGCGGCGCTGGCACGGGACGCCGTGGCGCGCGAAGACCGGGCGCAACGACGCCGCCGCGTCGCGCGGTACCCGCATCCCTTCCGAAAACGCCGTGCTGCGGACTCCGAGCATCCTGGTAGGGACCGTCCGATCCCGGGTCGTCCCGCCAGGCTGGACGCCGTGAATGCGCGCGGGCCCGGCGCCCGGCCAGGACGCGTTCAGGCTGCCTGCGCGGCCGCGAGCATCGCCCGCGCCGCCAGCACGCGGTCCATGGCCGTCTCGCGCCGCTCGGGCGTGGTGCCCTCGGCGTTCAGTTCGGCCAGCGCCTTTTCGGCAGCGGCGATTCGCTGCTCGGCCTCAGCACGCGAGAGCTGCTCAACCGGCGTCGCTTCATCCGCCAGGATGGTGACGCGGGTTGGGGCGATCTCGGCGAAGCCGCCGGGCACGAACAGGGCATCGGTTTCGGTCCCGCCCTCGTGCACCGAGATAACGCCGCCACGCAGCGCGACGATCATCGGCGCGTGGCCGGGCAGCACGCCCATCTGGCCATCGGCGGCGGGCAGCAGCGCCATCTCGACCGGGCGCGAGAGCAGCAGCTTCTCCGGGGAGACGAATTCGAGCTGGAAGGTGGCCATCCGTGCAAACCCCTACGTCAACGGGCGCCACGCGCGCCCACCACCATCACACCCAGCGCGCCCGCACCAGCCTGGCGCGCCATCACAGGATCCGGCCGCACAGCGGCCGGCGCCGCCCACAAACCTTCACCCTCCAGCGCGCCAGCCTTGCGGCGAAAGCCAAGGCGGCCGGATGGCCGCCGCCCGGCGTCTGAGGGCCAAACAAAGACTCTCGATTGAAGAAGCCGTCTACGCGGCCGCCTTCAGTCCTTCCGCCTTCTTAACGGCTTCTTCAATCGTGCCGACCATGTAGAAGGCGGCTTCCGGCAGGTGATCGAACTCGCCCTTCACGATACCGGCGAAGGAGCGGATCGTGTCCTCCAGCTTGCAGAACACGCCCGGCGTGCCGGTGAAGACTTCCGCGACATGGAAGGGCTGCGACAGGAAGCGCTGGATCTTGCGCGCGCGCGCCACCACCAGCTTGTCCTCTTCCGACAGTTCGTCCATGCCCAGGATGGCGATGATGTCCTGCAGCGACTTGTAGGTCTGCAGGATCTTCTGCACTTCGCGGGCGGTGTTGTAGTGCTCGTCGCCGACGATGCGCGGGTCCATGGCGCGCGAGGTCGAGTCGAGCGGGTCCACCGCCGGGAAGATACCGAGCTCAGCGATCGACCGGTTCAGCACGGTGGTGGCGTCCAGGTGCGCGAAGGACGTCGCCGGCGCCGGGTCGGTCAAGTCGTCCGCCGGCACGTAGATCGCCTGCACCGAGGTGATCGACCCCTTCTTGGTGCTGGTGATGCGTTCCTGCAGTGCGCCCATGTCGGTCGCCAGCGTCGGCTGGTAGCCCACCGCCGACGGGATGCGGCCCAGCAGCGCCGACACTTCCGCGCCCGCCTGGGTGAAGCGGAAGATGTTGTCGATGAAGAACAGCACGTCCTGGCCCTGCTCGTCGCGGAAGTATTCCGCCATCGACAGACCGGACAGCGCCACGCGCGCACGCGCGCCCGGCGGCTCGTTCATCTGGCCATAGACCAGCGCCACCTTGGAGCCCTCGGTCGTGCCCTCGCCCAGCTTGATGACGCCGGCATCGACCATCTCGTGGTACAGGTCGTTGCCCTCGCGGGTGCGCTCACCCACGCCGGCGAAGACCGAAACGCCGCCATGGCCCTTGGCGACGTTGTTGATCAGCTCCTGGATGGTCACGGTCTTGCCCACGCCCGCGCCGCCGAACAGGCCGATCTTGCCGCCCTTCAGGTAAGGCGCCAGCAGGTCGATGACCTTGATGCCGGTAACCAGGATCTCGGCCGCGGTCGCCTGCTCGTCGAACTTCGGCGCGTCGCGGTGAATGGTGTAGGTCTTGTCGTGCGGCACCGGGCCACGCTCGTCGATCGGCTCGCCGATCACGTTCAGGATGCGCCCCAGCGTGCCGGGGCCGACCGGCACCGAGATGCCCGCGCCGGTGTCGATCACTTCCGAACCACGCACCAGGCCGTCAGTGCTGTCCATCGCGATGGTGCGCACCGTGCGCTCGCCCAGGTGCTGCGCCACTTCCAGCACCAGGACGCGATCGCCGATCTTGACGGTCAGCGCGTTCAGGATGTTGGGCAGGTCCTGCGGGAACTGCACGTCCACGACGGCGCCCAGCACCTGCGTGACCTTGCCGACATTGTTCTTCACGATGGCAATCCCCTGCTCGATCGGCGCCGCCTCGGCGGCATCGGACTTCTTCTTCGGTGCACGCGCCATCACAATGCCTCCGCTCCAGAGATGATCTCGATCAGCTCACGGGTGATGTTGGCCTGGCGGGTGCGGTTGTAGTTGAGGGTGAGCTTGTTGATCATCTCACCGGCGTTGCGCGTGGCATTGTCCATCGCCTGCATCTGGCTGCCATAGAAGCCGGCATTGGTCTCCAGGACGGCGCGATAGATCTGCACGGCCAGGTTCTGCGGCAGCAGCGCGGCGAGGATCTCTTCCTCGGTCGGCTCGTATTCGTATTGCGCCTGCGGCCCGGTCGCGACCTCGGCTTCGGCCTGCGGCAGCGCGGCCGGGATCAGCTTCTGCTCCGACGGGATCTGCGAGATCACGCTGCGGAAGCGGTTGTAGAGCAGGGAGCAGACATCGAACTCGCCATCCTCGAGCATGCGCGTGATCGTCGCCGCGACCTCGGCCGCATCCTCGAAGCCCACCGTCTTCTTGCCGGCAAACGAGACCTCGCCCACGAAGCGCGACCCGAATTCGCGCTTGAGGAAGGTGGCACCCTTGCGCCCGACGGCCAGTACCTTGACCGTCTTGCCCTGGATTTCCAGTTCGCGAATCCGGGTGCGGGCGAAGCGCCCGATGTTCGTGTTGAAGGCGCCGGCCAGACCGCGATCGCCCGACATCACCACCAGCAGATGCACCGCATCCCCGCCGGTGCCCACCAGCAACTTCGGCGCGTCAGGCTGGTTCGCCACCGCCACCCCGAGCGAGGCGAGCATGCGCTCCATGCGTTCCGCATAGGGGCGCGCCGCCTCGGCACGCATCTGCGCGCGGCGCAGCTTGGCCGCAGCCACCATCTTCATCGCCTGCGTGATCTTGCGCGTGGACTTCACGCTGTTGATCCGCATGCGCAGCGCCTTGAGGCTCGCCATCTGTGGCTCTCCGCGCCCTGCCTAGGTCAGCCGAAGGACTTGGCGAAGTCGTCCAGGAAGGCGACCAGCTTGTCCTCGGTCGGCTTCTTGATCTCGCGGTCGGTGCGGATGGCCTCGACGATATCGGGCGAACGCGCCTTCAGGTCGGC